>NZ_JBYFCJ010000014.1:0-115457 GCF_057652235.1 Arsenicibacter sp. R0_47 | reverse complement strand
CCTTTCTTCTTTCTGCCGGGGGGGGGGGCCGCCCCCTTTTCTATTATCCCACCCCCCCCCCCCCCCCCCCCCCCCGGCCGCCAGGCATCTTTCTTTATAGCCCGCCAACCCTCGTCCGGAACCGGTACGTCCCTGACCCGATCCGGACCTGTGCACGGCCATTGGCGTGGCTGACCGGCTTGACGACCCGGCCACCCTCCCGTACCGGACTGCTGCCGTCGGCGGGCAGATAGACCGTGGCCGTCGTATTGGGCGGAATCTCAACCGTCAGGTCGAAGGTGGTGCCGGTGCGTTGCCAGGCGCACTGAATCCGGCCGTACGGTGATTCGTAGGACGCCTGCGCGTGCATCACATCGCCCACCGGCTGCGGATAAATCACCGTCCGCTTAAAGGCGACTGACGTTTCTTCCTGTTTGATCCCGACCAGTCCGGCGTAGAACCACTCCATCAGGTGGCCCAACATAAAGTGGTTGTTGGATACCGTCGGCAGGGCCTGCCACGATTCCGTCAGCGCGGTGGCGCCTTTCGCCAGCTGGTAGCCGTAGCCCGGCACATCCGAGCGGTTATTCATCGCATAGATCACGTCTGAACGGCCCGCGTTTTCGAGCGCCCGCAGCAGGTAGCGATACCCGATGTCTCCGGCCGTCAGGCTGTTGTTCCGGCTCCGGATGTCGGCAACCAGATTATCCACGACCGCCGCTTCGTACTGCGGCTCAACCAGCTTCATAAACAGTGCCATAGCGTTGGCTGTCTGGCTGTTGGTGGCGTATTGTTTGGTTTCCCGGTTAAAAAACGCGTTGTTGAATGCCTTGCGCACCTCCACCGCCAGTGACCGGTATTGCCGGGCATCGCCGGCTTTCCCCAAAAATGTCGCAATCTGCTCCATAATGGTCAGATCGTAGTAGTAGATGGCCGTACCGGTAACGCCCATCGGTGTCAGCTGTGAGACGCCCGGTGGTTTAGGCCCCAGATCATACCAGTCGCCCAGGCCCTGCGACAGGATGTGGTTGGTGGCCTTAGTTCCCAGGTAGGCGATGTAGCGCTGCATCATCGGGTAGCTGTCGGCCAGTTCTTTTGTCTCGCCGAACCACTGATACAGGTACCACGGCACGATGATGGCGCTGCTCCCCCACTCCGGCGAATCGCGGAAAATACCGCCTCCCCAATCAAATCTGACGTATTCCGGTGCAATTTCCGGAATCAGTCCGTCGGGCAGCTGCGATGTACGCATGTCGTGCACAGCCTTTTTGAGCAGACTGGCAATGTCGTACTGATACCGCACCGAAGCGCCGACCAGATGCAGTTCTTCCAGCCAGCCGAGTTTTTCGCGGTGCGGGCAATCGGTAAACACACTGACCATATTGCTCTTAATGGCCCAGTCAATCAGCGTATTTGTGCGGTTGAACAGGTCGTTTGAACTGGAGAAATCACCGATGCGGGCGGCGGCATTCCGGATGTGTAAACTCCTGATATTGATCAATTCGGGTTGACTCGCCGGATTGACGGGACTCATATGCACCTGCGCGTACCGGAACCCGTAGTACGTAAACTGCGGACGCCATGTCTCAACTCCCGCGCCTTTCAGCACGTAGGTAAAAATAAACGGACTGCCGCTTGCCTTCTGATTAACCGATCCGTCGGCTTTGCGTAATTCGGCCGGATAGATGCGCACCGTATCCCCGCGATGCCCCCGCACCGACAACTCGATAATCCCCGAGGCATTCTGCCCGAAATCAACCACCTGATCACCGGCAGGAAGTTTCTGACTGCTTTTCGGACTAAACGTTTCGGCCACCGTCAACGGCTCCTGACTCTGAGCAATAAGCGACGGCGGGCCATCGGTCAGCAGCACCGGCCGCCAGTGGGTGTCGGTAAAACCAGTCTGGTCCCAGCCAGGCTGCGCCCGCGTAGCGTCGTAATCTTCGCCGCCGTAAATGCTTGAAAAGGTGATTGGCGACGGAGCGGTTTTCCAGGAACCATCGCTCAGGACATCGGCCGTTGTACCGTCCTGGTACGTGATGGCCAGCCGGCAGATCATTTTCGGGTAACCGAACATCACCTTCAGCTTGCGGTAGCGGCCCTTGACCGGCGGCACGTAGTAAAAGCCGTTGCCCAACATCACACCCAGCACATTTTCGCCCGATTTCAGTTGATTTGTCAGGTCAAAGGCAACGTACTGGGCCTCTTTATCGTATTTGGTCCAGCCCGCATCCATGAAGTGGTCGCCCACTTTGCTGCCGTTCAGGTGCAGATCGAAATGCCCTAAACCGGCCATAAACAGAGTCGCCTGCCGGATGGGCTTATCAACGGCCACCACCTTACGGAACATCGGCAACACGTTCCCGCCCGTTACGATGTCCTTTTTGCCGTCGGTCGGCAACGGATTGACCAGCGAATCGGGCAGTTTTTCGTACGCAATCCAGCGTGCCTGCTGCCAGTCCGACGGCTGCAACAGGCCCATCTGCCAGCTGTTCACCGCACTCCAAACCGATTTATTGTGCCGGTTATCCCGGACGTTGACTTTCCAGTAGTAGCGTTTGGCCGCAACCAGCGTTTTTCCGCCATACGGGACCTGAATGGAGGCATCAGACCGTTGTTCGCCCGAGTCCCAGCAATTGCCGGTATTAGTCCGCAACGCTTCCGGCGAGTCGGCCACCAGAATCCGGTAGGTGGTTTGCGTCACGTTACGGCCATCGCTCCGGAGCTGCCAGCTCAGGGATGGTTTCTGCGTCTGCACACCCACCGGATTAATGCGGTATTCGCACCGCAACGCCGTGACCTGCACCGGCTGCGCTCCCGCCGTCAGCATGCCGAACGTACCTGCAATCAGCCAGAAAAATCGGTTAACCCACATTCGTTTTTATCCTTGTTCTATCGTTTCGGAGCTGCGAAACATCGCTTTTACAGCTGATACGTCACGACATAATGTTTGCCTTTTTCGACCGTCAGCTCGTACATGCCGCTGCCGGTAGCCCGTACCTCCCCCTGGCGGCAGACGGGTTTAGTTTTGCTACGGAACCGCAGCGTTCCTGTACCGGCATTTGTGCCGATTACGCTGATCTCTTTAGTACTGCATGTCAGCGTCACCTCGCCATCGGGCGTAGGCACCTTTCCTTCCATCCACTGCAAGCCGCCTAATGTTGGTTCAATCAGGTAGGTAGCATAAGCCGGTGCGGTTGGTTTCACACCCAGGTAATACTTGCCCAGCAGGTAAATCGGACTGGCACCCCACGCATGGCACAGGCTCTTGCCGAACTCTCGGCCATACATCGCATAGTGTTCCGCCCCTTTTTTGGTTGGGTTGTATTCTTCCCAGAATGTCGTCGCACCCAGTTTCAGCATGCCGCCCCAATAGGCTTTCATTTCGTTCAGTACATACGACTGCTCACCCATCGCACAGAGCGCTTCCAGTTCGTAAAAACGCATGTAAGGTGTCGTGATTTTCTGGATGTTATTGTTTAGCAACACGTTCTGCTTCACCCCCTGCTTCTGCGCTTCGGTAAAGTAGTTGAAGAAAATACCGAACATGTTGGCGTAGCGGGTCACGTTCTCCGTCGGTACGCCATCCACGCGGCTGTGCACCAGCGCCTGTTTCTGCTCATTCCAGTAATTGGCAAACAGTTTGGCTTTCACATCAGCGGCCAGCTTGCTGTACATGGCCGCGTTCGGGGCGTCGTTGGCAACCTGCGCACATAACGCCATCGTTTCCAGACTGCGGGCAAACAGCAGCTGCTCAAAACTCACCTCGCCTTTTTTGCTCAGCCCTTCGGCCCAGTCGATAAATACCCAGTCGCCGGCCAGGCCTTCGAGGAGGCCGTTTTTGTTGCGGCGGCCGAGGCAGTAATTCATCAGGCTCTGCATCCGGGGATAAAACTGTTTAATAAACGCCTTGTCGCCCGTGTGCTGGTAGTAGTCGTAAATGCCGATGAACCAGTAGAGCGTGTAGTCCATGATGGTGTTGATGTGGCTCGTCACCGGATCTTTGCCCCGCAGCGCCAGCAGCGTCCGCGTCACCGACGGCGAATCAAACATCAGGTAGTAGTTCATCAGGTAACTCTGGTTGGCATCGCCCGACCAGATCCAGCGGTCACGTTTGATGCCGTCGATGAAAAACTCGCGGGTGTTCAGGTGCAGGGTATACGTGGCGACGTCGTAGATTTTGTTGATTTCCTCATCGGAACACCGGAAGCTGCCCCGGTCCGCCACCGGCAGGTACTCGTACAGCATCGACACCGAGTCGATGGAGACGCTGCCGTCGACCTGCACATTCACATACCGAAAGGCCTTGGTCAGTTCCATCACCGAGTCCTGTTTCGCCGACTGACTGATTTCCAGATGATCCAGCGTTTCGCAGGTCGCTGTTGTGCGGGCTTCTTCGGCCGATTCGCCGTAATAAATATCGACATTGCCCTTTCCCGTCAGCCCGTGCAGTTTAACCTGACCAAAGGTCTCTTTACCGAAGTCCAGGAAAAACGACTTGCCTGTCCGGGTGGTTTTCACGGCCGGTTGCGGCTTCGTCGCCAGCCGGAATGTCGACGGCGGGGTATTGATGTCGTCAAAATTCCACGAGCCGGCCAGCAACCACGTTGTCCCCGACTGATCAGATGCCTTGCCGGTCTCGTCGATCCACTCCTTGTCCTCAAACGTCACCAGCCACGTATCGTCCGACACCACGTTTTTACCCTTCACGTAGATGGCCGGCACACGGTCCTGGCAGAACACTTTCAGGCTCACTTTATGCTTACCGGCGGGCACACGAATCCGCTTCGGAAAGCCCGGATACGCCTTACCGTCGATTTTGACATTGTATTTCCCCTCAACGGCAAGCGCCACGTCTTCGGCTTCGGCCAGGTCAAAATCCTTGTGAAAGTCGATGAGATTGTAGTGGCTGTCGAGTTTCCAAAACGGGGGCAGAAACGTGCCGCGTTCAGTCCGGCGATTCTGCATGTTGTTGCCGAGCCATACTTCGAAATCGCCGGGATACCAGATCCAGGTCGCCCGCTTCTGTGCCAACGCCGGAGCCAGCAGGTACAAGGCCATAAAGCCGGTCAGGAGGTATTTTTTCATATTAGGTTTTAGGATTAACTGAGGATATATATACCGGCTACTTTCCGGGCTTCCGGCCATCAGGCAAAAACACGTTGATTTTCAGTATTTTACCATACCACATAGCCACATAAGGAAACAAAGATTTTTTATTCTTATGTGCTCTATGTGTCTATGTGGTATGACAATGGCATTTCAGGATTGAAAAACCGATTTCATGTAGGCGGTATTAGCCCCGAAATTCTTTTTCACATTGCGGGGATCGCTGGCATCGCGGGACCGTTCGATGACCAGCCAGCCCTTCCAGCCCATGTCATCAAGCACTTGTTTCACCTTCGGCATGTCGAGGCGGGTGTTGTTCTGAAGCCAGACCCCGTCATCGTCGGTACAGTGAATCTGGCAAATCCGTTTACGGCCCAGAATCCGGAGTTCGTCGTACAGGTCCCGGCCCGATTTCAGCGGATTCGAGAAGTTGAAATAAATCTGAATGTGTTTCGAGCCGATTTCTTTCAGCAGTTCAACCTCGCCCCGGGCATCCAGCGCCGTTTCGATCCCGACAGTTACGCCCGCCTTCTTCGCCATTTTCCCGACCACTTTCAGCCGCTCGACAATGGCCGGCCGCAGTTCCGGATTTTTCACCAGATCGCCCTGCACCCCCAGCGGCAGAAACGCCACCTTGACGCCCATCGCCTGCATGGTGTCGAAGCAATCCTGAATCATCCGCTGGTACGTCGGGCGGGTTGCAAACGACTGGGCATAAAAACCCGTCATACCGATTGAGCAGATAGCCAGATTCAGTTCACGGGCCTTGTCCAGAAACTGCTGCCGGATTTCCGGCTTTGCCAGCTGGTTGTCAAAAGTATCCCGGTTGCCCAGCCCGCCCATGTCCAGTTCCAGCCCGTCGGCTCCGATTTCTGCCGTTAGCGGCAGCGCACCCAGCTTCTGCCGTTTCAGAATCATTACATCTACCACCGCAATCCGGTAGCGCGGCGACTTTTGGGCCCAAAGCGCAGTAGGGTTCAGCGACAGCACAGCAGCAAAAGCAGCGCTGCGGGATATAAATCCGCGACGGGTCAGGTTCATATATAATTGATTATCAAACTACTATACACAACACAGAAGTACAGAAAAAACAGATATTCAGCATCTTATGTGGTCTATGTGCCTATGTGGTAAACCTGTTTATGCTACTTCCCGACCTGCTTTTCAAGATCCGCAAACGAGTGAATGGCGTTGGCCGGCAACTGCCCGCCTTTCGGCCCGAAAACATACATGGCCGGAAACGGCTCAATGGTCACCGCCGACTCATCAATTTTCCCGTCCGGATGTTGGACCGCTTTCAGGTCAAGATGCAGGTGACGGGCCAGAAACGAATACATCGCTGCCCGCTTGTTGACGCCATAATCGTGGCCTTCCTGCGGGAAATGGGCGTTTTCGAGCGCGTTGGTCTGGCCGTAAAAGCCATAGGTCCGTTGCAGAAACGGGAATTCGGTGTCGGGTACATGCTGCGTCCAGTCTTTGCCGTCGCTGATGACCAGCTGCGGACGCGGGGCCGCCATGGCCGCAATCTCCGCGTTGTTGGTACCGCCCTCACACAGGTGCACACCCATCCCGCTCTCGCACGGACAGCCGCCGCTGTGGTACGACGACAGCATAGCCACCGGCACACTCACCGCAATCCGGTCTTCGATAGCTGTCATGAGCATCGTCTGACTGCCACCGCCCGAGGCCCCGCTGATGGCCACCCGCTTCGGATCGGCGTTTTTCTGCGTCAGCAACCAGTCCAGAATCCGCATGCCGTTCAGGATCTGCATTGTCTGGGCCAGGCTCCGGCGGTGGTCTTCGCCTTGAAACTGGAGGGCCGATTCGCCCCAGGCAAAGAGGTCGTAGCTGAACGCCATAGCGCCCATCCGCGCCAGCGTGGCGCACCGGTACTGGCAATCGGACCGGTAGCGGCCGTCGCCGAAATGCCCGTCGGGGCTCAGCACCACGGGCATCGGCCGGCTGGTATTCAGCGGCTTGTACAGCGACCCGCACACATAGACGCCCGGCACGGTTTCGATCGCTACGTTTTCGACCGTATACCCTGCATACTGCCGTTTATTCGTGATGATGGGCTGACTGTTTGGTTTGGCGGGCATCTGATCCAGCTTCAGCGATGCCCGCAGGCAGGTTTTCAGCGCCGCTTTACGGGCCTCCCAACCCGCCCGGTCGCGGTAAAGCGAAGCGAGGTAGTCGAGCTGGAGTTTACCCTCTTCGGGTGTTTTCAGGTGGTATTGGTAAGCCTGTAATTTGTATTTCCCTTCGCCTTCTTTAGCAACGGTAATGTCCTGGGATGCAAAGACCGCTTGCAGGGTTTTATCTACATCGGGCCGGAACCGCCAGCCCGCGTAGGTCACGTACCGGTCTTTCACCAGCTCTTCGGGGTAGCGGATTTTGATGGCATACCGCTTTTCCAGCTGCGTAATGACGGTCTTCATCGGTTGCCGGAAGGCATCATCGGCCGTTTGTGCGGAAGCAGACAGGCCCGTGCCGGCCACCAGCAGCACCACCATCGCCTTCACGCGGGTTGAAGCCGCATGTGCCGCTTCGGCTTTTTTTCCGTTCCGCCAGCCCCGATACAACAGGTTTTCGTCAAGGTCCGGTTTCGGGAAAAACAGACTGGCCACATAACCGACCCCTACGACAACCAGATGGCTATACACGCCCAGCATCAGCTTGTGGTGCGAAAAGTTATACGCACCCAGGTCGAGCAGCAGTTTTTTATTGTCTCCGTAGCCGATTTCGGTGGAGGTCAGAAAGGCATAGGACGTGAACAGGATACAGACCAGAATGGCGATGTTAACGCCCTGCCAGTTAGCGCGCGGGCTGAAAATGCCCAGCAGGAAAATACCGACGATACCACCCGAGAAAATGGCGTACAGCGTAAAGACAATGCCCAGAACACCTTCATTACCCGCATTCAGGTAGATGGCCCCGATGCCGATGGCAATCAGCCCCGACACCACCACAATCAGCTTACTGACCCTCAGATAGGTCTTGTCAGGCGCGTTAGGGCGCAGTTTTTTGTAGAAATCTTCGAGGCCCACGGCGGCCAGCGAGTTCAGATCGGCGCTGAGGCTACAGATGGCGGCCGAAATCATGGCGGCCAGAATAAACCCGATTACCCCTTTCGGGAAATGAGTCATGATGAAATACGGGAAGACGGCATCGGGACGCATGGCTTCCGGCAACGGGTGCTGACGGTAATAAACAAACAGCGCCGTGCCGATAAACATAAACAGGCTCCAGACCGGCACCGTCAGTGAGATACCGAGAATCGACGCACGGATGGCCGCTTTATCGGTCTTTGCCGTCAGATACCGCTGCACCACTGTCTGGTCGGTTCCGTATTTCTGAATGGCATAAAACGCCCCGTTGATGACCATGACAATGAACGTCAGCTGCGTAAAATCCATGTCATACGGGCCGAACCCTGCCCTGCCGTTGGCGGAGGCCACATCCAGAATTTCGGGCAACCCGCCGTCTACCGAAAAAATCAGCACGGCCACGCACAGGATGCCGCTGGCAAAGAGCATAAAGCCCTGAAAAACATCCAGCCAGATCACCGCCTCAATCCCTCCCAGCAGGTTTACGGCAATGATGATGAGTCCGACAATAACAATGACGTAGAACGTATCGGCTCCGGTCATGCGGGTCAGTGCCACGGCCAGCAGGAAAAAGACCGTTCCCATGCCCGAAAACTGCCGGAGCACAAAGGCGATGGAACTGTAATACCGTGCTACGGCCCCGAACCGCTTTTCAAAATATTCGTAGGTACTGAGGCCGATTACCTTACGGTAGAGCGGCACAATAAACCAGATCGTACCGAGCAGCACAACGGGCACCATCAGCCCCTGCACCAGCAGAATCCAGTTGTTGGCATACCCCTCGCTCGGGTAACCCAGAAACGTAACACTGCTGATCAGGGTAGCCAGCAGCGACATGCCGATGGCCCAGGCCGGCACACGCCCTTTGGCCGCGAAATAGTTCTCGGTCGTTTGCTGGTTACGGGCATATCGTAAGCCGAAAAACAGGTTAATCAGCAGCACAATGCCGATGATCAGGTAATCAAGTACGCTCAGGGTCTGGGTTGACATGCGTTCAGAAACAAATCAAAAAGTCCAAAGGGTTTCGGGCCATGCATAACTGCCCGGCTTCATGGTAATGTGTACGGCAGGCCGCTCAATGGCCTGCATCCGGATCACGCCCGGGCCAAGCTCCTGCACCGGTGTCAGCCGCTGAATGCCGAGTTGCCGGAGGATCGCCGAGGCCGTTGAGCCGCCTTCGATGACCAGTTCCGGCACCGGTGTTTTGGCAAGTACCTGTGCCACGGCCTTTGCCATGCATTCGCGGAGGTGCAGGGCGTCAAACGTCTCCTGCTCATCGGGACGGATGGCCATGATCACCGGCTTCTGCAACAGCATATCCGCCGCCACCAGCGATGTCCAGGCCTGCAGTTCCTCCTCACTGAAGCGGTCAGCCCGCATCAGCCCGACAGGCATGTAACGCACGGTATGGCCTTTGTCAGCAGCATCTTTCACCAGGGCGACACTCTTGCCAAAAGCCGTCCCTGATACATACAGGACCGTTTCCGGAAATATAAATGGCTCCGGTACAGCCTGTTTCTGCAAGCCGCGGGCGTCGAGCAGGGCGGTAAAGAAACCAGCCGCGCCACCAAGAAATGTTTCCGGCCCGACGGTCTGTGCCCAGACGGCCAGATCGCTGACCGACGCGGCTTCGCCGATGGCAATGCCCTGCTCCGGCAGCGGACTACCGGTCGGGCGGATAAACACCTTCGTACGGTCGGCCCGCAGGCGGGTCAGTACGTCGGAGTGCCAGACTGGAAACTCAGGGTCCTGCGCAAAATGCGTCCCGGCAATCGGGACACCGTTGACGTAATAGATACCGCCCGTCAGCGTTCGGCCAAGGGCCGGGTTAGCCGAAACCAGCAAGGCGTTCGGTGTGCCCACGACCTCCATCTGGGCAAACACCTCCGCCAGCACATGGCCCCGCATCACGGAATCCATTTTTTTATAGAGCAGGGACGGCTTCAGGGCCTTTACCGCCTGCGTTGCCGCGGTCATCTGCGCCACAGCCTCCGGTTCGGCCACCGACCGTGCATCGGTCGATACCACCAGCAAATCAGCGGTTGACGCCGGATCGGCAGTCATCGCCAGTTCGACCCGCAGGCCATAGGTCATACCGATACCCGCCAGCTCAGCCGCCCCCGTTAAGTCATCAGCAATTACGGATAGCATAGTTGTATTATGTAAAACGGAATGATATTCCGTTTGCAAACATATATCTCTCCGCGCCTTAAACGGAATATCATTCCGTTTTACCTGTTTTTCGCCAGCTTCACGGCGGATTCGATGGCCAGGAGCATGGCGTCGGGGCTGGCGACACCCTTGCCGGCAATTTCGAAGGCCGTTCCGTGATCGACCGAGGTACGGATAATCGGCAGCCCCATCGTGATGTTCACGCCCTTCACGCTGTCCATCTGCTGTTTGGCGGCATTCCACTTGAAGCCGGTCAGTTTGAACGGAATATGGCCCTGGTCGTGATACATCGCCACAATACCGCCGTAGTAGCCGGTAGCGGCTTTTGAGAACAGCGTGTCGGCCGGTACGGGGCCATCGACATCGTATCCACGGCGGCGGGCTTCTTCAACGGCGGGCAGTATTTCCTGATCGTCTTCGGTACCAAACAGGCCTGAGTCGCCCGCATGCGGGTTCAGACCGGCTACCCCGATTTTCAGATTTTCTTCGCCCAGCGAAATCAGCCCGTTCTGTAGCAGGTCGATTACTTCCAGAATCCGGTCTTTTTTTACCAGATCACACGCCTGCCGCAGCGAGACGTGGGTCGAAACGTGAATGACCTTCATCTGCTCCTCAACCAGCAGCATGCCATACTTTTTGGTGTTGGTATAGTGGGCATAAATCTCGGTATGACCCGCAAAATGATGGCCCGCCTCGTTGATTGATTTTTTGTTGATCGGGCCGGTTACGGTGGCATCTACCTCGTTGGCCAGTGCCAGTTCGATCACCGTTTTTACGGCCGCAAACGCTGCTTCACCGGCCATGGCCGAAATCTCGCCGAACCGTAGCTGACTCAGGTCAACATTGTTCAGGTCATAGACATCGACCGTTCCCGGCGTAAACAGGGCATCACGCACCTGCGTCACGGGATGAATGCGGACGGCAAGGCCCAGCCGCTGTGCAATGTCGGTAAACACACCGGCATCACCGACCAGAATCGGGTTGCAGCTGTCGTAAACCGCCGGATCAAGCAGGGCTTTTATCGCAATTTCGGGGCCGATGCTGGCAGGATCGCCCATCGTTATGCCCACGATTGGTTTTGTTGTCATATTTTTTTCGGACGACCACATGGGGTCAGGTTTGGGCGACCACACGGGATCAGGTTTGGGCGACCACACGGGGTCGCCCGTACGGGGTTGCCCCCCTCTCCTTATTTTAAGGGGAGGGGTCGGGGGTGGGGTTTATGTTAAACGTTCTCTTTAACCAATAATTCTTCCAGCCCTGCGATTAACGCGGCGGCTTCTTTGGTTGACATCGGCTGTAAGGGCGGCATAACGTGCGGCTGGCAGAGGTTGTGCTCCTGCATCAGTACTTTCAAGGACCACAATGATTCGCCCAGGGTCCGGCCGCTCTGGTACAGGCTGCCAAACAGATCCGACTGGTGCTGACACGAGTAGGCCCGTTCGTGATCACCCACGGCAATGGCTTTCTGCATTTCCTGATAAATCGATGGGAACAGGTTGCCGGTGCTTGGTACCAGCCCGTCGCTGCCGTTGATCAGCGCATAGGCCGACTTAGCGGCCCAGCCCAGAAAATGACTGAAATCAGGCCGGTTGGCCCATAGCTTCAGCGACCGGTCCAGCCGTTCCAGGCTACGCTCCGAGTCTTTGGTGCCCACAATATTCGGGTGGTAGCTCAGCTCATCCAGCACCTCCAGCGGAATCGACATGTGGGTAGTGGCGGTGATGTTGTAAATAATCATCGGCCCCTTCACCTTGTCGGCCAGCTGCTCGAAGTAACGCTGCATCTGGCTTTCCGGGAGTGTATAATACGACGGCAGTGTAGCGGCTACCACATCGACTCCGGCGTCAAAACTTTCATGCGCAAACGCCACGGACTCCTCCAGGCAATTGGACGAAATGCCGGCGTACAGCACCGTCCCGGCCGGTTTTACCCGCGCGGCCGTCCGGATGTATTCCCGCTTCAGGTCGTTCGGTAACGAGGCCGCTTCGCCCGTTGTACCCAGGATAAACGGCATGGCTTCGTGGCGGTACAGATTCGCCATAATTTTTTCGACGCCCGCCTTATCCAGCGTATGGGTTTCGGTCAGCGGGGTAACCATGGGAACAATGACGCCCCGGTATTTCTTTTTCATAGTCATCTTCAGTAGGCGGCCTCGTATATGGTTATGGCATCGGCGAGGGTAATCTCCCGCGGATTATTCTTCAGCAATCGGGTAATTTTCAGGGCATCTCCGGCCATGTCCGGGATCGCCTCATGCGGAATACCAACCTCACTCAGCCGCGCCGGAATGCCGCACGCCTGATTGAGTTCCCGTATTTTAGCAATCCCGCGCTGAGCGGTCTCCCCGTCAGTTTCTCCCTGCTCACAGCCGAGAGCCAGCGCGACCTGCGCGTAACGGGCCGGAGCCGCCGGGGCATTAAACGCCATGACATACGGCAGCAACAAGGCATTGGATAAGCCATGCGGCAGATGAAACAAGCTTCCCAGCGGATATGCCAGCGCGTGCACACCGGCCGTATTGACCGGTCCCAGACAGAAACCACCCAGCAGACTGCCCATCGCAACCTGCGAACGGGCTTCCTCGTCTGATCCGTTGGTCACCGCCTGCACCAGATGTGCGGCGATCAGGCGCATGCCCTCAAACGCATAGAGGTCGATCAGCGGCTGAGCGAACTTGTTAGTGTAGGCCTCCAGACAATGCGTCAGGGCATCCATACCGGTAGCTGCCGTGATGGCCGGGGGAACGCTCAGGGTCAGCAACGGATCGACATAGACCCGATCCGGCACCAGAAACGGGCTGATGATCCCTTTTTTCTGGTTGTCCGTCTCATCGACCAGAATCGCATTCGGCGACACCTCACTGCCCGTGCCCGAGGTGGCCGGCACGCAGATCAGCGTCCGGCTGCGGCCTGCCAACAAGCCGATACCTACGTACTCAGCCAGCGTTTGGGCATTGCCCAGCTGCGCCGCAACCAGCTTGGCCACGTCGAGTACACTGCCGCCCCCGATGCCCAGCACCACCTCCGGGTCGAAGGGTTCGGCTACGGCCATCAGCGCACGGAAATCGGCGAAGGTCGGCTCCTGCACAATGCTGGTATCGGTCTGCACCGTAATACCCGCTGCCGTAAGCTGCGCGATCAGTGGTGCCAGCTGGCCCAGCAACGGGCTGATGGTTACGATGAACACCTTTTTTTTGCCCAGACCGGCCAGATCACCGGCCAATTGGGAAAGCGTGCCGTTCCCGAAAACCAGCTTACCGGGAAAATGTATGTGTAATGCCTGCGTCATGCGTCAGTCTTTTGTAATTTCTCCGGCTACGGGTGGCGAATAGCCGTCCAGTGCAGGCCAGATACCGTTTTCAATCGTTTTGGTTTTCAGCTTCTTTGGATTCACGACCGCGTGTTTGATCTTCTGCCGCCGCCAGGTATAAATGACATGCACCATCCCGTCTTTGGTCTGAATCACCGACGGATACGAATACTGACTGATCGGTGAATCTTCCAGAATCAGCGCCGCTTTCCACGTCTTGCCGTCGTCCGAGACGGAGAGGTTCAGCGGGGTACGCGGTCCTTTCGCCAGGGTGCCGGGGGGCAGCACGTGGTTATAGACCAGCACCTGCCGCCCGTCGCGGAGCGTCACTGCGTCCGTACCCGAATTGTTGTTCGGCAGGTTGGTTTTAGCCAGGGCCGACCAGGTTTCGCCGTTATCCGACGACCATGCTTCGAGCAACGCCCGGTCGCGGCTGCGGGCCAGTATCTGTAGTTTGCCGTTTTTATGTACCAGGACACTTGGCTGGATACCATTCAGGGTTTTGCCGTCGTTAATCGGCCCGACCTTGCGCCACGTCTTGCCGAAATCCGGCGTTATCTCAAAGTGAATCTTCCAGCCATCGCCTTCCGTGCTTGTCGGGCAAATCAGGTTACCGTTTGCCAGCAGAACCGGCTTATTTTTGACGGGCCCGATAAAGCCATCCGGCAAGGGGTTGGCCGCCGACCAGGTTTTCCCGCCGTCTGCCGACGTTTTCAGCCAGCCTTTCCACTTCGACGGACTCGGGCCGATTTTGTAAAACAGCATCAGCTCGCCCCCCGGAATCTGGTACAGTACCGGATTCCAGCACGCATACCGTAGTGTGTCGTTGACAATGCCGTTGGCTACGTTTTGCGGCGCACCCCACGCCCCGTTTTCGTACCGGCTGACCCAGATACAGACATCCGGATTGCGTTCTTTAGTACCGCCAAACCAGGCGGCTGCCAGGCCGTTGGGGGTTTCGGCAATCGTGGCCGCGTGGCTTTCCGGAAACGGCGGGTTCTCCACTACAAACTCGTCCTTTATCAGCCCCGTTTGCCATTTGGCCAGCTGTGCCTGACTCAGATGCCCGATACTCAGGCAAACCAACAGGGGCAGCAGTGCTTTTATTCCATTCAGTTTCATATGCATCATTCGTTTACAGGCTGCTCCTGAACGTATACGTTCCCGACCCCACCTCAAAAACAACCCGTCCGGCCTCGGTTTTTACCAGTTTTATCCCCGCTGCCGAAGCAGCCTTCTTACCGCCTTCCAGCACACGGCCCGCTTCCTGCGCCGGTATATGCACCAGGGCTTTGGTATTGGCCGGTATCGTTATGTTCCAGCTGAAAGTGTTTTTCTCCCGCTTCCAGTCCGACACAATCTGCCCGTATGGCGAGCGATACGACGCGTTGACGGCATTCAGCCCCGCCGGTAGTTCTGGCTTCATGACAATCGTTTTAAACGCCGGTGCATCCGGAGCCGACTGAATCCCTGCCAGGTGCTCGTAGTACCACACCAGCAGGTCGCCCAGGAGCATAATGTGATTACCGGAGTTCATTTCAGGATTGGCCGTGTCGCCGTTCCAGAGTTCCCAGATGGTGGTAGCCCCGTGATCGGCCATGTATCCCCAGCTCGGGTAGCCGCGGTTGGTGGCAATCCGGTAGGCAATATCCGTGCGGCCGTTATCGGTCAGGCCACGCATCAGCCATTGGGTACCGATGACGCCGGTGCTGATATGGCCTTTGTTTTCGTTCAGAATCTTATCGGTAATACACGCCATTACCTGCGGCTTTGCCGTTTCCGGCACAATACCGAATGCCAGCGGCAACAGGTTGGCCGTAACGGTATTGTTGCCGTACTGACCCGCTGTCTGGTTCAGAAAGCGCTGGTTGAACGCCGTTTTCATGGTGGCGGCGGTGCCGGAAAACGCTTCGGCATCGGCCGGTACATCCAGCAGCCGGGCAAACCGCTCCATCGTTTGCAGCAGGTGAATGTATGTCGCTGAAGCCAGCAGTGCCCCTTCGGTAATCCGGGCCGGATCCTTCGCATGAATCAGTTCCTTCGCTTCCGGCGGCACGCACCAGTCGCCGTATTTGTCTTTGGTCACCAGGCCATTTTCAGTATAGCGGTCGGCCATGTACAGCATCCACTTTTTCATCGACGGATAATGTTTCCTGACCGTTTCGAGGTCGCCAAACTGCCGGTAAAGCATGTCGGCTACGTTCAGGTAGGTGCCTGGCCAGGTCACGTTATCACCGTAATAACGCCAGAACGCCGGTGCCACATCGGGAATACTGCCATCGGCTTTCTGCGACTGCGCAATATCATCGAGCCACTTGGCATATAGCCGGCTGTTGTCGAACAGGAAGCTTTCGCCGTAAGCGCCGGTACTGCGGTCGCCCAGCCACGGCTGGCGTTCGTTCCGCTGCGGACAGTCAACGGGCATACCCTTGTAGTTGCTCAGGATACCCCAGTACGCATTCCGGTGAATCTGATCCAGCGTCGGGTCTGAACTGGTGAATGTGCCGATGGTAGCCATGTCGTCGTAGACCACCCGCCCGTCGAAGTCGTTCAGGGTCGGGGTGCCCGGATAACCGGTAATCTCAGCGTACCGGAAGCCGTGGTAGATGAACGTCGGCTCCCACGATTCGGCGCCCCCGCCTTTAAGGGTATACAGGTCTGTTACTTTGGCGTCGCGCAGGTTCCGGACGTAGAGTTCGCCGCCCGGTTGCAGGGTTTCCGCGAACCGCAGTTTCACCTGCGTGCCGCGCGGCCCCGTTACCCGCATCCGCAGCCAGCCCGCCATATTCTGGCCCATATCGAGGATGTAGCGTCCGTCGGGCAGGCGGGTCAGCCCCACCGGCCGGATGGTCTGCATCACCTTCATGTTGGGGTTCATCTGGGCTTCGTACTGTCCGCCCGGCTCCTGCACAAGTTCGGCCTTCAGCCAGTTTTTATCGTCGAAACCGGCGGTGGTCCAGCCCGTCAGCTCTTTGGTAGCATCGTATTCCTCACCGTCGTATTCGTTATTGGTCCGGATCGGGCCTTCGGCCGTAACTCTCCATGACTCGTCGGTCGTGACCACCTCCCGACTGCCGTCGGCATAGGTAATATCCAGATTCAGCAGCAGCTTCGGATAACCGAACGTCTTGATTTTGTAAGGTTTATAATTCTGCCGCATGGCATAATACCGCCCGTTACCCAGTACAGTTCCGATGGCATTTGCGCCGTTTCGCAGTAGTTTTGTTACGTCAAAGGCGTTGTACTTAACCCCCTGCGTGTAATCGGTCGGGCCGGGGGCCAGCACCTGATCGCCGACTTTCTGTCCGTTCAGATACAGTTCGTATAGCCCCAGCCCGATGATATAAGCCGTTGCCTGACTGATTTCTTTTTTCGCAGTAAACTCCTTGCGGAAATACCGGGCCGACAACCGGGCAAAGGTCTTTTCATCGTCCCACGCAAAGGCACGGTCCAGCCCGATCCAGCGGCCTTTCCATTCTACATAATGCAGGATACCCATACTCCAGTAAGCCGGTTCGCTCCAGCTGGTTTCGCCCTGGTTTGTCCAGACTTTTACCTTCCAGAAACAGCGCGTCCGGCTTTTCAGCGCCTTACCGGCATACCCCATATGCAGGCTCTGTGCGGTATTCAGTTTGCCCGAATCCCATAAATCGCCCTGATTGGCCGCCAGCTTTTCCGGACTCGACGCAACCAGCACCTGACAGGCCGTCTGCACAATCCCGCGGCCCGTGCCGGTAATGGTCCAGCTCAACCGTGGCCGCAGCGCATCAATGCCTTCCGGATTGGTCAGCAGTTCGCACCGCAGCTCCCCCGCCGATACGCCGGCATCCGACGCCCCGACGGTTGTCAGCCAGCACCCCATCAGGGTAATCAGAAAAAGACACGCTCGTTTCATGTTCGTTAGTTCAATGTCCTGGCCAAGGGATTATCTGTCCGGAACGGTCGGGCCGGTAAGCCTTCCTTATTGATTAAATTCGGTTGTGCCGCTTCGTCCCAGCCGAAGCGCACCGCGACCGGTTTACGCACTGCCTCAGCCCTGACCACCACCGTATTGCCGTCGATGGTTACCTGCGCCGGATGAAAGACGCCGTCTTTACCGGCCACTACAAACCCCGTCAGCGGTTGTCCGTCCCGGCTGACCAGGCCCGTGCCCTGGTTGTCAAACGTCAGCACGGCCGCCTGACCTTTGCGTTTCATCTGCCGGAAAGTTGGTCCCGAAGCAACTATCTCCGTGAGGCCGTAGGTTTTATTCAGCGCCACCAGCGCCAGCCGCCGGCCGATTTCCCACTTGTAGGACGGGTGAATGTCCGTCAGGTCGTCGGCCAGATCTGTCGTGACGATCATGCCCGTGTTGGGCAGTTGCAGCACCAGTTCCTGTGCCTCGCGGAAGGCAGGCAGCGTTTCTCTGGTCAGTACCACTTTATTCCCCTTCGACTCCGAGTACATAAACGGAGCGATTGAGACATAGTAGACCGGTAATCCGGTGTCCTGCCAGGCAGTTCGCCAGCTGGTAATCAGTGCTTTCATTTTTTTGGCATAGGTCGTTGTTTCGTTCAGGAAACAGTTCGACTCGCCTTGGTACCAGAGAAATCCCGCCACTCCGAACGGCACCAGCGGCCGGATCATGGGCTCATAAAACTTACCCGGTTCCCCTTCCAGCTTCTGGTTTGCGAAAAAAGGTTCGGCACGGAACCCCTCTTCCGGAATCCACGGCTCAATCCGGCTCCCCGGCACAGCCGACGAAATCACGCCGACGGGCACCTGCAACCGTTTTTGCAGTTCTTTGGCAAAGAAGTAGGCGGGTGCCGAAAACGACCGCAACGCCGAGTCGCGGGCAACGCTCCAGCCACGGTGCAGCGAGTCGGGTTTGATCAGCTCCTTGCGGTTCACCAGAAAAATGCGGATGTCCGGATTGCTGGCAACCTCCAGTTCATCGACCGGATTCGGGCCATCGACCACCGGCCGCTTCACCTTGCTGTTTTTCCGCATCGTAAACTCCATGTTCGACTGTCCCGAACACAGCCATACCTCTCCAACAAGAATGTTTTCCAGCCGGATGGTATTGGTCCCGCTGATCACCATGGCAGCCGGTACGTTCGACGCTCTCAGCGGCTGCAACACCACCTGCCAACGACCCTGTGCATCGGCCGTTGTTTCGGGCCGCTGACCGGCAAACTGCACCGACACCCGTTCACCGGCGGTGGCCTTGCCCCAGATCGTCAGCGGCTTGTTCCGTTGCAGAACCATGTTATGCCCCAGAATACGCGGCAACACCACAGCCCCTTCCACGCGGGCCGATGCTAACAGGTTCAGTATGAGGAGGAATCGGATCATATCATTTGTAACACGGAATGATATTCCGTGCTGCGTTTATTTTAAAACCGCTATGGAACGGAATACCATTCCGTTCTACATATTTGTCGAAAATCGTTTAATCACATACACCGCTTCG
This sequence comes from Arsenicibacter sp. R0_47, assembly GCF_057652235.1. Classification (NCBI taxonomy): domain Bacteria; kingdom Pseudomonadati; phylum Bacteroidota; class Cytophagia; order Cytophagales; family Spirosomataceae; genus Arsenicibacter; species Arsenicibacter sp. R0_47. The sequence continues at coordinate 96,326 of NZ_JBYFCJ010000014.1, read as the reverse complement.
GGGTCCTGATCACCGGCATTGGGCAGATCGTAGGCCTGGTCGGTCGGCGTGTCGGCATCCGGGAAACGGCGCACACCGCCGGTCCGGAACACCACGCGGCGGAACGATGCTACCGGCGCAAAAAACAGCCGGGTACCTTTGGCCTGACCGTTCACCGAGATTGTAAACATGCGTTTAGCCCGGTCCAGCTCCACGCGGACATCGTAGGCCTTACCCGCTTCGTATTTCTGAATCCCCGAGTCACGGTAGCCAACTTTGGCCTTAAAGGTGCTGTCGGCATCGAACATCAGCCGGACGGCGGGGGTCCCTTTTTCGTCCTGAAACTCAATCTGTAATGTACCCTTGTCGGCTTGCTGCGGCACCACCGTAAACGCCACCGTCAGCTTTTTCGACTCCGGAATCACGCGTTCGGCCTTTGCATACTCGAACTTATCCTTGTCACGAAGTACGAGCGCTTTGCTGCCGTCGGACTGTTTTTCGATCTTTACCGTTGCCTGTAACGGGCTGTAAATATTCCAGTTAGTCAGTTCTTTGCCGGCAGGCAGCTGGTTGAAGTCTTCATTGGCGTGCGTCGTCACAACATCCGAAACGGGCACCGGAATTTTTGACACCCAGATATCTTCCTTGTTCATGCTGTAGGTCACCCACAGGTTGCCGTCGGGCGGCGTGCCGTTGCCTTCTTCAATGCCGCGCACGTATTGCGGGCCGTATGATTTGTACGCGCCTCCGTAGCGCATGGGCGAGATTTCGCCGTTTACGAGCAGCAGATTCGTGTAATTCAGACCGTCGGTGCTGGTCGATAACGCCAGTGGCCAGCGGAACTCCGACGGATTATAGACCGTCACATAGCGACCGTCGGCTGTGCGCTGCCCCCAGATTTTGGCATTGCTATTCACAAAGCCGGGCGCCCGCAGCGGACCATAGGCCCATGTTTTGCCGTTGTCGCTACTGATCGAGGTCAGGGCATGTTTCCACAAACCGACTACCCGGCCATCGGGCAAATGGTAGTAGCTGAATGCCTTTACTTCTTTTTTGAGCGGAATAAGCGGGTCGTTGCGGTCGGCTTCTTCTACCCACTGCTGCATCATCAGCGGGTTGGCCAGCAGTTCGTTGCAGGCCTCCACAAAGCCTTTATCCTTCGATGTTGTATAGAACGGGTACGCCGATTTGCCGGCATCCCAGGACGAATTGTGGCGGATGAAATAAATCGGGCCAATGCTGCCATCGGCGTAAATTTCGCGGACCACGCGGCCAATGCCGTTACCGTCGTTCGGGTCGTCTTTCGGGCCCATGACAATCCCGTAGAATGCCAGCGTCAGCAGGCGCTTATTTTTTGCCACGAAAAAGCCCATCCGCTGGTGCATGACCGCATCCAGTTTATTGGCCACTTCCGGCCGCCCCGCTTTTTTGAAGCCATCGGGCAGGCGGTAGACGGGGAAAATAATGGCCGGTTTGGTCCAGGTATAGCCGTCCTTCGAGGTCATCAGCAGGGTCTGCCCCGGCGGCACGTGCTCGCCTACCGGATTGCTCAGGTACTGGAGGTAATAGGTGTTATTCCAGTAGGCCAGCATGGGCGCGTGGTTGTAGGTCCAGTTGTTGCCCCCTGCCCACTCCGGATGTTCGCGGTTGGCGCGGAACACCTGTACGGTATGTACCCCGACAACCGGACTCAACTGGCCATGGTGGTAATCCACGTTTGACAGCGTGGTGCCGGTATACCGAACCGTATCCTGGGCCCAAAGCTGCGGACCGCAGAACAACAGGAACAGGCAGAGTATGTCTATGTATTTTTTCATGTTTTTATCTACTGTTAAGTAGTGCCTCAGGAACAACTGATTTCATACCACATAGGCACATAGGGCACATAAGCGATTGAAAATCTTTGTTTTTCTATGTGACTATATGGTATATGTATTTTGAGCAACAAGAATATAACCAACTAACCAACAGTCACTTAATTAACTATCCCCTTTTAACAACCTCGTCAGTAAACGTCTTTTTACCCGCAAAATGGTCCCGTGCTTGTGGCCTTCGGGAACACTGATACGGGCCGATGCATCGGTGAACGTTTTAAAATCGGTGGTGCTGACTGCACCGTATTTTTTGTCCTGATACGAATCGAAATAAATCAGCCATTCCTTACCGGTGTTGACCACCGACGGCCCTTCGGTGAACTTCTTCGTGAAGGCCTCCGAGACACCGGTATAGGGACCGGTCGCCTGCGTACTGAAAGCCACTTTGATGTTCCGGTTCGGGCGCGTGTTGTCTTTCAGCACCAGCACATAATCGTCTGCCTTCCGTTTGGTAATCACCGCATCAATCACGCTGAAGCCGGGATCGAGAAAGAGCTTTGCCGGCGAAAACGTCCTGAAATCAGTCGTCGTCGTGTAATACATCCGGTGGTTATTCAGCTCATCTTCAATGCCTTTTTCAAAGCGATACGGCACCGTTGAGGCCCAGATAATGATAAACTGACGGGTAACCTCGTCATAAAACAGTTCCGGAGCCCAGACATTGACCGTTGTGGCTTCATGCTCCATCACCGGCAGAAACCGCTGTTCCGACCAATGAATGAGATCAGTTGAGCTGGCATAGCCAAAGCCCTTGTCGCCCTTCCAGCTGCTGGTCCAGACAAGGTGGAACGTACCGTCCGGCCCCTGCACCATAGACGGATCCCGCATCACCTTCTGCTGTCCGACGGCCGGTTTCAGCAACGTGCGGTTCAGGTCTGTCCAGTGATACCCGTCGTTACTGTACAGCATCCGCAGCCCTTCATTGGCCGGTTCGTGAAACGACGTAAACAGGTACGCTTTCGGCGAACAGGCCCCGCAGAGCAACGCTCCGATCAGTATTACCGCGAGTCCTTTCATTTAGCTTCCAGAATAAGTACCCAGTCATTGCCGTTGGCCGGCTCACCAGGCGGATTAAACGATTGAACACCCGTGTTCGGCACGGCGCCGATGGCCGTGGTTTTACCGGTACGCGGATCAAACCACGACGCGGTCAGGGTTTTGCCGGGCAGTTTGCCCATGTTCAGTTCCATGTTCCGGCCGGTGTAGGTGTATACCAGCGCATACGTTGCACCACGGCTGGCCACCAGTCGGTTATACCGCTCACCTTGTTTTGCAATCAGCTCCTGCGCCGGTACGCGGTCGAAAAACGATTTCGACAGCAGCAGGTTTTTCAGGTAGATCATCTGACCGGCCCCTTCGGCATCCAGAGCGGGGCGCCAAAGGGTTTTGGCCCCGAAGTCGCCGATTTTGTCAGCGTCCTTATGCATCTGCATCACCGAGTTGTGGCCATAGGTGTAGCCAAACCCGCCGGCCAGCACCGACCAATACGCATACCGGCGTACATCAGCGGCTGTCCAGCGCGTTTGCCCGAAATCATGCAGCCCGTACGGAATATCTTCGTATGACGGCTCGGCGTCCACAGTCGGCTTTGTCGGTTTCAGCGACAGGTCATACTGCATATGCCGCCAGTTATCTTCGCCATAATGTACCTTATCGGTTGATACGGTGTCCTGCGCATAGCTCTTGTGGCCCGACTGCACCATGTTGAAATCCAGCCACGGCTCGTTGTGGAACCACTCGGTCGAGGAGGCGCGGCCGCGCGGGTGGAACGTAATCAGGTGATTCGGGTCTACACGGTTGATGGTTTCGCCGATCAGGTTCCAGGTCGCCAGCGAGTCGGCACCGCGTACATCGCCGCCGTTCAGCCAGATGATATTCGACCGGTTTTTATACCGGTTCGCAATAAACGCGGCATAGGTCTTTGCCTGTTGCCGGCTCACATGCCCCGACTTAACATTGGCCCCCCAAACCGGTACCAGCGCCATGTAAATGCCTTTTTGGGCAGCCTTGTCGATCACAAAATCCATGTGATCCCAGTAATCATACTCCGTTGCATTGGCAGGAGAACTACCTTTGGTCACTCGTGGTGTTGCCACGTTCTGATTGATCAGGGCCGAATCTCCGTACGCGTTCTGTACTTTCAGCGTGTGCAGCACCATGACCTGCACCACATTAAAGCCTTTTTGCCGGCGGTTTTCGAGATACGTCTCTGCCTCCTGCCGGTCTAATTTTGACAACAGCAACCAGCCGGTATCACCCAGCCAGAAAAAGGGTTTCCCGTCGGCCGTTTGCAGAAAACGGCCGTTTGCCGACACCTTCAGCGGCTTTAGCTGTGCCCGGCTCACGGACACGCAAAGGGCTGATAGCAGCAGGATAACCAGTATTTTTTTTGTTGTATGCATCACGTATTACAGCTCTTTTATCTTCTTCAGCCAGATCACCCCCTCGCCGGCCACCGTCACCGGACCGCCGCCTTTGACGGTTTCGGGCAATGTGGTTAGGGCTCCGGTTTTCGGATGAATGCGTTTGACGGCATAGGTACCTGGCATACCTGCTAAATTCAGGGTTACGGCCCCGGCCGTTTCGGTGTAAACCACCAGCCCGGTCTTTTCATGGCCCATCGCCCAAAGGTTCGCCGGTTGATCGGGAAGCGTCAGCGGCTTCATGGCAGCAACCTCAGCGGCAAACAACCCGTCGGCAACCGGAGGAATGTTCGGTAGCGACCCGCCCGCCAGTAACACCGCCCAGCCCATGCTGTCGAAACTATCACCCGAATAGGTCACGGCCTTGCCCGGAAACTGCATCCGGTAGTCGCGCACGGCACGGTATACCTGCTCAAATGAGGTCTTCTTCGGCGGGGTCAGCCGGGCGTGCTGCCGGGGTGCCAGGTTCTGCCCGCCGGCCGGTGCATAGGCGGTCCCATTGGCCTGATAATGCCAGTACCGGATGTCGATCAGGTCAATAACGGCGGCCCGTCTGGCGTCGGCCAGAATGGCATCCTGCACATCTTTGGTCGTGCTGAGACCGATGGTGACCTGCTTACCGGTTTCCCGCTCCCACTCCTGAATGGTATCCAGCCAGAACTGCACAAACGACAGCGGGCCCGTATACTCGGCACTAATCAGCTGAATGACACCGGTATTGCCGATAAAATTAGTCAGGCACTGCCGGATGTAGGCCTTGTGCAGAGCGCGACGTACGGGATGGGTAACGTCGTAAAACTGTTCCGCCATGAAAATGCGCTTGTCACCCGCATACGGCACCGGTTCCGGAAAACCGGTATTATTGATGTTGTTGGCGGGCCGCCACGGGAAATCGGCGTAGTGGGCACCAGCCTCAATGATGTTATGCTGGAAATAGTTTTCGTGCATCAGCACCAGCCCCTTCTGATCGGCCAGATCGGCGAACTGCTTCAGCCGTCCCCAATACCATTTATTGTAGCGCGTCAGGTCGTACTTGCTCAGGCCGTCCCAGGCGGTTTCGCGGCCGCTGCGGGCAAAGGGCAGTTCGTAGAACGGCGCCCAGACCTCGCCATCCATCCGCCGGATCCGCTCATGATCGTCGCGGCGGCGCTCATACCATAAGCCGTAATTATGGTCAATCACGGTTGTGTTCGTCAGCTTCATGGAATCGGTCATGGCTTCCAGATCGTCGGTGAGGCCGCGACCAGTCATGCCCGGCACAAAGCGGGTAATGTGCGGTTTGGCACCCGCCAGCCCGTGCGGACGGGCACTGCCATTCCACCACGGCACTTCCTGGCGGCGACCGGTCAGCAGGGCATTGCTCCGTACCAGTACCCCCTGCCGGATCTGCATACCACCCGCCAGCACCGGAGCCGGTGAGGCCGGTACGCCGATAGCATCAATCGTTTTGGCCGGCGATTCAACCGGAATCGGCTGACGCACCGAGGCTGCGTCGATAAAGGCGGCGAGTGTCGGAGCGGGGTTAACCGCCTGTCTGGTCAGCGCGGCGGCCACCTCAATTTTGGGACTGCTCGATGCTTCTGATTCGACCGGCAGCAGGATGGTGCGGGCCGCAACGCCCTCACCGAGCCGTTCCCGGAGCTGGGCATAATACAGGCTCCGCGGCTGAATGTGTTCGTTGGACATGTCCCAGTAGCCGTCGCCGCTGAACTGCGCCCAGGTGCCAAACGCCCAGTTTTGCGCGGTTGGCGGCCGGAAGCACTCCACCCGTGCCGCACTGCACTGCCAGAAGACACTGTTGGCCACGGCCCAGCCTGCCCCCTGCCCGTCCTGCCCGAGGTTGGCAAACCGCAGGGCATGGCCGTCGATGGTAACGATGTCGAACAGGACGCCCGATGCCCAGCTGTCGATACCGCCGCTGAAGCTGTATGGCAGATGCGATTCGCACTGCACAAAGGCATTCGGACCGGTGGCGCAGTAGCCCACCGCAAAATCATGGTAGCCCGATTCAGCATACAGACGCTGGCAGAGCACCTGCTGCCCTTTTACGTAAAACGTATTCCGGCGCTCATTGCCGATTTCCGACACCGGCGCCAGCGACTGACAGTCTTCTACCGTAATCCGGCGGGCTGTCTCCTGAATGTTCACCGCCGAACCGGCAAAGTGCGCAAAAACGACCTGCCGCACCCACGCATCCTGCACGTTTTCAAGCGTGATGGCCGTCCACCGGTGCTCTTCGTCTTTCGGCTGCATTTTATCAATGGTCGATTCCAGCCGGAGGTTTTCAATGCCCGCCTGCTGAATCCGGCCCTTCCAGTGATATTTTGCGATAGTCCCACCCCCATAGGCCGAGTCCAGGGCAGTTGTCAGGGGTGCGTCCAGTGTCAATTCAGTACCCTGCACAGCCACAACGGTACGGTCCCAGAACAGATCGCGCTGACCGGGTTTCCAGCCAAGGGCCGTTACGCCCCCGCCAAAATGGTCAGTACCAATCACCTGAATCCACTCTTTGGTGGATGGCCGCTGAATCCTGACCGGATCGCCGGCGGCAAACACCTGTCCGGCAGGCACCTGAACGGTACGGGCATTAACCGGCACATAGGCACTGGCTATCCGCACCGGCGGTTCGGTACGGCGGTCCGGTTTACCTGAAATGGACACCAGGCTTTCGCGCGAGATACCGGTGCCGAGCAGCGTTGTTGCCTTGATGCCTGACCCACGTAATACCACTCCCGAAGCGGTAATCCGCAGGCTACCGGCTACGTCGAACACGCCCTTACCGAGCAAAACTGCTCCCCGGAAGCCATCGGATCCGACGGGCAGCGTCGCTACGTAGTCCAGGGCCGCCTGAATCCGGCGCGTGGCATCACCTTTCTGAGCGGGTACCACGACGCGGATGGCCGCTGTCGGAATTGCCCGTTCACCGGCCTGATAACCGGCATACGAAAAGTCCGGAATGCGGTTTCCGCGTTCATCAGGTGCATAGGTCAACTGCCCGTCCCGCGCGGCGGCTACAGGTGGTACCGGCACGGGCTTCTTTCCCTGCGCCTCCACAGAAGCAGGCAACAGCAGCGAACCGGCAACAAGTCCTGTCAGGAATCTGACCTTATTCATAATAATGGTTAACTAAAAGGCACTAACACTGACAAACCAGGCTGAAGTCGTGTTTGAAAATTGACTTACCATATAGCGACACAGGATACATAAGCGATTATAAATCTTTGTTCTTCTATGTGGCTATGTGGTAATAAACCTGCTTACCTCCAGCTACTTCGCCGGTTTTACCTGAGCGACCGGCACTACGCTGTTCAGGTATACCTCGATATTGGTATAGCCGTCCTTGCCCCGCACCTTACCGGCATCCGACGCATCCTTCGGGTTCAGGCCGTTTTTCGATTCCCAGCTGTCGGGCATGCCGTCGCTGTCGGAATCCACGTGCGGGGTCCCTTTGTATTCAGGGTAACCGCCTACCTGGCTAATGTCAGTGATGATGCCGTTTTTGTACGAATCAATCGGCAGGCGACGGTGTTTGAACTGCGTTTCCGGCAGTTTTACGTTCGGGAGATAGGTGATTTTTCCCGTGCGCACCTGCTCGACAATCCGCGTATCTACCGGATCACGTTTCGGCAGGGTGGCACCGGCATTGGCCAGCACGTAGCCAAAAGCGTCTTTCGTCGGTAAAATGGTAATCGCCGGCATCGGCAGCGGCTCTTTCCAGTAAATCTGATCCTTGTACTTCCCTGCGTTGGCCAAGTCTTCTACCTGCACACCACCGTCCCAGTTATCTTTCGTCACGCGCTCATTGCCTTCCACAATGTTGCCGTTCACATAGGCGCGGCCGAAGGTCAGGTAACCCAGTTTGCTGCGTCCCGACTCAGGTTTCAGAATCCGGTAAGCAAGGGGGCTGGTCGTTGGCGTTTGCGGCCCCGGCTTGAAGTAGTTATTGATAATATTGTACATTGCCCGGTAGTCGCCGCCATCCACAGACCGGTGCACCCAGTTAAAGATGACGTTGTTGGCAAAGTTGAAAATACCGTTCCAGCCGATCGACGGATTCCGGCCTGCGTTGTCGGCCCAGAGGTTCCGCATGAACGTACAGTTCTCACCGCCCAGCGTACTGCCGAACGCGTGGTTCCAGGTATCAAGGGCTTCCGAGAAAATTGAGTTCTGAATGGTGATGTTTACCGTACCCAGCTTATCTTCCAGCGTCTTGCCGGTACTGTCATTGTACATATGGCGGTACATCGACATGTTCTCGTCGAGCCCCCAGCTGGCCGACACGTGATCGATCATGATGTTGCCGATCGGGTTACCGCCAATCGAGTCATCGCGGCGGCCGACAAACGTCTCGCCCCGGCGGAAGCGCATGAAGCGGATAATCACGTCGTGGGTATTGATCCAGACCGATTCACCCGCCACGCAGACACCGTCGCCGGGTGCCGTCTGACCGGCAATAGTAATGTATGGCGCCCTGATAATCAGCGGGCTTTTCAGGCGGATAATCCCCGCCACGTTGAATACGACAAACCGCGCACCGCCCTGTTCGCAGGCATCACGCAGGGTTCCCGGTCCGCTGTCTTCGAGGCTGGTAACCACGTATACTTTACCCCCGCGGCCACCGAACGAATAGGCTCCGCCGCCTTCAGCGCCCGGAAACGCCGGGATAGGAGCCTGCGGTAAATCGACCGGACGAGCCGCCCAGGGAATATATGGTTTGCCTTCCCGGGCCTCCTTCTGAATAACCGGCCATGCCTTTTGCCAGGCAAGGTCCGACTGGCGGCGGGCTTCGTCCAGCAGCGCGTCACTCGCCTTCTGAACATCAGGCGGAATGGTCGGATACTGTGCCTTCGCAAGCTGCGGAAGGGTACCCGTCAGAACGGCCAGGAGAATAGGGACCAAACGTTTTTTCATGTCAGTTTTGTAGTAAGATTGGCTATCGGTTTATCGCTCGAACCAGGTCACGTCAGCCAATGATAGTTGTTGTTTTTTCTGCGTTATTGTACAACGGCCGAAAAGGGCAAACGATCAGAACGTATAATGAACTCAAAATAAGGCTAAAAAAAAGGGTAATATCTATATCATTTTTTCGACAGATTGTATGATATTATCAATCCCCTCCCGGGCTATTTTAATCCACCCTACCTTTAATGCATAATCGCTTTTTTCAGATCAATTATGCGCGTAAAACCCATCGTTGCGGCTATCCTTTCCGTCTTTGTTTGTCAGGTTACGCACGGGCAAACGGTACCAAAACCGTATGAGCCGACCTGGCAATCGCTCGGAAAACATACCGGTGTCCCTGAATGGATACGGGACGCTAAATTCGGAATTTATTGTCATTGGGGTGTCTATGCGGTGCCTGCCTATAATAATGAACACTACATCCAGCACATGCACAATGAAGCCGATTATGCCAAGCTGGGTACGCACAAACGCCACGTGGCCATCTATGGCCCGCTGACCAAATTCGGCTACCACGACTTTATCCCGATGTTTAAAGGCGAACGCTTCAACGCCGACGAATGGGCCGAACTGTTTCAGAAAGGCGGGGCACGTTTTGCCGGACCGGTCGCCGAACACCACGACGGTTTCTCGATGTGGGCCAGTAAACTGACGCCGTTCAACGCCAAAGACATGGGGCCGCACCGCGATGTGGTCGGTGAACTGGCCGTTGCGATCCGCAAGCGTAACATGAAGTTTTTCACCTCGCTGCACCACGAGCTGAACTATACCAACGTCAAGCTCAAACCGGGCTGGGCGGGGGCCGATCCGAAGTACGCCAAACTGTATGGTTCACCCATGAAAAAAGAGGCGTGGGACAAAATGTGGCTAGATAAATGCAACGAGCTGGTCGATAAGTACCACCCTGATATTATTTACCACGATGCCTGGCTGGAACAGGTGCCGGTCAAAAACATACAGACCTACCTCGCCCATTATTTTAACGAAGCCGCCGCCCGCAAACAGGATGTGATCGTGACCTACAAAGGCGAGGATATTCCGAAAGGCATCGGCATGGAAGACCACGAAAACACCAATCCCGACCGCATCATCGAAACGCCTTGGCTCTGCGATTACTCAATCGGCACCGGTTTTTCGTTCTCATGGGGCTATACCGACGGCATGGAAATCCGCACGGCCGAAGACATTGTCCGGAAAATCGTGGAGGTGGTCAGCAAAAACGGGCAGTTGCTGCTGAACCTGTCCCCGAAAGCCGACGGCACGTTCCCCGAAGACCAGAAGCAGGTTGTCTACAAAATCGGGCGGTGGATGTGGTCGTTCGGCGAATCGGTCTACGAGACGCGGCCGTTCAGCGTTTACGGCGAAAAAACGGCCGGGGGCCAGCAGATTTACTATACCCGCAAGGGCAAAACCGTTTACGCCATCGCCATGGAATGGCCGGGCGCCGGTCAGTCGCTGTCGCTGAAAGCGATTACGCCCGCCAGTCTGGGCGGTCGCCTGAAAGCGGTGAACGTTCTGGGCCTCAAAAACCTGGAACCCTGCACCACCAGCCTGACCGATACCGGCCTCACGATTACCATTCCTCCGAAAACCCGAACCCCTTCTGATATTGCTGCGTATGTTTTCCGTATTGAAACCGAATAGCTGCCGGATCCTGTTGGCAGGGCTGCTGCTGTGGTCGGTGCAGGTGATCGGCCAGGAAACGCCTGTCCGCTGGCAGGAAGCGCCGTTTACGGTCGTTTCGCCAACGGCCAAAACGTTTAAAACTGCCGAAATGGGCCACGTTTTCCGTGGTCAGCGAAACTGTCTGGTCCGTATTCCGGCCGAACTTACGGGGCTGACCGGTGTGCAGATGTCCAAAACCGGCGACACCCAACCGCTTACGATTCAGGTATCCCAACCGGTTCAGGTGCTGATTGGTCTGTTCCGCGACTCGACGCGGCAGACGCAACCCGCCACCTTACTGAACCGGCAACCGGTGCTGACCAACGGGGTGACCGTTACGGGCATGCCGCGCGTCGATGTGTATGCCCTCCCCTACGGCCGCGGCAGGCAGGTCATTCAGCCAACGGGCGAGCCGTTTCTTGTGCTGGGCGTTATCAAAGGCAACCAGACGCTGAGCCCCCGCGACGCCGGGTATCCCGACGGCCGGTTGTGGGAGCCTTATATTGTCGAAGGCTTTTCGGACGAAGAGCCCCTGTTTGAGATCATTGGCGGCCCCGACACACCGGTCGTCGCCAACGGAATGCCCGGCACCGAAGGCATTCAGGGCGGGTTTGAGGGCGGGGCCTGCGTTAAACTCGGCAATACCTACCACATGTTCCCGACCGAGCGGGCCGGTGAGCAAGGCATGCCGGCGTACTATGACCGGATCAAAACCCGCATCGGCCACTGGACCAGCACCGACGCCATTCACTGGACCCGCCAATCGACCATTTACCAGGCAAGCGGCGTGTATGCCATTACCGACGACGATAACCCGATCAATGACCGCCGTGGTGCCATCTGGTCGTATATGCCGGTATTCAACGAAAAAACAAACCGCTGGAATGGCTTCTATCTGGCCTATACCTGCCACAAAACCATTCACCCGAACCACTCGTTCGGCCGCATCTGGCGGTGTGAGTCGGTGAAGGAGGGCATGGACGGCATCGGTGGCCCCTACCGCGATCTGGGCATTGTGATGGAGCCCGGCCTCGACTCCCAGCTGTGGGAAGGCCGTCAGGGCGTTGATTCGTTTTTCCCGTATAAAGTCGGCGATAAATGGCTGTGTCTCTACGGCGGGGCGTTTCCGTGGGCGAAATGGGCGGATTACCCCGACAAGCCGAAACAGGGCTGGCTCATCGGTCTGGCGCAGTCGAACACGCTCGAAGGCCCGTGGGTCCGGATGGATACCACCATCAACCCGGTCCGGTCGATGCACCCGTGGTTTATCGAAAACCCGCTCATCAGCCGCTTGCCCAACGGCCTGTACATTGCCATGTTCGACGGTGGTCCCGACGACTGGGGGCTTCATCTGCCCAACATGTTCGGCTATTCGCTGTCACAGGATGGCATCCACTGGACCGAAGCGCATTACTTTCCGATTCATACGAAGGTGAAGAAATGGTGGGACATCATGCGGACACCGCTCTGCCTGATCCCCGAAGGCAACGACGAGTTCACGGTTGTGTATGCCGCCATCGACAAAAAACAGCGGTACCACCCGATGGGCATGGTCCGCGTCAAACTCAACACCCGCATAGCCGACGCGAAACTGAAGCAGCTGAGTAAAAAGTAGCACGGAATGCTATTCCGTGCCTGCGCCGATTATACGGGTGGTAATTAATAACACGGAATAGCATTCCGTGCTACATGTAGACATATGCGATACAACATACAACACTGGTTATCAGCATGGGTGATTACCATGCTCTTCGGGGCGGCGGCCCTTGCCGAAAACGTGCGGATTGTGCTGCCGGCTAATCCGCATGCACGGATCCGGTTCGGGGCCGAACGCCTCCGGAAAGCACTCGAACAAACCGGCTACACGGTCAGTACCGGTACGGGACCCGCCAATGGCAAAACCATTCTGTTGGGGCTGCTTTCCGACAAACCGGTCGCGCAGGCCTTCCCTGCCCCCGCCCCGACGCCGGGCAAGGAAGGGTTTGTGGTGCAGCCGACTCCGCAAGGCTTCGTCATCGGCGGGGCCGACCCGTCGGGAACGCTGTACGGCTGTCTGGCCCTGGCCGGTGAGATTACCGCGCGAAAGGCCTGGCCGACCAACTGGCGGAAGGCCGATCAGCCCGAAATGGTCCTGCGCGGGGCCTGCATCGGCGTCCAGAAAACGACCTATCTGCCGGGACGGAATGTATACGAATACCCGTATACCCCCGAAAACTTTCCGTGGTTCTACGACAAGGCCCTCTGGCTCCGCTACCTGGATATGCTGGCCGACAACCGGATGAATTCGCTGTATCTCTGGAATGGTCACCCCTTTGCATCGCTGGTGCGGCTCAATGACTATCCCTACGCCGTGGAGGTCGACGATGCCACGTTCAAAAAAAATGAGGAGATGTTCCGTTTCCTGACCGAAGAGGCCGACAAGCGGGGTATCTGGGTAATTCAGATGTTTTACAACATCATCGTCTCGAAGCCGTTTGCCGAAAAACACAACCTGAAAACCCAGGATCGCAAACGCCCGATTATTCCGGTCATCGCCGATTATACCCGCAAGTCGATTGCGGCGTTTGTCGAAAAATACCCGAATGTGGGCCTGCTGATTGCCCTCGGCGAAGCCATGGAAGGCGATGAGATGGACGTGGAGTGGTTTACCAAAACCATTATTCCGGGCGTAAAAGACGGCTTGAAAGCGCTCGGCAAAACCGACGAGCCACCGATTGTACTGCGCGGCCACGACACCAACCCGCAGCTGGTGATGAAAGCCGCCCTGCCGCTCTACAAAAACCTGTACACCGAAAACAAATACAACGGCGAGGCCCTGACCACCTACACGCCGCGCGGGCCGTGGGCAGAAATGCACCGCGACCTCAGCCGCCTCGGCTCAACCCACATCGACAATGTGCATATTCTGGCCAATCTGGAGCCATTTCGCTACGGGTCGGCCGATTTTATCCAGAAAAGTGTGCAGGCGATGCATGCCATTCACGGGGCAAACGGGCTGCACCTCTACCCCGAAGCCTCGTACTGGGACTGGCCTTATACGGCCGACAAAGTAACGCCCCGGCAACTGCAAATCGACCGCGACTGGGTCTGGTACGAAGCATGGGGCCGCTACGCATGGAACTGCCACCGCAACCGTACCGACGAAGTGGCCTACTGGTCGGCCAGGCTGGACGGGATGTATGGTACCCGGAATCACGGTCAGGACATTCTGGAGGCCTATGAGCAGGCGGGGGAAATTGCGCCCAAGCTGCTGCGCCGCTTCGGCATTACGAACGGCAACCGGCAGACGCTCACGCTGGGTATGTTTGTGAGTCAGCTGGTGAATCCCTACAAATACCGCGTCTGGTCCGACCTCTATACCTCCGACGGCCCCGAGGGCGAAATGCTCATTGAATGGGCCGAAAAAGAATGGAAGAAACAGCCGCATACCGGCGAAACTCCGCCGCAGATTGTCGATGAGGTAGTGCGGCACGGCAAACTGGCCGTCGAAGCGATTGACCGCGCCGCGCCGTTTGTCCGGCAAAACAAAGCCGACTTTGACCGCGTACGTAACGACATGTACTGCTACCAGGCACTGGCCGATTTTTATGCCGAAAAGGTTAAAGCCGCCACGCTGGTGCTGCGTTACCACTATTCGCAGGATATTCAGGATCTGGAAAAAGCCGTACCGCATCTGGAGCAAAGTCTGGTCCATTTCCGGAAGCTGGCCGACCTGACCCGCGATACCTATCTGTATGCCAACAGCATGCAGACGCAGCAACGGCGGGTGCCGATTGGCGGCAACGACGGTACCAACAAAACGTGGTTGGAATTGCTGCCGCACTATCAGGCGGAGCTGGCGACATTTAAAAAGAATCTGGCAAAACTCAAGGCTTCACCGGCCACGACTACTAATTCGCTGGCCAGCACAGCTCTGCCCAAAGCCGCTGTGACGCTGACCGGTGAGACCTATAGCCTGACCAATAACCAACTACCGTTTACGGATAAACTGAATGCTATTCAGGCCGTTAGTCCGGCGCTGCAAACGCTGAGCGGGGTTCGTTATGCCATGAAGACCCAGACAGAGACGCCAACGGTTGTGCGCTTCAGCACGAAACAGCCGGTGCAGCTGCTGGTTGGCTTTTTTAAATCAACCGATAAGACTACTTATTTGCCCGAACCGAATCTGGAGACCGATGCCAGTGCCAATGATTACGGGCAGGCGGAGGTTAAAATCGCCAATGCGCTGGTGGTTGCCGATATGCCGCCGGTACAGGTACATGCCTACACGTTTCCGGCGGGGGACCATGCGCTGACGCTGGGCAAGGGCGCGTGTCTGGTTCTCGGCTTTGTCGACGGTATCCATGCCATCACGCCCTTTGACGCCGGTCTGGCTTCGCGCAAAGGAGCCGACTGGTTGTTTGAGGAGTAGATGTTAACATTTCGGGTCAACTTCCTGGAAGTTCAGAACCGCCAGGCGGCCCTGTTCCTGGAAGTTGACCCGATTATTCCCGGTTTGCTACCAATCAATACCCGCCGAAGTACTTGCGTGCGCCCCACTCGGCGGCAGCAAGGCCAAGGACCATAAAGAACAGCCACCGCCAGTTGATGAGTTCATCCAGTTCTTCGGTGCTTGTCAGACGGGCCGGACTCTTCTTCGATACAATGTCTTTTACCATGTTCTGTACCGATGCCGAGTTATAGAACCGGCCACCGGTTTGCTGGGCGAGTTGCCGCAACATGGCATGATCAGCCGTGGTATTCATGGCTTCGAGCTGCAGGTCGCGCACAATAAACTGCCCTGACGACAGCTCGGCTTTGTTGTTGATCGTTACGCTTGCCTTATAGCGGTAAGCTCCCTGCGGCAACCGGCTGATTTCAAACCGGCTGTTGTCCTGGGTCGGCGTGTAGGTGTAATCGCGCGTGATGCCGCCTTCGTCCGTGATTTCCAGCGTTACCAGCTTGTCATACAGCCGCTCATAAATATCGTTGTAGAGCTCGGTTTCAAACACCACTTTTTCGCCGACATAAAACTCATTCCGGATTGGATATACCCGCAGTTTACGGCGGTCTTCCTTCACCGAAATCAGCTGAATGACTTTTTGCAGCAGCTCATCGACGACCTCCTGTTTTTCGGTCAGGGCGTATTCTTCCAGCCGCCACTGCCAGATGCCTTCACCGGCCAGTACGGCGGCCTTGCGGGTACCCGTTACGTTCAGTGCCAGCAACGGCTTGTTGGTTGCCACGGTCCCGACCTGTTGCCACAAGACCACTTCGGTGCCCGGCAACAGCTTGTATTCGCCGTAGGGAGCGGTCATCGGCGGGAATTTACCCAGGATGTCCAGCCGCTCCGGATCAATGTTGATTTGCTTAAACGTCGAATTCAGCCGCGCCGTCACCTTGTCGCCCTGCCCTGCCTGCGCATTGATCTGCATCACCGGATTGGAGGTGTTGAACGGTCCGATGGCCGACTGATTACCCAGTACGAACAGCACCGGCGTCGTATTCTGGGCCAGCAACCGCTGCATGACGGCCGTACCAGCACCGGCATTGTCCGGAATCTGGTGCAGAATGATCAGATCGTATGTTTTTTCAACGCTCAACGGACCGTCGGCGCTCGTCAGAATCCGGACATCCAGTTCGTAATTCTGGTTTTTCTCGATGATCGCCCGCAACGCTTTCACGTCCGGATGCGGAGTTGCCGCCAGCAGCAATACTTTTTCACGGCCGTCGATCACATCCAGATACACATCCTGACGGTTGTTTTTAAGGCTGAATTCGCCCGCCTGCGGAATGATTTCGACAGTATAATGCTGCACCCCTTTCTGGGTGGCTGTCGTTTTAAAGGATACCTGACTGAAGGTTTCGTTCTGCGCAAAACTAACCGGCTGGCGACCCAGCTCACGGCCACCCTGTTTCAGGACTACCGTTGCCGACCGTCCCTGAAAACCGAAGCTGGTAATTTCGGCCTGAATCGGAAACTCATTGCCCAGATACGCGATCCGGTTGGCAATGATTCCTTTGAGTTGAATGTCTTTTTTGGGAATTGTATCGCCCAGCCCCACCGCATGAACGGCGAACGGATACTGCCCGAAGGTAGGCGATAAGCCCTGATTGAAAATACCGTCGGTGACCAGCACCACATCGGTTAAATGGCGGCCCTCGTAGTCAGAACGAATGTCGGACAGCAGGCCGGAAAGATTGGTTGTCCGTTGCGTGAAGGGAATCTGGGTCAGGTCGGCATCGGTAATGGTATCGCCGAACGTCCGGACCGCCACATCCAGCCCCTCGTCGGCCAGCTCCTGCCGCAGTTGCTGTAGATTGGTCAGGGCCTTATTGAGGGCGGGCCGGCCCGCCGCCGCCACCGACTCGGAATTGTCGACGGCTAACACCACCTTTGGTTTTTCGGTCAGCGACCGGACATTCCGTACCAGCGGGTTGAGGAACAGAAAGCACAGCAGGCTTACGACCAGAAACCGCAGGGCCGTCAGGGCATAGCGCACGCGGTTATCCCATTGACTGACGCTCCCGGCAGATGCCTGGTTGGGCAAGGGCTGATACATGGCCGCGGCATAGATCGCACCTACAGCAAGGCAGGCCAGTATCCACCACGGTGACGTTTGAAAGATGATGTTCATAAAAGGTTGTATTGGCTTGGGAGCGTGAGGCGGAGGGCAGAGAGCGTAGGGCGTAGGGCTTAGTGCGGGGAGTCAGCAGACCCAACACCCTGCACTAAGCCCTATACTCCATACCCCATGCTCCCTGCCCGTTGCCATTAAGTAAGCATTCCGCCATCGACCTGCAATACCTGTCCGGTAATGTACCGCGACAAGTCTGAGGCGAGGAAAACGCAGGCATCAGCCACCTCTTCGGGTTGCCCGCCACGTTTCATCGGAATCGACTGTTTCCATTCCTCAACGGCTTTCTCGTTGATTTCGCCGGTCATTTCGGTTTCGATAAAGCCCGGTGCAATGGCATTTGAGCGAATGTTCCGCGAACCCAGTTCCAGCGCCACCGACTTGGTAAAGCCGATGATGCCTGCTTTGGAAGCGGCATAGTTCGCCTGTCCGGCGTTTCCGCGCAGACCGACTACCGATGTCAGGTTAATGATTGACCCCGACTTCGCTTTCATCATCGGTTTGATGGCGGCTTTAGTCAGGTTAAATACCGACTTCAGATTAACGTTAATAACGGTGTCCCATTGTTCTTCCGACATCCGCATTAACAATCCGTCGCGCGTAATACCCGCATTGTTGACCACAACATCAACCTTGCCAAAGTCAGCAACCACCTGCGAAATGAGGTCTTCGGCGGCTGTATAGTCCGACGCATCGGACCGATAGCCTTTCACCCGGCCACCAAACGCACTCAGTTCAGCTTCGAGGGCCTGTCCTTTTTCTACACTCGACAGGTAAGTAAATGCCACATCTGCTCCTTCCTGAGCATACCGTGTGGCGATAGCCCGGCCGATTCCCCGTGAGGCTCCGGTAATTAACGCAACTTTTCCTTTCAGTAAATCCATCTTGTTGTACCACAGAACAGCATTCTGTGTTATTAACCACATAACTCATCACAGTCTAGCGTTCTGTGATGCATAGAAGGCCAAAAATAGCGGATTAACGGGGATTGGACAAACGGCTTAGCGCGTGTTACCGAAATACATAGCGCAAAGCGAACTGGTTACCGAGAGAAGCTGAGGCGTATGGTGAAACTGTTTCAGTAATATTTCCGAGACGGCTGTAATCTACACCAACTCTGGCTAGTGAGGTTTCAAGAATAAACCGATTCCCTAACATGTAGGCAAGGCCAAACTGACCATTAAGGCCAAACGTATTTCCTTGTGTATTTATTAGCTTCGACCAGCTGGCTGAAATCCGGTGAAAAGGTGTAAGCCGGCTGGTCAGCCAATACGTTTGCACATACGGTATAACTGAAATCCCGGTTGACCGACTGACAGACTGGTTATTACCTGTTGTTTTTCGTCCGGTATGTTGATAACCTGCCTCTATACCCAGTACCGTTCGTTCGCGAATAAACGTCCCCGCCGACGCACTGATAGTATATACTTCAGGTTCATAGGTAGTATTCTGAGTTCCTTCAAGGAATGTGTTACTAACCGAAAATTGTCCGCCAAGTAGCCATCCACCTTTCTGCGTCTGACTAACCTGCGTCTGATTATCAGGGCTGGCAGCATGGTCGCCTGTCCGATAAATAAACCCGGCCCGAAGCTGTCCGAAGGAGACCGGAAAAGCAGTTGTGGATGTTTTAAGCTCCAGCGCCAGATGCTTTGTGACAAAATAATTCAGCCCTGCTTCAAACGTGGGTGAAATGCCGAAACCAAACATTCTGTTTCCTGAAAAGGTGTAATCCTTAGCCGGAAACTCTTTTTCTCTACTATAAAATCCACTCACGGAGACACCAATGCCCCCTCCGACAAAAAGCTGTATGTTGTTCAGCCCCCAGTAACGCCTTACGAATGGATTTAACGAAGCACTATATGACAAATATCGTGTTCCCGATTCATAGTTGTTCTGGCCGTCTACAGCGGAGACAATTTTACTTGAGCCTGGCGATAAGCCAAGTGTCATATTGATGCCGGTCAGCCAGTTGTTTTGCCTGAATTTCCCTACAGTCAGCTGCACTGTTGATGCAGTAAAGCTGTTGTTGTTTTTTACATCCGTATTCAGGATACGAGAATACATGCTGGCCACAGAAATTGATCCGCCATACAATCGTTCGCCGGGCTGAATCTGGGCAAAAAGTGTGGAGGTCAGTGTGGCAAGGCAGGCGGTAAGGAATTGTGCTTTCATTGGAGTGTTGTGTTATTGTGAATATTGACCCAAAGAAAACTTTATCGCCGAATAAGACAAAAAATAAGTATTTAATAATTGTTAACAGGATACATATTGGGTAGCTACAGCAATCCGGCTCACCTGGATAATTACAGGGGCTTACTGAACAATATCACCATTCGCTGTCAGAAAAGGTAAATCCGGTTATCTTTGCCCAATTTTTGTGCGTACTCCTCATGGCTGATTCATTAAGCGTTCGACACCTGCTGGGCATTAAAGACCTCAACGAGAATGACATTAATCTGATTCTCGACACGGCTAAGGAATTTAAGGAAGTCATCAACCGGCCGATCAAAAAGGTCCCCTCGCTGCGTGACATTACGATTGCCAACGTTTTTTTCGAAAACTCTACCCGTACCCGTCTTTCGTTTGAACTCGCCGAAAAACGACTGTCGGCCGATGTCGTGAATTTTTCGGCGTCGGGCAGTTCGGTGAAAAAGGGCGAAACCCTGCTCGATACGGTAAACAACATCCTGGCTATGAAAGTCGATATGATTGTCATGCGCCACAGCAGTCCCGGTGCCCCGCACTACCTGTCCGGCCGGATTCCGGCTAACGTGGTGAATGCCGGCGACGGTACGCACGAACACCCGACCCAGGCCCTGCTCGACTCGTTCTCAATCCGCGAAAAACTGGGCGATCTGGCCGGTAAACGCGTGGCGATCATCGGCGATATTACCCATTCACGGGTGGCACTTTCCAATATTTTCTGCCTGCAGAAGCAAGGTGCCGAGGTTATGGTCTGCGGCCCGACAACGCTCATCCCGAAATACATGAGTGAACTGGGCATTAAAATCAGCCACGATGTGCGGGAGGCCCTGAACTGGTGCGATGTGGCCAACGTGCTCCGGATTCAGCTCGAACGCCAGCAGATCAAGTATTTCCCGTCGCTGCGCGAATATTCGATGTACTACGGGATCAGCAAAAAGATGCTGGACGACCTCGACCGCCCGATTGTGCTGATGCACCCCGGCCCGATTAACCGTGGCGTGGAACTAACCTCCGACGCTGCCGACTCGCATCACAGCATTATCCTCGATCAGGTCGAAAACGGAGTTGCCGTTCGCATGGCGGTGTTGTATCTGCTGGCACAGATGTAGGTGACTACTTTTTACTAAAACAATATGCTCCAGGACCTTGCCCGTTTATTTGACCGCGATCTGCAGCGGCTCTATCAGGAAATTGACGCCTACCCGACAACAGACGCCATCTGGAAAGTCGTCAATGGCATTGCAAATTCGGCGGGGAACCTGACCCTGCACCTGCATGGTAATCTGCATGAATTCATTGGCCGTCAGCTCGGACACATCCCGTTTGAGCGCGACCGCCCCCGCGAGTTCAGTGCCACCGGCCTGGAAAAGAGTGAGTTGCTGGATATGATCCGGGCGACAAAGGAAACAGTAAGCAAAGCACTGCTGAGCCTGCCGGACAGTGACTTAACTAAAACCTACCCGAGTGAGATCTTCGGCTACAGCATGAGCGTGCAGTTCTTTCTCATTCACCTCAACGGCCACCTGAATTACCACCTCGGTCAGATTGACTATCACCGCCGTATACTGACCAGCAACGGAGCCATCTCACTCGCCCAATGAGACTATGATTTACATGATTAAAGGATTACTGTGATTAGTGGGTTGCCTGTAATCCTTCCTGTTTCGCTCAATTCATAAAAAAAGACAGGATTACATGATTAACAGGATCGCCGATAAACCATCCTGTTAATCATGTAATCCTGTCAGCATACCTTTTCAGCCCCCTATACTTCTTCAGCCTGTAGCTGTTTGTCGTACAGCTCGCGGTAGGTGCCGTTGCGGGCCATCAACTCGTCGTGCGTACCGGTTTCGATGATGTTGCCGTCGTCCAGCACAATAATCTGATCAGCCAGCTTTGCCGACGACACCCGATGCGAAATAATCACCGACGTACGGTCGGCCATAATCCGCTTCAGGTTATTGAGAATAATGTTTTCGGTATTGGTATCAACCGCCGACAGGCAGTCGTCCAGAATCAGAATTTTCGGATCACGGGCAATGGCGCGGGCAATACTCAGGCGCTGCTTCTGACCACCCGACAAGGTAATGCCCCGTTCACCGATCCGCGTTTCGAAGCCTTCCGGAAAGTCCACGATGTTCTGATACAAATCGGCATCCCGGACGGCCTGATCAATGCGCTCCTGCGACATTTCCGGCACCCCGAAACGAACGTTGTTGCTGATCGAATCCGAGAACAGAAAGACATCCTGCGGCACATAGCCGATCTGCCCGCGCAGGATTGGCAGGCCGTATTCTTCCACCGGCACATCATCAATCCGGATCATTCCCGATGTCGGATCATACATGCGGGTCAGCAGGTTCGCAATTGTACTTTTCCCTGAACCAGTTGTTCCGAGGATAGCCACACTTTCGCCCGCACGGACGTTCATCGTAAAATCTTTTAAGGCCACAATCCCCGAATCCGGATAAGTAAACCGGACATGCTCAAAGGTAATTTTGCCCTGAATATCGCGGCTCAGATTTTTCGTCGACACGATTTCTGTTTTTACATCCAGAAACTCATTAATGCGCTGCTGCGACGCGGCAGCCCGCTGCGTCTGACTCATGGTCCAGCCAAGGGCCATCACCGGCCAGGTCAGCATGTTTACGTACAGGATAAACTCCGTGATGTTGCCTGGTGTCAGCCGGCCCGAAATCACTTCCTGCCCGCCGATATAAATAACCAGCACGTTACTGAGGCCAATCAGCAGCACTGTCATCGGCTGCCAGAGTGCATCTACCAGTGTGAGACGCAGCGACTTAGCCCGATACTCGTTGGTTTCATGCTCAAATTTTTCGGTCGAGTTTTTCTCCTGTACAAACGACTTCAGGACCCGGATTCCGGAGAAAGCTTCCTGCACAAAGGTTGACATCCGCGACAGACTCCGCTGTATTTCTTCGGAACGCCGGATCACGATGTTCTCGACCAGATAAATCCCGATGGACAACACCGGCAGCGGCAGCAGTACAAAAAACGTCAGCCGCATGTTGATGCTCACCATATAACCGATTACCAGCGCAAACAGCACAATCAGGTTCATGCCATACATCAGGCTAGGGCCGACATACATCCGGACTTTGCTGACGTCCTCCGAAATACGGGCCATGAGGTCGCCGGTGTTATGTTTGCGGTAGAAGCTCAGCGGCAGCGTCTGGTAGTGATCGTAAATCTCGTTTTTGAGGTCGTATTCGATGTGGCGCGACATCACAATCAACGTTTGTCGCACCAGAAACAGGAAAAAGCCTTTCAGTAAAGCCAGCGCCAGAATCAGCAGCCCGTACAGCAAAATACTGAATGCGAACATACTATAAATCGATTCCTGTAGTGACGTACCGGCATAGAGGTAATAAATGTCCAGCGTTTCGCGCACCAGATCAAGGGCATACCGCACCAGCTGGGCCGGATAAATTCCGAACAGGTTGGATATAATCGTAAAGAGAGTCCCCCAAATCAGATACCATTTATACTTGACGAGATACTTATTGAGGTAAAGAAGTGCTTTCACGGGAATCAACGGGGCTTGCTACTCCGAACCTAACAGCAATCCGGCCGATTTCGTTTCAATCACCAAGTGAGTGATTGAGTCATTGAGTGATTGAGCGAAAGTCCCCCACTACCATTCAACATCTAGTATCTAGTATCCAGCATCAAGTATTTAACATCCAGTATCCAGCATCAGGTTCATCCCCGGAACGCTTTGGCGCTGGCGAGGGCGGCGAGGGCAACCCAGGCCATGCCGATCACGCCGGTGCCGAGCAGGATGGCGCTGATGGCCCAGGCCTTGCCACTGTATTGTTCTCTGTTCTTCTGGATTTTCGTCAGGCCGGCCACACCGATCAGGGCCGACAGCAGGGGTAATGTGGTGACAACGACCCAGATCCAGCCGCCGGGTGTCGAAAGCGTTGACGCCAGATACGACACCGCACTGCCTGCAAATGCACCGTGGGCCAGCACCGGTGTCCGGCGTTTCCCGGTCATTACCGGCTTTTCGCGGACATACCCGGTTTCGACCGGCGACAATAAACCGGTTTGCTGAAGCCACACCTTGCGGGGTTTTTGGGTGCTGTGATCAGGGTTTTGCAAATGACGGGCGGCGGGCTGAATCACCAGCGACGGAGCGGGTGGCACGACAACAGAATCAGGGCGGACGGTACTCAGGGCGACGGGTGACAAGGGTTGAACCGGGGCCGGTTCGGGTTCAGGGACGGTGTTCCGGGCAAATGTGTGGGGCTGGCTCTGCAACAAGGCATAGCCGGCCGGACGACATGCAGACACTAAACCGAGCAGCACAAATACGGCCACGGTCGTCCAACGACAGCAAAACATAAGGAAAGGTGTTACGTTAGGATTAATCAAAGATGGTTTCGTTGGGAAAACTACTGAAAAAGCACTACTTTTGCAACGGATTTTCCGAATGTTCTTTTTCTTATTGGTAGAGTAAATAGATTTATAGGCGGGATGTTAAACCGACGATTGCTCCGAATAAAAGTAATGCAGGCCCTGTATGCGCTTCGCCAGGCCGATATATCAAATCAACAACTTGCACTGGATGGTATTTCCGAGTTATTTCAGCCCGATCTGAACTCGATGATTCCACAAGACCGCAAACAACTGGAAGGTAACCGCCAGCTGGCTTCAGCGCTCTTCGAAGAAGCCATTAAAGCCAATCAGCCCGCCAAAGACGACGACGCGTCGCAGAAAATTCTTAAAGCGGCCAATGACGGGTATTTATTCTACCAGAATCGCTCCAAAAAAGATCGCCAGCACCTCTCCCAAATGATGGTCGACGAGGTTCAGGGCATCTACGATGATTATATCCGTGTTTTAACGTTAATGAACGAACTGGCCCGCCAGTCGCAGATCGACCGTGAACGTGTTCACCGCGATCCGGATGAGGTGCCGTTTCCGTTTGAGTCCAATCTGGCCGATAACGTCATTATTAAAGCCCTGACCGACTTCCGGCCGCTGGAGAATGAAGCGCTGCGCCGCAGCATTTCGTGGGCCGACGATATTGGCTTTGTCCGGAAAGCATACCGTGAAGTACTGAAAACCGATGACACCTACCGTGCCTACTGCGAACAGATTTCGCACACGCCCGACGAAGACCAGCAACTGGTGCAGTACCTGCTGCGTTCACTCATTTTTAAAGGTGATCTGATCCGTAACTACCTCGCCGAAATTGACCTGAGCTGGGCCGAAAACAGCGACGTGGTGCGCAGCTTAGCCATCAAAACGCTTAAATCCGTACAAAGTGCTACCGGTCTGGCCCTCGAACCCCTGACCGACGACTGGGACGAAGATTACTTCTTCATGACCACACTCTACCAGCGTTCGCTTGATAACAACGGCGAATACGAAGGTTTGCTGGCCGAACAACTCCAGAACTGGGATTTACAGCGGGTGGCTCAACTTGATATGATTATCCTTAAACTGGCTGTTTGTGAAATGCTTAACTTCCCCGGCATTCCGGTTAAGGTAACAATTAACGAATATATTGAGCTGGCAAAAGCGTACAGTACGCCCAAAAGCGGTAAGTTTGTGAACGGAATTTTAGACAATCTTTCGACGAAACTGACAAACACCGGCAAACTGCGTAAGAGTGGCCGGGGACTGTTGGATAACAAGTAATTGATTGATCGGAAATTAGCCATTCCTTTGCCCGCAGGGTATTAAGGACCGTTTTCGACCATAAACCAGCTAAAGTTATGAGCCGCACAAGCCGCGATTTATTATTTTTCCTGACCGGCGCTGCTACGGGTGCCGTACTAGGGTTGTTGTACGCTCCCGAAAAAGGAGAAGTCACACGGGATAAACTGTCGTACCGGTTATCAAAATACCGGAACCAGCTGGAGTCACTGATCACCGATTTGCTGAACTCAGCTGAACTTCCGGAAAATTTCCAGAAAAGCGAAGGCCAGCGCGTGGTAAACGATGCCCGCGAAAAGGCAGAGAAACTGCTGGAAGACGTTGACCGGCTGATGGCACAAATCAAAAAGCAAAACAGCTAATGAGGTAACCGAAACCGGTTTTCCCGACGCATTATGCAGAGCGGAAGCCGGTTTTGTTCCTGCGTTTTCACCGAAAATGTCTGGTACATGAAACAACCACTTATCGCATTGCTGGTCATCGGGCTTTGCTGGGGCCAGCTGGCCTGCGACAACCGCAAGCAGAGCGAATCGGCAAGTACGGTGGCTTCGGACAAAATGCCTAAAATCACCTTCAAGGAGAAAGGCATTCATGATTTCGGCAATATTACCGAAGGCGATACCATCGAGCATAAATTCCTGTTTACTAATACCGGCGCTTACCCGCTGATTATTAACAACATCACGGCATCCTGCGGGTGTACGACGCCTGAATGGCCGCGTGAACCCATCGAGCCTGGTGAAGAATCGTTCGTTAAGGTCCGGTTTAACAGCCGGAATAAAGAAGGTGAACAGGGCAAAACCGTGACCATCTTCGCCAACACCGAACCGGCTATGACCGACCTCCAGTTCAGGGTTTATGTCGATAAGCCGAATGCCGCCGGAAACGATACAACACAATCAAAATAGCTTGTTTCATGCCATTTACCGGCATGAAACCTGAAACCAAAACGTCATGCAATCAATCCTTTTACAGGCACAGTCAAACCAGATGATTTACCAGGTCCTTCTTTGGGTCGGTATTGCTGGTGTGATGTACTTCTTTATGATCCGGCCGCAGCAGAAAAAGCAAAAAGATCAGCGGTCTTTTGTCGATAACCTCAAAAAGGGCGACAGCGTGGTAACCATCGGCGGTTTACACGGCAAAATTTCATCCGTTGAGGGTTCGACGGTGACCATCGAAGTTGACAAAGGGATAAAACTCACCTTTGAGAAAAACTCTATTTCGCGCGAGGCTACGGTCAAGACGCCTGAAACGAAATAACGTTTCTGCTGACAGTCCGGCCGGCGCCGGCACAATATGCACCGGCCGGACTGTATTTTCCTGCAGCCCCCTTCTTCGCAGCACGCAAACTTTCATCCAGTGACTCCATCTGCCCAGTCAAAATCATTTCAGCCGGCTAAACTCATTTTATGCCTGCTGGCTGCTTCGTTATTCTGGCTACTGAATGCGCTTAACAAAACGGGCTATTCCCGCAATGTGAAATACCCGATTCAGTTTGTTTACGACGATTCGCTTTATATCCCGACCGCTCCCCTGCCCCAAACCATTACGCTGAACCTTGTCGGCAGCGGCTGGTATCTGTTCGGTCAGGCCTTTCTGCCTTTTCAGAATGAGCCGATCAAGTATGTGGTCAATAACCCGCTCCGGGCCAAAAGTATCAATACGTCCGTACTGGCAGAAGCCCTCGATGAGCAAGCCAAAAACCTGCGCGTAAACTACATTGTCGCCGATACCTTTGAACTGGGTTTCGACCGGAGGACGATCAAAACGATTCACCTCGTTGCCGACAGTCTGCACCTGAACATGGCTCCCCGCCATGTCGTAACGAGTCTGATCAACATTACGCCGAATACACTGACCGTCGAAGGCCCGGCCAAACTCCTCCGCGGGGTTTCTGATACGCTGGTTGTCCGGATTCCGGGCCAGCGGATTTCCCAGAATTACGACGAAGAGCTATCGATCAACCATTTCAAGCATCCGCTGCTGAAGGTGAGCACCGAAAAAGTGTTCGTTAGTTTTGAAGTCGGTGAACTGCTGTCAGTCCAGCCTTAACCTTGTATGAGCACGCACTCTCCGCTTCAGATCGGCATTACGGGTGGCATCGGATCGGGTAAAAGCCTGGTCTGCCGTATTTTTCAGGCCTTCGGGGTACCGGTTTACGCCGCCGACGACCGGGCTAAATGGCTTACCCAACACGACCCGATTCTGAAAGCCGATATCATCCGGTTGCTCGGCACAGACGCCTATGATCAGCAAGGGAACTACAACCGTGCGTTTGTGGCCTCCCGCGTTTTTCATGATCCGGAACTACTGCACCAGCTGAACAACCTGATTCACCCCCGCGTCTATGCCGATACCCTGACCTGGGTGCAGCAGCAACACTACCCGTATGTGATTAAGGAAGCGGCACTCATGAAGGCCGCCGGCGATCATAATACCCTCGACAAGGTAATTGTGGTACATGCCCCGGAAAACATCCGCATCGACCGCATCCGCCTCCGCGATCCGCACCGCTCCGAAGCCGAAATCCGGAACATCATTGCCCGCCAGATCAGCGATGAGGAACGCTTCCGGATCGCCGATTATGTTATCGACAACGACGAAGCCCGGCTGCTGCTGCCCCAGCTTGCTACCCTGCACCAGACGCTGCTGGCATTAGCCCAATCATAAGCCAGCCGGGGCATTTCTCCCGTTCATCGATGCGGCTTGCAACTGTCAGCCTGCTGTTTTATATTTTGAGGTGAATTACATCAACCTAACTAAATGAAACGCAAACTTCTACCTGTTGCAGCCTGCATCCTGAGCTTTACGGCGGGCGCCTTCATCGCAAATGACGACCCGAAAAAACCAGTCACGGCCGACCTCGCCGAAGCTGCCTCGCGGGTCTTCGGACTTGATTTTTCGCCGGCTGAGCGCGACTCGATGCTCGACAACCTGAACGATCAGCGCAACGACTTCGAGACCATCCGGAAAGTCTCCCTGACCAACGATGTTGCACCGGCGATCTACTTCAATCCGCAGCCGGCCGGTTTTAGACTGCCGGCAGGGCCATCTTCCTTCAAGTCATCGCCGGCCGGTACCGTTACGCTGCCCGCCAACCGCGACGAACTGGCCTTTTATACCGTTGCACAGCTGGGTGAGCTGATCCGGACCAAAAAAATCAGCTCCGAAGAACTGACGACCTTTTATCTGGAGCGGCTCAAAAAATACAACCCGCAGCTGCTTTGCGTCGTAACACTGACTGAAGATCTGGCCCTGACCCAGGCGCGCCGGGCCGATGCTGAGCTGAAGGCCGGCAAATACCGTGGTCCGCTGCATGGCATTCCGTATGGCGCCAGGATCTGCTGGCGAAGAAAGGCTATAAAACGACCTGGGGCTCCGTGCCGTTCAAGGATCAGGTGCTCGACCTCGACGCTACCGTGATTCAGAAACTCGAACAGGCCGGTGCCGTGTTGTGCGCCAAGCTGTCGATGGGTGAGTTGGCTATGGGCGATGTCTGGTTTGGTGGCATGACCCGCAACCCGTGGGATACGAAAACCGGTTCCAGCGGCTCGTCAGCGGGTTCGGGTTCGTCGGTATCGGCCGGTCTGCTGCCGTTTGCCATTGGTACCGAAACGCTCGGATCTATTGTGTCGCCATCGACCGTAAACGGCATTACGGGCCTGCGTCCGACATTCGGCCGCGTAAGCCGCCACGGTGCCATGGCCCTAAGCTGGACAATGGACAAAATCGGCCCGATGGCCCGCACCGTCGAAGATTGTGCCCTGGTGTTCAATGCTATTTACGGGCCTGATGGTCAGGACCAGACCGTGGTCTCGGCGCCGTTCCGGTATGCCCCCCTGCCTTCGCTCAAAGGCATGAAAATCGGCTATGTCAAAAAAGGATTTGAAAGCCGGTATGGTGGCCGCGCCAATGACTCACTCTCACTCAGTGTCCTGCGTAAACTGGGTGCTGAACTCGTTCCGATCGACCTGCCTGACTTCCGCTACGGCGCACTGACGATGATTATCGGCATTGAAGGGGCTGCCGGTTTTGACGAACTGACCCGCCTCAACAAAGACGATCAGATGGTGCGTCAGGGGAAAAACGCCTGGCCGAACGAATTCCGGTCGTCGCGGCTGATCCCGGCGGTCGAATATATTCAGGCCAACCGGATCCGGACAAAGCTCATCAACGACATGCATCAGGTGTTGCAGAAGGCCGGCGTAGACGTCTATGTATCACCAGCCTATGCAGGCGGCAACCTGACACTGACCAACCTGACGGGGAATCCGTGCGTGGTGTTGCCAAACGGCTTTAATCAGCGCGGCCTGCCGACGAGCATTACCTTTATGGGACAGCTTTACGAAGAAGGCAAAGTACTGGCCGTAGCCAAAGCCTATCAGGACGCTACGGAATGGCACAAAAAGCATCCGAAACTATAAGTACACCCATTTTACCGGCGAGGCGGTCCCTGTTCTCTGACAGGGGCCGCCTCGTTGCCATTTTATAAATAATGGTTTGACAATCACCGGGCATCTGATACATTTGAGCAACTGACTATCTGAAACCGCAACCTTTTAGCAACGACCAACAATGGCTCAGAAAACATCCAGTGCATTTATTGCTGCCTCATGGGTAGCCCTCGGGGTCGGCATGGCCGGCTTCCTCATCGGTCTGTGGCGGGCCGAGATGCTGCTCAACGAAAAAGGATATTATTTTGCCGTGCTGATGCTCGGATTATTTGCCGTTGTCTCACTGCAGAAAAGTGTCCGCGACCGGCTGGAAGGCATTCCGGTAACCGATCTGTATTACGGCATCTGCTGGTTTGCCACCATTCTGTCAATTGTACTGCTGATTGTCGGCCTCTGGAATGCCACGATTCTGCCGAGCGAAAAGGGGTATTATGCCTTTGCGTTTATGCTGGCGCTTTTCGGGGCGATTGCCGTACAAAAAAATACCCGCGACAGTCAGGAGGCCGGTAAGGGCACACCGTCTGCGTAATAGAAATAATGGAGAACCAGCGCCCCAGACTCAGGATTGACCTCACACCTGCTGACAAACTAGTTGAAGCTGCTGGCTGGCTTATGCTGGCCGGTATCTGGCTGCTTGTGCTGCTCTCATACGCCGATCTCCCCGACAGGATTCCGACGCATTTTAATCTCGCCGGTAAAGCTGACGGATTCGGTAAAAAAGCAGCGATTATCCTGCTGCCGGCTATTGCCACGGTGCTGTTTGCCGGCATGACGGTCGTTAACCGGTTCCCGCATGCCTTTAATTTCGGGGTTCCGGTAACGCCGGAAAATGCTCGCTTTCAGTACACCAACGCCACCCGGATGATGCGCTGGATCAAACTTGGCCTACTGATCCTGTTTGGTTTTCTGACCGTTGAAACCATCGGACACGCTACCGGAAAAACAGACGGGTTAGGCAGCTGGTTTCTTCCGGTGATGCTGCTTATTCAGTTTGTCCCGATGACGTTCTTTCTGGTGAAATCCTTTCGCGGGAAATAGTATCTTCACATCATTTCTCTACCTTACACACGCATCTTATGCACAAACACCTGCGCGTTCTCCTTTTCTGTTTACTCTCAATACCGGCTTTTGCCCAGAAACCATCATCCAAAGTACCGCTGGCAATCGGTGTTGTCGACGCCATCCAGTCGAAGGTGCTGGGCGAACAGCGGGTGCTGAATATTTATCTGCCCGACGGATATTCCGCACAGGATACGACAAAATACGCAGTGATTTACCTGCTCGACGGTTCGATCGACGAAGACTTTATTCACGTGGCCGGGCTGGTTCAGTTTAATACGTTTCCATGGATCAGCCGCATTCCCAAATCCATCGTGGTTGGTATTGCCAGCGTTGACCGCCGCCGCGATTTTACCTACCCGACCACCATCGAATCGGACCGGCAACGCAACAAAACCGCTGGTCAGTCGGCGAAGTTTATGGCATTTATCGAATCAGAACTACAGCCTTACATTGAAAAAGAATACCGCGTTTCGGGGAGCAAAACCCTGATCGGACAATCGCTGGGTGGCTTGCTGGCAACGGAAATTCTGTTGAAAAAGCCGGCGCTGTTTAACAAATACATCATTATCAGCCCGAGCCTGTGGTGGGATAACGGTTCGTTACTGAAGCAGGATTCACCGGTACTGCAAGCCGGTTTTACGCAGCCAACCGCCATCTACATCGGCGTCGGCAAGGAAGGACTGACGCCGGGCGATCATCCGCGGGTGATGGAAGTCGACGCCAATCTGCTGGCCGACAAACTCAAGGCGGGCAAAAACGCCAACGTGTCGGTGTACTTCGATTACCTGCCACAGGAAGACCACGCTACCATCGGCCATCAGGCAGTTTCCAACGCATTCAGGATGCTGTATCCTGCTTCTAAATAACCCGTTATGATTCGCGCAGGTTTACTTATCAGTAGTTTTCTTCTCACACTAACCAGTGTTCTGGCTCAACCGTATAGCGCAGACTGGGCCTCGCTCGACAAACGGCCCGTTCCCGGCTGGTTTAAAGACGCCAAATTCGGCATATTCATCCATTGGGGACTATATTCAGTACCAGCCTGGGCCACCAAGTCAAACGCCGATGGCTTCGGCAGCGGCTATTCGGAGTGGTACTGGCAACGGCTTTTTGCGAAAAACCTGAAAATCCATCCTGAGTTTGTCGCTTTTCACGAGAAAAACTACGGCCATACGTTTCATTATCAGGAATTTGCCGCTCAGTTTAAGGCCGAGCTGTTTAATCCTGATCAGTGGGCTACCGTCTTTAAACAGTCAGGAGCAAAATACATTGTGCTGACCTCAAAGCATCATGAAGGCTTTACGCTCTGGCCAAACCAGCAAGCCTGGAACTGGAATGCACAGGACACAGGCCCGCACCGCGACCTTGCCGGTGACCTGGCAAAAGCCGTCCGGGAAAAGGGGCTTCGCATGGGTTATTATTACTCCCTGTTTGAGTGGTTTAACCCGCAGTATAAAACCAATGTGGAAGGGTATGTGCGGGAGCGTATGATTCCGCAGATTAAGGACCTGGTCACCCGCTACCAGCCTGATATTCTCTGGACCGACGGCGAATGGGACCATCCGGCCAAAACGTGGCACAGCGAAGAAATTCTGGCATGGCTTTACAATGAATCGCCGTCGCGCAACAGCATTGTGGTCAATGACCGCTGGGGCAACGATACCAAGGGTAAACACGGCAGCTTCTACACCTCGGAATACGGACAGGGCGAGCAGTCGGATAACCACCCGTGGGAAGAGTGTCGGGGCATCGGCGAATCGTTCGGCTACAACCGCAATGAAGACCTGGCGGATTACCAGACCAGTGCCGCTCTCATTCATCAACTGGTCTCAACAGTATCGCGCGGGGGTAACTTTCTGCTCAACATAGGCCCGACCGCCGACGGACGCATTCCGGTAATCATGCAGCAGCGGCTGAAAGACATCGGTGACTGGCTCACTGTCAACGGAGAAGCCATCTATGGTACCGAGCGCTGGCAGCAGGCCCCGGCGTCGTCAACGGCGAAAGACGCTGCTGTGCGCTACACCCGCAAAGGCAACGACCTGTATGCCATCTGCCTGACCTGGCCCGATCAACTGGTGATTCCGGGCGTGAAAGCCGGTGCAGTCGTGTCGATGCCGGGTTTTAAGGGCGTCATCAAGGCTACATCAACCGCAGCCGGCCTCCGTATAAACGCTCCGGCTGTTACACCGGCGACTATCCCCTGCCAGCATGCCTGGGTATTTAAGATTCAGAAGGCGCTGTAGTCTCAAACTCCCCGAAACAGGGCCGCCTGGCGGTTCTGAACTTTCGGGGAGTTGCGCCGAAAAGGATTATTTCGCCGCCGATACCGTAAACGACAGTTTATCAGCTGTTTGTAGTTTAAGTACGGTAAAATTAATGCGGTAAATGGTGTCACCCCATTTCGCTTTAATACCGCCGTCTTCCATCGCCTCCAGCTTTACCTTCTCTACCGTCGGTTCCATACGTCCGGCATCATAGCTGATTACAAAATCTTTCGTCTCACCGCCTTTTGGGGCATAATGAATCACCAGTTCGCCAGGCTTGCGGACCTCCGCCGGATAAACGGTCATCAGGTGCTGCGTCATTGATTCTGCCCGTTGCAGGCTGATGACATCGGTAATCTGTACGTTCTTTGCACGGTTCAGGCGTATTGTACGCCGGTAGGTATTCACACCCGCTTCAGCCGGGTAAGCACCGGCAATGTCGAGCGAAAACTGCGCAAAGGCCGGTCCCTGCTGACAAGCCACATTTGCCGCCTTAAACGCTGCGCCCGGCGGCTGGGTCTTACCGTTAATCGTCGGCAGATTGTGGTAGTCCGAACAGTTATACCAGATTTCATACCGCTTGTCGCTGAAGGTTTTACGGGTATAGGTTCCGCGACCAACATCAATCAGCAGCGGCAATCCATTGTAATACACCACATAGTTGCCGATATCGTTATGGTTGTGACTTTCGTCGTTATTACCACCCTTTGCTGCCACATAAAATCCATCGGTAGTGCCCTCTTTGTCGCGGGCGGCCATCACTTCCAGCTCCGGTAACCAGACATCTTTGGGTAAAGGCAATCCTTTTGCGGCTGCCTTAAACTCGTCCTGCATAAAGAGCGAATAGAAATGCCGGAAAAAATGGAAATGGCCAAGGTTACTGTCTTCCGCTTTCCGGTAGTATGCCCCGAAACGCATCATATCCGGATCATTAATGTCTTTGCCGTACCGGTAAATCATGGTAGCAGCCATGCCTGGTTGCGGATCAGCATCGGCAAAGTTCATGAAGTATTTTTCGTTGATCTGGGCGCGGTAAATGTACTTGCCCATGTTCCGGAATTTTTCATCCTGATACACATACTGAAAGGCATTGTTGCTGGCCAGATTCAACATCGCAATGTTGTCGTACAGCGAGGCCGCAGCGGCTCCCCAGTAGCTGGGTCCTTCGTCGCAGCCACCGTCTTTCGGATACGGATTCAGAAACTCGTCGAGCACATCCAGCAGTTTCGCCACGGCTTCAGCGCGTTTGGTATCGTCCCGTTCGAGCAGTAAAACCGAATTCAGCCAGTTGGAGCAAATCCACGGATTCCAGTTGTTCGGCCGACGTCCGTCCTTGTTGTAGCCCATCCAGCCGTGGTGCTGCGTCATCAGCGGTTTAAAAATCCGGTTGTTTGTCTCGTAGTAAATCCGCTTCCGGATTTGCGGCGAGACAGCATCCAGCTTATCACCCAGATAATAATCAACCCACGCCAGATAGGTCGCTGTCTCGGCCGCGAACAGGTCCACAAAAGGCTTCGACACATCCATCAGCCCGCCATATTGTTTGCCCCTCGGCAGGTGCGCCGGAACACCCCAGAACGACTCCTCGCAGATCGACCACACGCCATTGATAATCGGATCGATAAACCGGCCCTTGTTCTCGTGAATTTCAGCCAGTAACAGCAGACCAAGTACATCGCGCTTCTGAAAACTAACCGTCTGGTATTCGTCGCGGTCGCCGGTGCGCTCAATCAGGAGTGATTTTGTGGCCGGAATATAAGGCCAGGCATAGTTCAGATACGACTCTGCTTTGGCAACGATTGCCTGCATCATCGCCGGGTCGGCTTTCGCCCAGCCCGCCCTGTCTTCGCGTTTCGGGAAAGGCGTCCAGCCTGCCTGCGGAATCAGCGCCTGTTGCAGTTGCTCTTTCGTGAATTTACCGCTCAGCAGATCAGCGGGTTGTTGGGCAAAGGCGGTTGCAGCCAGCAACCAGCAAAGCAGGAAGAGTTTTTTCATAGCGTTTTGTCAGTTAATCAATTAGGATCAGGCCATCGGTGACCGCGGGAACGGTAAATGATACAGCACCCACTTCGTTTCTGCGGATAGGTAATGCCGTTTGCTTACCGGCCACCGTCAACACGGCTTTACGACCCGCCGGAATACTGACCGTTGTTGCCTGCCGGCAGGTTATCCGCAGCCGTTTCCCGTCAACGGTCAGGTTTGCCGAACCGGCCGCCGTGCCGGTTTTCAGTGTGTACCCCTGATATTGAATCATACTCCCTTCACCGAGATACAAATACGAAAGCCCGTCACCACTCAAACCTACCACCCCGAAATAGCCCTGGAAACCGGTGTTGGTCGTTTTGTGCTGCTTCTCTGCACCGGTCGCCTGCAAAACGAGCTGACGGCTGCCGTTCCGGTTCGCGACCGAAAAGGCGGTAAACTCTCCCGGATTATCACCAGGTAACCGCGTTAAGGCCGTTACCGATCCGGCTCCGGTAAACGGCTCGTAAACGGCCACAAACGGCCGGTTCCAGGCTTCGCCGATTTGCCGCATAACCAGCACCGGCACCGGTTTCTGCTGATACGCGGCCTCAGCGGTCCCGGCGCGGGGAGCCTGGGCGACGTACATGGTCCGGCCTTCTTCCGGCAGCGTGTGCACCTGCATAAATGTGGGGATACCTGCCGTAAGGCTGAAGACGGCACTGCTTACCGGGCTATTGCCAACCGGTGTTTTTACCGCCGTAAAATGCCGTAAGCCCGGCGGGTCATTGGCATCGGTTGCCATTGGCATACTGGCCGCTTCAACCGGCAGCGGTTTCCGGTCTGCGCCCAGCAGCTGCACGGCATCCCCTACGTTGTGGTACAGGTACTCGTTGCTGCGGGCATTGTCGGACCGGTAAATATCCACGTAGTAGCCGGTTTCCGGCGAGGTCCGGATAATGGCCAAAGTGCGCTGCTGCCCCGTTCCGGTCGACTTATCAGTATAACGGGTATCCGTAAACGAGCATTCCGCCGAAACCGCCTCCTGTCCGGCGCGCGGCTCCATGGCCATTAGTTTTATTTCGCCCATGTTCTTGGTACCGCCGCCGCCTCTGAAATACGGAACAGACGCCGAACGGCCATCTGCCACCACCGTGTTGTGGGCCGCCCACTGGGCATAATAGCCCGTATGCATCGGATCTTCGTAACTGGGTCCGTTACCCGGATCAATACCCATCACCCGCCCTGCGCCATAGAACTCAACCGACATACCATTGGCGTGGTTATGGTTATAACTGGCCCCCTGCACCACATACATTAGTCCGGTTCCGGTATTGGTTCCGTTACGCTGCAGGTAGCATTTAGCAAAATCAAGCTCGCCGCTGCGGGGCCACTGGTACTGTTGCCCGGCGGCTTCCGGAATACGGGGTAAAAAGCACAGCAGGCCCATATAACCCGATTCGCTCCGGTCGTATCCCTGTTTTTTCTGCACAACCTCCATCGCCGCCAGCAGCGATGGCAGCATGGGACTGTTGTACTTCCGGGCCATGGCCACCCCGATTTCCAGACACTCTGCACTTTGTGTTGGCCGGCCGGTATCACCGAATGACGACACCGTGTAATTCGGAAACGCGTATTTGAGCATCACATACGAAGCCTGAAACAGAGCCGGATACTGCTGAAATACCGGGATACCGCCGTTTTCGAGCGCCATACCGGCAATAAGCAGGCTGCTGACCGGAAAATTGTGATAGCCGCCGGGCTCTTTCCAGTGGCCATCCGGCGTAAACCATTTTTCCATGGCCGTAGGCAACGACAGTTGGCCGCAATTACCGGCAATAGTATCCCGGCGCGTCATAAAGTCGAGGTAGTACTGCTGTTGCTGCCGGTTTTCGAGCGACAAGGCTGAAAAAACCAGCACCGGTGTTTCAGCGGCAAACCAGTTGTTATTCCAGAGTCCGCGAAACGCCATAGTGTGTGCAAAGCGGTCGAATACCGGTTCGTAATAACTTGTTTCATACCGCTCGCGGCGCAGGTAATCGTACAGAAAATCATAGGCCAGCAGCATGGGTTCGTAGCTACCGTCGCCGAGTGTTTGAATGGACAAATAGCCCGTCCGGCACGGCCCTTCTATCGGATACTGCTGTGCGGCCCCGCGCGCCCACTGATTAAGAACATCAGCGGCAAACCGCGCGTAGGCAGGCTTATCGGTCAGCCAATAGGCAATGGACGCCTCAAGCACCAGTTGGTTGATGCTGCCGTTAATGACCTCGACCATATGTTGCGGATCAACGACGGCCCACGTTTTGCCAGGCCCCGTACTCTGGAGCCGCATGGTCATTGAGGTGTCGTTAGGGATTAACTCGTCGATACGGGGTGTCCGGAACCGGTAGCCGTCTCTGGCAATTGGCGGGCGTTTGTGCGGAGACACCCGTACGGTAGGTACGGGGGCATCACCTGCGTAGCGGACAAGGGCTGTTCCATCGGCATCCGAATAAAAACGGGTGTAGCGTTTACCAGGCACACGGTTCATCAGGTACCGGCTCAATATCCAGTCGGGGTCAGTTTGATGGCGGTCCACGTAGGGATCAACGTGTTTGAGCAGCTCGTCAAACGCTTTTTGAGCCCAGGGCTGCGTCCTGATTTTTTCCAGAACGGCAGTTTTATCCCCTGCCCTGACCAGAATATGCGGATGAGGTGTTTGCGCAGCGGCGGTCAGAAAAAACGGACAGGTAACCAGAAAGAGAAGGAAACGAAGCATGGTACATCAATAAACAATGTAAAATGAGTAATGTAAAATGCAGGCAGCCGGACAGGCTGCTCACGATTCATTTTACATTACTCATTCAGAATCCGGTTAAATCGCTACTTTACCTTCAGCCGCTTCATGCTGACGGTCATTGTCTTGGCTGTATTATTCACGGCATTGACGAAGATATAGGCGGTATAGGTACCATCGGCCGAAGTCACAAAAGCCCCCTGGTCAGCAGCGAGTCCGTAGGCATAATCAGCAGCATTGGTAAACGTCGTTTTCTCCAGATCAATGTCGTCGATGTACGAGTCGAAGCCACTGCCCCGCAGCTGTGCATCGCGGATATCTACCCGTTTGTCCAGCTTCGTGGCTGCTTTTGTCCAGGCCGCCGGTAAATTCAGGTCAGTGATGTACGACTTATTCGCCAGTGACACCATCGCGTGCCCGAAGGCGTACGTCGAAATCGTCGGCCGGTAGATGTACACGAAGTCAATCTTACCCGACAGGTTCCCCTGCTCAACTTCTTCCTTCGTGTAGGCTTTCATGTCGGCAATGGAGAAATACGCCTTTTTCGCATCCTCCAGCACAATTGACCGCACCATATCCATTTTGCTGACCTGATAGCCGGGCGTGGTAAAGGTCACTTCCTTACCAGCCGATGAGGTACCACTGAATTTGATGCTGACCACCTGTCCACGGGCGGCTTCCGGCACACTATAGAAATAGCGCAGCGTAACGGCTTTATTACTCACATCCAGAATCTTAGCCGTGGATAACACGCCGTTTGTAACGGTATCGGTCGCCGTCTGCAAAGGTTTATCGACACCCGTTGCGCGGTCGGTATACCACGAAAATCCGCTGAAGCCGGTTCCGGTGGCCCCCGCAATCGACGCCTCGGCCTTTACGTTCTGCAACGTCCCGTCGTTGGCACCGATGGCGTAGGCAAACTCAACGCGGGTACCGATCACAGCCGGCCCGGTGGTTTTCTTGAGTAAATCGTTTTTCAGCGGCTGCAACACATCGACCGTTGTCTTTTCGCAGGCAGCCAGCCCCAGACAGCTCATGACTGCCACGGCCAGGTATGTTAAGTTTTTGTTCATGGCCAGGTCAGTTATTTCTGTACGGTTACAGTGATGGTGTATTGCTTACGGATTTTCCGGTTACCGGACACAACGGTGTACAGCATCGGCTGCGAGAAATCAACCCAGACACCCATTTTAGGCTCCACGGTTGCATCAGTTACTACGCTTGAATACGGTTTTACCCGCGTCATATTTGTACCAAACTTTGCTACAGCCGTGATGGTCTGGGCAAGGGTATCAATCTGAGTCGTGCCGCTCACCAGTACGGTACGGTTATCAGACCCCAGGAGATCAAAGAAGCTCATGTAACACTGCGAACGGCCCGTAATGAGCAGTCCCGCATCGTCGACCGGTTCTTTGGTGCAACCACCGAACACCAGCAGTCCGGCAATGGCAAAAACGATATAGATAATTCCTTTTTTCATGATGTAAAATGCGTTGTCGGCTAATGAGATGACTATAACCAGGCCGTATTCTGAATAATTTTCGGATTTACTTCGATCTCGCCGGTCGGAATCCGGAAAATATAAAAGCGTTGGTAGTTGCGTTCCGGCGCATTGACAAACTCGTCGCGTACCCGTACGCCACGGCTGTCGAACAGCACCTGACCACCCGGCATCGGCCAGATTTCTTCGGCTTTTTTCCAGCGGCGGATGTCAAAGAAGCGGTGTCCTTCGCCAACCAGCTCAACGATCCGTTCCTGCTCAATTGCCTTGAAGAAATCCGCCTTTGTGGCAAATTTAGCCTGAGCGAGCGCCGGAAGATTGCCCCGGCGGCGGATACGGTTCAGGAGCGTGAACAACTCAGCGGTCGGTCCGTTATTCACTTCGTTTACCGCCTCGGCATACATCAGCCATACATCCGGCAAACGCATCATGTAGAAATCCTGCGGTCCGTCGCTCCGGCCGATGCCACCGGTTTGCCGTACCCATTTCCGGAAAATATAGCCTGCCGGAGCACCGTCATAGTTAATGAACTGCACCCCGTCGCGGCTGCCGAACCGGAACGGAATACTGTCGAGTACATTCAGACCGTCGGTCGAAAGAGCTACCATTTTCTGACCATCCCACAGCATCGTGGCCCGCATCCGGTAGTCACGGCCGGTGTAAGAGTTCGGGTTGCTCGAGCTGTTGGCTCCGTTAACGTTTGAATTCAGGACGAGCGGAGTCGCAAAATCACCGGTCGACACCATTTGATAGCGGTTGGCCAGGCGGAACGTCGGCGCTACCCAGCACTGGGCATTTCCGGTGTTCCGGGTGCCGAAGTCACGCATCATTTCTTCGCCCTGTCCTAACTGAGGCCCGCCGAATTGTACCGAGAAGATAATTTCCGGATCGTACTCGTTGAAGTATTGAAACAGGTAGAAGTAGTTCGGGTCGTTGGCCGGTCCCGGCTCACCCCCACGGAACAACGAAATATTTTTGTCGATGATCTTTTTGAACTCGGCAGCAGCAGCGGTGTAGGCGGCCGTCGCGTCACTACCTTTGCCTTCGTTTTTCATCCAGCTGGCCCAGTACAGGTTTACCTTGCCGGCAAATCCCCAGGCGGCATATTTCGACGCACGGCCGAGGTTATCGCCCGTATACTTTTCCGGCAGCACGTTGGCGGCAAAGCTCAGGTCGGCCAGGATAGAGTCCTTAACGGCGGCTTTCGGCGTACGGCTCAGTGAATACGCTTCGTCGTTTCCGTTCAGGCGGCGGCCGAAATACGGCACATCACCCCAGAAGTCGATTAGCCGGAAATAGGCCAGCGCCCGCAGAAAACGGGTTTCCCCGACAAGCCGCGCAACGAGGTCTTTTTCGGTCTGCGTTTTCAGGCTGGGTTGCAGCTTACTGATGTTTTCCAGTACATAGTTGGCCCGGTTAACGATCCGGTAGCAGTTCGTCCAGTGAAAATCGAAGCTGCTGCCCAGCGCACTAGGGCTAAAGGAACCCAGGTTATTACTCGTGCCCCGCGTATGCACAAACTCACCGGCGCCGTCAAAATAATAGTCCCGGCCAAAGGTGGTACGGGCCGCATCGTATACCCCGTTTACAGCAAAAACAGCGTCGTCGGTGGTTTTCCAGAACAAGTCGGCCGACAGCTCGGTGGTAGGTACTTGATCAAGCAGGTCTTTTGTACAGCCTGCCAGCAACAGGGTTCCGGCCATCAGCAGGCTCAGACCACGCAGCAGAAAGGTGTTACTCAATGATGTATGTATCAGTTTCATAGTTTTGAGGCGATTAAAGGCCAATGTTCAGACCAAACGAGTAGGTTTTGAGCAGCGGGAAAATATCATCGTTATTAGTGCCTCCCGTAAATGTGCTTTTCTCCGGATCCACGCCACGGTATTTGGTCAGGGTAAACAGATTTTCAGAAGTCGCATATACCCGTACTTTACTCATCCCGAATATTTTCGAATACCGTGCCGGTACGTTATAGCCAAACTGAATGTTTTTCAGACGCAGATAACTGAAGTCGTCCAGCCAGAATGTGGATTCGGCCTGATTGTTGCCACCCGATCCGCTGACCAGACGCGGCATTGACGCGGAGCGGTTATCGAGTGTCCAGGTATCATACCAAAGAAAATCATTGAACGCATTCCGCGTTGACGGAATATTTACCTGGTTAAACGGCTCCAGCCAGAAATCACGGCGACCGGTAGCGGCCTGGAACAGGAAACTGACATCAAAGCCTTTCCAGTTGGCAAACAGGTTCAGGCCATAGATCATCAGCGGCTGGTCGCGGTTAAACTGCGGCATAGCCTTGCGGTCTTCGTTGTTGATCTGCCCGTCGCCGTTAACGTCTTCATACAGCACATCACCCGGCGCGAAGTACTGCCCGTGGAACGGTGCGTTGGCAATATCTTCCCAGCTCTGGGCAATGCCTTTTGACTGAAGCGTGTAGGTAAAGTGGTACGGCATGTTCAGATACACCCAGTCCTTGCCCAGGAACTGGTTCCACTTCAGAAGCCGGTTTTTATTGTACGACACGTTCAGGTTGGCCCCGACGTTGATCCCCTGAATCCGCGAGCGGTACCCCAGATTTACTTCGATACCACGGTTGCGCATTTCGCCGATATTCAGACGGGGGGCGCTGTAGCCCGCCAGCAGGGTCGACAGCGACGACGGCCGGATCATGCCTTTAGTATACTTCTGATACGCATCAATTTCGGCCGTCAGCTTACCCCCGAAAAAGCCAAGGTCCAGACCAAAGTTGGTTACGTTGGTTTGCTCCCATGAAAAGTCTTCGTTGATGATTTTGCTCGCGCTAAAGCCCTTGGCAATTTTGCCGTTCAGGATGTAGTTGGTCAGCGAGAAAATATCCCGCTGCTCATAACGGCCAACCCCGGAGTTGTTACCCAGCTTACCCAGCGACGCCCGCAGTTTCCCCGACGAGAGAATGGTCGTATTCAGGCTCTGCCAGAACGGCTCTTCGGTAAACCGCCAGCCTAGCGACGCCGACGGGAAGAAACCAAACTGGTAGCCCGGCAGGAACTTCGACGACCCATCGTAACGGGCGTTGGCTTCGAAGAGGTATTTGTCTTTCACAACATAGTTTAACCGGCCAATTACTGACCGCAACCCCTCAGCATCCGACCCACCGCCCGTACCCTGAATGTTGGTCAGGGCAGCGTTAATCTCCGTCAGGTTCGGGTAAATCCGGTCATTACGACTCGCAAACATGTTCCGCGCAAACCAGTACTCTTCATTATAGGCCGCCAGTACATTCAGCTGATGGCCTGGGAAAATTTCCTTGTCATACGTAATACGTCCCTGAAGCAGTGTTTTATACCCCTGAACAGTTGAGTTATTAATTCCGGCACTCGGTGCAACCAGCGTCCGGGCCAATGCATCGGTCTGGAAATTCCATTCGTCAGTCGGATCGGAAAAACTCTTCTGAAACTGATTATAATAGCGCAGGCTGTAATCGCCCCGCACCTTCAGGCCGGGCAGTGCCTCCCACTCGCCGTACAAGGTTCCATTGAATTCCTGCCGATCCATGAGGTTATGGTTTACGCTCATCATAGACAGCATATTCCGCGCGAAGGCATCTTCCCCGTAGGCCATGATGCCGCCGTATTTGCCCGATACCGGATCATAGGGTGTAATGCCAGCCACCGCACTCCGGATATCATATCCGTCCGTACCTTCATAGTTAATCAGACCATCCTGCCGGGCAAACTCCTGCTTCGACCACTGTCCGTCAATCCGTGTTCCGACTTTAACGTTATCACGGATCTTATAATCAAGGTTAAAGCGCATGTTATACCGCTTGTAATTGTGGTTGATCAGGATACCCAGCTCATCATACAAACCGGCCGACAAGTAGAAATTAGCCTTATCGCTGCTGCCCGCCGCCGACAGGTTGTGGGTCTGCACACGACCGTGGTCGCGCAGGATAACGTCCCACCAGTTGGTGTTCGGGTAACGCAGCGGATCAACCATACTTTTCGACATCCATTCTTCTACCGTACCATAGCGGTAGGTGGTCGAGGAGTTACCGGCGGCCGACGCCCGCAGGTGCATCGTCAGCGAACGGGCATAGTCGTCGAAGTAGTTGTAGAAGTTTGTCGGCTGCGACATCCCGTATGTGCCGGTGTAATTGATACTGGCCTTCTGGGATTTAGCGCCGGTTTTGGTGGTAATCAGGATAACCCCGTTAGCCGCCCGCGACCCATAGACCGACGCCGACGCGGCATCTTTCAGCACCGAAATTGTTTCAACGTCGTTGATGTCGATCCGGTTGATGTCCACGTCGGGCATACCGTCCACAACGATCAGCGGCCCGGCGTTATTTACCGTACCAACACCCCGGATCAGCAGGTTAGCGCCGTTGCGGCCGGCCATCCCGCTGTTTTGCTGCACCGTCAGACCCGGCACGAGCCCCGACAAACCCGACGATACGTTGGACAATGTACGGCCGGAAATTTTATCGTCAATGTTTACCGAGGCAACAGAACCCGTCAGGTTTACCTTTTTCTGGGTACCATAGCCCACAACAACTACCTCGCTCAGTGCCTTTACGTCGGCTTTGAGCGAGATACTGATGGCGGTCTGATTGCCAACGGCGACTTCCTGCGGAAAGTACCCGACAAACGAAAATACCAGTA
Source organism: Arsenicibacter sp. R0_47 (assembly GCF_057652235.1). Classification (NCBI taxonomy): domain Bacteria; kingdom Pseudomonadati; phylum Bacteroidota; class Cytophagia; order Cytophagales; family Spirosomataceae; genus Arsenicibacter; species Arsenicibacter sp. R0_47. The sequence goes on along the minus strand of NZ_JBYFCJ010000014.1, from coordinate 52,239 downwards.
CGGCTCCCGACGACGGCACCGACAAGGTATATTTGCCCTGTCCATCGGTGGTTGTACCACGCACAGCCCCTTTGACGACTACATTGACACCCGGCAGCGGCTGGTTATTATCGGCATCCTTTACCACACCGGAGATCGTAATATCGGCAGTGGCCACTTCTTTTTCAGACGCAGCAACCGATGATGGTTCCGGCAAGCCGTTCACACTGCCCGTTTTCGGAGCAACACTGTCAATGGCTTTGGTCCGGCGGCGAATGACATACGCTTTGTCATCAATTGCCTGACATTGCAGGTCATAGGCTTGTAACATATCGTTCAGCTTGCGGTCGAGCTGCCCTTTGAATTCACTCACCTGTACCGGTTCAACCAGTACATCACGTACCAGACCGGCCTTGTAATTGAACCGGACATTATAAGCCGATTCGAGACGGGACAGGAGCGTCCGCAGGCTGGTCCGGGCAGCAGCCGGTGCATTCCCTGTCTGCCGTGTCGCCGGTTGACTAGCCGATGCCAGAATCTGGGCCGATGCCCCCGAGACTGCCCCCGTCACTAATAAGCCAAATACACTGAGGCGAATTTTACGTAAGGATTTTTTCATAGATCTGCATGTTAAGGAACTTCTGTATTGTTGGTAAAATAGACACGCTGGCCGTCTTTAACAGCCTGCATATCAAAGGTTTTTGATATAATCAAAAGTGATTTCTCAAGGTCATTAACCGGCAGTTCGCCCGTAAATTGCTGATCGGCAAAAGCGTCGCCCTCGAGAATAAGCGACACCCCATAAATCTCACTGAACCGGCGGGCGAGTTCAGTCATACCGGCATCATTAAAAATGAGGAGATTACGTTTCCAGGCATTCACCTGACGGCTCTGAGCGGCCGGAATGGTTTTAATAACGGCATTGTTCTTCTGTTGCCCCCCGTATTCGACAAACTGCCCGGGCCGCATCAGCACCGGCGGTTCATGTCCGCGGCGGTCAAGTTCGACGCGGCCCTCATCGAGCAATACCTGTGTTTTCTGCGGCCGGGTGTAGATATTGAAGCGCGTACCCAGTACCGTTACATCAACGCGGTGGGTATGCACCGTAAATTTCCGGTAAGTATGGCCATCACCGGCGGGCTGCTTCCGGACCGTAAAATAAGCCTCCCCGTTCAGCCAGACTTCGCGTTTAGTCTGCCATGCAAAACGCGACGGCAGGTTCAGCGTACTGTTGGCATTCAGCGTCACCAGTGAGCCATCGTAGAGTTTAACATCTTTCAGCTCACCATAACCGGTGTGAATGGTCTGGGCCATCAGGTAAAAGCGGACTGCCCAGGCACAGGCAATCAGCAGGGCTGTTACCGAAGTGGCCACCTGCCAGGTACGCCGGCTAAGCCACCCGGGCACGCGGCCGGTATCAGCGGGAGCAGCCTGCTGTACGCGGCTGAAAAGACGGTCAACATATTCTTCGGAGAACGATGTCCATGACGAAGCCATGCCCAGACCAATCAGCCGGGCCTGCATAAAGGAGCCTTCCAGATGCGGGTGCGTCCGGACTAGTCCCTGCCAGTAAGCGTTCATTTCGGGTGTGGGATTGGCCAGCCATTCCTTAAACAGCAGGTCGGCCAGAAAATCTTCCGTCTGGAAGTGAATGTAATCTTGATAGGACTTCATTTAGGTTCAGTTCTATCAGGATAGTGTAGCACAACCGCGGATTTGTAGTATAAATCAGAGAAAAATTTTCACAAGTCCACTAAAAAAGACGTTTAAGCAGCTGTTTGTCAGGCAGATATTTTTAAACAAAAAAAGCGATCTCTGCCTGGACAGGGATCGCTTCTCACAGAAATTACAGGGCTGACAGACTATTCAGCAGCTTCTACAACCTTCTTTTTACGGCCACGCGGTTTACCGGTATATTCCGGCTTCGGAGCCTGATCTTCAATCTGGAGTTCGAAGCCGTTTGTATCACCATATTCAAACGGTTTAACCGTAAAGGTGAACTTTGACTTTGAAAAGTCTACACCATTATTCTGAAGAATCAACGCAAGCGGAATACAGTATCCACGGCCTGTTTGCTCCATTTTGAATGTATCAGAACCACCTTCAGCAACAGGAATTAAATACAGCGATTTAATTTTGCGCTTTCCGGCCTGGGTAGCAATTTTGAATGATGCTGTTTCCGGGTTCACATCTAACTGCTCAACAGTTTTTGACGGAAACACCAATTTCCCAAAAGCAGAAATTGTTCCGGTCAGCTCAACTTCTTTTGCTTCTTTTTTAGGACTTGGTTTGCTGTTCTCTTCTACAGAAAAAAAGCGAAGTTCTTTTTCTTTCATTGTTAGTGACGGCTTTATGTTAAATAAGCTTTAGTCTTTCAGCTACAAAAATGCTAACATTTTTTGTAGTTCAATACATTTATTTACTAATCTAGTTTATGGTACTCCTGTTTTTTTCGTTTTTACTATTTTTTTTCAGTCTTATACACGCTAACTATTTTTTCAATCTACGTATATACCCTGAACTTTTATTCCGGTTCTGTCCCGGATAAGCAGGTAACCTGTATTTCTTAGATTAACGCATAAATAAACAGGCTCTTACATGATAGTTCATACATAATCCTGAAAAAAATGTTATTAATTGAGTGAGAATCGTTAAAGATTTTGCTTTAGCTCCTAGATATACTCTCCTCTATTATGACCAGAACCATACCCTTATTTTTTGCAAATCTGCTCTTCTCAATAGCAGTTAATGCACAATCAATCAATACATTAAGCAGCTCAGAAAAGAAAGACGGATGGATTTTACTTTTTAACGGAAAAGACAAAACCGGATGGCATTCGTACGGAAAAAAGGAAACGGGTTCTGCCTGGATTATTGACGGGAATGCCCTGAAACTTAACGTTCCCAACCGCGCAGGCAACAAAGCGGTTAATGGGGGTGATATCGTAACGGATGCTGTTTTTTCCGGCAATTTTGAATTTAAAGCTGATTGGAAAGTCAGCAGACTGGCCAATAGCGGAATCTTTTTTTTCGTTACAGAAAATGCTGATAATGTAAATATGCATGATACAGGTCTTGAGTTACAAGTCCTCGATGACGCCATCTATGAAGGGGCCAAAGAGAACACACACAGGGCCGGTGATTTTTTTGGTGTTGCAAATGCCCGGCTCAGAGAAGTGAATCCGGCCGGTGAGTGGAATCAGGTACATGTGGTTTTGCAAAACAATAAGCTGACCGTAAAAATGAACGGCTTTACTATTCAGGAACATGACCTCAGCAGCGACGACTGGAAGAACCGGATTGCCAATAGCGGTCTGAAAAATGCGCCTGTCAGTAAACGGCAATTTAAGGGCCGGATCGGACTTCAGGACTGGGGCAGCACAGTATGGTATCGTAATATAAAACTGCGCCCGCTTTAACATTATTTGTTTAAGAATACGTAAACATTTTAACTGTTTTGTTAAACACTTTGTTTTGTTTTCCGGCATATGTTACCGGGTTTATTTTTCAGTTTGCGTATTTTGACTCATGTCTGCGTGTGCCTGATTAACAGACATTTTCCTTTTCCGGTGTTTAAGATGTACAAAAAGTAGCGATATAGATGTGTATCTTTGTCAGACCAGATACTGGTATGACAATTTTAATCGTGATTCTGTGAGCCTTCCCACCGATCATATCCGACTACTATTTGGTCTGAAGCTTCGTCAGCTGCGTATCGACAAAGGCATTTCCGTCAGCGAACTGGCGCAAAAAGCCGGCTTGTCGATCTCCTATATTACTGAAATTGAGAAAGGACGTAAATATCCGAAAGCGGATAAAATAGCGGCCCTTGCGAATGCCATGCAGGTCGATTATGACAGCATGGTTTCGCTGAAACTCAGCAAAAAACTCGAACCGATCTCCGACTTGCTGAAGTCGAAGTTTCTGACCGAAATACCGCTGGAGCTGTTCGGCATTGATCCGGCCGACTTACTAGAGCTTCTGGCCGAAGCACCCGCTAAAGTCAGTGCCATGATCCGTACATTCATGGACATTGCCCTCAGCTATAACATGAGTGTTGAGCGGCTGTATTTAGCGATGCTGCGTTCGTACCAGGAACTGCACGATAACCATTTCGAAGATATGGAGTCGGATGCTGACCGGTTCCTGGCCGAGTTCGACGCGGCTGGCACCGGCATCTCGGAAGCCCTGTTGATCAACCTGCTTAAGACACGATACGAAGTTAAGATTCAGACATTTAATCCGTCAGCCTTACCTGAACTGGCATCGCTTCGTTCTGTATACCGCCCCGAGACGAAAACGCTCCATATGAACGAAAACCTCTCGGTTGAACAGCGGTTGTTTGTTCTCGCGCGTGAAATCGGTTTCCTCTATCTGGGACTGAAAAACCGTCCGCAGACCTATTCGTATGTAGAGGCAGATTCGTTCGAGCAGATCCTGAACAACTACAAGGCCTCCTATTTCGCGGGGGCCATTCTGATCCGGCGCGACACGCTCGTCCGGCGCCTGAACGAGCTGTTTTCCAGTACGGTCTGGAATGAAGATACCCTGCTGACAATCATCAAGGATTTCCGCTCGACTCCGGAGCGTTTCTTTTACCGGCTCAGCAATGTACTGCCCAAATATTTCGGGATTGATCAGCTGTTTTTCTACCGCTTTAATCATACCGCCGGACAAACAAATTTTCACCTGACGAAGGAAATGCACCTGTCACGAACAAAGGGGCCGCGCGGCATTGTCGACGGGCATTTCTGCCGCCGCTGGGTAGCCCTCACGATTCTGGAAGAGCTGTCGGCCGTTCAGGAACAAAAGCAATTCGACGGGGCGCTTTGCCGGGCGCAGGTGTCAACATACGCCGATTCGGGGCAGGCCTATCTGATTATCTCGGTGGCTCATCCTTACCAGTTGCGGTTACAGCCGGGAGCGGCCCGCCAGAACATGAGCGTTTCGATGTGTTTTGCGGTAAATGATACCCTGCGGTCGAAAGTCAACTTTCTGAATGACCCCAACCTTTCGCATCGTGAGGTGAATGAAGCCTGCGAGCGGTGCGGCATTTTTGATTGCCGCGAGCGGGTGGCGGCACCAGTCATTTTACAGAAAAAACGCCGGATGGAGGCTATGAAACAAGTGGTGGCGAAGTTAGGCTAGTATTTGTCCGGATGTAAGGCCAAAGGCTTTCGGCCAGTTCGGTAATACCGGAGACATCGTGTTCGTATTCTTCCGGAACCACCATCTCCCGCCACTTTTTAACGGCACCGATGAGCAATTTCCGGTCTTCGAGTAAGCCAATAAGCTCTTTTTCAAGCTCATCCAGCTGTTTTGCCGGTATATGCAGTTTCAGCAGTTCGTTTCGTAATGCCTTTTTCTGTTCGGGCGAATGAATGGCATAACCGGCAAACAGTTCAGCCCCGAACCCGTGCCGGCAAGACTCCTTGAGGTATTCCTTAATCCGGAGAATCTGCTCCCTGAACTGATACAGCTGATGCGGATGCTGCAGCGTCCGTTTCTTGTGTATTTCTTTTTTGAATTGCCCCCGCAACTGGTTCATCAGAAAGCAGGCAGCGTAAAAACTTACGCGGCGGCATTCGTCCTTCCGTGGCCGGAAAGCCCGGTTAGGCGTACGGGGCAGGCGGATCAGGCGATACATCTGTCCCATCAGAAAACTAAGCCCTCCCAGAAGTTTCCTGTCATAATGGTCAAAATCAAACTCATTATTGTCCGGATGCCCTTCATCCAGATGGCGCACAAACTCCTCCTGTACCATGCTAATGTCTAGTTGCCGGTACTCGGCATCATCGGCGCGGTGCAGAATAACGGCCATCGCTTCGGTACGGCGGTTATCCAGCCGCGCCATCACTCCAAACAGGTGCTGAATATCACTCCGGTGTCTGATTTTTGACGAAGCAAAGTTCAACGAAAACAGCATGGTACCAAGGGCGCTGTTGTGTTCACCCGGCTCCAGCTGGATCTGAAGATAGCTCATTTGCCGGTGTAATTCCGCGCGGCCACTGAAATGTTCATTCGCCCGGGCAAACGTCAGCTGCCCGTCAGCCTGAATGTGCAGCACATACCGGTAGATTTTATACATATCTTCTTCGCCCTGCCGGTCACAGACATAACAATCGTAATACCCCTTAAACCGGGCAATTCCCTGCTCGTTCAGTGGATCGTCGGTATCGACAACGATATCTTTCAGAAAACTATCAGTCAATGAACGGTTCAGCTCTGCTTCGTGATTACCGCTCAGAAAGCGGTAATAATCAGCAAAATAGCCATTACGGTGAAAGTCCCTCACCGGCAATGTGCCCACAACCGCCTTCGGGTTTTCTTCCAGAATCAACCGACCGGTCGTCGGAACCGATAATCCCTTGTTTAGCCCGGAATAGATACCCAGCAGGCACTTCCGCTGATTAAGCCGTTCGGGTCTGGTATACAGCAGATACCGTATCCGGTAGGCCTGAATCCCGGGCAGATAGTCAAGCTCCAGCCACAGTACATCTTCAGTATACCGCACAACCCCGGTCATCACGCTGACATTGTCGGGGTCACCATACAGGCATACCACCTCACCGGATGGCCGGATATCGATAGTGTTACAGATAATCTGATGTTTTCCACGCTCCGGATGCACAAAATACGTCTGGTAGATTCCGGTCAGGTTCTGTAGCCGGCGGACATCCCGCGCGCCGGGCAGTTCGGCCAGTGACTGAAACTCGCCCGGGGCCACTTCCAGCCGCTGGTGTGTCAGAAAGTACTGAATTTCAACGGGTGGCTGCTTTGCTTCCTGTTTATAGGCATCCAGTTCAAGCATTGCCTCGGCATGGGTCTCATACCGCACCAGTACGACAACACCGGCCATGGTATCGCCGGTCCGCCGCTGGCTGCCGCTGGCGATACCGAGTATAATCAGTTGCTGGTCATGAAAGGTGTTCAGCGATAACTGCAGGAAATTTGGCACGCGCGCTGCCTCGGACCCCTCTGCTGCTTCCTGTCCGTTGCGCATCCGGATATGTACCTGGTTGTTTGAGAGCTGGCTTTCCGTTGCCGTAAACACATCATCTTCATAGGGTAAATCACTGAAAATCAACCTTGCTGACTCCCAGTCATTGCCTTCCCGTGTCAATAGTCCGTAGCTGATGGCTTCCTGTGTATCCTGTTGCCGCCAGAAATAAAGCAGGTAATACCGCCTTCCGTCTTTGGGCAGCTCGCAGCGGTGAATAATATCGTCGCCGTTGTAAAACAGCAGCATGCCCCGCTCCGAGCGAATGTCAAACCGGCACAAGGCCGCATAATGGCTGATAAAATAAAGGGCCAGTGTGATCTGTTTAGGCCGGATATACTTCCGGTCCGGCTGGGGATCACCCTTGATGCGGATTACCTCATTCAGATATGTAGTTGAGAAACCGTCATGTACATAATCCGGTGTCGCCAGATTATCACGGATTATTGTCCAGCTATCACGCTTGTTTGTCTGCGGATTCCGCGACGCTTCCTGAAAAATCCGCAGCCCCTCGGCAAACTGAAAACGCAGTGTATGAAGATTATATACCTCACTGGATTCATCCGGTAGTAAGCAGTTTTCCAACAGTTTCCGTACACGTATCAAGCGCTCCTCCAAAGTTTCTCCGGTCAAACTTTGCTCTGTTTTTTTCGACGGCTTCAGTGTCTTTGGATTAGCAGAAAAAGGCATACAATAATGCTGAAAGGAATTACTGTCTTTAGGGAAAAAGCAAGTTAGGGATTATTGGAAGTTTTTGGAAAAAATTAAGCTAATGAGACCCTGTAAACTTGCATAAGAATTCGGAAGGGCATTAACAAAAACAGATTAAAATATATGCCCTGCATGAACTGATATAAAACCATAAAACAAATAAATAACCATGAAAAAATTACTCGTACTCCTGTTTTTAGTTGCTGCTACTTCTGCTTGCGAACAAACACAAACCTCTGTTGATCCGGTCACTAATGAAGCCAGCGGCGATACCAGTCATATCGGTGGAGGACGTCCCCGCTAATCCCTTTTCTTTCACAATATAAACTCATTTCAACGCAATAACCCCATGAAAAAAATATTCGTACTCCTGCTTCTGGTTGCTGCCACTGTTTCAGCCTGCGAACAAACACAAACCTCTGTTGACCCGGTAACCAACGAAGCCAGCGGTGACACCAGTCATATCGGCGGCGGACGTCCCCGCTAATCTCCTGTCAATCAAACTACAAACTTTTTTTTTAAACAAATATAAACATGAAAAAGACATTCGTATTCCTGCTTCTGATTGCTGCCACTGTTTCAGCCTGCGAACAAACACAAACCTCTGTTGACCCGGTAACCAATGAAGCCAGCGGCGACACTAGTCATATCGGCGGCGGACGTCCGCGTTAATCCCTTTTCTGGCTACATAATTAAACACATAAACACAAAAAAATCATGAAAAAATTACTCGTACTCCTCTTCCTGGTTGCTGCTGCTACAGCGTGCGAACAAACACAAACCTCTGTTGATCCGGTCACTGTAGAGTCGCCCGGCGATACCAGCCATATCGGCGGCGGACGCCCTCGTTAATACATGTATTTCACAGATTTAAAGCTAGTTAAAACGCATCAAACCACATGAAAAAAGTACTCATCCTCATGCTCCTTGTCGCTGCTGCCTCAGCCTGCGAACAAAACCAGTCTCAACCTGAACCCCTCTCTGTTGAAGTTGCCGGCGATACCAGCCATATCGGCGGCGGACGCCCTCGTTAATCCCCCTGAAAGTATGTACACCAAAGATTACCGTATTACTGCAAATAAGCCATAACTTTGTTATGACGGTTATGGCTTATTTGTTAGGTGAGTGTTGGTCGAGTGTGTATGACTGCTTTTATTAAAAAAATATCTCTGCTCCTGTTATGTAGTTTGATTTTATGCATCTGCCGCGCAGAATCGCCGGAGCGCAGACAAATTAGACTAGCCATCAGCAGTGCCTCGGAGCTTTATATTAAACAGCAATATGCGGAGAATTTAAAGGTTAACCATCAGCTGCTTACACAGGCAGAGAGGATTCAGGCGTATGATTTGTGCGTACTGATTTGTACAAATATTGCGGCCACCTATACAGATATGGCCCAGTATAACAACTCGCTGGAAATGACCAGGCGCTCGTGGCACTATTATCAGCTGATGCCCAACAAAACGGCAGCCGCGCGTTTTGGTATCCTGTCTGCTTTCGGCATTTATCATCAATCCGGCTGGCAGCTCGATTCAGCCCAGCATTATTTTAAACAAAGTGCTGAATTACTCGAAAAGCAACGCACCCTTTACAAGGAAATACCTATTTATGTTCAGGATTATTATATTAATTATGCTTACTTAAATTACCAGATGATGGCTTACGCAGAAGCCATAAATTTAAGCAAGCAGGCACTGCAAATCGTACCGAAAGTTTCCAAAAATAATTTACAAATTGCCGGGCTGCACAATACGCTCGGAAAATGCTACCGGGAAATAAAAAACTTTGCCGTTGCAGACTCCTTTTTCCTTAAGGCTATTGAGGTCTACAAAGGCTACCCTCTTTATCAGGCGATTGTTTATTGTAATCTGGCCGAGGGCCAGTTACGGCAACAGCAAATGGGTCCGGCAGAAGAAAGTATTGATAGAGCCAGACAGCTTTATGACCTGTCGCGGCAACAGTCCGGCGGGCCACCGGACATGGATCTGGAAGTCCGGCTGCTCGAAAACGCCTCCGAACTCTACTGGCAGAAAAAACAATTGCCGGCCGCACTGGCAGCCAGCAAACAGCTGATTACCTTTTCGAAAAAATTAAACCCGGCCCTATCGCATCAGCGTGTTGAAGCATACTGCCGGTTAAGTGAAATTTATAAGCAGCAAAAACTCTGGGCCGACGCCGAACGTATGGCGGCCCTGGCAATCCGCGAAGCGTATGGCCTCAAGAATTCAGACCAGTCCGGACTAACGCCTTACCTGCCCCAGGCCTATCTGAAAGCCTTACTCAATGAGGCTCACCTGTTACTGGCCATGCCGATGCAGGACAAATTCCTGCGGTTTGAAAACAGCAAAACGGCCTTATCTAATTATGAAAATGCCATTCGTATCACAGCCTCGCTGCGCCGGTCAACATCCCTGTCTGAATCAAAGAATTTTCTGAGCACCTTTACAGCCGAGCTTCTGGAACCGGCCTTCATGCTTTGTTATGAGCTTTCACAGCAGGCGCCCCAACCTGAAGAATATTGCCAGCGCGCGCTTGATCTGCTGGAATTATCACGGAATGCGTTGCTGACCGACGCGCAGACCGAACAGCAACTTGCCCGTTATTACCTGCCGAAAGCCACCTTCAACCAGCTGATGGCGATCAAAAAGCAGTTGAGCCTGCTGATTCTGCTCCGCGAAAAAGACCGTGACCCGTATGCGCAACAGCAGATTTCGGGAAAAATCCAGACACTGGAATCGCGGCTTGTCAATTTTCAGGCTCAGACCGAACGGCAGTTTCCGCAATATGCCAGCGCCCGCCGCGAACTGAATGAACGGTCTCTGACGTCATTACAACAGAAAATCGGCCCGACCGAAAGTGTAATCAGCCAGGTTTTACTGCCCAAAGGGCTGTTACTGATTGGTTGCTCGCGGAAAAGAGCTACGCTCAAATTTGTGCCGGTCGAACGCAACCGGCTGATCGGGCTTGTCAGTAAGTTCAAGGCCGAAATCAGCCGGGACCCGGGCGTAGTCGGCAGCTATAACCCGGCTTTTGCCCGTCAGTTGTACACGTATCTGATTAAGCCGCTGGAAGCCGAAATGCTGGCCGGCTCTAATAGCCTGACCATTCTGCCGCCCCCTGAACTGATGATTCCCTTTGAAGCCCTTGAAGGGAAGCCCGGGGAATACCTGATTGAACGATACAATATTGGTTACCTGTTTAATCTGTTCGCTCTCTTTACGAACGAATTGCCGGAGCAGCACATGTCGGTACGGCCACTTGTAATTGCACCCTTCACTGATTCCGGCCATATGATAGCAAACCGGCGCGGCGGCCCTGTTTTACAGACGTTACCTGCGTCCCGCCGTGAAATTGATATTTTCGGAGGAGATGCCTTACAGAATGAAGACGCGACCAAGAAGCAGTTTCTGGAACAGGCACCTAATGCCAACCTGATTGTTTGCGTAACGCATACGGTACCGGAAGCGGGTGAAACGGCGCTTGCGTTCTGGCCCGGCGAAACCGACTATTTACTATATCCTTCTGAAATTCAGCACACAGACTTGCGTCAAAGCCGGCTGGTGGTATTATCGGCCTGTGAAACCGAACGGGGCGAAGCCCTTGCGGGTGACGGTATACAGACGCTGGGCCGCTCGTTTACCTGGGCTGGGGCCAAAGCGGTAACCTGCTCTCTTTTCCCGCTTAACGATTCCGTGCAGGCGCGTCTGGGCAATGCCTTTTACCGTAAACTGTCTGACCGGCAGACGATCCGCGAAACATTGCGGGAAGCAAAGCTGGATTTTCTCCGCTCGGATGAAGCGCATCAATCCGGGCGGCATCCGTTCTTCTGGGCTGGTGTTATTGTCTTTGGGGGCAGTCAACCGTTTAAGAGTGCAACCTCCCAAAATTATTGGCCGCTGCTGGGTGCACTGGTATCGGTGGTACTGGTGGTCGGCTGGTTATCGGTTAAGAAAAAAGATCAGCCCACATAAGCTGCGCCTTTAACCGCAACTGACTCATAAAACTGCTCTGGAAGTGTGGCTTGGCCAGGTTGTTATACAGGTTAAAATAATGCCGCGCTTCCTCCACTTTTCCTAATTTCAGGTAGGCATGCGACAGGTTCCACCACGTACATTCCTTTAAATAATCACTGACATTGGCGCCTGCTGTCTGCTTATAATACGGGATAGCTTCTTCATAATCACCATTGACGAACAGTTCGTTGGCCAGTATAAAGTTGTTGAGCGCCGCCCGTTCGTCCGGCCGTAAGCCGTCAGGTGTGGTTTCAAGCGCAAGGCGATGAACCTTCGGGCTGATGTCTGCATTCGCCAGATCAACCGTATTTAAGGTGAGGAAAGCGCCGTTTGCCAACAAAACAACGGCCGCGATGGAGGCAGCCTTTACCCAGAAGCGGTTACCAAGACCGATCCGGCGCACAGGAACCGTTGTTTTGTCAGCGACAGCCTGTTCGAGATCCAGGCGTTTTACTACCTGCCGGGCCAACAGGGCCAGCTCGGCCTCTTCGATGTGGACTTTCGTTTGTTTCATGGCGTGAACAAGATCCCGAAAACCAGTATCTTCGATCATACGAAGCTCAATGGTCCGGCATTCATCTTCGGACAGGTGACCGTCCAGATAACGGTCAATTTTTTCAAGTAACTCAACCGGGTAATTCATATGCTTTCAGCAATTCTGCCAATTGTAAACGATAACGATAATAACGCTGTTTGGCTGCTACCTCCGAGATGCCAAGAATCTCCCCTATCTCACGATGGGTCCGCTTTTCGTAATGGTACATTCGTATAAACTCCTGACCATCTTTGTCGAGCCGGCTCATAGCCCATTTAAAGACTCGTTCCTGCTCACGGTCGATTATTGCGGCATCGGCCTCTGGAGGATTATCGTCGGTCAGAACAAAGTAATGGCTGTCACGCTGTAATCGGCGCAATTCACTCTCCCGAAACCTGAAATACCTAAGTCTGCTTATCTTCCACAGGTATGTCTTTACATCTACATTGTCTTGCAGCGTAAACATACCACGCCATACATTCTCTAAAAACGCAACAATTACCTCCTGGAATAAGTCATCACAAAACGCCTGGTCAAATAAAAGTAAATCCCGTTGAGTATCGGAACGTACGAAACTTGTAACGTATCCTTTGTAACGGTACAAAAAGGTCACGGCTCGCTCCACTTCAGCGGGCTGTTTGGAGCGAATGGCCTTGACTAACTCTTGATCCGTCATCGGATGGTGCATGAATACAGCGGAAAACTAATTCTTTTTATCCCTTAATAAGGCTCGGTACCAAAAGGTAACACGGAATTCAAAAAAAAATTAAAAATAATGGATAATGCCCCTTTTTGAGTAGAATTGTATTCCGAAAACGACAACCTCATGAACCGTATTGACCGCCTGACTGCTATTCTGATTCACTTACAGACAAAGCGTGTTGTGAAAGCCCAGGAACTGGCTAACCGGTTCAATATCAGCCTCAGAACAGTTTACCGGGATGTGCGTGCCCTCGAGGAAGCGGGCGTTCCGATCGGTGCAGAAGCCGGAATCGGGTACTTTCTGGAGGGATACCAACTTCCGCCCGTAATGTTTACAAAATCTGAGGCATCGGCCCTGCTGTTCGGCGCAAAATTCATTGAGCGATGGGCTGACGCCTCTGTTAAACAGGAATTTGAATCAGCACTCTATAAAATTAAGGCCGTTCTCAAACGACCGGACCAGGAGCATCTCGACGACCTCGAAGCATCGGTCAACGTACATAAGCCCAAAACAGCTCCCGATTATACCGACGGTTTCCTGACTGATATTCAGCAGGCAATCACCCGGCGGCAGGTGCTGCGGTTTGTTTATTTTTCCTTTTATTCCGATCAGACGATTACCCGCGAGGCAGAACCCGTCGGTCTGTTCCATTATGGCCAGGCCTGGCACCTGATTGCCTTCTGCCGCCTCCGGAATGATTACCGTGATTTCCGCGTAGACCGGATTACCGACATGACCCTCACCGGCGAACAGTTCTCCCGCAAAGAGCGCCTGTCGCTCGAAGAATACCTGAACCGCCCGAACGATCAACCGGCCACCTACGAAGTTACCCTGCTTATCCACAAACGGGTCAAGCGGTTTGTACACGAGACCAAACATTTCTGGGGACTCCATTCAGAAGAAGACGACGGCGAGTACATCCGGATGTGTTTCCGGACCTGTCAGCCGAAAGGACTTGCGCGCTGGCTTCTTTCCTATGGCGATGCCGTTCAGATCGAGTACCCCGATTCGTTTAAGTACCTCGTTCAGGAAATTGTGGAAGACCTGCACAGCCATTACCTGAAATCTGAAGTGGTTTTGTAGAAACAAGACCTGCCTTGTCTCTACAAAACAATATTACACCCTTGTTGCTTTGCTAGCCCTTAAACGCCGGAATGCCCGTAATATCGGCCCCCATGATCAGCAGGTGAATATCATGCGTCCCCTCATAGGTTACCACTGATTCGAGGTTCATGAGATGGCGCATAACCGGGAAATCGCCGGTAATCCCCATCCCGCCCAGCATCTGCCGCGACTCACGGGCAACGCGCAGCGCCAGTGCCACATTATCCCGTTTGGCCATCGAAATCTGGGCGGTCGTGGCCCGTCCTTCATTCTTGAGTACACCCAGCCGCCAGCAAACCAGCTGCGCCTTGGTAATATCGGTCAGCATTTCGGCCAGTTTTTTCTGCATAAGCTGAAATGCGGCAATCGGTTTATTGAACTGAATCCGCTCCAGCGCATACCGCCGGGCGGTTTCGTAGCAATCCATCGCCGCACCGACCGCTCCCCAGGCAATGCCGTAGCGCGCCTGATCGAGGCACTGCAACGGGCTCTTCAGACCCAAGGTTTCGGGCAGCATATTCTCTTTAGGAACCCGTACATCCTGAAACACCAGTTCGCCGGTAACACTCGCCCGCAGCGACCATTTTTTATGAATTTCCGGCGTTGAAAAGCCTTCCATGCCGCGCTCCACGATCAGGCCACGGATTTTTCCCTGGTCGTTTTTGGCCCAGACAATGGCTATGTCGGCAATGGGCGCGTTGGTGATCCACATCTTTGCCCCGTTCAGGATATAGGCAGAACTGGTTTCGGTAAAACTGGTTTCCATCCCGCCCGGATCAGAGCCGTGACCGGGCTCGGTCAGGCCGAAGCAGCCAACCAGTTCGCCGCTGGCCAATCCCGGCAGGTATTTCTTTTTCTGTTCTTCGGTACCAAAGCGCCAGATCGGATACATGACCAGCGAGCTCTGAACCGACACACACGAGCGCATGCCCGAATCGCCCCGTTCAATTTCCTGCATCATGAGGCCGTACGAAATCGAATCAAGCCCTCCCCCGCCGTATTCGACCGGAATCGTAGGGCCGAACGCCCCGATCTGGCCAAACTTTTTGATAATCTGGGTTGGAAACTCCGCCCGCTCGGCGCACTCTTCAATGATCGGACTAATCTCACGGCGGACGAAATCGCGGATCGACGAACGAACCAGTAAGTGTTCGGACGAGAAGAGATCATCAATCTGGTAAAAATCAGGTGCGTCAACCGGACTTGTTTTAGCCGGGTTAGCCGGCTGCCGGTTCGTTGTTGTTGATGCTGGTTGCATAGGTTTCAGGAGAACCGTTTCCGGTTCAGTTATGTACGTAATGAACTCCCCACAGCATGTGCTTGTTAGCGGAATATGGCCTAAATTTGCCAAAAAAGTTGAGGATAACTACCTCACATTCGTCTATGATACACGCTTTCTCCCTCACCCTGGACCCTCAACAGGCTCTTGATGAGGCTGCTTTCCGTGCCTGCGCACTAGCTCATCTCCGTTTGCCGGACACCGCCGATGTTGTTGTTCGCAAGAAACGCCAGTCAATCGACGCGCGCGGGCGGCAGGTCCGCATTCACGTTGACACCGAAGTCTATACCGGCGAAGTTCCGCCACCGCTGATAAACTACCAAAAAAGTTATCCTGATGTTCGTCAGGCCCCGCAGGCCATTGTGGTCGGTGCGGGACCGGCCGGGTTGTTTGCCGCCCTCCGCCTGCTCGATTTCGGGATCAAACCCGTCGTTATCGAACGGGGCAGTGATGTGCGCAAACGCCGCCGCGATCTGGCCGCGATCAATAAAGACCATACGGTTAACCCCGAATCGAACTATTGCTTTGGCGAAGGCGGGGCCGGTACCTATTCCGATGGCAAGCTCTATACGCGGGCCACAAAGCGCGGCGACGTCCGGCGGATTCTGGAGATTCTGGTCGCCCACGGTGCCACGGATCAGATTCTGGTGGATGCCCACCCACACATCGGTACCAACAAGCTGCCGAACGTTGTGGCTGATCTGCGGCAGACTATTCTGGATGCCGGCGGCGAGATCGTTTTCGATACCAAAGTAACTGATCTTATTCTCGAAGGCGATGAAATGCGGGGTGTGGTAGCCGTTGATCTGGAAAAAGGCACAACCCGCGAGATTACCGGCCTCGGCGTTATTCTGGCAACCGGTCACTCGGCCCGTGATATATTCCACCTCCTCCACCGGAAAGGCATCACCATCGAAGCCAAGCCGTTTGCGATGGGTGTCCGGATTGAACACCAGCAAACCCTCATCGACTCGCTGCAATACCACTGCGCCGACCGTGGCGACTATCTCCCGGCGGCCTCGTACAGCCTTGTTACCCAAACCCGCTTTGGCGGCGTAGAGCGCGGCGTGTTTTCGTTCTGCATGTGTCCCGGCGGCTTTATTGTCCCGGCCGCTACAGCCCCCGGCGAGCTGGTCGTCAACGGTATGTCACCTTCGCGCCGTGACTCGAAATTTGCCAACTCGGGTTTGGTCGTATCCATCACCGATGCGGACCTGAAACCCTATGCCGAACACGGTCCGCTGGCGGGACTGATGCTGCAGCAAGCCGTTGAGCAACGGGCGTGGCGTATGGGCGGTGGTTCGGAAACAAAAACGTCACAGGTGGCACCGGCCCAGCGCATTGCCGACTTTGTGAACGGCCGCGTTTCCGGCAGCCTGTTGCCGACCTCCTACCAGCCCGGTTTGCTGAGCGCCGACATGAGCGATGTGCTGCCCGACCACATAGCCCGGCCACTCCGTGACGGGCTGCGTGACTTCGGTAAGAAAATGCGCGGGTACCTGTCCAACGACGGCCAGATTATCGGTGTCGAAAGCCGTACGTCGTCGCCGGTCCGGATTCCGCGCCATCGCGATACGTGTGAGCACGTACAGATCCGCCGGCTGTTTCCGTGTGGAGAAGGGGCCGGGTATGCCGGTGGCATCGTGTCGGCGGCTATGGACGGCGAACGCTGCGCCGAGCAACTCGCATCGCTCTACCGAAACGTGTCCTGACAGATACATCATTCAGTATAAACACAGGGCTTCTGCCTTTTTAGCCATATGGCAGTACCTGGCTTCAACGACGAACAACAACTTTGGCGGCAATTTCAGCGCGGTGATGAACAGGCGTTTCGTGAGCTGTATCAGGCTCACGTCCGGCATCTGCTGAATTACGGCCTCCGGCTAAGCGGTTCGTTATCAGTTGTTGAAGACTGCATTCAGGATCTGTTTGCGGAATTGTGGCAATACCGCAAAACCCTTATGCAACCGGCTTCTATACGCTTTTACCTGCTTAAGGGACTCCGGAACCGGCTCAACGCCCGGTACCGCAAGGATATTCCGTATGCTTCGGGTTGGGATACCGACCCGGAGCTGCCTTTTCCCGTTGAGCCTTCGACTGAACAGCGGCTTATCGAGCTGGATATGGACAACGAGTTGCAGGAACGGGTGCGGCGGGCTATGGCCTCGCTGTCGCCGCGGCAACGCGAAATCCTGTACCTGCGTTATTTTAATGACCTGACCTACGAACAAATCTGCGACGTAACGGGTATCAATTACCAGACGGCCCGCTCTCAGGTTTATCAGGCACTCAAAACACTGCGCGGCGAAATGAAAACCAACTGGCCGGCTCTCATCAGTGTAGTAGTCTGGCAATTCTCCTGAACGCTGATAATCATCACCAATAAAATCAATTCAATATCCGGATAGTACCACTCACTCAGTTTGTTTAGCAACCGGACGGGAAAAATCGTTAAGGAGAAAACTTTCCCTGTTAACGATTTCCCCCAATATGAACACCTTAAAACATAAATCCGCGCTGACTACGGCTGATTTTGGACGCTGGCCCAAGGTCAGAGTACGCACCAGCCACGCTACTAACCCTGATCTGGATCAGAAATACGGTACGCTGAGCTGTGTTCTGTTCCATCAGGAAGGGCTTAATATTTACATCGATGGTCTGGTTGTGCCCTGGTATTTCCGGCCGGAGCAGATCACACCTTTATTGCGCCCTGCCTATGCCCTCACCGATGAGGAAGCACGGCAGGTGTTTACCCTGGCCTTTGGCCATACGCCGGCCGATCCGGTTTCGGTCATCGCACAGGGCAGCGACGGGGTGGCAGTTTGCAGCGGGTTTGACAGTGTGATTATTACACCCGACGACTTCCGGATCACCAGCATTGCCAATCCGGTTGATGGCATGACTGTACCGAAGCGGGTTAGTGCGGCGCGGGTCTATCAGTTTCTCGACGGTTGCGGCATCGACACAATGGGCTATCTCTCGCAGGGCCTCGCCATGCCACTCGACGAAGCCAAAGCCACCAGCCCCAAAGAACCCTTCGTCACCATCGAACGCATCGCAGCCTGAATGCTACAAAGGCGCTGAGAACCCGGACAGCACGACGTTTCTTCGTGCGCCTTCGTTTCTTTGCGCCTTCGTGGTTTGACAGGTACTACTGTACCGACGTGAAAACCAGTTTCGGGTGTTTCAGGGCGTTATCGATCAGCCGGATACCTAGTTCCAGAATTGCGGTTTCGGCCTTAACGTCGATCTTTTCCGCATCGTCGGTAGGCGTGTGGTAATCCGGATGGCCGCCGGTATGGAAGAACAGGACCGGAATTTTCTTTGCATAAAACGCCGCATTATCGGAGCCACCGTTGCCGGCCCGGTCGGTAAAGAATTTGATCGGTGCCGTAACATCCTTAAAAATCGCAGGCCAGGCATCAGCCGTCCCATACCCGCCGATGCCGATGCCCCGCTCCGGATTATAGCGGCCGATCATGTCCATACATAACATGAAATCCATTTTTTCCAGTGGCAGCGTCGGGTTTTGCAGGAAATAACGGGAACCCTGTAAGCCTAACTCCTCGGCTCCATAAGCCATAAACAGGAAGTTGTACGGCTCTTTCTCCTTATTCTGGCTGTAATGACGGGCCAGCTCGAGCATACCGGCCACGCCGGATGCATTATCGTCGGCCCCGTTATGGATCTGTCCTTCCGAGCCTTTGGCCAGCGAACTACCCTGCCGCCCCTCGCCAAGGTGGTCATAATGCGCACCGATGACAATGGTATAGTCAGCCTGATTGTCCAGAAAGCCAATCACATTACGGGCTTCCCGCAGGCTGTCCGGAACAACGATCCGGCGAACTTTAGCCGTAAATGACTGGTAATAACCATCGGTTCCCAGCGGGGCCAGACCGTATTTTTTAAACTGCTTCGCCACGTAGGCAGCGGCCTTTGCATTTTCGGGACTACCGGTACCACGGCCTTTCATCTTGTCAGACGCCAGGAAGGCAATATGCTTCGTGATCCGCTTAGGGTCTGGCATTTGTGCATACGCAGTAGCCGAACAGAGCAATAAAGCGGCGAAAAGCTTGTTTTTCATTGGAGAGAAATCAGGATTTGTAAAAGTCGAGGCGCAAAGGTAACGACACCGCCCAGAACCGGCAACACCAAAAATTCTCCTCTGATTTGGCCATTGCCTTCCAACGCTTTACCGGCCAAAGTACTCTATTGTCACGAACAGTATACATTCCCCTGTTTGGTGACGCATGAAAATTCCGAAAACCTTACTTCAGACCATTGCGGTGGCCGTGGCGGTAACAACCGTCAGTGCATCCTGCAACCTTGATATCGTGAAGCCCAAAAAGGACAAAGCCGAAAAAGAGAAAAAAATGCCGTACGACTGCCCTGGCTGCGGCTTAGGTTAATTCTGACGCGCTATGGCAATTTATCCGGCACTGGCCTGCAATCTGGACCAACACCTGTTGCAGGCCGGTTTACCCCTCTTTGCGGCCGAACAGGTTGCGGCCCTGGAATGGTCGTTCGATAGTTTGTATGCACAGCCCGGACTACCTGACTGGTTCGATGAACTGTTGCAGACCTACGCGCAGGCTGGCCGGCTGGTCGGGCACGGCGTTTTCTTTTCCATTTTTGCGGGCCGCTGGCGACCGGAGCAGCAAACCTGGCTCAGTCAGCTGGCCGACCGCGCCCGCCGCTATCGCTTTGATCATGTCACGGAGCATTTCGGGTTCATGACCGGTGCCAGTTTCCACGCCGGTGCGCCCATGAGTGTGCCGCTCAACACAACCACCCTGCGCATCGGTCAGGACCGGCTGCAACGCATCCAACAAGCCGCCGGCTGCGCCGTTGGCCTTGAGAATCTGGCCCTTGCCTATTCACTGGATGATGTGAAGCGGCAGGGCGATTTCCTGCATCAGCTGCTGTCACCCGTGGATGGCCTGTTGATTATGGACCTGCACAACCTCTACTGCCAGAGCCATAATTTCGGCGTTGACTGGCGTGAGCTGCTGGCGCTGTATCCGCTTGACCGCGTGCGCGAAATCCACCTGTCGGGCGGTAGCTGGGAAGATTCCGTAAGCGAGCCGGGCCGGACTATCCGCCGCGACACCCACGACGAGTCGGTACCCGGCCGGTTATTCGACTGGCTGCCGGTGGCCATTGACCAGTGCCCGAACCTGAAGTATGTAGTGCTGGAACAGCTCGGTCGCGGACTGCTTACCGATGCGGCCCGACTGCAGTACCAGGCAGACTTCACACGCATTGCCGGTTGTGTAGCGGCCCACCCGCGCGCCTCAGCCGTATCCTCTGAGCGGCTTTTCCGGCCGGAAGCGCTGCTACCACCAGCCGTACATCCCCTCGAAGACGAGACCCTCGCGCGGCAACAGCAGCACCTTACCACCATTCTGGAAACCGCCCCTACCCCGCACGAAGCCCGGCAACTGCTCGACGCTTCACCCCTTGCCCACAGCGACTGGGGCATTGAGCGCTGGCAACCCGCCATGCTCGAAACCGCCTTAAGGATTGCGCAGAAGTGGAAGAATGGGTTTCAGAAGAGTAAATAACCTATGTGTAAGCTCTCCTTACAGGAGAATGTAATTGACAAGAGCATAAGGAATACTCTCATTTCTGCCCTTTAAGCAATGCTGAAGTTTACTTTTTCACTTAACAGGAAAATTGCAGAGAGGAAGAGATTCGAACTCTCGATACGGTTTCCCGCATACACACTTTCCAGGCGTGCTCCTTCAACCACTCGGACACCTCTCTGTATATCCATACTGAACATCAATTGCTTGTTTATCCAGTATGGATGATTTTCCTATGTAAAAGGCCCCCATTTTTGGCCCTGCATCCTCTGATTGCTCAGCGAATGGGGCGCAAAATAACAGACTATTCCCTGAAAATCAAAGAGAATATACCACCACCCTTGCAATTATCGACCCTAAACCGCTCAAAACCCGCCTTTTAAGTAAACACTTCCGGCGTTCCGGATAATAATTTATTTCACACGCATACAAAACCTACCCTTTTTTAGTTATAGCTTTAACACTATTCCTTCAATTTATTGCAGTATAGCAGCACGACCTACGATTACTACCCATGGTAACGCTTGACAACTCTTTTTCGGACACTGATCATGAGCACTGGGACGGTATCCGTTCGGGCGATAAATCAGCGCTCGAGGCGTTGGCAACCCGCTATTATCGTCCTCTGTTTCACTATAGTACAAAATTTACGGCGAATCACGCCCATATCGAAGACTGCCTCCAGGACCTATTTCTGACCATCTGGGAAAAGCAACAGGCCCTGCCATCGGTCCGGTCGGTTAAAGCGTATTTGTTTACGGCCATCCGCCATAACATTCTGCATCGCACCCAGCGCGACAGCCTGTTTCGTCCGCTCAACGAGACCGACGATGCGGAGGCTCCTGATATCAGCCCCGAACGGCTGTTGCTGCGTCACGAAGATGACATGGTGCAGCAGCAGCAACTCAAAAAATCACTCGACCAGCTCCCGCAACGCCAGCGTGAAGCCATTTACCTCCGCTATTTTGAGGATTTGTCGTACGAGGAGATTGCCCACGTCATGGGCCTGAACCGGCAGGTGGTCGCCAATTATCTGCAACACGCGTTGCAGACTCTCCGCAAACATTATCAGAAGATTGTCTTCACCGGCCTGCTCGTCCTGCTGACCTGGTACTGGCTTAGCTAGCGGGCTGGTCATACTTCACCAAAAAGCACAACATACTGATTATGAATCACAAAAATTACCACATAACCACATGGGGCACATAAGCATACAATCTATATTTTCTATGTGACTATGTGGTAAACACATATGGATACGTCTCTCCTTTTATCCATTGTCTTTTGCGCCGTCAAATTTTTTCAAAAAATTTCACCACAGCAAGATTACTTTTTCTTTTCCCGATACTCATCGCTATACCAACGGTATGAAACAAGAACAATAAAGCGGTGACGCCACAGGAATTAATCGATAACGAATCATTCAGGCGATGGGTATTTAACCCCGTCGGTGAGGCCGCAGAAGCTGACCGGTTGTACTGGGAAGACCTGCTGGCAGCACACCCGGAATATGAAGCCAGCGCCGAACTTGCCCGGGAGTTTCTGCTCTCCGCACGCGGCGACTTACCGGCCCTGTCCGATCAGCTGGTTTCGGGTAATATCCGGAAACTGATGGAGCAGGTCAGCGATGAACGGGTAGCTCTATACGAAACGCCGGTCTTGCCGCTGGTGCGTCGCCCGTGGCGATGGATGGCGGTGGCGGCCAGTGTGGCCGTATTGCTGCTGGCCGGTGTCTGGGCCAAACGCCATTGGATGACGCCGGATTCGGTCTATGAAGCCTTCAGGGAACAGGCTCCGGCAACCGTAACGGAGATCGCCAATGCCGGTACTACCCCACGGCTGGTCCGATTACCCGACGGCAGTCTGGTGAAGTTGCAGCGAGGGGCCCGTATCAGCTTTCCGGCTACGTTCGACGCTGACCGGCGGGAGGTATACCTGAGCGGCACGGCCTTTTTTGAGGTGGTCAAAAATCCGGCGCAGCCTTTTTTGGTCTACGCTAACCAGCTGACCACGCGCGTTGTAGGCACCAGTTTTACCATTTATGCCCCTGCACTCGGGCAGACCACACGCGTCGTTGTCCGGACGGGCAAGGTGGCGGTGTATCCGGTGCAGCCGGCCAAACCAGCTACCCCGCCGGCAGCGCATACGGTGATGCTGACCGCCAATGAGCAGGCAACTTACCGCGAGGGAGCACCCGAAGCCGAAAAGTCGGCGGTTGACGCCCGCATGACGGTAACGCCTGAAGCACTGGCGAACCGCTTCACCTTCCGGCGAACACCTTTACCGGCGGTGTTTACAACCATCGAACAGGTATACGGCATCAAACTGCTGTATAACGCCGCCGATTTTACGCACTGTACGCTGACCACACGGCTCGAAAACGAATCTCTGTTCGAAAAGCTTGATGTGATCACGGCCAGTACGGGGGCTACGTACGAACTGACGCCCGACGGCAGTATTCGCATTGTACCGGGTCAGGGTTGCCAGTAGGCGCTCCGGCTATACTATATCAGTCCAGTTTACTCAACATGATGCAACACTCTTTTACTCAACACCCGTTGGGCACCCGTATGCCTTTCCGGCAAGCGTTGGCCTTTTGGCAAACGGTGGGTGACCGGATCCATTCACGTTTTCCGTTGACTCAGCTTATGCGACTTTCTCTGGTATACGCCTGTCTGCTGTTGGGCTGCATGGGCAGTTTGCTGGCCAATCCGGTTAAGGGGCAGAACGTGCTCCGCCGTACCCTGAGCCTGACCATTGCGAATCAACCTATTGAAAACGTCCTCTCACAGGTCGAAAAGGCGGCGAACGTCACGTTTTCGTACAGCTACGAACTGATTCAGGGCAGCCGCCGGGTTAGCCTGAATGTCCGGAACGAACGGCTGGATAATGTGCTCAATTCGCTGCTGGGGCCGGTAAACGTGGGCTACGAAGTCGTTAACAGCCGGCTGATTGTATTGCGCCGTGCGCCAAAAGGTATGGCCGCCACTCCCTCTGAATCGGCGGCTGTCCGCCCGGAGCTAATCCCGCTGGAGTCGACCGGACCCGCAGCCATCGACAAACAAGTAGCGGGACAAGTGACGGACGAAAAAGGACAGGCGATCCCGGGCGTTAACGTGATCATCAAAGGGTCAACAGCCGGCAGTACCACCGACGGTGACGGCCGCTACCGCCTGAGTGTGCCCGACGACGGCGCCGTTCTGCAGTTCTCGTTTATAGGGTACGTTACCAAAGAAGAGATCGTCGGAAACCGCACGCAGATTAATGTTACGCTGGCAGAAGACAACAAAACACTGAGCGAAGTGGTCGTTGTCGGCTATGGTACGCAGAAGAAAGCCGACCTCACCGGTGCCGTATCGACCATTTCGGGCAAAGACATTAACCTGCTGCCGGTGGGCGGTGTCGATCAGGCCTTGCAGGGCAAAGCCGCCGGTGTTCGGGTAACACAGTCGTCGGGTGCACCGGGCGAGGGCGTTGCCGTCCGGATTCGCGGCGTGGGCACCATCAATGACAACAGCCCGCTGTTTATCATCGACGGCGTACCGACCAAAGATGCGTTCAGTGTCCTGAACCCAAACGATATTGAAAGTATTTCGGTACTGAAAGATGCCTCGTCGTCAGCTATTTACGGTGCACGGGCGGCCAACGGGGTTATCGTGGTGACGACCAAACGCGGCAAAACCGGTGCCCCGCGTATCTCGTTTAATTCGTACACCGGTATTCAGCAGCACGGCCGGCTGATTCCGATGGCCAACACGGCCGAGTACGTGTCGATTTTTAATGAATCGGTGGTGAATGACAACGTGGGCGTTGAAAACCCGAGCCTGCAACGCCGCCCGATTCCGACGGGTACGCAACTCCCCGATACGGATTGGCAGCGCGCCATTTTCCGCACGGCTCCGATCCAGAATTACCAGCTGTCGATCAGCGGCGGTTCAGAAAAATCGCGCTACCTGATTTCGGGTAACTACTTTGACCAGCAGGGAATTATTCTGAATTCGGGCTACAAGCGGTATGCGCTCCGCACGAGTCTGGACACCGATATCGGCAAAGGCCCCAACGGCAGCGGCCGCTTTAAGATCGGGACGAATCTGAACCTGAACTATGGGATCCGCAACATCGTGGGCAGTTCGGGCGACGGCTACGGCGGCAACGGTGGAAGCATCGTGCGCTATGCCCTGTTCCGTTCACCGGCCATCGCCATTTACGACCAGAACGGCAATTACACCGACCTGCCCGCCAGCCCTGCCCTCTTCGGCGACGGCTACAACCCCGTCGGACTGGCCCAGAAACAGGACAACACCGAAACCCAGTACCGGGCTTTCGGTAATCTCTATGCCGAATGGCAGATTGCCAGATTCCTGCGCTTCCGGAGTGATGGCGGCCTCGACATGAACATCCTGAACCGCAAGATTTTCAACGAGAACTGGGGGACTAACAACCGGATCAACAGCCCGGCGTCGCTCGTAAACCAGGTGGGGCTGCTCAGCAACCTGAACTGGAACAACACCCTGAATTACAACCGTATATTCAACGAGCGGCACGATTTGGCGGTGCTGGTAGGTACCGAAGCCATCAAGAACATCAACCGCGTTATCGGCGGCTCCGACCGCAACTATATTGATCAGGTCGCCAACCTGCGGTATCTCGGCCGCGGTATTGATCCGACCGGCAAAACCAGCTTTGAGGGCGATTCGCGGTGGGCGCTGTTTTCGCTGTTCGGCCGCGTAAATTACATCTACAACAACCGCTATCTGTTCACGGCCAACATCCGCCGCGACGGCTCATCGCGTTTTGCCCCGCAGAACCGCTACGGTACGTTTTTCTCGGGTTCACTCGGCTGGAACATCGATCAGGAGGCCTTTTTTAAACCACTGGCCGGTACCGTTTCGCTGCTGAAGCTGCGGGCCAGCATTGGTCAGCTCGGTAACCAGGACATCGGTAATTACCCGTTTGCGTCGATTGTCGGCAGTGGCTACAACTATCCGCTGGGCGACCCGCAGCAAACCAATCCGGGCTACGCCATCGTCAGCCGCGGCAATACCAACGTGAAGTGGGAATCCTCGACCCAGAGCGACATCGGGCTGGAAACCGCTTTTCTGAATAACCGCTTACAGCTCACGGCCGATTATTTTATCAAGGTAACATCGGACATGCTGATTCCGGTGCCGGGGCCGAAATCGGGCGGGGCCGCCGGAGCGCCGTATGTCAATGCGGGCCGCGTGCAGAACAAAGGACTGGAACTCGACCTGACCTACCGCGACAAAAAAGGTGCGTTTACCTACGACATTACCGCCAACGCCTCGTTCATCAAAAACAAAGTACTGTCGCTCAGCGACGGGCGGCCGATTCCGGGCGGACGGATTGACAACGGGGTGTTTGCCACGCTGACTGAGCCGGGCTATCCGATTGGTTCGTTCTACCTGTTGCAGCAGGAAGGCATTTTCCAGAGCGATGCCGAGATTTTCACCAGCGCGTTTCAGGGCAACACCATCCGTCCCGGCGACGTGAAGTTTAAAGACATCAACAACGACGGCCGGATCGACGAAAAAGACCGCTCACACGTCGGCAGCCCCATTCCGACGCTGCTGTATGGCCTGACGGCGAACCTGCAATGGAAAGGATTTGACCTGTCGGCGTTCTTCCAGGGGGTATCGGGCAACAAAATCTATTACCAGGTCGCTACCGACGTTGAAGGGTTTTACCGTGCGTTCAACATCACCCAACGCGTCGTGGATGACCACTGGACCGGTCCGGGTACGAGCAACACGCAGCCACGGGTATCGTGGAAAGGAGCCGCCAACAACAAGCAGCCATCGACGCGTTTTCTGGAAGACGGGGCTTATACCCGCCTGAAAAACCTCCAGATCGGCTATACGCTGCCGCAAAAACTGGCCCGCAAAATTGCCGCCGGCAGCGCCCGTGTGTATATCAGCGGCCAGAACCTGCTGACGTTCACCAGATATCCGGGCCTTGATCCGGAAATGCAGACCAGCGACAACGTCAACAACGAACAGTTCCGGGGTGATGTCGCGGTTGGTATCGACTGGGGCACCTACCCTGCTGCGCGCACGTACACCATCGGGCTTAACCTTAACTTCTAGCAACGTATGAATCGCTTTCACGCATTTTCTATCATGACGCTGCTGCTGGTGTCGGTCAGTAGCTGCTCCGATTTTCTGAATGAGCAGGTCCGGGGCGATTATCCGGAGTCGGCGTTTTTCCAGACCGAAGCCCAGGCCACGCTGGCGATCAATGCGGCCTACACCCCGCTGGCCTTTTTCACCGACCGCAACCGCCTGTGGGTGTTCGGCGACGTGGCATCCGACGATGCGGCCAAAGGCGGTGATCCCGGCGATCAGGCCGATATCGGGCTGGTCGATGAGTTCCAGATCTACCCCAACAACGGCGTGATCGAATCGCAGTGGGGTGAACTCTACGAGGGCATCAGCCGCTGCAACAACGTCATTCAGAAGGTACCGGCGGTCAACATGGCCGACGCCAACAAAAACCGGATTCTGGGCGAGGCCCGTTTTCTGCGGGCGCTATACTACTTCTATCTGGTCAATATCTACGGGCCGGTGCCGGTTGTGCTGGAGCCCAAAAACCCGAACGAACTACAGATTGAGCAGTCGCCGGTCGATTACATCTACACGCAGGTGATTGAAGCTGATTTACAGGAGGCGATCAAAAACCTGCCGGCGGTGCATTCGGGCGCCAACGTCGGGCGGGCAACCAAAGGAGCCGCAACGGCGCTGCTGGCAAAAGCCTATCTCTACGAGAAAAAATGGCAGCAGGCAGCCGAAACGGCCGCGCAGGTACAGACAATCGGGCTGTATGAACTGCTGCCGGTCTACAGCCAGAACTTCGACCAGGCGCACAAAAACAACAAGGAAGCAATCTTCTCGGTCCAGCACCTGACGGGACAGGTACCGTTTACCGGCAACCGCCTGAACCAGTGGTTTGCGCCACGGGCCAACGAAAACGGCTATTTCTTCAACGTACCGACCCAGCGCTTTGTCGATGAGTTCGAAAAGACCAGTGCCGGTGTGGCCGACCCGCGGCTCGACTATACGGTGGCCCGCAGCGGCAAACCGTGGATCGACGGGACACCGTATGACCCGACCTGGTCGCCGACGGGCTACCTGAACAAAAAGCATGTGCAACCGCTGTCGGAAGTACCCCGGAGCACCAAAGCCGACGGCAACCTCAACTACGTGGTCATCCGGTACGCTGATGTACTGCTGTGGCAGGCCGAAGCCCTGAACGAGCTGGGCCGCTCTGCCGAAGCCCTCACCTACCTGAATCTGGTCCGGAAACGGGCCCGTGAAAGCTACCGGTACGATACGAACCTGAGCACAACCGGCACTGCACCAACCGGCCTGCTGCCCGACGTGACCAATGCCACCCAGGCGACGCTCCGGACACTGATTTATCACGAACGCCGCGTGGAGCTTGGTTTCGAGTTTCACCGCTACTTCGACCTGATGCGCTGGGGTAAGGATATTGCCCAGGCCGCCCTCAGCGACAAGCCGTCTTTCAAGTACGAAACAACCCGTTATTTCCCGATTCCGCAGAGCGAACGGGACACGAATAAAAAGCTTAAATTCTGATTAGTAATCGTTTAACTTAATGTCAAATACGCGTTTTATGAAAAACAACACATTTTCTGCAAGCAAGTTGCTTTGGGGTATCGTCGCCTTTATGATGGTCATGGTGTTTACGCAAAGCTGTAAAAAAGACGATGGCCCGACAGTAGCGCCCGTGGATAAAAGCAAACTGAAAGCCCGCCTCGACAGTGCCAATGCCTCGTACAACGCCGCCGTTGAAGGTACAGCCGTCGGCCGTTACGAAACCGGTTCGAAAACGACGTTTAAGACTGCCATCGATGCTGCCACAACCGTTAACAGCGACCAGAGTGCTACGCAGACAGCGGTCAACAACGCTTACGTAAACCTCGGTCAGGCGTACACAACGTTTGAAAGCAAAAAGGTACAGGAAATTGCACCGAGCAACCTGGTGCTGTATCTGAAGATGGACGGTAACGCCAACGATGCGTCGGGCAAAGGCTTCAACGGTACGCTGAAGCAGGGCCATGCCGGCTGGGGCGCGGGTACGGTGACACCGACGAAAGACCGGTTCGGAGCCGACAGCAAAGCCTATCACTTCGAAAAAGGCGGCAATATCGAAATTCCGTACAACGCCTCCCTGAACCCTGCCAAAGAACTGAGCATCAGCCTCTGGGTCAAAATGGACTCGTCGCGGGCCAGCAACTACCTCGTGTCGCTGAACCGCTGGAACGGCTACAAGTTCCAGTTGCAGGAAGCCAACAAAACGTTCTTTACCGTAAAAACGACAACCGGTATCTTCAACGATAAGGATGCCGAAACCGTTACGCTCGATAAAGGTAAGTGGTATCACGTAGCCGTTACGTACAAATCCGGCGAAATGAACTTTTACATCGACGGTACACTGATAAAAAGCTGGACCGACAAAACCGGCGACCCTGCTTCGGTGAAAAGCACGATCAACATGACGATTGGTCAGGATTTGCCGACCAGTCTGTATAACAACATAGAAGCCAACGATGCCGACGGCAACAACTTTAACCGGCCGTGGGGTGGCTATTTCACCGGCGACATGGACGACCTGCGCATTTACAACGTTGTCCTGAGCAGCACACAGATCAAGTCGGTATACACGGCTGAGAAGGGGAATTAATTTTTGAATGAATAATGGATAATGAACAATGAATAATGGCCCGACGGCCTTCATCCTCATTGCTCATTATTCATTATTCATTTTACATTGTTCATTATGATGAAGTGGCTGATTGGTTTCATTGTGCTGGCGGTGGCCGGGAGTTGTTCGCAGAACGAGGGCAACCGGCCGATGGTGTTCTGGTGTTCCAACAACGCGGGCGAAATCGCCTTTGCGAAGGAGTTTACCGAACGCTGGCAGCGCACCCGCACCGACAAGCCGCTCCGGTTTCAGCCGATTCCGGAAGGGCAGTCGAGCGAGGAAATCATTCTGGCTTCGGTGGTTGGCAAAACAACGCCGGACATCTACGCAAACATGTGGCAGGGCAGTGTGGAGATGTATGCGAAAGCCCACGTACTGATACCGCTGGATACGCTGAAGGGCTTCATGGACTTTATCCGGAGTCGTTGCGACAGCAGTGTTATCCGCGAAATCACGTCGGCCGACGGGCATATCTATCAGGTGCCCTGGAAAGTAAATCCGATTATGACGCTGAGCAACCGGCATGCCCTGAACAGCCTCCGGGGTATCCGGCCTCCCTTCAGCTATACCAGCTTTCTGGAAGCCGGGCGGCAGTTTAAACAGGACAACAACGGCGACGGCTACACCGACCGATGGCTGGGCTATACCGAAGTAAAAGCCATCTGGTACCAGCGGCTGTTCAATTTTTACCCGCTTTACCTGGCTGCCTCCAACGGCGCCCCGCTCATTGTCAACAACCGGGCGGCCTTCAACAACCGCTATGCGGTGGAGGTATTCCGGTTTCTGCAAAACCTTTACAAAAACGACTATTTCTCCCGCGAACGGCTGTCGGCCACCCGCGACCCCTTCATCGACGAACGCATCGCCACCCAGTTTTCGGGGCCGTGGCAGGTGTCGTACCTCGAAAAATTCAAGAAGCCCGGCTTCGAATACGACTTCTGGCCGATGCCGGTTCCCGCAGCCCTTGCTTCCGGCAACAACCCGATCTATACCTATGGCGATCCCAAAAACATTGTTTTGTTCAACACCTGCCGCGACCCGCAGGCCGCGTGGGAGTTTGTCCGTACCCTGGTCGACAATCATGGCGACCTGCGGCTGATGGAACTGACGGGACAGTTTCCGCGCCGGAAGCAGCTGGACACCGACCCGTATTTTGCCCCGTATTTCAGCCGGAATCCGCGGACCCAACCCTTTGCCCGGCAGGTACGCTACATCAAAGGCGTCGACAACTGCGCGGTCATCGTGGAAGTATTCGACATTATCTCACAGGAATACGAAGCCTGTGTCATCTATAACCGTAAAACGCCCGAAGCCGCCATCCGCGACGCCGCCAACGCCGTGAATGTGCTGCTCGAAAATAATGATGATTGAGTGATTGAGTGATTACTAGCAGCAGCCACTCAATCGCTCATTCGCTCAATCACGCAATTGCTCAACAGACTATGAAAAAGCTCCTTCCCTATTGGCTGGTGGCGCCGTATGTGGTGCATATGCTGGTGTTTGTGGCGTTTCCGGTGGTGTTTTCGGTCGTGCTGACCTTTCACCGATGGAATATCATATCGCCGATGGAGTTTATCGGCCCCGATAATTACGTCCGGCTGTTTAAAGACCGGCTGTTCTGGCAGGCGCTGTTTAATACGTTCCGGTTTCTGCTGGTACACATACCCCTGCAGATCGGTATCGCCCTCGGGCTGGCCGAACTCCTGAACCGTACCCTGCGCGGGGCTTCGTTTTTCCGGGCGGCGTTTTTTCTGCCCGTTATTGTGTCGGGCGTGGTCGTAACGATTTTGTGGCAGCAGCTGCTGAGCTTCAACTCCGGTATGCTCAACCGGCTGATTGCCGGCATCGGGCTACCGCGCGTGGCCTGGCTCGACGATCCGGCGGTGGCCATGTATTCCATCGCCATCATGGCGACCTGGAAAAACGTCGGGCTCTATGTCATTCTGTTTCTGGTGGGCCTGCAAACGGTACCGCCGCAGTACTACGAAGCCGCTGACCTTGAAGGAGCGACCAGCTGGCAGAAATTCCGGTACATTACCCTGCCCATGATTAACCCGACCATTTTTACGGTGGTAGTACTATCGACCATCGGCGGGTTTTCGCTGTTCATTGAGCCGTATATCATGACCGAAGGCGGACCACTCAACAGCACCCTCTCGGCAGTGATGTACATCTACCAGCAGGCGTTTCAATACTACCACATGGGCTATTCAGCCACGCTGGGCTTCTTTTTCGCCCTGCTGATTCTGGCCGTTGTTGCCATTCAGAAACGATACGTCGAACAGGAAATTTAACGAATTATGTCAACCTTTCTGCGCTATTTCCTGCTTATGCTGGCTGCGGCATCGTTCATTTATCCGTTTGTCTGGATGCTGAGCGCCTCCCTGTCATCGGAGAGCGAGCTCGGCAACCTGACGCTCTGGCCGGTCGGCTTCACGTGGGCAAACTATGTCACGGTTTTTTCTAAGATTCCGCTGGGACGGGCCTTTGTCAACAGCGTTCTGGTGGCCGTGACCACAACCGGACTGGTACTCATATCCGGTGCTATGACGGGCTACGCGCTGGCACGGCTACAGTTCCGGGGGCGGAATCTGATTTTTTACGTCATCATTTTCACGATGACGCTGCCGTTCCAGATCACCCTCATCCCGAACTACATCACGATGGTAAAGCTGGGCTGGGTGGATACCTATTTCGCGCTCATTGTACCGTTTATGCTCAATTCCCTGTCGATTCTGCTGTTCCGGCAAGCGTTTACGGGCCTGCCGCAGGCCCTGATCGACGCCGCCCGGCTGGATGGCTGCGGGGAGCTGCGGATTATTTTCCAGATTCTGTTCCCGAACATCCTGCCAACGGTCCTGACCATTACGATCCTGACGTTCATGGGCTTGTGGAACGAAGCCTTGTGGCCGCTCATCGTCATCCGCGACGAACCAACCATGACCATGCCCCAGCTTGTCACCCTGTTCTCGGTCGGTGGCCGCGCCGACGGGCAGCTGACGGTCAAGATTGCGGCGGCGGTTATGCTGGCCATTCCGATTATTGTTTTGTACCTGTTTTTCCAGCGACACTTTATCCGAAGCATGGCCTCATCGGGCCTGAAAGATTAACGATATGCAGATTACGCGCACGGCCATACGGTTTACGGCCAACCCCGAACGGGTGATTTTACGCTACCTCAGCCTGCAAGGTCCCCACCGGGTGCCCCACATTGCCGAACGGATCGACCGCCTGAGCGAGCCGGAAGCGGAATCGCTGCTGGCGGAGACACGAACCCTGTTTGCCGACCGGCACCGGCACCTCGACAATGCGTTCCGGCAACACCTCGCCGAAGCTTCACAGCGGCATTCGCTGCCGGAGCACTGGTCAGAGACCCGCCGGCTGCTGCTTGGGGCCTGTATGACGATGGAGTATTCAACGCAGGCGGCGGCGCTCTTTAACCCGTCGATTGTGCGGCACCCCGATCAGTCGGGACTGCCGGAGGGTACTATACGCTTTATCATGAGCCTGCGGGCCACGGGCGAAAGCCACATTTCGTCGGTTGAATTCCGGACCGGTTTACTGACGGCCGACGGGCAGATACAGCTCGACGACCTGACGCCCTACGCGACCCGATCGGCCAAAAACTGGCAGAAGGCATATACCAAAGACTTTGTGCGGGAACGGCTCCGGTACTTTCTCCATACGTCGGAAAACGTACTGGACGAACTGCCGGATACGTTTACGGCCCCCGAAGCGGCCCGGATCCTGACCAACCTCCCCGATTCGGGCGGGCACAGCCGCTTTTATGAATCGCAGAAAGCGCTGCTGGAGATTCTGGACACCAACTATGACCTTGTCTGCGAACCGGACGTACCACTGACCGAGCGGGTCATTTTTCCGAACGCCAAGGGCGAAAGCAAAGGTATGGAGGACGTGCGGTTTGTGCAGTTTACCCATGAAGACGGCACCACCTGCTACTACAGCACCTACACGGCCTACGACGGCGAAACGATCAAGTGCCAGCTGATGGAAACCACCGATTTCGTCGAATTCCGCGTCCGGACCATGTACGGTGACGGTATTCAGGACAAAGGCATGGCGCTGTTTCCCGAAAAGATCGGCGGCCGGTATGTGATGCTGAGCCGGCAAGGCGGCGAGTATATCAACATCATGTTTTCGCAGGACCTGCACGTCTGGGATAGCTGGCAAACCCTGGCCAAACCCGAATTTGGCTGGGAAACCGTGCAGCTCGGCAATTGTGGCTCACCGATTAAAACGGAGCAGGGTTGGCTGGTACTCACGCATGGCGTCGGACCGCTGCGCCGCTATGCCATCGGGGTAATCCTTCTTGATTTACAGGACCCGACCAGGGTGATCGGGCGATTAGCGAAACCGCTTATCGAACCGCTCGAATCCGAACGCGAAGGCTACGTCCCGAACGTGGTCTATACCTGTGGCTGGCTTCAGCACAACGACCAGCTGATTATCCCGTATGCAATGTCTGACTCGGCCTGTGGTATCATTACCCTGTCAGTGCAGGAACTGCTGGACGAGTTTCACCAAAAGAATATGTAACTTAAATCCAAAATGACTCAACGTACGTTAGTATATCTGTGTTTTGCAGCCGTCCAGTTCGGGCTGCTTTCCTTCGCCTGCAAAAAAGACCCGGTTTCTTCCAATTACTCTACGGGCCGTTTTGTCACCATTTCACACTTGCAACACCTTTATAAAAGTGTTAAATTACCGGTTGGCCCTGAAGTAGGTACTGTCGCCATATATAGTAATGCTCCTAACTATGACCTCATAACTGATGAGGATGAGGGCTTTACGTGTATAGATGATGTCGCACGGGCAGGGCTGTTCATGTTACGTGAGCCTGACCTCACGACAAGTACACTTAAGCAGACACAGCTCCGGCAAATGACCGAATTTGTGCTGCAGCTCCAGTCGACGGAAGGCTATTACTATAACTTTCTGTGGCCTGATCTTTCCATTAACAAAACGTTTCAGACCAGCGTTAACCAGCCTAACTGGTGGTCGTGGCGGGCATTCTGGCTCCTGAGCGAAGCCTACCCCTATTTCCAGAAAACCGATCCTGCCATGGCCACCCGCATTCAGCAGGCTAACCAGCGGCTGGTAACAGTAATGGTGCGCGACTTCGCCAGCCGTCCGCAGGAAATGAATTTCGTTAAAGGTATTAAAGTTCCGAAATGGCTGCCGTTTGGTTCGGGTACCGACCAGGCTGCCATTATGCTGCTCAGCCTGTCGAACTACTATAAGCAAACGCCCGATGCGCAGGTGCTGAAACTGATGGAATTACTGGGCGAGGGCATTGTCCTGATGCAGTTCGGCGATGCGACGCATTTCCCGTACGGGGCCATCATGAGTTTTGAGAATACCTGGCACGCCTACGGCAGTGACCAGTCCTACGCCCTGCTGAAAGTGGGCAAGGCGCTTAACAAGCCAACGTGGATTGCGGCCGCCAAAAAGGAAATTGACAATTTCTATCCTTATCTGCTCAAACAGGGCTTACTCGAATCGCTGGAGATTCATGATCCGGGCAACGGCCTTCAGGGCCTCAAATCGTCGCGGTTTGCACAGATTGCCTACGGTGTCCGGCCGATGGTGTGGGCCGCCCTCGAGGCCTACGACCAGACTCAGGACCCGAAATATACTGACCTGGCCACCGAACTCATGGGCTGGTTTCTGGGTAAGAACGTGGCCGGCATAAAAATGTACGACACCGAATCAGGCCGCTGTTTCGACGGCATCTCATCGACCACGGAAGTCAACCGCAACTCCGGTGCCGAATCGACCATCGAAGCGCTCTGGGCCTTCCAGCGCGCCGAACAATACCCCGCCGTCGTCGGGAAGCTAAAGTAATTACTATTGAGTGATTGAGCGAATTGCGATTGAGTGAACATGGAGTCCCTCATCAAGCCACCGGAATGGCCGCTCAATCACTCATTCGCTCAATCACTCAATACGATTATGTCTCGCGTTAAACTGGATCATATAGCGAAAGCGTACGGGAACGGACCGCGGGTTATCCGCGACGTAAATCTGGACATTCAGGATAAGGAGTTTGTGGTGCTGGTCGGGCCGTCGGGCTGCGGCAAGTCGACACTGCTCAGGATGATTGCCGGGCTGGAAGAAATTTCGGACGGAAACCTGTTTATCGGCGACCGGCGGGTGAACGATGTGCCACCCAACGAGCGCGACATTGCGATGGTGTTCCAGAACTATGCGCTCTATCCCCACATGACGGTCTACGAAAACATGGCCTTCGGGCTGAAGCTCCGCAACATGCCCAAAGCGGATATCAGGGAGCGCGTCACTGCCGCTGCCCGGCTGCTCGAAATCGAAAACCTCCTCGACCGCAAGCCGAAGGATATGTCGGGCGGGCAGCGGCAGCGCGTGGCCATCGGCCGGGCCATTGTCCGGAACCCGCAGGTTTTTTTGTTTGATGAGCCACTGAGCAACCTCGACGCCAAACTCCGGGGACAGATGCGGATTGAACTACAGAAGCTCCACCGCGATCTGCAGGTAACGATGATTTACGTCACCCACGACCAGATCGAGGCCATGACGCTCGGCAACCGGATTGTGGTGCTGCGGAACGGCGATGTGCAGCAGTTCGACACGCCCATCAACCTCTACAATCAGCCGGTCAATCGTTTTGTGGCGGGCTTTATCGGCACACCGCCCATGAACTTTCTGCAAGGGCGAATTGCTTCCTCCGGTCCCCTTCTGTTCCGGAGCGATCACGATACGGTAGTTTTTGACCTCAGCCAGACAGTGCATGCCCCTGTGCTGGCACCATATCGGGGTAAAGCGGTCACGCTGGGCATCCGTGCCGAGCACATGAGCCCGGTCCCGGTCACCGGCCGGTCAATGCCCGAGCTCACGGTACAGGCAGATGCCGTTGAGCACACCGGCAACGAGGCGCTGACGTATTTTCATCTGGATAATCACCGGCTGGTGGCCCGTCTGCCCGCCGACCTGCCGCTAACGTTCGGCCAGTCGTTCCGGTTGTTCTGGGATCTGGATAAATGCCATTTTTTTGATGCGGAAACGGAGCTGGCAATCCGGTAGCTTCCCGCCCGATTAACTTAACTCCCCGAGGGTTCAAAACCCTCGGGGAGTTAGAATACGGAGGCAGGCTCATCAGGGGTAAAAACCTAATTCGGCAAGTTGTTGCCTGAAGATCAATCGTTCTACATCATTGAATTTGAAAATACGGACGGTGGCTATTCCAATATCGGTTACACCGTGAATGGCACTTTCTTCCAGTATGAAGTGACTGTTCCAGTCGCCTTTCCTTGGATTGAAGAACCGGACAATTGTGTCGTTGTCAAGAAAAGTCGCTATGTCCGTGCCTTTAAAATAGTTGCAGTCAGGACAGCAATAGGCCAGATTGGATAATTCATTGGTACCTCCATGCTTTATGCTTCGGATGTGCTCAATATGGAAGGCATAAAAAGAAAGGTATTCCGGTAGTAAGCAGTATTCACATCGGTACTTTGCCCGCAGTGCTATTTTCTTTTTTATAGCAACTGATAAGCTACGGCTCATGCGTTGAGAAGTGTTAACGCTCTGGCTTTTGCAAGGCCAATAATCCGGTTAATGATGAGGTATTGCTCCAGTTCGTGCCGGTCTTCTTCTGAGAGAAGTGCTTCTTTTTGTCTTTC
This sequence comes from Arsenicibacter sp. R0_47, assembly GCF_057652235.1. NCBI lineage: Bacteria > Pseudomonadati > Bacteroidota > Cytophagia > Cytophagales > Spirosomataceae > Arsenicibacter > Arsenicibacter sp. R0_47. The sequence goes on along the minus strand of NZ_JBYFCJ010000014.1, from coordinate 14,915 downwards.
TAACAAATAATCGAGCCGGTCCTGATTCGCCTGAGAGGGCTTGAACTGAACAACTTTTTCCGGATTCATGCCCGCAATAAATGTCGAAATTTCATCAAAAACAGATGGTTTTCTCAGCATGGCTAACACTATATTGATCTAAACAAATATACGCTTCTGCGCAGCAACATACAAGCCGGCTGAACCTTCCTGGAAGTTCAAAACTTCCAGGAAGGTTCAGCCGACAATCAACTCTTACAAACTCATTTCCCCGCTGAATGGTGTGGCCAGTTGCTGACGGATGCGGTCGAGGCGGGCCTGCTGCTGGCGGCGGGATTCGATCCGGTCATCGTCGCCGGCTTCGGGTACGTTTTCGCCAAGAACCACCATCAGTTTCGTAATTGCGGCTTCGGTGGTCATGTCGGCCCCGCTGACGACGCCGATCTGCTGGAGCAGCTTACTGGTCTGGTACTGCCCCTGCGTCACCCGTCCGCCTTCACACTGCGACACGTTAAACAGCACAATGCCACGGTCACTGGCGTTTTTCAATGCCTCGAGAAACCAGCTGTAGGTCGGTGCATTACCGGCTCCGAACGTTTCGAGGACCACCCCTTTCAGCCCCGGAATAGTCAGAATCGCCTCCACAACCGGTTGCGTGATACCCGGAAACAGTTTCAGGATCGTCACGTTGGCATCCAGTTGCGTCCGGATGCTGAACGGTCCGGCAACCTCACCCGACATAATAAAAGGGGTGTTGTATTCAATCTGCACACCGGCCAGGGCCAGCCGCGGGTAATTCTCCGAATGAAAGGCATTGAAGTGCACACTCTCCTGCTTCGTAGCCCGGTTGCCGCGCAGCAGCTGCGAGTTGAAATAAACGCAGACTTCCGGCACAATCGGTTTGCCGTCGCGCTTAGCCGCCGCAATCTCCAGGGCGGTAATGAAGTTTTCACGGGCGTCGCTGCGGGCCACCCCGATCGGCAGCTGCGCACCGGTCAGGATCACCGGCTTGGCCAGATTAACCAGCATAAAACTCAGCGCCGACGCCGTGTAAGCCATCGTATCCGTTCCGTGCAGGATCACAAAGCTGTCGAACTGCACGTAGTTTTTCTGAATAATCTGCGCCAGTTCAATCCAGTTGGCCGGTTTCATATTCGACGAGTCGATGATGTCGCGCAGGGTAATGAGCGTCATGTCGAAGTCGAGCCGGTGCAGTTCGGGTACCTGATCGAGGACCCGTTCAACGTTAAACGGAATGAGTTGACCGGTTTTCCGTTCGTAGACCATACCCAGCGTACCGCCGGTGTAAATGACCAGAACCGATACGCGGGATGTTGCGGATGAAGTGGACGGGCTGGCCATCGTTTCCGACGTAGCATTGTCGGCCAGCGCCACCCGCGGATTTATGTGAACAGTTTGATAAGACATTATCAGGTTAGCTAATCGGCCCGAAAGATAGCAACTTTCGGGCGGGGGATTGCCCTTTTCCGTCGATTTCTCTACCGGGCTACCGGTAAAACAACGTCCGCCTTCCGGCTTTCCGGACTGATAATCAGGCGCTCCAGCTTTCCGTTCACGACCGTACCTTCGATGGTTGTCTGGTAGGGTGCATGCAGTTTAAAGCGGGCATTCCAGCGGTCCGGCCAGGCCGGTAAGAGGTAGATTTTCCGGCCGTCGACCTGCATCAGCATCTCCTGCAAGCCGATCATCGCCGAACCGCCCCAGTTGTGGTCGGGTGTCCAGTCGAAGCCGGGGCCCCAGAACGCGGGGAAGCGGTGAGGGCCGTCGGCAAACTTCCGGCGGGTGAGGTCGGCGGCTTCGTCAGTCAGGCCAAGGCGGGCGGCAAAGATGTTGTGCTGCCGCCAGCCAACGTGGCTGCGGTACTTCACCACCAGCGTATCGTACTGCCAGGTGTTGCGGGCAACCTCCAGATCCGGCTTTCCGACGCCGTACAGTCCCCACGGATAGACCGGATAGAGTTGCGGCGCTTCCGTGTTCTGAATGCGGGCCCAGGCCACGGCCGGTGCCAGCGTTTTATGACCACCATCGAGGTACTGCACCGGCACCGGCGGAACCCGTTTCAGCATCGTCGCCCATTTGTCGCGCTGCGCCTCCGGCAAATAACCGGCGGGCAGTTCCAGCATCCGGCCCAGAATTACCCGCAGGGCCGAAATAACGGTCGTAGAGTTGTAGGTCATTTTGTAGGTCTCGGCGGCCGAACTCGGGTAAAAGACATACTGCCCCTTTTCGTCAAATGCTTTCGTTCCCCGCTGTTTGGCCAGCAACTGATAATGTTCATCAAAAAATGTCAGGCAGCTTTCGATAAACGGTACATACGAGCGGATGTCACGGCCCTCGTAGCGCTCTGTTTCGAGCATCATCAGGCAAAATTCAAATACCGTATCCCACTCATATTCCAGCCAGGCGTTGTATTCCATGCCGGGGTCGTAGCCTTCCGGGCGCTTGACGCCATACTCCATGATATTGGGCAGACCGAAGTTTTCGAGCTGCTCGGTAAAGCAGGCGCCGTTGTGTTTCCAGTAGAGCTGACTGCGTAATTCGGCGTTACGCTGCGAGCGGAGGTAAAAGTCAAACTGGGGTTTCAGCATGTCGAAATCGCCCGATTTCAGCATCGGGTGATAGACCAGCCGCTGGTTCTGGGCCGTCATGGTACCGCCGCCCCACAGCCGGAAATCCGGTGTGTGGGCATACAGTTTGTTGGCAAACACAGGATCAACCGTAAACAGCCCGCCGTTGAATTTAGTGGGCCATTTGCCATAGGCGTTGCAGCCGAGCATGTACCGGAACAGCTGATAATTCCGCGAAACGGTGCTGTCAGGGCCGTCGATCAGGATGTAGCTCCGGTTCCAGAACTGCGCCCACCAATCGTGGGTTTTGGCCAGCGCTGTCTTCCGCGTGGCTGCTGCTTCCTGCCGGATTTTCGCTAGCCCCGCCGTCCATGCGTCCAGGGTAGGTGTCTGGTCAACATGGAGTACCACGTCGATCTGCTGCGTTCGTACCGGTGTCTTGCTCACGAGCACCCACGACCGGTAGCGGGTATTCATATACGTTCCGGTATCGGTACCCGCCGGTTTCATGCTGGGCGCCACCAGCACCCCACCGAATGTATTGTCCGTAATCGGGTCAAACAGCTGGTCTTTGACGGCAGCCATGCCCTGCATCCGCACCGTATACGCCATGACGTTTTCGCGGTCGGCACGGTTGCGGTGGTAAAACCGGATCTCATTTCCGGAAACCGCCACGTCATCCTTGTAGGTAATCACATCAAACTTCGGCGACACTTTATAGGAGTTTCCGCGCAGTTCGGTGCCTTTGACCAGATGGTCGTCAAACCGCCATGATTCATACATGGCCGTCACCGTTACGGGCTTAGCACTTTCCAGTTCGACATGCACCACCGGCCGGAACACATCGACCCACAGGTGCAGCCGCGTTTTACCCCCCGAAATCACCACATCCCCTTTTGCCAGCCGCAGCTCCTGCCGGAAGCCACTGCCACTGAACGGATTAGAACTGAGTCGAAGCCGCACGCGTCCAGACTTCAGCATGGCATTATTTTCGTCGAACGTGCCGCTGCGGGCCATGTAAAACAGCACATCGCCGTTTTCAACCCAGACATTCAGACCAATATCGCCCCCGCCACACGGCATGGATTCACTGGCATCCCGCCCGGGCGTTGTCCAGACGACATTGTAGCTATCGGGCAGCGGCGTCTGAGCCAGACAGGCAGGCAGCAACAACAGGCAGAAACAAATCGTCGAAAGGAAGTAGGACATGGTGGCTAGCTGGTTTTGTAGAAAAGTCAAAATAACGGCATAATTGCCAATCGAACCCGAATTTATCCGCTGATTTACCGATGAACGTTCGTTATCTCTTCGTCCTGTGCCTGTTGTACAGCACGATTACCCTCGCCCAGACACCCGCCAAACTGATCTGGTGGAATCCGAAGCAGTCCGACATCAATACCCTGGAAGGGCAAGGCTGGCCGGCCGGTGTGCAGGCCCCGTATGACCGCTTACCGGCCGAAGCCGAAAAAACGGTTCCGAAAGCCGTCTGGAACCTGTCGCGGCACTCGGCCGGGATGATGATCCGGTTCCGGGCCAGCACCGACCAGATTGTGGTGCGGTATCAGGTGAAGGGCAATCAGTCTATGCCGCACATGCCGGCAACGGGCGTAAGCGGTGTCGATTTGTATGCCGGTAACAGCGACGGTGACTGGTTGTGGTGCATGGGAAAATATACGTTCGGGGATACCATTCAGTACCGGTTTACGGGGCTGACACCCAACGATACCTACCACCAGAAAGGGCGCGAATACCGGCTGTACCTGCCGTTATACACCGCCGTTCAGTGGCTGGAGATCGGCGTACCTGAAGGCGTAACCCTCACGCCCCTGCCGGTGCGGATGGACCCGCCCATTGTGATTTACGGTACGTCGATTGCCCACGGAGCCTGTGCCTCACGGCCGGGCATGGCGTGGACCTCTATTCTGGGCCGCAAGCTCGACCGGCCGGTCATTAACCTGGGTTTTTCCGGCAACGGCCGCATGGAAAAGGAAGTGGTTGATTTTCTGCCGCAACTGAATGCCCGGCTGTTTGTGCTGGATTGCCTGCCAAACCTGGTCAGCATGGTTAATACCGACGCGGCCGAGGTGCATAACCGTATTCTGAACACCGTCCGTACCATCCGCCAGAAGCATCCGGCAACGCCGATTCTGCTGACCGATCATGCCGGGTATACCGACGGCGAGATGATTGCCTCACGCAAAAAACTGTACATGGATGCCAACGAGATACAGAGCCGGGCCTACGCCCAGCTAAAAAGTGAAGGTGTGCTGAACCTGTACACGCTGCCCATTTCGGCCATTAATCTGGATAATGATGCGATGGTTGATGGTACCCACCCGACCGACCTCGGCATGGTGCAGTATGCTGATGCCTACGAGCGTGTGATCCGGCAGATACTGAAGGAGCCCACTGGTACGTTGTCGACCACCCGTCCGCGCACGCAGTACCGCGACGCCCGGATTTACGACTGGGAGGCCCGCCACCGCGATATCCTGACGATGAACAAAACCAACCCGCCGCGCATTGCCTATATCGGCAACTCGATCACCCATTTCTGGGGCGGCGAACCCAAAAGCCCCCGCGCCGACGGAGTGGATTCGTGGCAGGCCGTGCTGGATCCGCTGGGTGTTAAGAATCTGGGGTACGGCTGGGATCGTATCGAAAACGTACTCTGGCGGGTGTATCACGGCGAACTCGACGGCTACCCGCTTCAGCAGGCGGTGCTGATGATCGGCACGAATAACCTGCATCTGAACACGAACGATGAGATTGTGGCGGGCTTGAAGCAACTGGTTGACGCCATTCAGGTGCGGCAGCCGCAGGCCGATATCCTGCTGGTCGGTATTCTGCCGCGCCGTAACGAAGAAGGCCGTCTCGTGCAGTTGAACAGCCAGATTGCCCGGCTGGCAGGCAGCGTTAATGCCACCTTCGCCCAACCGGGAACGGTGTTTCTGAAACCAGACGGCAAAATTGACGAGAGCCTGTTTTCCGACGGCCTCCATCCGAATGCCGAAGGCTACCGGCGGCTGGCTCAGGCATTAAAACCGTATCTGAAGCCCATGCCGGCACCGGTGGTTACGCCGGCCAAGCGCAAGAAATAATGTAAAACGGGCCGGACGATCGTCCGGCCCGTTTTGACTAATACCCCGGATTTTGCTTTAACTGCGGGGACACGTTCAGTACATTCTGACCAATCGGGAAGATCGCCGTGTGGTCATCGGCATCCGGTTGTTTGTCCCACCATCTGCCGGTGTTGAACACGCCCCAGCGGATCAGATCGGTCCGGCGGCGGCCTTCAACCAGGAATTCACGGCCCCATTCATCCAGCATCTCCTGATCGGTCAGCTGGCTGCCGTCGGTTTTGTACAGACTTGGCGAACCGGCCGGATAATTCCGCGTCCGGACTGTGTTCAGCAGCACGGCAGCCCCTGCCTTATCACCCGCCCGGTATTTGCACTCGGCCAGCGAATAGTAGATTTCAGCCAGCCGGATTTCGGCGTAGGCCGACGAGATTTTATTCGCATCGCTGCTCGGGTAATACGGATATTTCACCGGTGTAATGCCTGAGTTCTGATCAGCGTTGTTCATGTTCGACGTCTTGTCCGCAATTTTTGTTCCCGGTTTAGCCGCCAGGAACATACCTACCTGATCGCGGAAGAAAAGCGGATATGGTCCTTTCGTCGAACGCACCGTATCCTGTTTTCCACTTGCATTGATGTAAGGCAGATACCCTTTCAGGAACATACCCTCCCGCTTGCTGTTGCCCAGGTTTTTATACGTTTTCAGCCGCAGATCGTCCGGATATTTCTGAAACTTCACGAACGGTTTACCCAGCGCGAAGCTATATTCGGTGCTGTCGACATCGCGGCCTGGCTGTAGCGCATATTTCGGGTTGGCGGTACCGAAATCGGTAAAGCCGAAGTAGAAGGTTGCATTTACCGGCAACATCCAGAAATACATACCACCGTCATATTGCCAGTGCGTCAGCCCAAAGCTGCCAGGGAATCCGAAGAGTGTTTCGCCTGAGGTCGGGTTGGTGTAATCAAAGGGGGCGTCCCAACGGTTTTCCAGCGCATAGGTGCCGTATTTACCCCCCAGAATATCGTTACAGACAGTCGTACAATCGGCGAAGTGATCGGTACCGGTATACACTTTGGCATTCAGGTACAGCCGCACCAGCAAGGCCGCCGCGCCACCCTGCGTCCACCGTCCGACGGCATTCGCGCCCAGGCTCTGGCGGGTCGGCAGTTTCGGAATCGACTCCTTAATCTCTTTCTCAATAAAGTTAAACGCTTCCTGCGGCGGCACCTGCGAACCACCCTGCGTCTCGCCTTTTACCTTTGTAACGATCACAATATTGCGGTAAAAATCCAGCAGGCGGAGGTTAAGCCATGCCCGCAAAACCCGCACTTCGGCAATCATACCATCCAGCTCGGCCTGCGTCATATCGAACCGAGTAGGGTCCGTAATGCCCTGCAAATCTTCGAGCGTGTTGGTCGCCAGCGTTACCCCGCCGTAAAGCGCGTTCCAGGCATCGCTGGTGTAGCCGTCGTTTGGTGTCCAGGTATGGTAATGCACCCGCTGAAACTGCCCGCCGTCGAACCAGTCGCCCTGGCGGTTCGGGGTCATCAGTTCGTCGGAGCTGTTTTCCTGCAACATAAACGTAGAGCCGCCCTGAATGGTCCAGTAGCTGTGCTCAAACGGACGCAGGAAATCCCGGATAACGTCTTCTTTCTTCTGGAGAAAGTTGTCGGAAACAATCCGGTCAGATAGTACTTCGTCAAGGTTAGTACAGCCACCTGTTGCCATGAGAAGCATGGAGACGGCCGCTGTTCGTATGGTATTCGTAAGGTTAATCCGTTTCATGTGTCAAGTTTGGTCCTGTGGTTAGAAAGTGACCTGTAGGCCTAATAAGTACTGCGTTGTCGACGGGAAATAGCTCAGTGAGCTATTGATCCCCGGATATAACCCGTTGACCTGCACCAGATCCGGATCGCCGCCGGTATATTTGGTGAAAGTTTTCAGGTTACGGGTCGAGGCATAAATCCGCACCGAACGCATAAACTTACTTGTAACCGGCTGGGTGTAGCTCAGGTTAATGTTGTCAATTTTGACAAAACTGCCGGGCTCCAGGAAATAATCCGACAGCGACGAATAAGTAGCCGGGCTTTTCAGCTTCGCATATTTTCCGCCGTCGTAGGCCGACGACAGGGTGTTGGCATTCTGCTGGGTAGCCGGTGTGCCGAGGTAGAACGCATAGGTATTGAAGATTTTATACCCGAACGTACCCCGCAGGAATACCGTCAGATCCCATTTCTTGTAGTGGAGCGAGTTGGTCAGACCAGCCGTAAACTTCGGCAGACCATTGCCGACAAACTGCTTATCGTCGTTCGATGCCTTGTTAGCCACGATAACGTCGCCCGCCTTGTTATACACCAGCAGGTTACCCGACTCGTCAACCCCGGCCGACCGGAGCATATAGAAGCTACCGATCCGGGTGCCTTCCTGCAGACGCTGTGCGTTGCCCGGGCTACCCGGTGCCGGCATCCCGACGACATCCACGAACTTCTGCCCTTTGAACGCCTCATTCGAGAAGGAAACGAACTTGTTGTCGTTCGTTGCACCGGCAAAGGTGATGTTATACGAGAAATTGTTCTTCGCCACTACCGCCGCATTCAGCTGAATTTCCAGACCAGAGTTTTTCATGGTGCCGACATTGGCAAACGTCGAGCCCTGAATGTTCGGCGGATTTGGTACAGCATACGATCCCAGGAGATCTTTATTGGTGCGGATATAGTAGTTCAGACTACCCGACAACCGGCTGTTTTTCAGGATGTCAAAGTCCAGACCAATGTTGAAGTTGATCGCTTTTTCCCAGCGCAGGTTGTAGTTTGTATTCTGGCTCGGGCCCCATACCTGATACGACGTACCGTTGTAGAGGTAATAGCCATAGCCCGAATAGGTATCGAGCGACAGGTAATTGCCGAAATCCTGGTTACCGGTCACCCCGTAGTCAGCCCGCAGTTTCAGTTCGTTCAGCCACGGGAACGCGCTGGCAAACTTCTCCTGCGTAACGCGCCAGCCTACCGATGCGGCCGGGAAGTTACCCCATTTGTTGTCGTACCCGAATTTCGACGAGCCTTCACGCCGCAAGCTGGCCGAGAGGTAGTATTTCTGGTCAAAATCATAGTTCACCCGGCCGAAGAACGCGGCCAGCTTGGAGTTGTTCCGGTACGACCCGACGTTGTTCACGCCCTGCTGCAGGTTCCAGAGACCAGTGCCCAGGTTATTGTAGGTCAGTACATCCGACGGGAAGTTTTCATTGGCCGCATTGAAACCCGACGACTTAAAGTACTGGTACGAATAACCACCCAGCAGTTTCAGCGAGTGCTTCTGCACGTCGAGGAAGTAATTGCCCGTCCATTCAAAGCTTTTCTGATCGTTTTCGTCAAGCGACTGCGAGGCCGTATTCCGCTTCGAGCCGTTTACCACCGTCGTCAGCGTTGACGGCGTAAAGTTCTGATTGCGGAACGATGAGCTTACCTCACCAATGGTAATCATCGTCGAGAGGTTCTCCAGCAGGTTCAGTTTAAACGACCCGTTAATATCCAGATACTTAACTTCCTGACCTGATTTCACCAGCTTCGCCCGTTCGACAGGGTTGTTGGCAAAAAAGCCGCTGGTGATGTAGGCATATTTACCCGACTGATCATACAGTGACTGAGTCGGATTCAGGGTCAACGCATAGTTAAATCCGCTGTAATCGGCCAGGCTCGTTTTGGTATACCGCGGAGCCGCGCTGAACGTAATGTTATACAGGTTGTTGGCCGATGTATGGTTGATATTCACCCGGCCACCGTATTCTTCCTTGGCCGAACGCAGGTCAACACCATTGGCATTCCGGTAATCCACCGACGAAAAGTAGTTGGTTTTACCGCTGCCACCCGAAAACTGCAGCGTGTGTTTCTGCGAAAACGTCGGATTCCGGCTCACCACTTTCATCCAGTCGGTGTTGCCGCCCAGATCAACACCGCGTTTGTTGGCCAGAAACTCGTCTTTCGACAGCACCGACAGCTTGTTGGCGATGTAATCAAACGCGCCGTAGCCGTCGTAGAAAATGCGGGAGTCAGAACCGCCTTTTTTAGTGGTGATCACAATCACCCCGTTGCTGCCGCGGGTACCATAAATAGCCGAGGCCGCGCCGCCTTTCAGGACGTCAATCGACTCAATTTCGTTCTGGTTAATGTTGTCCAGGTTACCGCCCGGTACGCCGTTAATGACGAACAAAGGCCCTAAACCGGCACTCCGCGACGATACACCCCGCAGCTGAATGCTCGGTGTTGAGTTAGGATCACCGGCGGCGGTATTGGTCACCGACAAACCGGCTACTTTACCCTGAATGGCCATCAGCGGGCTGTTGCTGGCTACACGCAGCAGATCAGCCGACGACAGGTGCGTAACAGCGCTCGTTACTTCCTTACGGTTCAGCGAGCCGTAGCCCACAACCACTACTTCATTGATCGATTTTACGTCCGTGACCAGCTGCACCGATACGGTACTTTGATTGGTCACGGCTACCTCCTTCGATACAAAACCGACAAAGCTGAATACCAGCGTCTGCGGACCATCCGGAATCGACAGCCGGTACGTGCCGGTTTCGTCGGTTACGGCACCCCGCGTCAGGCCTTTCAGCACCACACTGACGCCTGGCAGCTTTTCGCCTTTTTCGTCGGTAACTACGCCGGTAACGGTGCGGTCCAGCGGCACATCCACCGGTTCTTCCACCTCACCCAGCTGAATGGTAATCGGAGCCTCGGCCGTACGGGCCAGAATAATCTGCTCACCGGCTACACTATAACTAACCTTTGACGGGCTCAACAGCTTTTCCAGCACTTGTTTCAGCGTACTGTTCTGCACCCGCATCGATACCAGCATGCGCGCCGGTACCACCTGCGGACTGTAGGAAAAGCGGACATTGGCCGCTTTTTCAATGGCCCGTAAAACATTTTTCACGTTTTCATTTTGAATTGTTAGGCTCAACCGGCGGTTAAGCACTTCCTGCGCAGAGGCATCTCCGGCCCGCGACACACCAACGAAGAGCAGGGCGGTCAGGCATTGAAGCACCGTAAGCTGTAGACACCTTACGAGGCGGGCATTCACTTTTTTCATAGGGTTTATCACGTATGCAGTTAAGAAATTGGCCTGATATAGACTACTTATTCTGTCGAACCTATATCAGTATAGATAAATAGTGGTATCCGGACAGCCAGCTGGTACTGCCTCACGGGTGAGCATCAGACAACGGATTCACGTTAGTTGCTCATCTCCATAACAAATTGATTAATTAGCGCTTTTCTGATAGAAGCAAGCTATTACCGACAGTCTCCGCCGTTGATAATAACCTGTCCGTCAATAATTTCGTAAGTAGCTCCGATTGTCGCACAGACAATGGTCAGCTTTTGCTTAAAGGTTTCATTGGTCATCGTTGAGTTTAACTGACAATTTTCAAGTGCTTCCTTATTATAGTGGATATCAATTCCATAGGCTTCTTTTATATCCCTCAGTACCTGGCTGATCGGCGTATCGTTGTAGACAAACAAAGGCGTTTTCCTGCGGACATACGGGTTTACGACAATCGCCGGTGTATCGACCAGCCGCTTGTCAAACTGCGCCGTTTCGTTATTAAAGACTACCTGCTGGTTCGGCAGCAGCATAACCCCCTTAGACTGGTCCGGCGACGAAGCCGATCTGTTCCGATAGACTGATACCTGTCCCGACTGAACCTGTACTTTCACTTGTTTTTCCCGGAAAAAGGCCCGCACGGTAAACCGCGTGCCGATTACCCTTGTCACGACATCATCGGCATGGACAAAAAAGGGTTTGCTGTTGTCTTTGGTGACCGAAAACGTAGCTTCTCCCGACAGATAGACAGTGCGGTTTTTATGGCCGAAATCGGCCGGGTAGGTTAGCCGGCTGTCGGGAGCAAGCAAGACCTCCGAGTTATCGGGTAGCCGGATCGCCTGAACGGTATGGGACGCATTGGTCGTTTCAGACGGGGTTCCGGTCAGCGCCGTTACCTGCCGGTCATACGGTGTACTATGGTCAGTTGCTGATTTCCACCAGTATCCTCCGCCCAATGCCAGCGCCACCGATGCGGCAGCAGCCCAGCGCAACCAGCCAACCCGGCGTTCGCGGACAGTCGAACGGGCATTTGTTTCCTGAATCCGGAGCAGTAACCGGCGGATGGTTTCTTCGGGCAGGTCTGTCTGTGCATACGTATCTAACCCGAGACGGACGGCCTCCACCAGCTCAACGGCCTGCTGATAAACAGGATGACGGTGCGGGTACTGCCGGAGCCAGCCTTCCCAGAACTGCGTAGAAGCACGCGCAGGTGACAACTGATGCATTACAAAAGCATCGTCTGTCAGGAAATCGGCGGCAGAATAGGTCTCGTAGTTTTGCTCCACAGGCATCGGTATTTGTCAGTAGATAACGAATAGTGGAAAACGTACTCACTAAAACCTAAAAAAATGTAAAAAAAGTTAAAAACAGTGTGATGATCCAGCTGCGCAGTTTCTCTACTGCCCTGAAAACAAGGTTCTTTGCCGATTGCTCATTAACGTGCATGATTTCGCCGATCTGGTTGTAGTTCATGTTTTCCACAAAGCGGAGTTTAAGGGCTTCCTGCTGGCGCGGCGGCAATTGTTCGATGAGGCGCTGGATACGCTGCTGGCGGGTGGTGGCGGCCTCCAGCTCTTCCAGAATTTCCAGATCATTAGGTTCTGCCCACAGTGCATCATAATCCACTTCTTCCAGCGGGCGTTTCGGGTGTTCCTTCCGCTCAAGCAGGTGCATGATGCGGTTTTTCAGGGCTCTGAGCAGGTAATGGCGGATGTTATCGGGCGTGGTCAGCCGGGCGCGTTTGGCCCACAATTCGGTAAAAACATCATGGACACAGTCGAGGACAAAGGCTTCGGAAGCAGCGACCAGGCTCATGCCGTAACGGTACATTGCCCGTACATGAAGCTGGTAAAGCCGGGTATATGCGTTTTCGTCGCCCTCCTGAAATGCCTGCCAAAGTTCCTGTTCGTTCATGTATCTGGTATGCTGCCCGAATCCGGTTTCACGCCACCGGTCTTGCGGGTATAACCCCAACCGCACCGGAATCGATCACTAAAAAGAGTGGTCTTTTCGGTTTTTATACTTTCCATGTGATCAAAAAACAGGCTTTGATGTTGTATATAACTGGTTTACAGACCCCGTGACTAAAGCCGCTGTGTGGGTATGATGCACGTTACTCCACGGCCTGAAGGCCGGAAACACAAAAAACGCGTACCGTAAGACGATACGCGTTTCTGAGCAAAGGGGTTATGTACTATAACCGTGGCTGGCTGTAGCGTATCGCTTCGAAAGCGTTCAGCATACCATAGCCGATTTTGTTGTGCCGGTTATTACTGTGGCTACAGAAGTTTTTGACATGCGTCATGATCTGCTCATCCGTCAGCGTCGGGTATTTCGACCAGACCGCCGTCACCATCCCCGCCATCATGGCTGTGGCCGACGATGAGCCGCCAAAGCTGATCGGATCCGTAACGGCACTGTTCTTTAATGTCAGCATATTGCGGGCCGATCCCGTATTTTTCTGGTTAACCACCCCGAAGTCAACCGATGAGTGGTAGAAACACGACGTACAGGTGGTAATGGTGCCGTACTGCGAAAACGGCTTTGGATTATTGTTGAAGTCCAGTTGCCGCTTTACGCCGGTTACGGCATAGACCGCGTCATTCATCGACGCCGGAAACACAACCTGATGCCGTACATCCAGAAACTGCAGGTAATCCGGCAGGGCCTCCATCGTACTACCCACAACGCCCCCAATTGTTCCTGCCGCGCAGAAAATCACTTTCTTGTTGTATTTCGCGAGCATCACTCCGTCACGGATAGCATTTACGGCCAGACTATAACTGCTTCCATTCGAAGCCGGCATAATCACGGTTCCCATCGACATACTGATCACATCGACCGTTGTGCGGGCGAGCCCTGAGAATGCATCGGCGACACCTCTGTATTCTGCGGGCTGTGTAAATACCACATCGTGCGCAGCCTTTACCGATACCATATTGGCCTGCCAGGCAGCACCTGCTACTTTGTCTTCCAGAAACGGTGCCGTACCGATTGCCGATGTGGCCGTTCCGTGCCCGCAAACATCTTCCGGCGAAACGATTCCCCCGCGGCCATCCGGCAACGTACTGAAACTGGCCGAGAATCGGTTCGGTGATCCGCCGTTATCAAAATCAGCGTTCAGCATCGGCTGGGACGATGACAGGCCGGTATCAATATACGCGACAGTAAACCGTTTGTTGCTCCCGCTGCGGGCCAGACCGGTGGCACCGAAAAACCAGGCCGCTGGCAGACCATGATCAGACAGCTGCCAGGAAACTTTGGCCGCCGGCAACGTTGGCAACGGCGAGTAATACGAGTAATCCCGATCCCGCTGCAGGTTATGGACCGGCGCATCATCGCTGCAGCCAAACGGATTATACCCCGTACTTTTTGTTTCATTCTGAGATCCGCGTATGGCATCCGAGGGAATATATACCGGTTCCATGTACCGGATCAGGCCCGTTTCACGCAGCTTCTGAATGGTCGAAAACTCTGTTACCCGAATGTCGAAATTCGGCATCTCCTTACTGGCATACACGAGGATGTCGTTCGGATTCTGTAACTTTTTGTCAAACTTCCGCTCCTCCTCAAACGCAACCGACAGCAGTTTTTCCCGTATGGCCAGCCAGTCCTTACCGGCGCTTTGGTTCAGATCCCAGGTATAGTCGCCTTTAATGGTCGGCAGCTTATAGCCAATCATCAGTATCTGAGACTTGTCTCCGTACTTCAGACCAGCGTAAATCATTTCATCATCGGCAAACCGCCAGTCAAATTCATTATTGTTTTTAAGGGCGATGGCCAGCATCCGCTCTTCCAGTTCTTTCTTCGACATGGACGCCGTACGGAGATCAAGCAGTGCAGGGTCTCCCGCTTTCAGGGTAGTGTCGACCTGCGGACGAAGCAGATCCTGTTCTTTACAGGAGGTAATGACCGACAGCAGCAGTGAGGCTGCCAGGAGTTGCGTATAGTATCGTTTCATGAGGTCAGATTTTAGATAGCCAAAACTACCTCCGCCACCTGAATCTGATCCGCCCAAACCCACGAAGCGCGGTCAAGGTCACTCAAACTGTCGGTCTGGCTTTATAAAGTTTTTCAGCAGCCGGTCATAAAAAAACATGAGTCATCCCGAATTTTGATTCCATAAGTGAGTGAAAGCAATTCGGATTCGATAAAGCGGTGCTGAGG
>NZ_JBYFCJ010000013.1:162318-191605 GCF_057652235.1 Arsenicibacter sp. R0_47 | reverse complement strand
GGGCCGAACCGGTGCGCCGGAGCGGGTAGATCAAAATTCCTTAGCGTAATTCTTTGTCCCGTTGCTAAAAGAACCCCTGACTCATCTTAAAGGGTTGCCAATCCAGCATCTGGACATCGGATACGTACAGACTTTTTCGCAGGTGGCAGGGCTTACGAAACACGACAATACGGCATCTGTCAATCAGTTACCTGCATCGGTCAGGCAGCTGGGTTTTCTGAAAAAAATAACGCTCAATGCCCAAACTACCGACTGGCAACAGGCAGTCGGTGTCCTATCGGAGATGCCAACACTCAAAACAGTGGGTTTAACGCCGCTCTTTGGGTACAATAAACCTGAAAACAGGACCGTTCTGGTAGCCGGATTGAGCAAGTTAACGCAAATTGAAAAACTGATACTGCTCCTGTCTGATGAGATGCTGATTACAGCTGAGCTGGCTCAGCTGGTTCAGTTAAAAGCGTTGATTATTCAGGATAAAGGTTCAGCTATTGATGAGCCGGTCCGGCAACTGGGTGCGGCTATCGCACAGATGACCAATCTGGAAACGCTGGAGGCGTCGATGCGTTTGCTGAATAAAGGCGAGGCCCTTGCTAATCTGAAGAAACTAAAAAAGCTGAAAATCAGGGGATTCAACACAGGCGACAAACTGACAATTGATACACCGATTAATCTGAGTGGGCTCAAGGATCTGGAAGAGCTGAGTATCGACGGTGCCAACCTGAGTACCTGGCCGGAAGGAATCTGTACAATGCCGCGTCTGAAGTTGCTTAGTCTCCGGTCCAATAAACTATCCGGCGTTCCGGTGTGCCTGGGTAACCTGAAGCAACTGGAAACACTAGTGCTACAGAACAACATGCTTACACAATCACTGGCGCCGATCGGAGGGCTTGGTAAGCTGCAAACGCTGAATCTGTCTTCATGCCAGCTGGATACTCTTGTCGATTTTTTTGGTACGCTACCTGACCTGAAGCACCTCTATCTTGAGCAAAACCAGCTGAAAGCGCTGCCAAACTCAATTGGTCTCCTGACCGGTCTCCTGTCCCTGCATGTCTCTGGTAACCAGCTGAGCCGGTTACCACCCTTAATGAACGTAACCAAACTGGTACAGCTAAATGCAGGGAGAAACAAACTGACCGAAATTCCTCCCGGTATCAGCCGGGCAGTTAGTCTGACGTCGTTAATGGTAGGGGGAAACGAGCTTGTACAACTTCCGGAGGGACTCGCTGATTGCAAAAATATTGTTTCCCTCGATCTGTACTTCAATAAACTGACGCAGTTACCGGCCCGGCTCGGGAATCTGAAACGGCTAAAACGTCTTAACCTGAATTCGAATGCGATCACCATACTCCCGGAGAGTATCACCCAGCTGGATTCACTGGTTAGATTAGACATTTCACGGAACCAAATCGCAAAATTACCCGCCAGCGTCAGCCGGTGGAAAAACCTGCAGGAGTTTTTGGTACACCAAAACCCGATTCGCGAGCTTCCCGAGGATATTGGCTCGCTGACCCGCCTGACGAGTTTACACCTTGAAGATAATCCGGTTCAGACATTACCGGCATCTGTTGGCAACCTGACCGAATTGAGACACATCACGTTGACAAAATCAAACGTTCGTTTTCTGCCGGAGGAGATTGGAAAACTTAAAAAGCTGCGGGGACTGATGCTAATGGATAATGAGCTGATGGCGTTACCGGATCAGCTTGGTGACTGTCCGGAGCTGGAAACAATGATGCTTATCGGCAATAAATTAACAGGTTTGCCAAACAGTATCGGCCGGTTAAAAAAGTTGACTACGTTAACTATTCAGGGTCGGGAGACGAACCCTTTGCTGATAGAATCGCTGCCGGATAGTATCGTCAGGTGTTCAGCACTGGAACAGGTCAGACTGATGAGCCTGCCATCGTTAAATGCGAATGAGGCCTTTAAACAGTTGATCAGATTGCCGAAACTACGTGCGCTTTCTCTTTCACGAACACGGTTTGGGGAATGGCCGGAACTTGACTGGTCACAGATACAGGTAAAACAATTAGAACTCGATAACAATGCAATCACCAGTGTTCCGGCTGCGTTACTGGATGCCCCTAACCTGAATGTAATCGTTCTGCGGGGAAATCCGCTGCCCCAACTACTGGATGCCGGCTTTACCAGTAAAGACCAGCTTAGAATTGCGCTTGCCGAAACCGGACAGATTAAGCTGAACGTTTCAGGCAAAAAGGACTGGCCGCTGGCTAACGGATTTATGCAGTCATCCATGCGGAAGGCATCGCAGCGTGACTGGGCCGGCGCGGAAGCGGATATGGCGAAAGCCATTGAACTGGCACCCGATTCGGTGATTGCTGTTATACATGCACAACGGGCTGAGTTTTATTTCTTCAGGAAACAGTTCGGAGATGCCGTCACCGAATTCGACAAGGCCCTCAACAGGCTGCCGTTGCTGACTCAAAACAGCAATACGCTTAGTTTGAGTGAAATGACTGTTCCGCCTTACCATAAACTTAACCCTCTTTGGCTGAGTCGAAAAGCGATGGCATTGGGTCGGATGGGACAATTCGAAGCTGCCCGTACAGCAGCAGAACATGCCGCTAAGGCGTTTCCGGAAAAGGAGAAAATGAATCCGGTAGATGCCCTGATTGCCGGTATGATCTTTACGGAACTTGGCCGTTTCCAGCTGCTGACCAACCAGCGTTCTCAGGCAATATCTACCTTCAAAAATGCCATTTCCGCTTATGAGAAGCATATTATGCTTGATGCTGGTACACGATTGACGATGGTCGAATTATGCCTCATTACCGGTCAATACGACCGCTCGTTCACATTCCTTGATGCCCTTCCTGATTATCAGCGGTCTGGTGGCTACGCCTTGCTTCATGAATATCTCCGGCTTGCCACTGCTGTTTTGGCCGGCAAACAAACACCCGAAAAGGCCGGAGAAACCCTGGACCTGTTTATCAAAACAAAGGGTGGGCAAATTACCGGCTGGAGCTATGACCTGTTTGATACCTGGTTAAACGTTGCCGGCTTGCCGGAAGAAAAAGCCGGTGTGTTAAATGCGCTGACTTCATTGGTCAAAATCAGGTCAGTTATTTCAGAGTAATTCGTATGTGTATTACCGGTCTTATGTGCCGGTATTTTTTTGTTAATAATCCGCGCATTGGGTGGACCTTTAAAAAAATACCCCCTAATCATGTATTTCGTACAGCTATTATCGTCATTCACTCACGATTTAACGGCATTCACTCAGTGAATTATGCAATTATTTACGACAATAGTATAACTTGTCAATAATTCTGAACTACTTTTCCTGAACCTTACAATAGCCTGAAAATGAGCTCATCCAGACGTAATTTTCTACAAAAACTAGGGATTGGTGCCGCGTCGGTCAGTGTGTCAACCGCAGCCCTAGCCGGAACAACCCCAAAAAATAAAGCGCCGAAAGCGCCGGCAAATGATGGACAACTCCTGTTTGTAGGCGATAATGTTGCCATTGCCAATACTGAATATGGAAAAGTGCGCGGGTTTATCCTGAGGGGTGTTTACCAATACCTTGGCATTCCGTATGGTGCCGATACCTCGGGGAAAAACCGCTTTATGCCTCCGCAGAAACCGGCCCCCTGGTCAGATGTAAAACCTGCCTTATGGTGGGGCAATACCGCTCCCCAGATCATGGAAAAGCGTTATGCAAACGTCTATGCTTCCTTTGTCGACCACTGGAACTACGATGATGTCTCGGAAGACTGCCTGAAAATCAACGTCTGGACACCGGCTGTTGACAAACAAAAGCGGCCTGTAGTGGTCTGGTTGCATGGTGGCGGTTTTACAAACGGAAACGGCATTGAACAGGATGGTTATCACGGCGAAAATCTTGCCCGGCTGGGTAATCTGGTGTTCTGCTCGCTGAATCACCGGCTGGGCCCGCTGGGGTATACCGATTTAAAAGCAGCAGGCGGGCATCCGGCTTCCGGCAATGTCGGAAATCTGGACATGGTGGCAGCGCTCGAATGGGTAAAAAACAACATTGCTAACTTTGGCGGCGACCCGAACAACGTGACCATCATCGGTCAGTCGGGCGGAGGAGCCAAGGTTACCACCCTGATGAATATGCCGTCTGCAAAAGGCCTGTTTCACAAAGCTGTTGCGTTGAGCGGCAGTTCGCTGGCCGGTGTAAATCAGGAATATGCGGAAAAATTAGGGAAGAAAGTAGTGGAAGAAGCCGGTCTGAAACCGGGAGAGATTGATAAATTACAGCAGATTCCGTGGCGGGAATACATTGACATTGCCAATCGGGCGGTTGATAAAATGGCCGATGAAGCCAAAAAGCTGAATCTGGTACGCGGAGGATACTCGCCGGTCAGCGATGGCAACTACCTGGATAATGGTCCGTTTTTTGCCGACAAAAATCACTTCTCGGCGGACATTCCACTGATGATTTGCTCGACCTTCCATGAATTCAGCCCGAACCGGACCGACGCTACCCTCGAATCGGTCACCCTCGATGAGGTAAAAGAAAAAATCAAACCACGTTTCGGGGATAAATCGGCGGAAATCGTGGCGGCCTTCGCCAAAAATTTCCCGAAAGCGCGTCCTGTCGAAATCTGGGCACTGATTCTCTCAAACCGGAAGAATGCCATTGCCACCGCCGACGCTAAAGCCTCGCAGCAGAAAGCACCCGTATACCTGGCCTGGTTTGGCTGGCAGCCACCGCTCTTTGATGGCCGGATGCGCGCTTTCCACTGCGATGATATCTGTTTCTGGTTCTACAACACCGACCTCATGCTGACGCATACAGGCGGCGGCGCCCGCCCTCGGGCTCTATCAGCTAAAATGGCCGGTTCGTTTATCAATTTTGCGAAGACCGGGAATCCTAACGGTGGCGGCTTACCGAACTGGAAGCCATATTCGAGCCAATACGGTGAAACAATGGTGCTTGATGATGTGCCGGTGCTGGTGAATGACCCTGACCGTGAAGCCCGCAAATCGCTGGCGTAAACCTGTCGCATTACCTGATTCAGTCCCCATAAGCGCCTGTAGTGCACTCAGGAAACGGGTCCTGAGCAGCATGTTGAGAGGCTATTGAACATATTCTACGCCAGAATCGCTGTGAATGATTTGCTTAATGGTAAGCCGGAGACCACACGAAAGGGTGGTACCAAATGAAAGATTGCCTGATTCATACGTGAATCCCTCTGTTCGGGGGATTCACGTTATCTTTGTCATTGCAGCCGGTCTTTTAACCGGCCGGCTGCCTGATTTTTCACGACTTGTCCGTTTACATGGAATTTGTTCCCAACTCCGGCAAACTATCTATTCCTCAGAAAATGCGGTTGGCGGCAAGTGTATTTGCCGTTTACTGGCCGCTACGCCTTTATTTCAATATTGATCACTGGGAATGGAATTTTCTGCAGTATAAACAAATCTGGGTTATCTGGGCCATAGAAATCCCGCTTACAATTCTCTTTCTGGCGAGCTGGCTTGGATTTACGGAGTGGATTGAACGCCGGTTTCTCAAACGTCCGCTGCCTGATTTTCATATCGACGTAAAATGGCCCGTTCAGCTTCTCACACTGGTGGTTGCCGGAGCGCTGGCGATCATGTTTAATATCGGTTTTCACGCCTTGTTGCGCTCGACCAAAGCGTATCTGAGTGATAAAGACGTCAAGGCGGCCCCATTGACCAAAAAAGACCCGCCTCAGCTTGAATTTTATAAGGAACTCGAAAGAAGCCGGCGGACCAAAGGCAATAACGGCCTTACCGTGCTGGCGATGCTGATGGCGTTTTACCTGTCGGCCAACCGGCGCGGGGCCCGTGAACTGGCTCAGCTTCGGATCAACGCTGAACAACTGAAACGGGAAGCCACACAAACGCAGTTTGCTGCGCTCCGGAACCAGATTAATCCTCATTTTTTGTTTAACAGCCTCAGCATCCTGACCTCACTGGTGGATGTTGACCCTAAACTTTCGGTAAAGTTTATCAAGCAGCTTTCGAAGGTCTACCGCTACATTCTGGAACAGCAGGATGCCGAACGAATCAGTCTGAAAACGGAACTAACCTTTCTGGAATCATACAGTTTTCTGCTTAATATCCGGTTTGAAGGCAAGTTTCAGGTTGTCAATAACGTAGCGGTTCAGGATGCCGGCCGGTTTGCCATTGCGCCTTTAACACTCCAGCTGCTGGTTGAAAATGCGGTAAAACACAACCAGATGTCATCCGAAAATCCCCTGATTATTTCGATTGACACAGCACATGACTATCTGCTTGTCAGTAATCCGTTGCAACGCCGGCCGCAGGTAGAAGAATCAACCGGTGTTGGTCTGGAGAATATCACCAACAGGTACCGGCTTCTGACCGATCGCCGGGTGTCAATCGGGGAAGAAGATAACTGTTTTGTCATCAAACTACCGCTGCTGACATGAACGTAGTCATTATTGAAGACGAAATGCTCACCGCGCGGCGGCTGGAGAAGTTGCTGACTACGCTTGACCCGGCCATCCGCGTTATGACCAGGCTACAGTCCGTTGCCGGTGCTGTTGCCTGGTTAGGCAGTCAGCCTGCCGATGCATTGCCGGACCTTATTTTCATGGATATTCACCTTGAAGATGACATAGCCTTCCGGATTATTGACGAGCTCAAACTTACCGTTCCGATCATCTTTACAACCGCCTACGACAATTATGCCATACAGGCTTTCAAAGCCAACAGCATCGACTATCTGCTCAAACCGGTTGATGAAGATGAATTGTCCACTGCCATTGACAAGTTCAGGCAGCTGCGTTTACCGGCATCACGGCCGGCCGCACCTCAGCCGGACTATACCGCACTGATGAATTTGTTGCAAAAATCAGCTCCTGCGGATTTTAAGGACCGCTTCATGGTGAGTCTGGGTCCCAAAATCAACAGCATTCCCACAACGGACATTGCCTATTTTTTTTACGAAGACCGGTCAACCTGGCTCACGACACACGAAGGACAGCGATACCCGATTGAGTATAGCCTCGACAAGTTAATTACCATGCTTGATCCAAAGCATTTTTTCCGGGTCAACCGTGCGTTTTTGGTTGCACTGCCGGCCATCCGGAGTATTGTAACCTACTCGGCGTCTAAACTAAAACTCGAACTGAAACCGGCCACCCGTGAAGACGTGTTTGTAAGCGGCGACCGCATGACGGACTTCAAGGAATGGCTGGGAAAATGAGTTTTGCGTTCAGCCGTTGATTTTCGGCCTTTAGGCTCCATTTTCCGGCATTTGGCCACATTCTTTGGCGCATGTAGCGTATAGATTGCAAATTTGTTTACCTGCACAGTACCCGTGTTTGTGCAGATTGACACGTTTCCAGGTAACTATACTCAACCGCCTACATGCAAAGTATTCAGGTCCCATCCATAAAACAACGCTACCGTGAACTCCCTGTCTATTGTATTAAATACCTGACAGGTATGGAAAATTACAGCCGGATTTACTACATCTGGGGAAAACATGACATCAGTTCACGGACGCTGAAACACTATCATCAGGCATTACCCGGATTCATCCGCATCAGTAAATCGGTTTTGATTAATCCGGCATACTGCGATTTTAACCGCTTACCCAATCAGAAAAACCTTGATCTGTACATGGATGACGGCACCTGCTTCCAGATCAGCCGCCGGCGCTTTCAGCTCGTGGTACAACAATTACAGGAAACCGTACCGGCTTCTTTTGCCTGAAAACGCGTTTTAAACTGATTTTGCACAGGCTGCATATTGTGTACCGCTACGCATTATTTCCGTTCTCGCTTGCATTTATAGATTTTCATTCTCTACTTTGCCGGTAAACCATCCGGAGTTCAACTATTCCGGTAGCTAGTCAGCCCAGCGCTGACTAATTTTTGGCACCTAAAGTGCATATATTTTATAGACTTACAGTTCTAATACGCTACTACTATGATATCAAAGAAGGCAAAATATGCGCTGAAGGCCATGAAAGTGCTGGCAGAAGAGTTTGGGAAAGGGCCGGTCCTGATTAGCTTAATATCTGAACGCGAAAACATCCCAAAAAAATTTCTGGAAACCATACTGCTTGAACTCCGGAATCAGGGACTGCTACGGAGTCAGAAAGGCAAAGGGGGAGGCTATGCCCTGCGGCTTGATCCATCGGCGGTAAATCTGGCTCAGGTAATCCGGATAATTGACGGCCCGATCGCACCAACACCCTGTGTTTCAAAGCACTTTTATGTTCGCTGTGATGACTGTGAAGATGAAGAAACGTGTTCCATCAGACCCATTATGGCACAGGTACGTGATGCAAACCTTTCAGTTTACGAACAGCTGACTATCTCATCGCTCATTACAAAGCCGGATTCGGTGCATGCTCTTTATTAAGGCATCCGGGAGTTTCATGGTTAAGTTAATCAGCACAAGAACGGTCTTCAACGGGTAAGCTTTATTCCGGCATCTGGTCAAAATACGTTTTCTGCGTACGTTTACGGGTATAAAACTGGGTAGTTTCCATCGTTTCATGCCGCAGGTGCTGCTGTACATGTTCCAGGCTCACACCCGATTCCAGCAGGAGCTGACCGGCCGTATGCCGCAGACTGTGCGCTGACATTCCCTGCCGTTTCAGACCAAGGTTTTTCAGATGTTTATCCACCACATAGCGGATCTGATGCGTTTTCAGATCCGGAAATAATGGGGACGTTGCCAGTTTGTTGTCCAGCGGCCAGTGACCCGTTTCCTGTAAATACCGGATGACCATTGCCTGACAGGCCGCAAAAAATTTAATCGGTTTGCGGGTGTTTTTTCCTTTGCCGAGCACGTGAATCCGGTTACCGGTAAAGTCGAGATCACCGAGCCGCAACCGGGTCAGTTCAACCGTCCGCAATCCTTCCAGAGAGAGTAACCCCAGCATTGCCCGGTCTCTGGCCGACTCCACAGAATCCAGCAGATCCGTTCGTTCAACAGCCTCCAGACTATCTTTATAAAACGTCCGTTCAATAGCCAGGCCACGGACATCGTTAATGTCCCGCAACCCGTGCACCTGTTCGTCGTTGAGATTGAGCGCTGCCCGTTTTCCAATACACCACAAGGCGAGCTGCTTTACGGCTGACAGGTACAGATTGACCGTAAACGCCGAATAGTCAACACTTTTCAACCTATCGACAAACTGATTCACCGTTACTCCGTTCAGCCCAGCCTGTTTACCGACCTCCCGTTCGGCATCCATAAATTGAAAAAAACTGTTCAGCGCTTTTGTGTACGTTACCTTTGACTGATCGCCCCGCAACCGTTTGGCATCAGTCATAAACCGAAGGATCAGGTCGTTGGCAGCGGGCGGAACCTTTGTTTCTTTCCGGTCAGCGGTGATCGCCGGTGAACCGAGCTGCTGGTAAAACAGGAGAAACTTACGGATGGGTGAAATCCGGTTGGGTGGCAGTTCAGCCGTGTAGCGGCCAAAACTGAATCCATCGATCAGGAACCCGTTGTCCAGACAATACAACACATAGGCTTTGGCATGTCGTGGGTAATTGCTGCTTTTAGGCAGACCCGCCGCAAAATACTGTATAATCCGGCTAACCGTATAACCCGAAACCGCCTCCCCCACTGACTTCGCGCTTTCCTCTTTCCTGACGAGTCCTCTGCCCATGTAGTTGTTCTGTTTTGGAACAATTTACACAGTTTTCACCATTTCTCGTAAATTATGATTTACGAGACGGTGAATTATTTACGAAAACATCTCTTTTCAGGGCAGCTATTTCAGGCATTTCGGAGCCTTGCTTTTATGGACCTGATAACGTCAGTATCTGGTTTGGCGTTGGCAGCATGAATCAGGTGCATCTGTACACAGCCGCTCAACCCCATGATCTGTGCACAGGACATTAAGGCTGCACAGACTGATTTCCGGAATACGGATTTTTTCAGTTTCATAACGGTTACCGGTTTACTCAACGAATCGCAATGCCTTCCTGAATATCGTCCCGGGCGTTGGTAATAATCCGGTCGTCTGGTTTCAGCTGCCCGAACACTTCGGTCATTTCGCCGGCAACATTACCTTTACGGACCGGAACAAACTGCGTCTTACCGTTTTCGACACGAATAACATACTGGCGTTCCGTGGAGGTAACAATGGCTGTTTTCGGAACGGTTAACGCGCCGGGCGTGCTGCCCGTTGGCAGAATAAGCTCAGCGAACATGCCCGGCCGAAGCGCGCGGTTGGGATTAGGTACATCAATTTCAACGGTTTCCGAACGGAACTGCTCATTCAGGCTTCCCCCGCGACGGCTTATTTTGCCGGCAAACTCACGGCCCGGCATCGCAGCAAGTGTAAACTGCACAGTCGTTCCTTCGCGCAGATTGTACGCTTCCGGAACATCGGCTACCAGTCGCAGGCGGTTTTGCTGTTTTAGAATCAGCATCGGGCGGTCCATTTTCGCGCCGGAACCGACCAGTGCCCCGGGGTGCACGTTCCGCTCCGTGATCATACCGTCAAACGGTGCACGCACGGTCAGGTAGTCCCTTAATTTTGCCAGCGCTCTGATATTGGCCCGTTCGCCCAGGACCGAAGCGGAATCGGCCCGCATTCTGGCCTGGGCCGTTTCAAGGTCAAGGGCCGATACCGAACCAGGCACCCGGTTACTGGCCACTAAGCGCCGGTAATGCTCCTTACTGGCGGTCAGCATGGCCTCGGCCTTCAGCACCTGCGAGCGCGCCGCCACCAGCCGTTCCTCGGTTTCGGGAGCGTCCAGCACCATCAGCACCTGCCCCTGCCGGACCATGGAGCCACGGTCGACAAGTACCTTTTCGACAAAGCCGCTTGCCCGCGGGTAGATTTCTACTTCCTGATAGGCTTTCAGTTCACCCGGCAGCTGAACCGTCGGGCTGAGTTGCTCCTTTGACACCGTTCCGACAGTTAACGAACTCCCGGTCTGTGCTTCTGTTTGTGCCTTTTTGCGCTTAGTACGCGGTTTTTCGTCGGTTGACGAACAATTCTGGAACAAGACGCCCATGCCGATCAGCAGCAGGACGCCATTAATTCTGATGTTTTTCATATGCTTCTGTCTGAGCTTGTTCCTGATGAAAATGATCGGCTGTTTCTTCGGCCATTTCAACGGCATAGGCCGTTTCGGCGGGTAATAAGGACGGGTCGGTAAACGGTGTTTTGCGTTGCAGCCACACATAGACCTGCGGGACAATGTAAAGCGCCGCCAGCGTTGACGCAATCAGGCCACCAATCACCGCGCGCCCCAGCGGCGCCACCTGCTCACCGGCCTCGCCCGTACCAAGCGCCATCGGAATCATCCCGGCAATCATGGCAAACGAGGTCATCAGGACCGGACGTAACCGGACGCCTACGCTATCAATTGCGGCCCTGCGCACATCGCGGTATTCCCACCGCAACCGCTCGGCATTGGTCACAATCAGAATCGCATTTGCCACCGAAATACCCGTCGACATGATGATCCCCATGTAGGATTGCAGGTTAAGTGAACTACGCGTCAGCAACAGCAGGCCGATGGACCCCGCAATTACCGCCGGAACCGTTGAGAGTACGACGAACGACAGCTTAAACGACTGGTAATTAGCCGCCAGCAGCAGAAAGATTACCAGAACGGCAATCCCTAAACCCACCTGAAGACTATCCAGTGTTTCGGTCAGCAGCGACGATAAGCCCTTGACCGATACGACCACCCCCTTCGGTGCTTCGCCCAGTTTGGCAATGGTCTGTTCGACGGTCGTTGTGGCAGTACCTAAATCAATTTTGTGCAGATTGGCCGACACTGTCAGATAGCGGCGGGGGCCGGTCCGGTCATATTCGCCCGGTTGTGTGTCAACGGTAAAGGTGGCTACCTCGCCCAGTACCGGCCGCGATTGACCCGATACCAGCGGAATTTCCTTGAGCTGGGTCATATCACTCATCACATATTCCGGAATCTGCACCTGTACCTGATAGGTGTAGGACGATTTCGGGTCGAGCCACTGGTTTTTCTCCTTAAACCGGCTCGACGAGGTAGAGGCGGTGATTGACCGCGCCGCCTGCCGCAGGCTCAAGCCCATCTGCGCCAGTTTGTGCCGGTCCAGATGAATGTTAATCACCGGAAACTTCAGCGGCTGCACAATCCGGACATCCCGCAGATAAGACACCGCTGATAAACTGTCAACCAGCCGGTTCGCATAGCTTTCAATCTGTTTAATATCACGTCCGGCAATCTGTACTTCAATAGGAGTGGCAGCCCCCTGGCTCATGAGTTTTTCGGTCAGATCGGCGGGTTCAAAGGAAACGGTCAGGTCGGGCATCTGTTCGGCAGCCGCTTCCCGGATGCGCTCTTTCACGTCCTGCATGTTTGCCTTATACTCCCCGTTAAGTCCCACTTTAATGATCGCATCGTTCGGACCGCTCGTGCTGACATAGAGATTCGTAGTGGCATAGTTCGTCGGTACAACCCCGACATAGGCCGATGAAACCGCCAGATTGCCGTCCGTTTGGTCATCAATCAGGTTCAGGAATTGCTTCAGCCGCTCCTCCGTCCGTTCCAGACGGGTACCATCCGGCGTTTTCATCCGGATCACCATCTGGCCGGAGTTCAGCTGAGGCAGCATGTCTTTCCCGATCAGTACAAAGCCGAGGGCACATAGCGCGAGAATACCAACGAAGTAAATGGACAGTATCAGCCCGTTCCGGCGCAACAGCCGGACGGTCTGGTAGATAAAATTGTTCCGGAAGCGGTCAAAAAGGCCCGGCTTTTCAGGCGTTGCGTGTACAGCATGTCCCGATGTTTTCAGGAGCCAGTTCGACACCACCGGCACCATACTTTGCGCCAGAAAATAAGACACGGTCATGGCAAACCCGATCGACAGTGACAGCGGCAGGAACATGGCCCTCGGTACACCGGTCATAATAAACGACGGCGCAAACACGGCCAGAATACAGAGCAGAATCAGCAGCAGCGGCAGGGCAACTTCCTTACAGGCGTCATAAATTGCCATCTGCTTTGTTTTGCCCATTTCCAGATGCTGGTGAATGTTCTCAATCGTCACCGTTGCCTGGTCGACCAGGATACCGATTGAGAGTGCCAGCCCCGACAAAGTCATCATGTTAATGGTCTGTCCGGCAAGGCTTAACAGCAGGACCGCAGTAACGACCGACACCGGAATGGTCAGAATGACAACCACCGAACTGCGCCAGTCGCCGAGAAACAGTAAGACCATCAGTCCGGTCAGCACGGCCCCCAAACCACCCTCGAACAGCAGACTGTGTACGGAGTTGATCACAAAAACGGATTGATCAAACTCGTAATTTACCTCAATATCATCCGGCAGCAGACTCTTCATTTCCGGTTGTTTTGCCTTGAGCCGCGTCACCACATCCCAGGTCGATGCATCGGGCGTTTTCACGACGGGGATATACGACGAGCGGTTACCGTTAACAAGTGCGTAGCCCGCCGTTACGTCCGAGCCATCGGCAATGTTGGCAATATCGCGCAGAAACACCGTGCGATGGCCTTCCGTAACGACCGGAATCTGCCCGAAATCATCAACCTTCTCTTCCAGCGAGTTCAGCGTGGTGATGTAGGTCGAATTATCGATTTTAATGTTTCCGGACGGCGTCATGGCGTTGTTTTTGGCCAGGGCCTCCACCACTTCATCCGGCGAAATCTGCATACTCCGGATGCGTTGCGGGTCCAGATTAATAACGACAGTCCGCGAGTTGGTGCCGATCGGTGGCGGAGCGGTCAGGCCCGGAATGGTCGAAAACAAGGGCCGTATCCGCGTTGAGGCCATTTCGTGGATTTCTTTCAGAGGTCGCGTTTTACTCGAAAATACCAGATCACCGATCGGCACGGACGAGGCATCGTACCGGACCACCTGCGGCGGCAAGGCTCCCGGCGGAAAAAACTTCATCGCCCGGTTTACCTGAATCGCCACCTCCGCAGCCGCCTGTGCCATGTTGGTGTTTTCGTAAAACGAAAGCTTGACAATCGTTAAGCCCTGTACGTTTTTACTGGAAATTTCACGAACCCCGCCGATGTACAGAAACTGATCCTGCATCCGTGTCGCAAAGAAGCCTTCCATCTGCGCCGGTGACATCCCGCCATACGGCTCGATGACATAGATTGTCGGCGAATTCAGCTTCGGGAAAATATCGATGGGTATCTGCAGGGTGGCCAGGACCGAGAACACCACAACCCCCATAACGACGACCATTACGGAAATCGGTCGTTTTAACGATGTTGAAAGCAAAGACATAAGTTGAGTCGTTTAGCGTCTGAAAAGGGCATAAAAATCATCGTAGCTGTTGGTCGCCTGTGCCCGCTGAAACCGTAACTTCACCGCTTCCATCCGGATCTGCACCACCTCGCGCTCAACGCTGTTCAGGACTCTGAGGGCATCGGTCAGGTTTAGTATCGTTTCAACGCCGTTGTTGTAGAGCGACAGCCGCTGCGCATAGGCCTGCTGCGCCGAGCTGATGGCCAGTGGCAGTGCCGCCAGTTGCTGATTTACTACCCCGATCCGCGCATCAGCGGCCGAGAGGCGGTTTTGTAACTCAAGCTGTTGGGTCGATAGCCCGGCCTGCGCCTGCTGAATCCGGAACGCCTGCTGCCGGACGCGGATACCCGCCCGTTTGAGGTCCGGCAGGTTAATGGTGGCGGCAAACCCCAGCAGGTAGTTCGTTCGACTATACCCCAATCCATCCCCGAGCGGCCCGAAATTGTTGTTTATATCCAGACTTGTTCCCCGCGCCCAGGTTGATGCCAGTACTGACAACCGTGGCATGGCACTTTTCCGGATCAGCTCCGTTTCCGCAGTTTGCCGGGCAACAAGCCGCTCTCCGACCCGCAGCAACGGATGCGCATAGCCGGGTGTCGGGGCGGTCAGTATCTGCCCCAGCCGGTCCGTATGAAAAACCGTATCCGGCTGCACCGCATTGCCGGGCCGGCCGGTCAGCGTGGCCAGCGTCACCCGCGCTTCTTCCAGATTAGCCAGCACCCGCCCGTAGCTTACCTGCGCCTGGGCAAAAGCCACGTTGGCAAGGGCCGAATCGACACCGGGTTTGACGCCGTTGCGGACGAGGTTGGCAATAACCCGCCGTACGGTGTCAACGCGGGCAAGATTCCGCTGCTCAATAAGAAGCTGCCGGCTCAACCAGAAGACATCCAGATAGGAGGCAATCACGTTCTGTTGCAGCGAAAAGCGCTCCTGTTCCAGCCGCGCTTCGCCAACGGCTACCTCCGCCTGGTTCAGCTTGTCCTCTGCCCGGAAGCGGCCAAAGTTGTAAAACTCCCAGTCGGCCGTTGCCAGCGCGATATTGCCGGTTGCCAATTCTCCGCTGTTGCTCTCACGGCGTCCGCCCGAGGTCGGAACGATAAGTCCCATGGAGAAATACGAACCCGATAACCCGTTGGCGGTACCGATATTGGTCTGACTCAGCAGCCGCACATTCGGCATCCGGTTAGCACGGATTACGTCGGTATTGATCCGCAGCGCTTCCAGCGCCGACCGCTGGGCCTGCAACGTCGGATAAAACCGGGCAGATGCATCAACGGCGTCTTCAATCGTTATATACTGGGCATTCAATGACCGGCACAGACACAAAAAAAAGAAGAGGAAGATGTGTCGTACAGAATATAGGCTGCGCTTACTCATAACGTTTCATAGCTAATGCCCCCCGTGTTGGAGGAGGTAACGAACTGTTCAAAATAACAGACCGACCTATTAGAAATCTCTGAGAGAGTTGTTATAAGGTCTTAAGAAACCATACATTCAGTACCGAAAGGACGCAGCAGCGCGTAAATTCGGGGAATAAATCGCGAAACGTATGCATGTTTTAGTGGTAGAAGATGACGCGGAGGTCAGTCAGTTTATTCAGAAAGGGCTTCAGTCCGAAGGCATTCACGTAACGGCAGCTTATGACGGCGTGGTTGGCCGGGCAATGATCAATGAAAACCAGTATGATGTGGTGGTGCTGGATGTCAGCATGCCGGGCATGAACGGCTACGACCTTTGCCGGTATGTTAAACAGAACTGGCCGTCTATTCCGGTGATTATGCTGACGGCTCTGGGCAGTCTTGACAATAAGGTGCTGGGGTTTGAATCCGGGGCCGACGATTACCTGACTAAACCGTTTGCGTTTAAGGAACTGGTTTTCCGGTTAAAGGCCCTTTCCCGTCGCCACCCGTCCCACGCGCCCCTGCCGCAGAAGCTGGAACTGAGCGATCTGGTCGTTGATACGTTCTCACATCAGGTCTGGCGCGGCGGCGAACGGGTTACGCTGACCGCCCGTGAGTACGCCCTGCTGGAATACCTGATGGTCCGGCAGGGTAAAGTCGTCAGCCGGACCGATCTGCTTGAAAATGTCTGGGATGTGCATTTTAACACCAATACCAACGTGGTCGATGTATACGTTAATTACCTCCGCCGGAAAATCGACCGCGCCGATCCGAAGCTGATTCATACCGTTTTCGGGGTCGGGTTTATTCTGAAAGCCGAACCATGAGCATTAAACAGCAAATTACCGTTGGTTTCACGTTACTGGTGGCAACCCTGCTGCTGCTCTTTTCGCTGTACATCTACCGCACCTATGAAGCCTACCGCGAAAGCCTGATGCAAAGCCGTCTGCAACGCCGTGCGCTGGCCGCCCAGCTTTATCTATCCAATCAGACCGAATACCGCCGGACCGTTTACCTGACCCTGCCCGAACAAAAATTAATGCTCTATACCGGCGGCAACCAGCGCCTGTTTGCCTCTTCCGGCCCTGACGACTATGTGGTGACTGAAAAAATACTCCAGAAAGCCCGTAAGCAGGAGGTTTATTTCTCGTACAATACGCCGCATTGGGGCGATCCCAAGGAAGGAGTTGCCCTGTCCTTCCGGCATGCCGGAAAACAATACGTGGCTATCGTTACGGCCTTTGATCTCGCCGGCCGGCATACAAACGACAACCTGCGGTTTATCCTGCTGATGGGTAATGTACTGTCGCTGCTTGTGATTGGCGTGGCCGGTTTTTTCTTCGCGCGCCGCGCCATGAAGCCTTTCGACGGGCTCATCCACCAGCTGGATACCAATACCGTCAATGACTTTTCGTTCCGGCTCCGCAACAGTGACAAACCCGATGAATCGGGGTATCTGGCCCAGTCGTTTAACCAGATGCTCGGCCGGCTTGAGCAGCTCGCCAACAGTCAGGAAAACTTTGTGGCCTACGCCTCCCATGAAATCCGCACGCCGCTGACCGTCGTTAAAGGAATTCTGGAAACCTCGCGCTCCTATGACCACACGCTGGAAGATGCCCGGCAAAGCATTGAAACGGCCCTGGTCCGGCTTGAAGGTGCCATTGATCTGGCGAATGCGCTGCTACAGCTCGCCGAAGTGGAAGGCCTGAAGGCTACGCGGTTACAGGAAGATATCAACGTGGTCGATACCATTCTGGATACCGTTACCTATTTCAATGAGAAATATCCGGATCAGGACATTGAGGTGCAGCTGACCGACGAATTTACGGAGCAAAGCTCCCGCATCCGCGTCGTCGGCAATGCCACCTTGCTGCGGACCGTGCTGATAAACATTCTGGACAATGCCTGCAAGTATTCCGGTTTTGCGCCGGTACTGCTGACGGTCCGGTACGAAGCCCATACGGTATTAATCGACATTCAGGATCAGGGCATTGGCATTCCGGACGATCAGGTGGCCGACGTGTTTATGCCCATGATGCGGGCCGATAACGTCGGCAACATAAAAGGGTTTGGCCTCGGACTGACCCTCGCCAAACGGATTATGGACATGCACCAGGGAGAACTCCGCATTCTCCGGAATCAGCCGGCCGGTACGTCTGTCACCTTACTGTTGCCCGCCCTGCCGTTTGCTTAACCATCGACCCGCCACAGCCTCGGATCTACGTTAAACGGTTTTGTCTGCACCACCCGCACCTGAGGAAACGCCGGGTGCAGCGGGTGAATCAGGTAATTGGCCGACTCGGGCACAACGGCCGACGGCACGCCGATAGCCAGCACATCCGGCTGCCGCAGCCAGGCATCGAGGTGTTTGTGGTTTGCCGTAAAGTCGGCTTCATCCCGCCAGTTGGCCGGCAGTTCGTCCGGTGCCAGCATACGGGGCGCTTCGGGCAGCTGAATGGTCAGCAGACAGAGTTGCGGCAAATCGTGGTAAGGCAGCGTCGGCAGGTGCACCAGCTGTTCGAGCAGCGTAAGTTCGGGGGTTGCCGAGGTATATAAAACACCGGTTCCGGCCGGATTCCAGCGGCCACCCCAGCGGCGGGCCCCCTCAACCGGTAAGGGCGAATCCAGAAAACGCGCTTTGATTAACCGGTAGGCCATCGTAGGTTCCTGACTCATTATTCCTACGCGTAAATGCCGTGTTCAATCCGCCCCAGCACCGTATGCACCATGCCAAAGCCGGTGACGGTGTCCAGTAACTGAATGGGAGCCTGGCGACGGAGTTCGGGCAGCGGCACCCGCAGCCAGCGGCCAAGCACCTCGGCCCGCTGATCAAATACCGACAGGCCGTGCCGGATTAGTCCTTCGAGCAGCAACAGTCGTTCCGAGGCATTCAGGTCGAAGCGTACATCGGGTTTGATGCGGTGCAGGGTACGCTCCGACACATTCAGGATATGCGCCATTTCACGGTCGGTCAGCCCCACCAGCGCGGCGACCTCATCAGCCTTTGCCCGACTGACTCCGGCCCGTGCCTGCTCAACAACGCCGAATCCATTGTCGGTTGCTCCTGTTTCGAATACGATCTCCATATGTGTGCTATTTGTCACGAATATAACCGACATTTGGCATACAGGCAAGTGATTTTCCTGAGATTGAGGTATACTGACATGCGTTTTTTTCATGTATTTCATACTTACAGTATCGGTAATGCACTACGTCTTACCGGATTTCACTCTCTTAGTTACCCAAAACCTTAATTTGTCAACACATGACGCCCGGCAGTCAAACATTCTGCCTGCCGGGCGTTATATTTATCCCCGTTTTCAATACTTATTCGTACTTAATGCATTCAGCTATGCCCGTAAGGCTACTTTTAATCATCCTTATCCTGACCGGAAACATGGCCATCGGCCAGACAACTATTCAACTGACAACACCGACTGCGGGTACTACCAGCCCGTTCAATACCATCGTCGGGGTTGAGGCCGGACTCAACACAACCGGAGCAGACAATGTCATGATGGGGTATCAGTCCGGCTTTGGCAATGTGTCGGGCCATTCTAACGTCTTCGTAGGCTGGAAAGCGGGATACAGTAACACGACCGGCCGGGCAAACGTATTTATCGGCCGCTACGCAGGTTCAGCAAACGTTGAAGGCTCTGACAATACCTTTGTGGGGTTCAACGCCGGCATACTCTCTACGGGTTATTACAACGTATTTGTGGGCGGCGGGGCCGGCTATCTGAACAGCACTGGGTCCAGCAACTCGTTTCTGGGCCAGCTGGCCGGAACCCTGAACCGGACAGGAGGGGATAACGCATTTGTCGGAACCGCTTCCGGATATACCAACGAAACCGGGAGTTATAATGTCTTTTCGGGTGTCAGGGCGGGATTTAGCAATGTCAGTGGCTCTTCCAATACTGCCATCGGCTATCAGGCCGGCTACTATACCACTACCGGTATTTCCAATACGTTTCTGGGTGCTTTAACCGGTACAGCAAACACATCAGGGCAGGGCAATACCTTGATTGGCTACAAGGCTGATGTAACCTCATTCAGCCTGACCAATGCGGCCGCCATCGGCACGAATGCTAAAGTTGCGGTTTCAAATGCGATTGTGCTGGGTGACACGGTTCAACAAACTAAGGTAGGCATCGGTATCACGGCACCACAATTCCCGCTTGATGTCCGGGGAATCATCAATATCCGCGGCAACGGCACTCTTAAGTTCAGTCAGCTTGCTAATCCCGGCTATCAGAACGGACAGACCGAT
This sequence comes from Arsenicibacter sp. R0_47, assembly GCF_057652235.1. Classification (NCBI taxonomy): domain Bacteria; kingdom Pseudomonadati; phylum Bacteroidota; class Cytophagia; order Cytophagales; family Spirosomataceae; genus Arsenicibacter; species Arsenicibacter sp. R0_47. Next base: position 171,697 of record NZ_JBYFCJ010000013.1, on the reverse strand, counting down.
CAGGTACTGACCGTCGACGCGAATGGGGAAACCGTACTGGCCAGGATTGCTGCCCTGGATGCGCTCGTTCAGCGGCTGGAACAGCTGGAACGGGAAAACAAGGAGTTGCGGCAACGGCTGGAAAAAGTTGAGCGGGGCACACAGGTCATTGCCGGTAAGGAGTAACGACTTTCCTCCATCCCCTTTTTGCATTATATACCTTTTTTTTAAAATCATTTAGGGATTTTCGCTCCTGGATTGACTATACATAAAATCAACCGGGAAGGGCTCTCATGCGATTTACTCAACATACAGACGATGAGCTGATTGGCTTGCTCCGCACGGGCAACAGTCAGGCTTTCGAAGAAATTTACCGGCGGTACTGGTACAAACTCTTTGGCGTGGCCTATCACGAAACCGGTACCCGCGAAGAAGCCGAAGAACTGGTGCATGATCTTTTCGAGCAACTCTGGAACCGCCGGCAGCAAGCCGTGATCCGGCACCTGAGTACGTACCTGGTTGTATCGATGAAGCACCTGGTTATAAACTACATCAAGTCGCAGATCACGCACCGGAAATATCAGGAGTACCTCATTTTCAATGAGCTGAAACAGTCAATGGCAACCGAAGATGTCGTTCACTTTGCAGACCTGTCGAAGGCGGTTGATGAAGCGATGAAAAAACTACCGGAAAAATCGGTGGCCATATTTAAACTCAGCCGCTTCGAAAACCAGTCTGTCCGCGAAATTGCGCAGCACATGAAGCTGTCTGAAAAAGCCGTGGAATACCACATCACGAAATCACTGAAGTTGCTGAAAGAACAGTTAAAAACCTTCCACTCCGACAATTAAATCCATGAATCAGCATCAGTTTACTACGTTACTGGAAAAATATCTGGCGGGGAATTGCACGGTTGAGGAGCAACTGCTCATGGAGCAATGGTCTGACAGTATGCTGCAGCAAGCGGACACACCCCTGCCCGCTGCCGACCGGGAGGCTATTGACAGGCGGCTCAGGACACGCCTCCGCAAAACCACTGCACCACGGCAGGCAAGCATCCGCCCGCTCTGGTACAGCATCGGTGCGGCGGCATCCGTGCTACTGCTGGCCGGTCTCGGCTGGTATTTTTTACGGAGTCATACCGGCATTGCCGCCGGCACAGAAATTTTGGCCAGCCTCCCGAAAGGCGTTATCCAGATCCGGAACACGTCGGACAAACCACGCAGAATAACGCTGGAAGATGGTAGTGTGGTGATTCTGAAAATGAACAGCAGCATCAGCTATCCGGAGCATTTCGGGGATAAAACGCGCAGCGTACTGCTGGAAGGCGAAGCCCTGTTCGAAGTCAGGAAAAACCCCGTTAAACCGTTTATGGTGCATACCGGCGAACTGATTACGGAAGTGCTGGGTACACGGTTTACGATCCGGTCCTATGCATCGACGCCGTCCATCGAGGTGCGGGTGGAGTCGGGACGGGTGTCGGTCTACGAAAACAGCAGTAACCATGCGGTGGCCCGCAACGGCGTGATTCTGACGCCAAACCAGCGGGTTATTTTTGACAAGGCCACCCGGAAACTGGAGCCGGGCCTTGTTGAGCATCCGGTGGTGATACATCCCCCCGCCAGTCCGCAGCAGTTTCTGTTCGAAGAGACGCCGCTACCGGCCGTACTGACCGAACTGGAAAAAGCCTTCGGGGTTGAGATACTTGTTGAAAACCAGAACCTTACAAAGTGTAAACTGACCGCCGACCTGACAGATCTGCCGCTGCATAACCAGCTTGATCTGGTATGCCGGTCGGTTAACGCAGCCTATCAGCAGCGGGGTACCGTCATATTCATCAATGGTGAAGGGTGCCCCTGATCTGACTGCCAGCCTTTATAAACTCCTTTAAACCCAAACCGACTGACCATGATCAACTGCCGGCTTCCTCCCTGATCTGATCCGGGCACTCAGCAATGCTGAGGTATACCCACAAAAAAGCCGGTGATGTTGCGAGCATTACCGGCTTTGAATCCCCTTTCCCGAGTCGTTGTCCAAGGGCCTGCCAAACAGGTACAGGGGATTGTTTTTGCCTGTTTCCAACAAAAACGTCTTAAACTAATGAAGAAAAGTGTATCAATCCAACAAATTCTGTCCAAAGCGATGAGAATTACGGCGGCTCAACTCCTGCTTGCGATCCTTTGTTGCGGGTTGTCTTTTGCCCGTAACGCCCGTGCGCAGGAAATACTGAATCGGGGGATTTCGCTCCAGGCGGAATCTGTTGATATCAAAAATGTACTGAATACCATTGCCCGACAGGCAAATGTCAAGTTTGTTTACAGTTCCAATACCATTCAATCTGACCGGCGGGTGACCGTTGATGCCCGCAATGACAGGCTTTCGCGGGTGCTCGACAACTTGCTGACACCATTGCATATTTCCTATGAAGTGGTAGGCAACCGCATCCTGCTGCGCCGTTTGGCCCCCGATAAGGTCAGTATCCAGCCCATAAACAGCCTCAGTATTCCGGTAAACCCGTTCCCGCTGGAGCAGCAGGTGACGGGGATCGTGACGGATGAAAACGGAGCGGCTTTGCCCGGCGTGAGCATTGTTGTAAAAGGGTCGCAGCGGGGTGCTACGACGGATCAGGACGGGAAATACCGGCTGGTTATTCCGGATGGTGTCAGCCGGCCCGTTACGCTGGTGTTTTCCTTCGTAGGTTACGCCTCGCAGGAAGTAATGCCGGGCACACAAACCACCCTGAACGTAACCCTGGTCTCCGATAATAAGCTGCTGAGTGAGGTAGTGGTGGTAGGGTATGGCCAGCAAAACCGCAAAGAGCTGACCGGTGCGGTGGCCTCGCTGTCAACGAAGACCATTCAGGATCAGCCGGTTCCGAATATCGTCGAAGGCATGGCCGGCCGGTTGCCGGGTGTGCTGGTACAGCAGGTTTCGGGCGCACCCGGTTCCAGTCCGTCCATCAAGGTCAGAGGTTTCGGGTCGATCAGTGCCGGCAACGGTCCGCTGATCGTCATTGACGGGCAACCCCTCAGCTCGGGCGCCCTTACCAACCAATCAGGGCTCAACCTGATTAATCCGACAGATATTGAGAAAATTGATATCCTGAAAGACGCCTCGGCTACCGCCATTTTCGGGTCGCGGGGATCAAACGGGGTCGTAATGATTTCGACGAAACGCGGTAAGTCGGGTCGCAGCCGCATCAGCTTCGACTACTATACCGGTATTCAGGAGGTCAGCAAACGGATGAGCGTGCTGAATGCACAACAATTTGCCGATTTTAACAAGGAAGCTTCCAACAATGCCTACCTTGAACGGGTGGCAGGTGCACAGGCATCGGATCCGAACAGTGCCCGGCCGGCCGGACAACGGTACCGCTATCCGCGCGGCGAATTTGCCGGTATTGATTTTGATAACCCGGGTAGCCTGCAAAGCTATGATTATCAGAACATGATTTTCCGGAAGGCTCCCATCAGCAGCTACCAGCTATCGGGATCGGGCGGAACGGAAAAAGTACAGTATATGCTCTCCGGTAATTACCTGAAACAGGACGGCATTATCGGCAATTCAGGCATCGACCGGTATACGTTCCGGTCAAATGTAGATGCGCAACTGGCCGATAATGTAAAAGTCGGCATGAGCATTAGCCCCAGCTTCACCTTTCAGCGCAATGTGCGGTCGGATGGTCACTGGGCTGATAACGGGGTAATTAATGCCGCGCTGTCGCAGGTACCGATTATTCCGGTGTATCAGGCCGACGGTGTAACGTATAATTCACAGGCGTCGATCTCGGGGACGTATGACTGGCCCGGCATTACCAATCCAGTGGCGAACATGAACGCGGTGGATAATAAGCAGACCAACCTGAAACTACTCGGCAACACCTATCTGGAACTGAAGATCTGGAATGCACTCCGGTATCGCGGTACGGTCGGGGGCGACATCAACTATTTCCGGCAAAATATCTTTAACCCGTCGACGCTGCCGATCAACCAGTTTCTGCCTCCGTCACCCAACTCAGCGACATCATCAACGAACCAGACAATCAACTGGGTGACAAATCATGTGCTGAGCTATGATCATACCATTGGCACCAGCCATTTCCTGAGCGCACTCATCGGGATGGAAGCGCAGAAAAACGATTTTGAGTCGAACACCATCAATGCCAACAGCTTTCCGAATGATATCGTCCGTACGCTGAACGCCGGAACCATTACCGGCGGAAACTCGCAGCGGGAGCAATGGACGCTGGCTTCGTATTTCGGCCGCGTAAATTACAACTTTAAGGATAAATACATTTTTAACGCGTCAGTCCGCCGAGATGGTTCGTCGCGTTTCGGGCAGAACAAACGGTACGGGATTTTCCCGTCGGCATCCGTTGGCTGGCGGGTAACCGAAGAGCCGTTTATGCGGGCGGTTCCGGTTGTTTCCGAGCTTAAATTCCGGGCCAGTTACGGTCTGTCGGGCAACAATGCCTTTAACAACTACGGAGCCATCGGTACCTTATCGACGGATAACTATGTACTGGGCAACGCACTGGCCAACGGACTGGCAACCGGGACCATCGGTAACGATAACCTGACCTGGGAAAAAAGTACACAAACCGACATCGGGGTTGATATCGGCCTGCTGCGTGACCGGATTTTCCTGGTCATTGATTACTACTCACGCATCACCACCGACCTGCTGCTGTCGGTACAGGTGCCGACGCTGACCGGTTTCTCGTCGGCAACACGCAATATCGGTAAGGTGCAGAACCGGGGCATGGAGTTCGCCCTGTCTACCCGGAATCTGGTCGGGGCGCTGACCTGGTCTACAGACGTTAATGTGTCATTTAACCGCAACAAGGTACTGGCACTCGGGCCAACCGGTGATGCGATCCGGAGCGGTACGGGCGTGGGCGAAACCAACATTACCGTGATCGGCAAGCCGCTGGGCAATTTCTTCGGCTTTCAGCAGCTGGGCGTTTTCAAAGACCAGGCCGACCTCGACTCCTACCCGCATGATGCCACTGCCCGGCCGGGTGATGTGAAGTTTGCCGATGTGAACAACGACGGTAAAATCACCGCCGATGACCGGACGATTCTGGGCAATAACCAGCCGGATTTTATCTACGGCATGACGAACACGCTCAGTTACAAGGGTATTGATTTCAGCGTTGTGGTACAGGGGGTACAGGGCGGCCAGATTCTGAACCTCAGCCGCCGTTTCTTCGAAAACCTCGAAGGAGGTGCCAACCAGATTTCAACGGTTCTGGATCGCTGGCGTTCTCCGCAGGAGCCGGGCAACGGCATTGTCCCGCGGGCCAACCAACGTACTACCGGTAACAACAATGCGGTGTCGTCGCGCTGGATTGAAAACGCAACCTATTTCCGCGTCCGGAACATTACGCTCGGGTATAACCTGCCCAAAACGCTGATCCAGCGGGTGAAAGCGCAAAGTCTGCGGGTTTATGCCGGGGTGCAGAATGCGTTTACCTCCACGAAATACCTGGGGTATAACCCGGAAGTGAGCGGGTATGAAAACGCACTGACCGGCGGGGTCGATTATGGTTCGTATCCGCTGGCACGTACGTATACCGTTGGCCTGAATCTGGGTTTCTAAGCTGATCACCTGCAAAACTGATTTATCATGAAATTCACTTACATACTCGCAGGGTTGCTGACCATTAGCGCAACATCCTGTAAAGATAAATTTCTGGATCTGGCCCCTGTTTCTCAGGCCAATACCAATACCTTTTTTAAAAACCCGGCCGATATGCTCAATGCCCTGAACGCTGCCTACGGCACGTTGCAGGCGGGCGGCCAATACGGCAACTATTACGTGTTCGGCGAAATCACATCGGATAACACCACTCCCGTACTTTCCGGGTCGGTAACCGATCAGGACGAATTCGATAAGTTTTACCCGCGCACGACCAACCCCTTTCTTTCCGGCCGCTGGAACGACAGTTTTCGTGGTATTTACCGCTGCAATACCGTAATTGATCGTATCGCGGCGGTGCAGATGGACGAAACGCTGAAAAAACGGATTGTCGGGGAAGCTAAATTTCTGCGGGCCCTGATGTACTTTAACCTTGTACGGGTGTTCGGCGATGTGCCGCTGGTGCTGAAGGAAATTACTGACCCTGCCGAGGGTTATGACTATAGCCGTTCGCCGGTTAATGATGTGTATGCGCAGATTATCAAGGATCTGGGCGATGCTGAACAGGTACTACCTGCAACCTACACAGCTGCCAACGTAGGACGTGCGACCAGCGGAGCGGCGAAGGCACTGCTTGGCAAAGTTTACCTGACCCGTAAGCAATACACCGAGGCCGGCGCCAAACTAAAGGAGGTAATCGATTCGAATGTATATGACCTGCTGCCGAATTATGCCGACGTATTTAAGGCCACCAACAAGAACCACAAGGAGTCTGTTTTTGACGTGCAGTATAAAAAAGGCACTATCGGCGAGGGAAGCGGTTTCGGCAACGCATTTGCTCCGGAAAACTCGGGTAATGCCGTGATTCAGTTTGGTGGCTCGGGCAATAACCGGCCGACACCGGACATGGAAAAAGCCTACGAAACCGGCGACCTGCGTAAGGACGTTTCTATGTCAACGGGGTATACTAACGCAGCGGGCGTGAGAGTTGAGTACAACTATGTTAAAAAGTACTCGGATGTGCCACAAACAGCCGGAAACTCAGACGACAACTGGCCGGTACTGCGCTATGCGGATGTCCTGCTGATGTATGCCGAAGTGCTGAATGAAACCGGCAAACCGGCGGAAGCCCTGCCACTTCTGAACCGGATCCGGAAGCGTGCAGGATTAGCAGACAAACCTTCGCTGACACAGGCTGACATGCGGCTGGCACTTGAGCAGGAGCGGCGGGTAGAACTGGCCTTCGAAGGCCACCGCTGGTTTGACCTTGTCCGGACCGGTCGTGCCCTGGACGTGCTGAAGGCCAAGGCCGCCACCATCGGCATCAAAACCAGCCTGACCGAAAACAACCTTATTTTCCCGGTTCCGCAAAGTCAGATTGACATAAACCCGTCGAAGATTAAGCAGAATCCGGGCTATTAACGCTTCCGGAGATTATCATACCAGAAAAGGGGTATGTGGCATAGTCTACTATACCCCTTTTCTGTTTACTCAACCGTAAACCACGTATAACTCTCAGGGTCAATCGTGACGGTCAACGCAACTACGAAGTTGCGGTTGAGGGTGTATTTTTTTGCCGTTGCGCCTTTTTCTTTAAACGTAGCGGCCGATGTCAAGCCAGTGTAATACAGCGGGACGTTGATTGTCCGCGTGATACGCTCTTTGGTCGGGTTGTATAGCATCAAAAAGCCCTTCTGCTTCTGCTGAGGGTCCACGTGAATAAACCCGTCCCAGTCGCGGCCATCGGCGCGGCGCAGGTGAATCATGTCGGCGTTCAGAATGTCGCGGTACTGCTTGTACCACGTCACTGTTTTCGACACCAGCTGACGGGTAGTTTCGGTATCGTACAGGCGCGGGCCACGGTAACAGGCCTGCACACCCGCTCCGTAGTACTGCACCATCAGTTGTTCGTAATCCGTAAGGTGTTCGCTGAGTGGCTCCAAAACCGCCTCAGGCCCACCGCCCTGGTAGCGGGTCAGCGGGACAAAGCCCCAGCTCATAGCCGCCGTTTTTTCCATCGTTCCGTCGTGGATATTCTGACGGTTCAGAATGCGCTGCTGCTCGCGCGACAACGAGAAATTCACCTCCCGATACCCGATAGCGATTTTGTGTGTACCGTCCAGAAAATACCAGTCGGGCGCGTTGATATACACCCCGCGTTCGTTCAGCCAGCGGTACAGTTCCTTCTGAATTTCCATTTGTCGCCACTGCGAATCGTCCAGTCCTTTGTGCCCCGGATGTACGGTTGACCCGCACACATCCCCCGGATAAGGGCCGTCGTTTTCCCAGATGTCAAACCCTGTTTTTGCAAAAAAGTACTTGATTTTATTACGGTAAGCCAGTCCCCATTTACTGCCGAAACAAGGCGCATGACCAAAAAACGCGCCGCCCGGTTTGCCCGTTTTCGGATCCACTACATCATCTTCATCGCTGATACGTCGGCTACTAAACAGCGAGTACCCACCCAGCAGAATTTTTTTACTATGCGCATAATCGGCAAGTTCTTTCCAGCGGGCAATGTTTTTAGCGGTGCTGTCTTCCATGTTCAGGTGGCTGCCAAAACTCAGAATCACGGCTTCGTAGCCCGTTGCTGCGCATTGGTCGATGCAACTTTTTACTTCCTGATCATTTTTACTGACAAGGTGCATAAAAATCGGGTTTTGGGTCGTCCACGGGGCCACGGTTCGGTACATTTTCCGAATCATCAACCCTCGCCGCTGACGGTCATAGCTGTCCATCAGCAACTCGTGCGTCCGAACCGATTTGAACACCTCATTGGGCTGGAGGTCGATGCCCGGTGCTTTTTCGGGATACACTTCCAGCAAACAGGGCGTTTCAAAATTGTAATTGACCTGCGAGGTATAAGTCGAATCAATTTTCCAGTGCGTGGTCTGGTCGCTGATGTCGTAGCGCATGGCGTTGTTGAAGGCGTAGTTAGTTTCTACGTAAATCCCATGCTGTTTTTTCATTTCGGTGGGCTTACCCACCACGGCGCTTTCTTCTTCTACCAACGCCAATACTTCATTGACCACACGGTTTAGTTTCAGTTCGGCATTTTGTTTATTTTCAACAGACACCCATTTGACAATCAACGGAATACCGTCATAAATCTCATAGTTCACCGTCACTTCCAGCCCTTTCACGGCTTCGGCCTGCGCTTTGTAACGGAAGGTCAGCACCTTTCCCGAAGGGCCTTTTTGGGTCGCCGCCCACGAATTGGCTTTCCAGTTCACAAACGGTTTTATGTCCGATACCGAATGACCCGTTGCCACAAAATCGTCTTTCCCGACGGAAAACTTATCGACCCATTCGGGCAACAGATAGGCATTTTCTTTTTGCCCCATTAGCCCGCCAATGTTGTACGTTTTGCCGTTGACCACAATTCTGGCTTCGGGCTTAACGGCCCGCAAAAGCTGCTGTCCGTTCGACAGGTTTTTGTAGTCAATACAAACCACGTTGGGTTCGATGCGAAAAACGCGTTTGACCAGCCCGTTGTACAAAATGATGTTTTTGCCTTCGGTAATGACTTCGGCTTTTTGGGTCACGGGCGTTACCAACCAATCAACGGTGGCGGGTTGGTTGTAGCGGGGTTGGGCATGGGCTGACAAGACAGCGAAAATCACGTAGAGCCGCAATATTTTGCGGCTTAGTTTGGAAAGGGTTCTCATTAGTTTTTTAGTAGTTGTCCTTCGCGGGAAGCGGAACCGGGCCTACCAGGTAGTTTAGAACGTACAGGCAGGTGCGGTTCCGCGTCCCGCAA
>NZ_JBYFCJ010000013.1:0-162308 GCF_057652235.1 Arsenicibacter sp. R0_47 | reverse complement strand
GACTGGTTTCGTATTAGTTTTTTTGGTGTTGGCCTGCGCGGTAAGCGTACCGGCACCTCCCTGGATTTTTAGCCCTTCCCGTATGGTCCGGTACCGCTTCCCGCAAAAGCTAAATCTCACGGAGTCATAAACTCCCATTTAATTTCTTTAGAATAGCCAAAAGGCTTGCTAGTGGCAGGAGCGACCATATCGCCTTTGAGTTTACCATCGGCCGCTTTGTTAACCGTCAGTCGGGTAAAAGAGTAGCTTCCTTTTTCAAAGTCAAACGTCAATCCATCATCATCATACAGCTGAAAACTGCCCGCTGCCGTGCCGTAATGCCGAACAGTCAGGGGAAGCGTTTCGCCCGTTTTCGGAGCCTGTCGGTGCGGTGGCACCATCGGAATGAGAGCGCCGTCTTTTACAAACAACGGAATTTTGTCCAGCGCGGTCGTAACGGTAATCACCTGATTTTCGCCGACTTCTTTCCCCGTGTAGAAATCGTACCATTTGCCCTGCGGCAAATAGACTTCACGGCTTTTTTCGCCCGCAAACATCGGCGCTACCAACAGATAATCCCCCATCATGTATTGGTCTTTGATGTCTTTTTTGATGCTCATGGCGTACGGATTGGCCGTCGCGTCAAACGTTCCTGCCACCGTCACCGACTTAAAACCAAAACCTTCGACCAAATTCATAGCCCGAAACGGCGGTTTTGCCTCAAACCGATATTGCGCAAAGGTCGAATACAGATACGGCAGCAGTTGCATCCGTAGGTTGGCGACATCGCTCACAGCCTGCTCCACTTCAGGAAACGACCACGGTTTGGTGCCATCGGCCCACGCATTGAGCATGGCCATGGGCGAAAAACAAACCGACTGCATCCGCCGCACCCATTCCTCGGCCGTTTTGGACGCGCGAACCTCAGGCGTCCAGAGCACACCGATAAAACTGCTGTTGACCAGTGCCGTTATAAAGTCCTTGTGGCTGTAATAATCATTGTAAATAACGTACGGAAAACTGCTCGCGCCCGCGTTTGATGCCCGAACCAGCCCGTAGGTCCGCTTGTTGATTTGCCTGAACCAGCTACCCGTCATCTGCTGCACCATCAGCCCGTAGGTTTGTCGCATTTGCTCGGCACTCGTTCCCGACGGAAAGGTGGCGACATCGGGCCAAATCCAGTTGTCGTACCCGTCCACCTCGTCGATTTTATAGCCGCCTACCCCGATGTTCAGGTGCTGACTCATAAAATGTTCCTTGAAGAGTTGACGGGCTTGCGGTAAGGTAAAATCAGGCACAATCCCGTTCCAGACGGTGTGCGAACCCGTAAACGGTTTAATTTTGGGGTACAACGTCCCGACGGGTGACACATACGGGTTCATCCAAAGGTTGGCGCTGATGCCTTTGTCGGCCAGTTTTTTTAAGAAACCTTTGGGATCGGGAAAGCGCGTTTTTTCCCATTCAAACGTACACGGATAGGCCATACTGTGCCAACCCGGCTCAACGCCGATGAAGTCGAGCGGGAAGTTGTGTTCTTCAAAGCTCTGTACTTCTTTCAGAATATCGTCCTGCGAATACAGCGTCGGGACGCGCTGGGTAAAGCCCAAACCCCATTTTGGGGGCAAATACCCACCGCCGTTCATAAGGTTGTAGCGCTGCACCACGTTCATCGGGGTTGGCCCCGCAAAAACGTACAAGGTGGCGCCTTCGGCAGGAACCAGCATTTCGACAGCGTCAGAATACGGCTGAGCTTCCCATTTTTTATCGGTGTTGCGGTCGCGCAGCACGGGCGGGTGTTTGGCATCGGTTCGCACGGCCGTGCCCGCATAAACCGTGATGTAACGGGCGGCATCCACCAGCACGCCGTAGCCTTTGGACGAGACATAAAACGGCACGGGGGCGTGGGTGCGGCCATTGTCTTTATTACCGTAGTGGTCAACGTGCAGCTCCATGATTCGTCCGCGCTGATTGACGGTCTGGAAATTCAGGCCCAGCCCAAACAGCTGCTCGCCTTCTTCCAGCGGAAAGCGCAGGTACGTTTTGCCGTCGATAACCCGCACACTGATGTCGGTTTTTGCCAGCGGAAACGGCGCTTTGGGCAAGGCCGCCAGTGCTGTCAGGTTGGGTTTGGCACCCGCCGCGCCCAGCAAGCTGATTTTTTCAGGCTTGCCCACCGTGGCTTTCCAGATGCCAGGCTGCACCTCCTGCCACTGGGGCGGAGCTTGTCCCACAACGGTATTCATCACAAGTAAGAATAGAAGGCAAAAGCCCGAAAATGCCTGTTCCATACGTTGAGCCGTTAACCTACTTCTTCGCTTGCTTCTCGCCTTTCACCGACCGCAGGTACTTGACCAAATCCAGCACTTCCTGTTCCGACAGGTTGTCGAACAAACCGACGGGCATCAACGACGTGGGCATTACCTCCCGCGACTGAATGGCGGATTTGTTGACAACCACAGCATCCTGCCCCACAATCCGCATCGTCAACTGACGCTCGTTTTCGGCAATGACGTTGCCTGAGTACGTGCGCCCGTCGCGGGTAGTGACGACGACGAGTTTGTAATCGTCCTGAATTTCGCCGCTGGGGTTCAGCACGTTGAACAATAAGTAGTCGAGGCTGGCGCGGTTGGAGCCTGTCAAATCGGGGCCAATGTTGCCGCCTTTGCCGTACATTTTGTGGCAGCTTCCGCACGTCCGCTGAAACACCGCCTCACCCTTCACGGGATTGGCCGTCGCAACGGCTTTTTCGGTAATCATGCGCTGGTACTTGGCGTACGATTTTTCAAGCGATGGCTCCTGCTCAATCGGCCCCCACACTTCGATGAACCCGCTACCGACTACCCGCAGCAACTGTCGTGCGGCATACGGCGGCACGTCCCGCTTGGGGATGGTCTGATTTTTAAGGGCTTGCGTTAACTGCCAGCCGTATTTTGGCCGCGACGAAAGGGTCTGAATGGCCTGTTGTTTTTCAGTCGCCGTAAAGTCTTTGTAATTCGCAATCAGCAACTTCGCCAGCGGTTCTTTGTCATAATCGGCAATGGCCCGAATCACGTCCAAACGCAGTTTTGGTTCGTTGAGCAAGGCGGGAATTTCGGCCACCAGTTCCTCGCGCTTGCGGACGGCAATGGCCTGCAACGCCTGCTGACGCTGTACCAACGGCGCATTTTTGTTTTTGAGCGTCACCATCGACTTCTGCGTGGCCTCGGTATCGCCAAAACGCTGGGCAATCTGTAACGCCAATTGGGCGGTTTCCCCCCCGCTTTGTTTGAGTTTAGCGTACAACCCCGACCAGTTGGCAGGTGCTTTGAGGTCAAAACGGCCTTCCAGCCCGTCTCGCATCCCTTCCAGCATACTGACAACATTGAGCGTTGGCAAAGTTTGGAACTTTACCAACGTTCCCACTACGCTTTCTGGCGCATTGGCATCAATCAACCGACGGGCTACGTACTTTGAAACCAGCGGAATTTGCGCCTGAGCGGCCAACTCCAGCGCCCTTTGCGGGTTGGTTTTTACCAGTGGTTCCAGTCCGAACCAAATCATTTTAGGCAAATTGTGGTCTTCGTTGTCTTCGCCGTGACGGGACAATTGCTCCGCGATTTTCCACGCCGTTTCAGTATCTACCCGCTGCATGGCCGATGCCAGATACAACCGCACGACGGGCGAAGGATCGTCTTTGGCCATTTTTGCAAATGCGGCCAATGCCGCCGAGCTGGGGGCTTTGTCTTCGCACAACAACTGAATCGCCCACGCCCGCACGTATTCATCCTTATCCACCAGCGATGCCTGTAAATCGTTGGCCGACAATCGGTTGGTCACGTATAACGCCCACATCCCCCGAAGACGAAAATCGGAATTGGCGTTTTGTTGAAAAATAGTCTGGAGTTCCGTCACCGCATCGGCAGCAATGCTTCCTTTGACGGCTCGTGCCTGTAGAATTACCCGTGCACGGCGTGCGTGCCAGTCGCTCGGACTGGTTTGCAGAGCGGCGAGTTGTTTATCCGTTAGTTTTGATAAATCATCGTAGCGGCCGTCCCAGTTTTTGGCCAGTGATTCTTTCGGCATAATTCGGAAAATTCGCCCCGTTTCGCCGTTCACCACTTCCTTACCGCAAATATCGGCATCGTGCCAGTCGAGTACATACAGCCCGCCGTCAGGCCCGACTTCCATGCTGAATCCTACCCACTGAGCGTTGTTTGCCATCAGGAGTTCGTCACCGTGTTTGGCCACAAACCCTGACCCGCGCGGCACCAGCACATCCGATAAAACGGCGTGTTCGTGGATGTTGGCCATAAAACTACGCCCCTTGTGCTCCTCAGGAAACGCGTCCGACTGATACACCCGCGCCCCGCCGTGGGCCGAGCGGTGGCTGTGATCGGCAATGGTTCGTATATCGCTGTAAATGTAGGGGTTAAAGTGCTGTCCCCCCTGACGGTGGTAAATCCCGCCCAAAATAATGTGCCACATGTGCGGAATCACGCAGGCGCTGATAAACAGCTGCCCTTTGGCATTATAGTCTATTCCCCACGGATTGCTGAACCCGTGCGCTACCACTTCAAATTTATCTTTAGTCGGGTGATAACGCCACACCCCGCCGTTGATGTCCACGCCTTCGCCTTGCAATAAGTCTTCGGGGAACGGGTCTTTGTGGCGATACAGTTTGCCCTTGCCTTGTGGTTTACGCACCTTCGACGGCGTCGCAAATCCCTGACAGCCATACAACCAGCCATCGGGGCCCCAATGCAAGCTGTTCAGTGTTTCGTGGCGGTCGCGAATGCCCCAGCCCGTTAAGCGCACCTCAATATCGTTCATGTCGGCCACGTCGTTGTGGTTGCGGTCGGGCACAAAAAGCAGGTTTGGCGGAGCACCCAGATACAGTCCGTCGAAACCCACCGCCATGGCCGCAGGAAAGGCAATACCTTCCAGAAACACCTTTTTGGTATCAGCCACGCCGTCGTGGTTGGTATCTTCCAGAATCAGGATACGGCTGTTCCCTGCGTTGGAAAAACCACTTCCGCGCGATTCATAATCGCGGTTTTCGGCCACCCACAAGCGACCACGGTCGTCCCAGCAAAAGGCCATTGGCTGCGTCATCATCGGTTCCGACGCCCACGTATTTACCTTAAAACCCTCCTTCAACGTCATGTTGGCAATAGCTTCTTCGGGCGTCAGAAATTTAGCGTCGCGGCCTTCCTGCTGCGCAATTCCCCACAATGAATACATCATTTCCTGTCCGCTGTAGTCGCTCCACGTGTTGTTCATTTTCACGTCGTTGAGCTCGCCCGTATAAATCACCAGCTGGTGTTTAATTACTTCCACTTTTCCTTTCGGAATCTGCCAGTCGCTCAGGCGTGCCTTGGCAGGGCCAATTCCCAGCTGACCGTCCACCCGCCAATGCTGCGGAAAGCCTTTGTTTTCGGGGTGATCTAGTATGGCGATATGCGCCCAGTCGGAACGACCTTCAATCTGCATGCCCACATCAACCCAGCCCGCACGCTGCCCCTCTGCCTTCTCATTTTTTTGGCGAGCCGCATTAATTACCTCTCCTTTAATGCCCTGCTTCCACGGCATCCGTACAAACAGCCCGCCGTAGTCGTACTTACCTATGGTCACATCGGTTTGGGCTTCTCCTGCCCATTCCAAATCCAACAGATAGCGGCCATCCTGTTCGCGCATCACCCACGTCTGGGTCTCGGTCAGAACGGCGTTGCCTTTTTCGTCGAGCAGGTCATACACCGTTTCCCATTTCACTTCCGTGCCCTGTGCTTTGATGACTTTGGCCGAAACTTTACGCCAATAATCACCTTCGGGATGATGAAAATAATCGCGGCCGTTGACCCGCGTAAATCCACAGTAAATCCCCGTTTGGTGTTTGTGATGACCCGGGCTGTACTCCGTCAGAATCCCCTTACCATCGGGCGCCACGATGGGGTGCAGATAAGGTCGGTGGTCGGGTTTGACGTTTTGTACGAGGATAGGCGTTTTGCCGCCCGGCCGGAACACGGAAATCGTTGCAGCTTTTGGATCCTGAAGAATGTGCAGCGTATTTTTCTTTGGTGGGACGGTTAGTTTAGGTTTTGGTTTTGGTGGCGGGGTAAAGGCAAACCAGCCGGTAACACAAAGCAGGCAAAGCAGCAGGAAGCGGAAAGGTTTCATGTTCAGCAGGGTTTAATTGACGATGCCGGTACGTATTGGACCGGCATCTGTTGTCAAAAAAACAAACTGTACAATTCCTACTTAAAATCAGTATATTCTCCCCTTAAAATCTGCGTTTTATCAATCTACGACGTGGTTTTTCAATAGGCCGATGCCCTCAATTTCCAGCTCGACAATGTCGCCCGGCTCCAGAGGCCGGTGTACGCTGAAGTTATTTTCGATCAGGCTGCCCCAACCAACCGTCCCGGACCCCAATATATCGCCCGGCATCAGGGTCACGTTATTTTCAGAAGCCCGCTCAATCATCTGTTCAAACGAATAGAACACTGTTTTATAGTTTCCTTCGCAAACAACTGTTCCGTTAATCCGTGTCGTCATCCTGAGGTCAAACCGGTCAGTTTCTACGGACGGAACCCGCAACGGCTCCACAAAATAGTCACGGGCAAACGGAACCCGGTACTGTTCCATTTCGTCGGCGGTTACGATGCAGGGACCGATGGCGTTGGCAAAATCCTTGCCCTTGTGCGGCCCCAGCGGAATTTCCATCTCCTTTTTCTGAGTCGCCCTGGCGGTCCAGTCGTTGAAGATCGTGTAGCCGAATATGTATGGTCGCGCCTCCTCAGTTTTTATGTCTTTTCCCCGTTTACCGATAATACAGGCCATTTCCAGTTCTATATCAAGCCGTGTCTCGCCGGCCGGTCGTTTAATGGCATCCTCCGGTCCGTATATCGCCTGGTGGTTGGTGAAATAGAAAATAGGCATGTCATACCAGGCCGCCCCAACCGTATGCCCGAACGAACGGGAGGCATTCAGCATGTGCATTTCAAAGCCGATGTAATCCCGGAAACTTCGTGGATTGGGCAGGGGCGGCAGTAGCCTGACCTCGTCTACTGCATAATGTGGGGCTACCTCTCCCAACTCCTGAATTATGGGGAACAGGGTTTCGTGGTGATCAATAAACGTGAGCATGTCGGCAGGCAACCGGCTGTCTGCCAGCTGCATATCAACCACGCCGCCATGCACCAGCCAGCCAGATCGGGCCTGCTGGTTTTTATCGGAAAACGTTACGAGTTTCATTGGCTATCGGCTTAAATCGGTGCAGTTAACGCCATCGTTGTTTTTCCCATCAGGGCTCCCATGTTGGCACCTTCCGGCAACGGTTGACCGGAGTATTCCAGTACTTCCCACTTTCCGAGGGTTTCAGAAGCCTCCACGACCATCTGACAGCGCTGAAGCCGGCGGGCCATAAAACCCGCAAATGCCCCCTCTATTGTCGGTGCGGTCTGAAGTTCTTCAGCCAGTACCACGGCATCTTCAATAGCCAGAGCTGCACCGGAGCCTAGCTGAGGAATGGTAGCGTGGGCGGCATCTCCGATCACGATCACACGGTTTTTATACCAGGGTGCAGATAGTTTCAGCGTTTCCAGCGGCCGGTAATTGACAAGCGCAGCATCCGTTACCTGTTCTGCCAGAGCCTGGATCATCGGAACTGGGAAAGCCTTCATATAGCCCCTGAGCTTATCGGTCAGCTGATCTGCGGGCACATGCGGATCGGGGCCTTCCGCTGAGTTTACGAAGATGTAACAGGTTTCGGCCGTCATCGGAATGATGCCGATCTTACTTTGCCGCCCAAAATAGATGTAGCCGGTATCGAGCGCCTGAGGCCGGGGAAAGGCATACCGCCATACCGACAGTCCGACATAGTCTGGCTTTTGCTCGCCGAAAACCATCGTGCGTACTTTCGAATTGATGCCGTCGGCAGCAATCAGGAAATCGTAGCTGCCGGTTGTTCCGTCGGTGAACGTTACCTCCACGCCATCAGTCCGGTTGTCAATGGCATCGACGGTAAGGCCCATCCGGTAGATGACACCTGTCCGTTGAGCTTCGGTGTACAGTACATCATGCAGCATACGGCGGGAGATGCCGTTATGACTCGGAAAGCGCCCGATTGGCGGCGTACCGGCCTCACCGATCTGCTGACCGGTCGGAATGCACAACTTCACCTTCCCGTACGGATACCCACAGCGGATGGTTTCGTCGGCCACGCCGATGGCATCGAGGGCACGCAGGGCATTGGCCTGCTGAATGATACCAACCCCGTAAACGTTAAACTCTTTCTGTAACTCAACGATTTCCGTGGTGTAGCCTTTCTTTTGCAGCGCAATCGCAACCGACTGCCCGCCGATGCCACCACCGACAACTAAGACTTTTTTGGTCATTTTTTCAGGTAAGGTAAAGGGAAAAGGGGTTTCTGATCGCTAAAAAAACACCGGTTCATCCGGATCATCCAGAATGGCCACGGCACGGGTCCAGCCGGCGCTGGCTTTTTCGATTTTAGCAGGGAAACAGGCTACTTTGAAGCCGAACGGCGGCAATTGATCCAGATTGGCCAGTTTTTCGATCTGGCAGTACTCTTTTTCAATGCCGACATAATGTGCCTGCCAGATTACTCCGTCACGCGGATTGGCTTTGTAATCGGCCACCTGCAGGTGCAGCGGAATATCCCAGCCCCAGCCGTCGGTACCCATTACTTTAATACCCTGGTCAATGAGCCAGTGTGTGGCTTTTGCTGAGGCTCCAACGTGAATTTTCACAAAATCATCCTCATGAATCCGTTTGTCGGCATCACAGCAAATGAGCACAATGTCGTATGGTTTGAGCGCATAGCCGATGGCATTCAGCTTTTCCTGCAAATCTTCCGGCTCAATCATATACCCGTCCGGTTTGTCGGTAAAATCAAGTACGACACCATCATTGAAAAACCATTCAAGCGGCATCTGATCAATGGTGCGTGCCGGTTTTCCTTCACTGGTCGGGAAATAATGCCAGGGGGCATCTACATGTGTCCCGCAATGGCTGGTTACGGTCAGAAACTCCCCTGCCGGGCCGTTGCCGTCGATAAATACATCGCCGTCAATACCCTCAAACAGTTTACCGCCCATTTTTTTAGCCCCTTCCTTGTGGTCTTCATACACGATTTTTGTGGGCAGCGGTTCTTTTATCCGTTCTGAAATGGTAACTGATAAATCAATGATCTTCATAGTATTTACGGTTAAGGCTCAAAAAATGCTGACGGGTTAATTACAGCCGGGCGGCAATCCAGTCATACATGGAAAAGGTTTTGGTGAAATCGTCGATACAGCAGTGGGCCGAGCCGCTCTCTTCTTTCGGAATAATTTCCACCACATGCTCACAGGTCAGGGCATCCCGCACCTTATACGCGTTTTCGACCACATTCTGCCGGTCGTCTTCGCCGTGCAGCACGTAGGTTGGCATCGTAATTTTATCGGCCACCCCATCGAGCGAAAACAGTTTCAGCCGCTCGCGGGCATCTGCCATCGTTTCTGCACCGACAATGTGTTTGACGATCTCCGCAAGCGGGTGATTATCGGGGCGGCTTTTCCAGATATCATAGTACGACCACACGGCACCAAAGATCATACAGACCTTAAACCGCGGGTCAAACGCAGCACAGCGGGCAGCCATGTAGCCACCCATCGATACAGCTCCAATGCCAACGCGACTTGTGTCCACATGTTCGCCAAGGTTAGCAATGACCCAATCAAGCACGGCAGTGCCGGCCACGTTGAAGTCATACCGGGTCAGGATGTGATTCAGGCGTAAGGCAGCCCCCTGACCCGGGCCGTCCATCGCCAGCAGTGCAATACCCCGTTCGTTGAGATGCTGCGAAATGCCGAAATAAAGCTCTTCGGCCAGGCTGTCGAGTCCACCGAACATGATCATCAGCGGCGGGTTCTGAATGCCAGCCGGGGTAAAGAGGTAGCCAGGCAGAAAAGACCCGTCAAAAGGCACGTCGACCTGAAGCGGCCGCTGCTCAAAACGGTCAATGGCTTTGATAAACGCATCACGGCATTTGAGGTAGGCCGGCAGCTTACGGGTATCTGAGGGGACAAGAAAAAACTCCGAAGTCCGCAGGTAATTGAACGCCCGCAAGTAGGTTCGCCGGGCGGAGACCTGATGCCCCGCAGCCGCATACTGTTCAGCACGGTCATACACCTGACTACCCATCCTGAACCATGCCTGATGAAAGCTTTCGTTATCGCCGGGTGTAATCTGTGCGGCAACCGCCAGCACCTCCGCAAACTCACCACCCCCATAGTGCGCCTGGGTCAATGCACGGTTGACCTGATACGAGGGCATGTATTGCCCTGGAAAAAAATGCCACATAGCAATTGAGAGGATTAAATGTCAACCGGCTTCACAACGCCGTCTGTGAGACCCATTTTCTTGCCTTTACCCATTTCGGCAAACGGATTAGCGCTGCCCCAGGCATCATTCGGGTTATCTTTCAGGTAATGAACATCCTGATGGTCAGGCGCAAAGACTAGCCGAGCACAGGCATAATATTCAAACAGAATACCGCTGCCCGGATCAGTGATGTAGATAAAGAACCCTTCATCGGCTTTGTGGCGGGTTGGAGCACCCATCACGCTTTTAAAGCCTTTTTCCAGAAAATAGTCGAGGGCCAGCAGTACTTCTTCGCGGCTGTCGACATTCCAGCAGATGTGATTCAGGACCGCTTCGTTTTCGCCGATATTCGGATCAGTAAAAACGGCGATGTCGTGCGACAGGTTAGCAATGGTCCAGAGGCCGCCAACCGGAGGGATTTCGTCAGTAATCCGGATTTCGTCGGGATTTTTCAGGCCCAGCCCCTGCCAGAATGCTTTTTCGGCGGCGTATTTTCCTTTGGCAACCATGTATGTGACGTGGTCAATCCGCCGCGGATTGGCGCCTTTCAGCCGGTTACTGGCATAGCGGTCGGCATAAATACTGCCTCTTTCGCCTTTTTCACGCAGCCACACTACCTCCCAGAACACTTCGTGCATATGCCCGTCTGGCGACTGAAACCGGTAGGCTTTCCCATGCCCCTGATCGCCGTCGACCCATCCGCGACCGGCCCCGATGTGTTCGAGGTAGGCCACACATTCCTCCAACGCCTCCTCACTATCGGCCCGCCAGCCGATATGGCCCAGGCCGGACGTTGGGCTCTGCGTCAGCTTCAGGGTATGATGATAGTAATCGCCCCAGGCGCGCAGGTATACAGAACCCTCTTCGCGGCCGGTTTCATCCATGCCGACAATATCGCGGAAAAAGTCAACGGATTTGTCAAGATCAGCGGTTAATACTTCAATGTGGGCAAGATGTGAGAAGTAATGCGGGTTTTTCGGCATGATTATAACTATTTGCTTATTTTCTATAGCAAATCTAATCATGCAGCCACCCTGAGTAGTTAGCAATAAAGGGCTAAAAACATGCAGAATCCGGCCGTTTCTTCGGGGTTTTATAAAAAGTGCCTGCTCAGTATGTGCAACAGAGCAGGCACTTCAGAAAGCATCTACCGTAAAACGCCGGCTATCCGCATGAGCGGCTTACCGATCAGACGATCAAAAGCTCAGGCCGTGACCGAATTTGAAGCGTGCATACGTGGCATCTTCAAGATAGCCGGGCACATCAGATTTATTGCCAGCTACTGCTTTTTCAGAAGCCGGAATGGTAAACGGCAGCTTTCCGGTTGGCTTGTACGTCCCCTGAACGATGTCCAGCAGGGCGTCGGTAGTGGTACCAAACGTAGCCACCATCGTCTTTGCTGCACCGGTATCCAGTTCATCGAGTACCCACGGGCTTGAGAAGTTAACAGCCAGAATTGTCGGTTTTGCCTTCAGCAATTCGTTCACATGGGCTATGTCGATGTGATTTTTTGACAGACTCAGTTCAATGGGTTTACCGGCCGAACTAAACAAACTCCCTCCCGTCGGAATGAGCCAGAGCAGCACCACATCGGCTTCCTCTTTTGTCGACACAAATTCCAGGGTTCCGGTTGATGCGGGTTTATTGACCCGAACCGGGTTACCACTCCGCCCGTTGTCATAATACGTTTCGAAATAAACCTTTGTTTTAGCTTTCACCGGCAGCAGCTTTGCGTCGTTCTGCAACAGCACCACCGATTTGCGGTGGGCCAGATCTGCCTTTTTCTGAAAGGCCTCACTACCTACCAGTTGTGCTGCCTTATCAGCATCCACGTAAGGATTTTCGAACAGTCCCAACACAAATTTTTCGTGCAGCAGCCGGCTAACAGATTCATTGATCCTGGCTTCGGAAACAAGCCCGGTTTTTACCGTTTCCAGCAACATAGCCGGATCAGCCGTACCGGAGAAAATATCGACACCTGCATCCAGCGCTTTCTGGTAGCGCTGCTGCACCGTCAGGTTTTCAACCCCCCACGGCATCATATCAATCGGACCGGTATCGGAGTTAATGATTCCTTTGAACCCGAGCTGTTTACGCAGCAAACCCTGAATGATTGCCTTGTTATAGGAGAAGCCAACCTCCTCAAACTCTTTGCCTTTCGGTGCGGAATAATACGGCATGATCGCCGATGTACCGGCTTCGATAGCCGCTTTAAACGGTTTCACATGGTAGTCGAACATGCCACCCGGATAGTGGGCAAACTTACCCCAGTCAAAATGTGAATCCTGCCCATCGACCTGCGGACCTCCACCCGGAAAGTGCTTGGTTGTCATAGCCACCGAAGAGGCTCCCAGCTTTTCGCCCTGAAAGCCCAGCACAATTTCACGGATCATATTTGCCGCCAGATCAGCGTCCTCCCCGAATGTACCTTCAACGCGTTGCCAGCGTGGTTCGGTAGCCAGGTCAGCCATGTACATATAGCCTTTCCGGAGGCCTACGGCTGCCCACTCCTGCGCCGCAATCTGAGCAAACTCACGTGTCAGTTTCAGGTCACGCATGGCAGCAAGGCCCAGTTCGCCGGGCCATTTTGAAAAAGCCGTTGTGCCAACACTCAGGCCGATTGATGCATCAATCGTTACGTGGTTGCGGGGGTTTGATGCCACCACCGCCGGAATGCCGAGCCGGGTTTGCTCACAAAGCGCCTGCAGGTTATTGGCCCAGTTCGCAATCGTGCGTGCAGGCGGATTTGCCCGAAGGATAAAGTGACGCAGGTGAAATTTCGTGACCCCCTTCGTTGTGCCTGCCGCCGACATCATTGGCAACGGCAACGGCTTCCGGGTAAACATATTATTGGCCTGAATCTGATCTTCTTCGATAAATCCATCGGTAATCTCCGACTTTGGTGCGTTTTGCTGAAAGGCTAAATCGCCGGCCATCCTGGTTGTACTGATCAGCATAAAGCCCACCTTTTCTTCCAGAGTCATCTGAGCCAGCAAATCCCTGACCCGTTCGCCGGCCGGTAAACGCCAGTCTTCATACTTGTCTAGTTTACCGTTTTTATTCAGATCCTTGAAGTTAAATCCATTGATTGTCAGTAGCTCAACGGATCGTTTGCCTAATTGTGGCTGTGTGACCTTCTGGGCATAAACGCCGGTGTAGAATGACAATCCGGTCAGCAAGCTGATAAACATTCGTTTCATAAAATCAGGCAGTTAAAAAGGGTTCTTTGGGGACAGCAAGTGAACCGGTCTGCCGGGTCTCCTGTAATTTTGACATAAAGAAAATGCCGGCGAGTGCCAGGATTGCTGAGACCCACAGAAAAGCCGACGGGCTGATCTTATCCGACAGAACACCGGCAAGCGCAGGCACAAGAACACCGCCCACAATTTCGGCGATACCTGTTACCAGCCCGAGGGCCGGGGCTTTTAGCACATCCGGAACCGCTTCGGAGGGAACAACAGCAGCGACAACCGGCAGCAGGCCCATCATGAAATAGGTCAGAAACATCGCCGGTACATGAACGGCCGAGCCTGCCGCATAGTAAACTGCAAACGGATACAGCAGACCAACCAGACTAAAGATGATCAGTACTTTTTTCCGGCCCAGCCTGTCAGACAATGCCGGGACAATGATGGACGATAAAAGTCCGGAAACGCCCAGAAGCCCCATTGTTTTTCCCATCTCCGCAGCGGTCATGCCCTGCTGTTGCACAAAGTAATTCGAAATAAACGGCAGGGTGGCAAACCACCAGCCAAAGACGCAGCAAGCCGCCGGAATCCCCCACCTGATATTGTGGTATTGCAGCAGCTCCCGGATTGTCAGAGGCGACCGGGTTGTATGGGACGTACTTTCTGCTGTAGACCGACGGACAAAATGCCAGGCCATAAATCCCAGGACAAGTCCGGGCGCTCCGGCAATGAAGAAGGCATTACGCCAGCCCATGTTTTCAGCTATCTGAACAAGGACAACCGGTGCCAGAATTGAACCGCATAGAGCCGAGCCAAATGCCTGGAGAATACCGGCATTCAGTCCCAGCCGCGTCGGCGACGACTCCCGCTCCACAAAGTTCTGGGCAAGCGGAATAACAGGTCCTTCCGCAAAACCCATTACCAGCCGGGCAATCAGCAGCGTTCCAAAGGAAACCGCTAATCCTGACCCGAATGAACAGATGGAGAAGATAAGTACTGCCAGTACAAACACGGCCTTTTTCCGGTTTGTCGCATCAGCCCACGCTGTGGAGAAAAAACTGGAAAACGCCCAGGCAAGGGACAAGGCTCCTGCCAGCAATCCGATTTGGGTGTTATTCAGGTGCAGATCCGCTGCCACGTAGGGCATCAGAAAATTGAGAGCAAGCCGGTCAAAAAACAGACAGCCAAAGGTCAGGGCCATCAGCAGCACCAGGCCATTTTCATAGGTTAAAAGGCTCTTTTTCAAGGTTACATCGGGTTTAACATTAGCTGGAAAGTCCTTGAATCTGCCTATTTCTTCATCAATCCCTGATTCACCAGCCAATCGCCGAAACGCTCATACCAGCTGTCGACCGGCAGGTTTTGTTTACGCATCCCGAAACCGTGGCCCCCTTTTTCGTAAATATGCAGTTCAGCCGGTTGACCGGCATCGTACCATTTTTTGTAAATGCTGATGCTCATGGGCATCATCTTTAGCTGATCGTCACCGGCAACAGCCAAAAATATGGGTGTCCGAGCTGCCGGAATGGCGGATCCGATAACGGCAGGTTCATAGGCATAGATCGGAGCAACGAAATCGGGGTGGTTCTCTGCCGTAGCATTGTAAACGACCGAAAGCGTCAGCGTGGCACCAGCCGAAAATCCCATGAAACCGATCCGCTGCGGATTGATGTTCAGTTCACCGGCATGGTCACGGACATATTTCACAGCTGTCAGCCCGTCGGCCATAGCCAGCGGGATTATAGGTGCGTTTTCTTCGTCCAGCTTTTTAAAATCCTGCATTTTGCCGGTTAGCTCTTTCACCGGATCATCAGTGAAGCTACGGGCTACCCGATATTTCAGTACAAAGGCAGCAACGCCCCTGCTGTTCAGCCATTTGGCGACATCAATGCCTTCACTGTTGATACTTAATGTATGAAACGCACCGCCCGGCGCGACAATTACGGCCGTACCATTTGCACGTTCTTTGGGTGGCAGAAAAGCCGTTAAGGTTGGTTCCGACACGTTGTACACGACTTCGGTATTGAACAGATTACGCGTACTTGTCTGCTCACTCCAGGTCCAGTTTTCAGAGCCGTTGGGTTTACCATTATACAATTTAATAACGGTCTGGCTATACGCAGTCCCTGTGAATGCGAGCAGACACAGGATTTGTGCGAAATAATTTCGTTTCATAAAAGGGCTTACGGGTAAATCTGGTTAGCCTCTGCTATTTAACCCTCGCTGAGTCAGATTATATTAGTTTTCGGCTAAAATATATTACAAATCTAACAGTGAAGACTAATGAAAAATTAGCATTACCCCGCATTTACTATGCAAAATCCGGTATTTTGTGAATAAATACCCAAGCAGAAAGGGACTCATGACTGTATATACTCAGACAGCAGCTTCACGCCGGTACTCTTTTGGGGTCATGCCGGTTTTGGCTTTGAAGAACCTGGTAAAATCACTGGGATTCGTTTCTGAAAATTTGAAGGCGATCTCGCTGACAGACAGGGGCGTTTGCTTTAACAGCACCTTTGCTTCCAGAATAATCATGTCAGCCAGTAACTCCTGAGCAGTTTTCCCGAGTGTCGTCTTCACGCATTTGTTCAGATGGTCGGCCGTAATAGCCATCAGGGATGCGTAGTCAGTAACTTTATGCAGCTGATAAATATGACGTGACAGCAGGTTTTTGTATTTTCCGGTTATCCGCAGGGCTGAATGCTGCGATGCTGTTGTGCCTGGCGGCTGAATTGTTTTTAACTCCGTAAACAGTGTAAACAGGTAGGCCATCAGAACCGCCCTGTTCGGGACAGGGGCTTTTTCATATTCCGTCAACAGGCGGTTGAGAATATGGAGAACCGTTCCACGAAGATCGTCGTTCACCGTTACCAACGGATGGCCGGAAAAATGCCAGAACGGAAAGTCTTCATAGAATGGTGTTTTCGGGAAAAGCGCATTAAACAGCTCAGCATCAAAATGGCAGAAAAAGCCCGTTGCATCCGGACTCATGTATTCGTGGGTCGAAATCTGTAGCGCCGGTAAAAAAAAGAATGTATTACGGCCGAAGGTAAACCGGTGTAAATCCTTGCTTCGGGAGGATGTTCCTTCGGTTAGAAATATGAAATCGAAAACAGTTTTCCGGTGCGGGGGAAGCGGGAAATTAATTTTTGATACCAGGTCTTCGAGCCGGTTTATGTGGAATAGCCGCTGAAAATCACTTACGCTCATTACCTCTTCATTTCCGAAATGATGCTGTTGCAACTCTTTCGGGGAAAGCGGCATGATGTTTCTGAAGTGTAGCTCAGCCATTTTTCTACAGGTACTGAATTCGTTCTGAAGTAATGATTTTCCTAATTAAGGCAAAATAATCAGTGAAAACTACAAAAACAGTCATTCGCTTACCGATTCCTTGTATCCAGGCGGATACTCGTAAAAAAAACATGTTTGGTTGTGACATTTCAGCGAATGGAATAGACTAATACTTCCGAACAGCAAACAACAGCCTATGTCGCTTGAGAAGGAATTTATAACCATCGTTCAGCAGCACTCCGGTATTATCAACAGCATTTGCCGGGCCTATTATCCGGACGCTGATGACCTGAACGATGTCAGGCAGGATGTTCTGCTCCAGCTCTGGCGCGCTTTCCCTGCCTTTCGCCATGAAGCTAAACTCAGTACCTGGCTGTATCAGGTATCGCTGAATACCATTCTGACCAGACGTAAAAAAGACCGGCATCAGGCACGAAATGAATCGATTGATGAGCATCACCTGAATCAGCTTGCCGCCGAGGCGAACCTACCGGTTGAGGATGCGCAGGAATTTTCGTGGCTGATCAGCCAGCTCGATGATGGTCAGAAGGCGTTGCTTATTCTGTCTCTCGAAGGATATGCCAATAAGGAAATCGCCAACATGCTGAATCTGACGCCAACCAACGTCAGTACCAGACTCAACCGTATCAAAACCAAATTAAAAGACCTGTACCGACATGCACTCCGATAATCTGAAAGCCGGCTGGACCAAGCACAAACGGCAGGCAGGCCCCGACCACATCCCCGAAGCCGAGATCCTGGCGGTCATCCGGCAGGAAGCCACCCAACAACACCGGATCCGGCGGCTGCTGTATCATTCCTCCTGTTTTATGTTCTTACTGTTCTTCTGCCAGACATGCTGACCAGCTATATTCTCTGGCACATCAGACCGGAAGTGTTTCCGGGTCTGGCCATCCCCCGCTGGTATGGACTATGCTGGGCGGCAGGCATCTGGCTGAGCGTGTATGTAATGCACCGGATTTTCAAAGCCGATGACCGGCCGGCTGAGGAAGTCGATAAACTGACGCTCTATCTGATAATCGGTACGTTGGCCGGTGCGCGTCTCGGACATGTCCTGTTCTATGATCCGGTATATTACTGGCATAATCCGGTCGAAATATTACCCGTTTCACTTCATCCAACCCTTCACTTTACGGGTTTTGCGGGTCTGGCCAGCCATGGCGGTGGCCTTGGTGTTTTGCTGGCAGCCTATCTGTTTGCCTGCAAATACCGGATTTCCTATTTGTGGCTGCTGGACCGGCTGGCCATCATCGCGCCACTTTGCGGTGCATTTATCCGGCTCGGGAACCTTGTTAATTCAGAGATGGTCGGCACGCCAACTGATGTGCCGTGGGCTTTTATTTTCCCCGCAGTCGATGCGTTGCCCCGACACCCCGCTCAGCTATACGAAGCCATCTACTGCATTATCCTGTTTGTGCTGGCTTATCAGTTCTGGAAACATCGCCGGCATTCGTGGCAACAGGGCACCCTTACCGGTCTTTTTCTTTTGATTTTGTTTACACTCCGGTTCATCGACGAATTTGTTAAAGTCAATCAGGAGGCCTTCGAAGACGGCATGTGGCTAAATATGGGGCAGTTACTCAGCCTTCCCTACATACTGGCAGGACTGTATCTGCTGCTTCGTCGCAACCACCGGTCAACCATACTGCCACCGGTTAATTAAACGACCGCCGGAATTCCAGTGGCGACAGGTTTGTTTTGGTTTTAAAGAGCTTACTGAAGGATTGGGAGTGCTCAAAGCCGAGCGCATAGGCAACTTCGCTGACGCTTAACTCTGTCGCAGACAACTTTTCCTTTGCTTTGGCAATGAGCTTTTCGTGCAGAAACTGCCGGGCATTCTGTCCCGTCAGCGACCGGAGCATATCACTCAGGTAACCAGGTGAAAGGGCCAGCTGATCGGCCATATAGTGTACGGACGGTACGCCTGAC
Organism: Arsenicibacter sp. R0_47; assembly: GCF_057652235.1. Lineage (NCBI taxonomy): Bacteria > Pseudomonadati > Bacteroidota > Cytophagia > Cytophagales > Spirosomataceae > Arsenicibacter > Arsenicibacter sp. R0_47. The sequence continues at coordinate 143,535 of NZ_JBYFCJ010000013.1, read as the reverse complement.
TGTAAAGCCGTGCCGCTTTCAAAGTAGTCATCTATGAGTGCTTCCAGCTTTTGTAACAGCTGACTGTTGACCTGTTTGCGGGTAATAAACTGGCGTTTGTAGAACCGGTTTGCATAATTCAGCAATAACTCAAGCTGCGATAGCATCACTTCCTGACTGAAATCATCGATCCTGCTGTTGAGCTCCCGTTCGATCATACTGAAAATAGCGAAAATCGTGTTTTTCTCGCTTTCTGACAGGTGTAGTGCTTCATTAGCGGAATAGGAAAAAAAACCGTATTGCCGGATTTTTCCGGCCAGCGGGCTACCCAGCAGAAAGTCCGGATGAATCAGCAGAATAAACTGTGAGCAGCTTGTGCCCTCTGCCCCACCCCTTTTTTCGTTTCCGATGATCTGATTAGGAGCCGCAAACAACAGCCCGCCTTCGTTGAAATCATAGTAATCCTGTCCGTATTTCAGATTCCCGCTGCGGGAAGGCAGGTACGAAATTTTGTAAAACCCCAGCACATGCACGTTTGGAATAGTCAGCTCACCAGGCTGCGGGTTAATCCGGTTTATGACGCTGATCAGGGGATGGGCCGGTTTTGGAAACCCGAAGGTCTGATGCGCTTCCGATATGGAATTAAATTTAAAGAGGCTGTTTCCTTCCTTTTTCATAGGGTCAACGCTATTTACCGGAAACCTGAAAGACAGGCTTCCGGCATTTAATAAACTGACTATTAATAAATTATTTTACCCCTGTGCAGCGGCGGCTACATCATCCCACGCTTCCCAGACAGCCAGCCGCTCTTCGTACACGGCCCGCGTTGACGGCAGATTATGGCTGCCGAGGAACAACCGCAGCGGCGGATTGTCGGTATCTACAACGGTAAAGATCGCCGCAGGGGTTGCTGCCGGATTGCCCCGCTCCAATTGCTGCAAACCGGCAAAAAACGCCTGCCTAAAGCTAGTATAAATGTCCAGACCCTGCGCAAATTTCAGGGATGCCTGACTACCAAACTCCGTTGCATAGGCTCCGGGTTCAATAATGGTTACCTTGATATTAAATGCTTTTACTTCGGCGGCGAGGCTTTCGTGAATCGCCTCAAATGCCCATTTAGAGGATGCGTAATACCCGATGACCGGCATCGTTACATGACCCAGATTACTCGACACACCCAGAATGTGTCCGCCCCCTTGCTGCCGCAACAGCGGTAAAGCCGCTTTGATTACGGCTAAGGCACCGAAAATATTGGTATCATACATTGCCCGTACCTCATCATAGCTGCCTTCTTCGATCGTGCCGACCAGCGAATAGCCCGCATTGTTCAGAATGATATCCAACCGCCCGAAATGGGCATGCGCCTTGTCAACGGCCTGTTTCACCTGCTCATGATTGGTCACATCCATCGGCAGTGTTAATACCTGATCACCGAATTTTTCCGCCAGATCAGCGATACTGTCAACTGAGCGTGCAGTGGCTGCCACCTTATCTCCCCGTTCAAGCGCGGCCGTTGCCCATACCCGCCCGAATCCGCGCGACGCCCCTGTAATAAACCATACCTTCTTTACTGATGTCGTATGCTGCATTCCTGCATTTTCCTGTTGCTGAATCATCTTTTCGTTATTATTTTGATAAAGCAAAAGTCCGACAACCTGTTTTCCCGTCTGTAGCCAAATCAAGGGCATCCGTAGCCATTTCCCGTAGGGGCGACCCCACGTGGTCGCTCAATATTATTATAGTGGTCGCCCAATCACGTCAAAAAGCGCATTTACACCTTGGTTATATTTTTATAACCGCCCGCTATGAAGCTATAAAGGCCCGTTATCAGACCGTGTGGTAAAACCGGCAACCTTTGTATTGTCCAAACGGCAGAACCGTCGCCCTTCCGGGAAACGATCTGAAGGGCGGGTAGCGGATGCCGAAAAGCTCATAGAGTAGGCAGTTTTAAACAATGATTCGTTATGAAAACGCTGAATCTTGCTCAACTGAACGTAGAAGAGCTCTCAACACAGGAAATGACACAAACACAAGGTGGTAGCTTCTTAGATTTTGCCAACCTGACGGTAATCAATGACTTACTGGCGATCGGCACCTCGTTATCAATCGGTGGCGGTAGTTCAAACAGTGGCTCCGGCTCGGGTTCGGGCAACAGCGGCGGCCTGCTGGGCGGTTTGTTCTAGGCCGGTAACAACCTGATTTATAAACAGCAATAAATAAGCGGGGTATACCCGTGGTCAATTGACCACGGGTATACCCCGCTCTCTATATAGTCTAACCGATTACTAGTCCTGCATCACAAAGCTTTCGTTCGGATTGGCTTGCACCACAAATGTTTTCGTAACAGTTTGTCCGTTAGTTGTTAAGGACACTTGGTAAGTACCGGCGCTCAAACCAGAAAAATCAAATTGCTGTGATAACCCTTTTTGCAGCGAAACCGATGTTTTGTAAACAGCCTGACCCGAAGCATTCAGAATGGCGACATCACCTTTAGCCTGAAGCGGCTGCACATACAGTTTAAGCTTCTGGTTATTGGTCATTACCAGACGGGTTTCCTTATTGAGAATTGTAGAGGTTGTTGTTTCAGCGAAAGATGCCGTTCCGGCTACCAGACCTAACATCAGCATTAATACCTTTTTCATGACTTGTACCTGTTTTGTTTGTTTACTTCTTAATCGCCGTATAACCGGCGCGTTGATATGACATGACAAAAGTGATACAACTTCCGGCCTTACCGAAACGAATGTTTCCGGATGACCGAAAACGCAGGCTGAATGGCCGTTTCACGCGGTTGAATGGCAAACCAGTAAATCAAGAAAAAATGTACTTTTTAAATAAGTCATTCTAAATGACAATAATTTAGTGGCTTTATTCAATTTTCTAGATCATACTAATTCAATTATTGTTTGAGCTTAATTCTCTGTAAATAAACTATTTACCAAAATATCATTAGATTAGTAAGGCAAAATCCACTTATTTGTAAAGCTGTAGCAACCTCAACAAATATTGTACAATTCCACTATAATACTTCATTCTTCCTGTGAAGATAATATCGGTAGAAGAGGCCGTATGCCAGCCCGGTTGCCGAAAAACTAAGCTCATATAAACCAGTGAATTTAGAGAAAAGGAGAGACATAAGTACCCCGTAAACAAACCAGACCAACACACAAATTCCTAAAAACACAATGTCTTTGTCTGACAGAATGTGCTTGGCAGAAATATGAAATACCAGTATTGGTGGAATGAACAAACAGGCTAATCCAAATACAAGAAAGACCATCACATACATATATAATGCATGGAAAAATGACCCGATTCCAGCCGGAGAACCACCGTCACCAGTTAGAACCTCATTAGGGTAAAACAGAGCAAGGCAACTGCTATGCACTACTATACAGAGCAGTAACCCTAAACCATATCTGAGCAATGGCCGAAGCATATCATTTTATTTTGGTGTGTTATCAGAAGGATTTGAACAAAAGTAATGTCCGGGCACAAATGATAAAAAAGGGGGTGATGAACAATTTGTTAAGCTTTTTCTGTCATAAGAAAATGACCGGCTTAATTCTGTATCATTCAGGTTCAGCAGTACCGCTTCGTAATTTGTGAGTTTATTCCATTACTGCGGCCGGGCTAATTTTGGAACAAACGCTCAGGTTAACTGTTAGCAAAATGCAACAGCAGACAATGTGTAGCAGCAGGTAAAACAAGATCAGAATTGTACATTTGTTGTTAAAGATGTCACAAACTACGTTTCCATTTCTAACCGACAAGTTAAATCGTTCACCAATGAAGGCTAGTCTTCTAGTATTTGCGGCCGGTAGTGCACTGGCTTTATCGTCATACGGACAGGCTCCGGTCGAAAACAAAGAGCCGAATTCGGCCTATAAATCAGCGTTTTCCGGCCAGACCAGAATTGCAGGGGTAAAAACAACAACAGGCTACGAAGGTAAAGTTTTATCAGAAGCACTTAAGCGGCCCTGGGGTATTACCGGAATGCCGGACGGACGACTGCTGATTACCGAAAAGGATGGTTCAATGCGCATCGCTACCACCGACGGAAAGCTGAGCGAAGCCATCACCGGCCTGCCGAAGGTAAACCCGGCCGGTCAGGGCGGTCTCCTGGGCGTTCGGGTCGATCCGGATTTTGCCAAAAACCGGACCATCTTCTGGGTGTTTTCAGAGCCCCGTGAAGACGGTAACTTAACTGCTGTTGGTAAAGGCAAATTGTCAGCAGACGAAAAAACCATTGAAGAGGCAACGGTAATTTACCGCGCATTCCCTGCCTACAAAGGTACTCTTCACTATGGTGGCCGGATCGTGATTGACAAGGACGGTACGTTGCTTGTCAGTACCGGCGAACGGTCTGATAAAGTAACCCGTCCGCAGGCGCAGTCGGTTAACTCCGGACTTGGTAAAGTTGTACGGATTACTAAAGACGGTAAGCCGGCGGCGGGCAATCCGTTTGCTTCCAATAAAGACGCTATACCTGAGTTGTATTCGCTCGGCCACCGTAATGTTCAGGGCCTGGCTCTGCACCCGGTAACCGGCGATCTGTGGGAAACTGAGTTCGGCCCGCGGGGCGGCGATGAAGTTAACCTGGTGAAGCCCGGTAAAAACTATGGCTGGCCGACCATTACCTATGGTATCGAGTACAGCGGCGATAAAGTGGGCGACGCACTCCAACAAAAAGACGGCCTGGAACAACCGGTATATTACTGGGATCCGTCGGTTTCACCGAGTGGTATTACATTCTATTCAGGCAGTCGTATTCCGGAATGGAAAAATAACCTGTTTGTGGGTGCTTTGAGTGGCATGCACATTGCCCGGTTGGTGATTGTGAACAACAAAGTTGTTGGAGAAGAGCGCTTACTGGAAAAAGAAATGCAGCGTTTCCGTGATATTACCATGGGTAAGGACGGTGCTCTGTACGCCATTACTGATCAGGGCAGACTGTATAAAATTGATAAGAAGTAGTTTAGTTCTTGTCTGGAAGAGCCGTGCAGCCTTGTGTGTACGGCTCTTTTTTTATGGATTGACTACTGCCTGTATCAAACCAAAATCGATAGAAATAATTTATATGGAAACATAATAAATCTAAAATTCCTGGATAAGTACTATTCTGGTACCGTATGATCAATTGTTGACATCAAAGTCAGCGTATCGTGTTAGAATCCGGAAATAATCTGCTATCATTGAGCATAATAGTAAGGTATTTACGCAAAAAAGCATACTAAAATAAACCTCTGCCTTTTACGGTGTTGATTGTATTATAGTATGCTCTGAAAAAAACAAACTTCAATGCGAGAATGCTTTTCTAACTATATCGTTTATGTTAGTACGTTTACTAACAATGCAAATTTACTTAATTAACACATTAACGAAAAGGCATCTATTTGAATAGTGTGCCTTTTCCTATTTAATGGCTTCTTCCAATCAAAAAACAGCCAATAAAAAGGTCAAACATATTTTGATAATAATGCAGTTTTTATTATAATTGGCTGCGCTATCTAAACTAGTTTTATATTTACTTACGTTGTTTTCGTTAATAAAACAGCTTGCTATTTACATTGCGGACTTCGTTTAATTGTATACCGCAAATTGGTTTACAGCGTTCATAACTTACCGGCGACTCACCAGCAAACAAATCAAATATCATAAATGCAATCTACCTGCAAACTGTTATAAAAAACGGGGCGGTTCTGAAAACAGAACCGCCCCGTTTTTTATAACAGATATCTACTCATTTACGCTTTTTTTAGTTGCTGATAGCCCCTGAGTTGCCGGCGGGCAAATGGTTGCCGGCGACGGGCAACTTCAATCTGATCACCGTTGGTGAGTATAACCAGTAACCGCCTCGGCCTGTCTGCCGTAGCATGCATTTTTTCGATATATACCGGATTAACAATGGCATTTTTACGTACCCGTATAAACCCGTTTAACTGCTGCTCATAGGTTTTGAGCGTATATGAACTAAGTTTAGCGGGTTGATCACACTGATGAATCCGGGTATAATTTAAATCACCCTCCAGCCAAACTATTGATTCTTTGTTGATTACCTGCCCGTTAACTGAAATACCGTTTATATTTTCCATGGGGATATTTTCGATTAATTCACCAGACTATATATATACCATCAAAACCGTACTGGTAACGGAAGCAGCCAAAAAAATCAGCCGCTATCTGTCTGCGGGTACGGAACAGTCTATCCAAAGGTCTGGATACGGCGGGTGCTTAACGGAGCATGCGTGGTGTTTGAAATGGGGTAGAAAAGTGGACAGCCTTTTCCTTTTTTAGGGGATAATAAATGCGTAGGTGCTGATTTTTTCATGATTTTATACCTGCTTTGATGTGCAAACGGGGTATTTAATCAGATTAAATACCCATTAACTAATGAAAGCTCGTACCAAAAATCAACCTATACAAACCGAGGCAGGGTTACTCCCGGAAATACTCCGCAAGCCCGATGATTTTCTCCACGAATAATAAAATTGTTTTTGGCGTACCTGCGTGTTCACATTAGTTTTGTTAAGCACCAATCCATATCAATATGAGCTTTTTATAGTATTTACCTTAAATAATACTATCCGGATTTTACTCCGCTGCTCCGGCTTGTCAGAGTTTTTTATTATGCCGATTTAATTACCTATGAAAACACTTAATGTTCTGATCGTTGAAGATGAATTATTGACGCAGGAAGTCATTGCCGATACCCTGCGTGAAGGCGGCCACTCAATCATTGGCTTAGCCAGAAACTACACAGAAGCTGTTGCCATCGCCAAAAACCAGACTATTGATCTGGCAATTCTGGACGTTACCCTCAACGGATCCGCCGGCGACGGGATCAGTATTGCCCACGAGTTGCAGCGGACTCATAACCTTGATGTACTTTTCATCACCGCCCACACAGAAGAGCAGACACTGGCACGGATTAAACAAACGCATCCGGTTACCTATATCAGTAAGCCCTTTCAGAAAATTGATCTAAAAATGCAGCTGGAACTTATCAGCCAGAAAAAAGAAGATCAACTGAACAGGACTGATTCGATCCTGATCCGGGATGGTGATAACCTCGTTAAGATACGGCTTGCGCATGTGGTGTATGCAGAAGCAGCCGGCAATTATACCTGTGTCTATGTCCTGAACCGGAAAAAGCCATTTACCATAACGGACAATCTGCAGAATATCAAGCAGAAATACTTTCCGGACCTGTTCCGGATATCGAGAAGTAATCTGGTTAATCTGGATTTTCTGGAAACGCTGGGTAAAGACAGCATTACCCTACAACTCAACGATGCATATACTCCGGAACTGAAAACGCTGAAAATTTCGGGTGAGGCCCGCAACGAAATACTGAAGCGAATTCCCCGGACCGGATCCCGGTAACTAAACAGGTCATCCGGGACATTGCTGTTGACCAGTCAATGTCCCGGATGACCTGAATACGCTATGAATCCGGACTATTTTCCGGCAATCGGCAGCTGAATCTGCGATGGATATTTATCGGTATGATAAATCTGATTGTGTGCAGCAACGCCTTTTGTCTCGCTGTAGTTATCGCCGCCAGTATTCATGTTACGGTCAAACCGCGGAAAGTTACTGCTCGAAATTTCGACCCGGATACGATGACCCGGCGCAAAATAGTTGCTGGTTGCCATCGGGCTCAACACCAGTTTGTAGACTTTCCCCTTCTCCATAAATACCTCTTTGTCAAACCCCTCCCGATACCGGGCACGCAGAATCGTTTCATCAAGATTAAAGGCCCGTCCATCCGGATATACGTCAATGAGCTTAATGGTAAAATCGGTGTCTTTGGCGTCAGAAGCCACATAAAGTGTTGTTTCAATATTTCCTGAAACCTCAACTCCGTTGTCAAACGCGTCGGTTGTGTATACCAGAATATCGTTCCGCGTTTCCATCTGGTGCTGGTCGTAAGAACCACCCTGCACGGCATTTCCCGTACAGCATACATTACCGCCATACGAAGGCACCGGAAATGCCGGATCATACGTAAACTGGTCGGCTTTTTCGGACGCCGCGGGTAGTTTTGTCGTTAGTTTGCCGTCGCCATAGAGGCTGTTGGCGCGGCCGCCGCTATTTAAATAATAGGTAACCGGCTTCGCATTTGCCGGTGGCCATGTTTCGGAAGTCTGCCACTTATTTGACCCCATGGTATAATACCGGACACGCGGCATTTTTGCCGGATCAGCACTGGCATCGCCTTTGAGCCAGTAGTCAAACCAGCCATACGTCAGTTCATCATAATTCAGCCGCGCATCGCCTACGCTGCGTTCGCCCACCATCGTGTTTTCAGTAGCCCGTTTATAGGCACAATGTAAGGTCGGTGCAATAACCAGGTACTGGGCATTGCGGGTTTTCTCATCAATCCCGTTTTTACGCACGTGGTTGAACAACGCCAGGTTCGGGCCCGTCGATACATCGTACCAGGATGCAAACCAGAAACTGGGTACGCCAAACGGCATATTGTCGTGATACAGCCCGCCTTTGTACCAATCCGGATCGTTGGGTTTCCGTGGGATCAGCTTATCGTACATGCCTTTCGCGCCATCGGCATGCTTAATGATATCCTGAACCGGCAAGTGCCGCAGCCCCTGCGCCCAGTCTACTTTCGGCATTTCGGGGGCCAGGTCGTAGAACCGTGACACGCGGGTCAGGTCCTCACTGGTAGCCGATTTCGGGAAGATCGGACGGGCTTTATCATCAATCTGCGTACCATATAACCAGGTTGTAAACAGCATTTGCTGCGCCCCGCCCCGATACCAGTTACCCTGTTCCATAAACGGCCCGACACGCCCGACGCCGGCACCAAACCCCTGAGCGACCATCGCCGCATGCGACGGGTGTCCGAGGGCCGCCACCGCCATCTGCCACTCGGCGGTAGACGAACAGCCAAGCGTACCGATTTTACCATTAGACCACGGCTGCTTCGCCATCCAGGCAAAGGCATCATAGCCATCAGTTGTCGGGGCGCCGAGAATTTCCCAATCACCTTCGGAAAAAAACTTACCGCGTTCGTTCTGTACCACGTAGGCATAGCCATGTTTTACCGCATCAAGCGCGGCCTGATAGGTTCCGGCCCGCTGTTCGCCGTCACCCCAGCTATTGAAATTATAGGGCGTTTTCGAAAAGATGATCGGGACCGGCTTATCGGTTCTGGGTCGGTAAATATCGGTTGCCAGCCGGATGCCATCCCGCATCGGCATCATGATTTTTTGTTCGATAACCGCTACTTTCTGCAATTGTTTCAATACGTCTTCTGCCGCATTGGGTACCTGCGCCAACAGGCCGGATACCGGCAGCATGGTGAGCAGCACCAGCCATAACCGTACAGTTTTTTTCATGTGAATCAGGAAACGATAGTTTGTTTGGAGTAAGTCGTTGTAGCGGGCAAAGCTAGAAGAATAATGTATCTCTTACGTACAATTTACCGACAAAAATGCCGTCAGCTGCCTTCAGAAAACAGTTTCTTCCGGTCTCCCGATACAGTACGCTCCAAACCGGTTTCCTATACCGGCTCCGGATCTGCCGTCCGTTTTTTGGTTTCCGGCACCCCGAACCAGGCCACCAACAAGGCCAGCAATGCAATTGCGGCGAGCACCAGGCAGGTCGTTTGGTAGTTTGTATGCTGTAAAACCGCGCCGGCAAAGGCATTACTCAGCGAAGCCCCGAGGCCCACGGCGGTGGCTATGGCTCCCTGAGTTGTATTGAACAACCCGCTGCCGGCGGTCAGATCAGACACGATCAGTACAGACAACACCCCGAAGATACCGGCCCCGATTCCATCAAGCACCTGAACCGACACGAGCCATACCGGATCGTTGGTAAGGGTATACAAAACCCCGCGGACGGGCAGAATGGCAAAGGCGGTCAGGAGCATCCATTTCCGGCCGTTCGGAGCATATAATCCCGTGAGGTAGCTTACCGGAATCATCACCAGCTGGGCAACGATGATGCACGCCGACATATAGGCAGAAGATGCACCGGCACTGTTGCCAACCGCCAGCTTCTGACCCAGCAACGGCAGCATGGCCGCATTGGCAAAATGAAACAGCACACAGGCTAACGCAAATAAGAGCAGCGGACGGTTTTTGAGCAGCATCCGCATCGGAGACACCTTATGAGCGTCTTCTGCCTGACCATCTCCCCTGGCCTTTTCGTGGTCAATATCTGACTCCTGAATCAACCCGATCGACAGGCTGCTCAGCACCGACATTACGGCCAGCAACACAAAAATAGCCTTCGGGCTCAGGTAATACCCCAGCAATCCGGCCAGCAGGGCGGCCACCACATTACCGGCATGATTGAACGTTTCGTTCCGGCCAATCCGGCGGTCCAGGCCTTTCGGCCCGACAATACCGAGGGTGATTGCGGCCAGTGCCGGTGCAAACCAGGCGGCTGCCAGCCCCATAACAGCCTGTCCGCCCAGAATCATCCAGTATGTCGGAAACAGAATACTCACAATGGCGGCCGTAGCAATAAGCCCGGAAGCAATAATGGAGTACTGCCGCTTCCGGGTTGTCCGGTCGACCAGGGCTCCGGCAGGCGTTTGGGCAATGACCGTTGCCACACCCATCACCGACATGGCAATACCGATATTCTGTGCATTCCAGTGCAGCGAAGTCATCAGGTAAATGGCCTGATACGGACCGAGGCCGTCTCGGACATCGGCCAGAAAGAAATTGGCGCCATCAAGGGCCCGTAAACTGCTTACGGCCGGATGTGCTTTGTGCGGAACATCCATCTGCGTTACCATGCGATTCCCATGTTTTGGTGTTTCAGGAAATGGCAGATTTGTAGAATTGGTAACGCTAACGGATGCGAAGGGCAGTCAGGTACTTCCCGGCAGGATGTGTACAGCTTGTTCATGTTCATGTTGTTTTAAGTAGACGATAATAGACAGCCATCAGACTGGCCACTATCCTCTGCATAAAATCTGTACCAACTGTACGTTTCCCGATAACAGCTGATTACTACCCTTATTGTCAATTACTTACATTAGAGCGATTTATCGCGTATTCAAGCTGGTTGTGGAATTAAATACGTATTCCGGGTAATGGTTGATCCAACGGCATTCAATAAAAAACCGGCCAGCGGGTAAGTACCCGTCTGGCCGGCAGTATCTGTTAATCCGGAGCTTCACCGTTCAGGCAACCCTGATCAGTCTTTTTCCGGTTCAAAATCAAGCGAAACCGAATTCATACAAAAGCGCTGATAGGTTGGCGCCGGGCCGTCATCAAATAAATGACCAAGGTGGGAATCGCACCGCCCGCAAATAACTTCAATCCGGTGCATGCCGTATGAATGATCGGGCTTGTAAATCACACTATCGGGACGGCTCGCCTCAAAGAAACTCGGCCAGCCGCAACTGCTGGCAAATTTCGCATCGGAACGGAACAGTTTATTTCCGCAGACAGCACAGTAGTAGGTTCCTCTGGTATCACTATCCCAGTATTTTCCGGTAAAGGCCCGTTCAGTGGCCTGCTCACGGGCAACAGCATATAAATCAGGTGGCAGAATGCGCTTCCATTCAGCGTTTGACACTATCAGATGCTCCTGATCCGTACGTGAATAGTACGGATTTTGTGGTCCGGCACCGTTCTGGCCCTGATTTTGGTCCGTTATATCGGTTGTGTTCATGAGTAAAACGAATAAAGTGGCAATATAAACTATTGATTCCGTACTACTCATTAAACCGGTTCGGATGCAGACAGTTCGACCAGTAGTCGATTATCGCCTGCAGCTGAGTCCGCATTCGGGCCATGTTGTTATGCTTTTCAAAAAAACCCTGAATGGTCAGCTCGTAGGCTTCCTCAACCAGATGGCGGTACACCGGATGGGTATAGAAGACAAACGGAATGGCTTTTTTGCGAAGCAGAGGATCGGCCTCAATTTGCCGGCGTAGCTCCAGCCCGTTCATACCGTTAAGCGAGACTTCCGAAATGATCAGAAACAGGGCCTGATCAGTTGTTCTCAGAAATTCGATGGCTTTCTGCCCGTCGCTGAAAATGATGATATCATTCTCAGGGGCGATTTCTTCCAGAAGTGGTTTAAAAAATAACTGATCATCCGGGTCATCATCGATGAAGACAATCGGTCCGTTATATTCCATAGTCAATATCGTCGTTTACTGTACGTTGGCCAAACTACACCGAATACGCTAATCAGGCTGCTTGTATAGTTAAACTAATAACCAGAATCCGGCTTAAAAGGATTAAAAAATGATCGTTTTCCATACCAGCGGCACTGCATTGAGAAACGCCCCTTCTGTTTAGCAGTTTTCGGGCCTGTTTCAGCGTTTCAGGCGTTGTTTCACCTTTTGAGCCCGCCGGCCAATCTGCAGGAAGGCATACAGCCAACCAGCCAGTACAATGGAAATGACGACCACTACAACCCATAGCTTGCCATCTTCCCGCAGCAGTTCTGTTAACGTATTCATGACCGGAGCTTATTTAGTGACCGTGTTTTGTGAAGTATCCTGCCGGTTAAGTTCCTCCTGCTCGTCCAGGATCAGATCTAACCGGCGGAGGCGTACGCGGAGCTGGGTAATCCAGAAACCAAGTAAAGTAAACCCGATAAACGCCGGTCTGATAATCCGCTTAATCGAACTGTCAGCATCGTATTGATTGAAACCCGGATTCCCTCCGTTTCCCGGATGCAGGGAATCGGTCAGCCGTGGCAAAATCAGGATCAGCGGGATAAAAACGGCAAAGGCAAAAATATTGTATACGGCCGAAATGCGGGCCCGCCGCATGTCATCATCGAATGAACCGCGTAATACAAAGTAGGCCAGATATAACAGCATGCCCACGGCGACACCGTTCGTTTTCGGATCATTCGGCCAGAGATCTCCCCACGCAAAGTACGCCCACACGGAACCGGTTATGCACCCTAAAACACCAAACAGAATAGCGGTATTGGCCAGCTCCACGGCCTGTATGTCATCTGCTACATTCCCGTTCCGCAGGTAACGGACCGAGTAAAAGGCAGATGCCAGCAACAGGCTCATCATCGCAATCCAGAGTGGCGGATGAAAAAAGGTATTGCGGATGGCTTCGTGCAGGATCGGCAGTTTCGGTACGGGACTAATCAGTCCGGCAATAAACACGTAGGCCAGTATAAGTACAGTCAGGGCTTTCCACCAGTGTTTCCGCATAAGTAGGAGTGTCGATGTAAAAAATCCGGCAGAATAGCCGGTGCATCCGCAAACGGATGTAATTTAACAAGCTTTTTGCGGTAAATAACTACTCGCAGGCAGCGGCGAAAACAATGCCTGAGAGCCCCGATTACAGCCATGAGCAGTAAAAGGGCAGCAGGCAGCCTTTTCTGAATAACCCCGGACAGGCTTTCAAAATTTATCACTACCATCATGACACATCGCCTAAAGGCACTCTTTTTCTGTTGTTGCTGCCTGATTATACGTGCAGCAGTGGCCCAACCGGCAGACCAGGCGCAGGTTATTATCCGGCTCAACCCCGAAAAAACCTACCAGACAATCCATAGTTTCGGGGCTTCTGACTGCTGGTCGGCGCAATTTACAGGCAAAAACTACCCCCTTGCCAAACGGGAACAGATTGCCGACTGGCTCTTCAGCACCGACAATGACCAGGCCGGCAATCCAAAGGGAATCGGTCTGAGTCTCTGGCGCTTTAACATCGGAGCGGGCACTACCGAACAGGGTGATTCGAGCGGAATTTACAGTCCCTGGCGCCGGTCGGAGTGTTTTCAGCATCCGGACGGTAGTTATGACTGGACGAAACAGGCGGGGCAGCAATGGTTTGTAGAAGCCGCTCATCGCCGGAAGGTACCCTATCTGCTCGGTTTTACCAATTCGCCGCCCGTACAGTTCACCGCCAATGGCAAGGGATATGCCTCCGGCAAACTGGGCGATTACAATATCAACCGGCAACAAGAAGCCGCATACGCCCGCTTTCTCGCCGATGTCGTACAATATTTTGACCGGAAAGGCTGGCCCATGCAGTACCTGAGTCCGTTTAATGAACCACAATGGGACTGGGGCATCAAAAAAGGGCAGAAAATGGCCACTCAGGAAGGAACACCCGCGACCAACAGCGATATCGCCGGCTTCACCCGGATGCTGAGCCGCGAACTGGTATCCCGTAAACTGAATACGCGCCTGACCATTGCCGAGGCGGCCCAGCTGAATTACCTGTCGCAGGCAAACACAAACCGCAGCCGCGTCGGGCAGGATAACGTCATAAACGCGTTTTTCAGGCCGGATAGTCCTGATTATGTCGGCAACCTGCCGAATGTCGAAAAGCTGGTCAGCGGCCACAGCTATTTTACCACCTCCCCCGTCAAGGAACTGCATACCGTACGGCAGCAGCTGGCTGATACATTACGTAAAACCGGTGTAGGGTTCTGGCAATCGGAATATTGTGTGCTGGGTGACAATGCCGGCGAGATCAACGGGGGCGGCCGTGACCTTGGTATGACCACCGCATTGTATGTCGCCAGGGTTATCCATACCGACCTGACAATGGCCAACGCTGCTTCGTGGCAGTGGTGGCTGGCGCTGAGTGCCAACAACTATAAAGATGGGCTAATCTACCTCGAAAACGAGGGCAAAATGGGAGAAAATGCTAAAAACCAGCTCGATGGCGATGTACTTGCCTCAAAAACCATGTGGGCGCTGGGTAATTACGCCCGCTTTGTCCGGCCGGGCATGATCCGGATAGCAGCAGAAACGACTCTGCCGGAAGCCTCTCCGCAATCTCCCCTCGCCTCGGCGTACCGGAGTGCGGATGGCCGGCAACTTGTGGTGGTGCTTGTCAATCCGGGCAACGACCGGAACGTAAGTCTGGAAGGCGTGAACAGCAACCGGTATAAAATGAGCGTTTATGAAACTACCGGCACTGCTGATCTTCACAAACGCAATATCGAAACTGGTAACCTGTTACTGTCAGCGCGGTCTGTCACGACAATTGTGCTGACCCGGTAAACTCATTATTGAATTCGGACAGGTTAACTAACGCCTGCTACAAAACACAAATGCCGCGTTCGGGGAAAACGTGGCATTTGTGTTTTACTAAACTGTTCATGTGTGGTTAGTCGGAACGCTATCTGAGTTATGGCAGGGTTTCATGGTCTGCTATTTCTCAAAGAGCGTGGAAACAGATTGCGCAAAGCGCAGATCTTTTAATGAATAATACCGTTCGTTCCCGTTGTTCCGAACAGTCAGAATACCTTTGGTTCGTAATAAACTAAGGTGATGGGAAGCCAGCGACTGACTTACCGAAAGCTTTTCCTGAATGGCTGTTACGCTCAGCTCCCGTTCTCCCCCTTTCAAGAGCAGAATAATCTGCATTCTGATCGGGTGTGCCAGCGACTTTAGCAAACGGGCAGCTCGCTCCATGGGTTGTTTTTGGTTAGAAATCAAAATGTAGAATGAATGACGTATGGATTTGTCAGACAGCCACTCAAGCATACAGTTACTTTTCTACTTGCTTTTCAGATCAGGTGCAGGCAAAACGGTACCAGATCCTAACCTATTTGTCAATCTTTCCTCTCTAACGATATACAAAACAGCTTTCGTGTGTCCTTTCCGTTAATTTTTTAAACTAACTTAAAATGCTGTCTATTAATATATTATCAAGATAAAAAGCTAATCGATTTTACTTATACTTTCCGGAAGACCAGTCGCATCTGCATGCCTTATTTGTACATATTTTTACCATTAGTTACTATTAAGCAGCGGAGCTAAATCGGATCGCGTTGTAACTTGCAGCTCTACATACCTGCGTGGCCTTGCCACGCTAAACAGCCATGACCCTTAAAAACCTGTTTTTCATCGTATTGCTCATCACGGGAAGCCATGTTTCCCGCAGTCAGACAGCTTCTCCGGTATCCGGAGCGAAAGCCTCGTTTAAGGTCCGTGAAGGACAAAAAGTATGGATGCTGACGTATTTCCGGCAGCGCTATCCGACACGGATCGAAATTGACGCAACCGGCAAAACCGTTGAGGTTCCCCTCCCCGACCCGATGCTGATAGAAAAGCTGCACATTGCCCTTTCGTATGACGGACGCAACTGGACACCCCTGAATGATAACAATCCGGTCTGGGATCAGCGTGTCCGTGACCCTTACGTGCGCCGCGGACCAGACGGGCTGTGGCGTATTTTATCGACGGGTGGCGGCAATAAGGTTGACCGTGCTAAAGTCGGACCTGCCTGCCTGTATATCACCTCTAAGGATTTAATTCACTGGCAGGTTGAAGGCCCGCTACCGCTGATGAAGGACGTACGGAGCGAAAACGGGACATTTGCGGGCAATATCTGGGCCCCCGAATGGTTCTACGACCAAAAATCAGGGGAGTATATACTGCTCTGGTCATCTTCATTCAAAGATGCCGGCTGGAAGGAAAGTCAGCTCTGGTATTCACGGACAAAGGATTGGAAAACCTTTACCCCTGCCAAAGTGCTTTTCAGTCCGCCCTATTCTGTGATCGACGGAACCCTGCTGGAGCACAAAGGCACTTATTACCTCTATCATAAAGAAGAAGAATTCGGTGCTAAAACCGGCGAGCGCCGGGCAATCCGGCTGGCTACGGCCAAAAGCCCGGAAGGCCCGTATACGGTCGTTGACGGACATCTGAACGGCGGTCAGATCGTACCGGTCATTACCGAAGGCCCCTCAATCAGCAAAGACCCTGTTAAACCTGGATGGCTTTTGTATTATGACTACTGCATGACCAACCGCTTCGGCGCTTCCTACTCCCCGGATCTGGTGCACTGGACCGTTGACGATCAGGTTAGTTTCCCGTCAGAGGCGAGGCATGGCTGCGTATCCGTTATTTCGGCAGAAGAAGCGAAAGCGCTGGTCGGAGCCTATCACTGATCAGTTGCCGCAGCAGACCGGTTGTGTCAACCTGTCTGCTGCCCTCCTGCTCCACATTAAAAAAGTATAATCCGGATTTTAATGACTCCGTTACGTCTTTCTGCGTTATTTATCCCGGAATACAGGCCCTCACCATAAACCTGGATTCCGGTTAACCATGAAAGAACGGATGCTGCATACATTCACCTGGCTACAAACCTTCTTTAAACGTTGGTGGAAACAGATCGTAACGATCAGTATGCTGATCATCGGCGCAGTTTTTGTGTGGCACGACGGTCCGGAACTGGCTGCTGCTATCCGGTTGATTCCGCAGACACCGTGGCCGGTTGCCCTGCTCTCCTTCTGCGTTTCGCTGCTCTATATTCTTTGTAACAGCTTAATTTATGTCGGTAGTTTCGGGTCGGTTGGCGCTAAATTACCCCTTCGCGAAGCCATCATCCTGTGGTTACGGCGTAATTTTATCAGTGTTTTTTTACCCGCGGGCGGTGCCGTTTCGCTGTTATTCTACAACCAGTCTCTCCGGAAAGCAACCGCCGCGCGGCCGGCCATGAATCAGGAACAGCTGTCCACAGGGGGGCTGATTTTTCTGGCGGTCGGCTACGGTTCTCTCCTGTTAGTAGCCTTACCGGTGCTGATCCTGGGCATTGAACAGGGCTTACCCGGCAATTCGGCCGGCGCGTTTCTGGCACTGGCAATACTGCTGGCCGGGCTTTACTACGTTTTCAAGTCCTACTATGCGCAGGGTACTGTTTTTGTCTATCTGGAAAAACACTTTCCGGCGATTCAGCGGTCGATGGAGCAGTTCCGGTTTAAATCATCGCTGAACCGACGGTCGCTGCTGAACGCTCTGGTTGCGTCTACCGGCGTTGAAATCTGCGGGATTGCGCACGTTTACCTCGCCGCTTCGGCCATCGGGCATCCGGTTTCCTTTTCACTGGCACTAACAACCTATGTCATTGCCACCCTGTTTTTTGCCTTGTCGCCGGTTTTACGCGGACTGGGAGCGGTTGAAACCTCAATGACCATTGTACTGACCCAGGTGGGTGGTTTTGACTTAACAACAGCACTGGCGATCACCCTGTATTATCGTTTATTTGAGTTCTGGACCCCGCTTTTACTCGGTTTGCTCAGTTTTCTGACCCAGAAAAGCAATCTGCTGCTGCGTATTCTTCCCGCTTTTCTGACCATTTGTGTGGGGATTATCAACCTGTTTTCGGCACTGACACCGGGTCTTCCGCAGCGCATGAAATTACTGGAAGGATTACTACCTACCTCGGTGATGATTGTGTCAAATTACGTGGTAATCGGGACCGGCCTTGTGTTGCTGGCACTGGCTATCGGCCTTATGCGCGGTTACCGGGACGCCTGGTTCCTGACTATCGGTACGATCAGTCTGTCAATGGTACTGCACCTGACCAAGGCATTTGATTTTGAGGAAGCTGCGTTCTCCGGCATTGTTCTCTTTATCCTGTTGTATACGCGCCACAACTATACCTTAGCCGTCCCGTCGATCCGGCGGTTGACACGCTTGCCGGTGCGTCGCCGGCGAACATCTGCGGCCCTGGTACCCACCACGCGGCAGACCGTGAAAACGGCAGCAGGCATCCTGGCAGCCTACGGTCAGGGGCCGCTCGATTATTTTAAACTCTACAGCGATAAAGAACTGGTTTGCTTTCCGGATGATCAGGCCTTTGTCTCCTACCGTTTGTCGGGCCGGTATGCCGTGGTACTCGAAAAACCGGTTTGCCCGCCCGGTCAGCTTCAACAGGTCGTCCACCGGTTTGACCGGCTCTGCAAGCAACACGGCTATCTTCCACTCTACTACCGGGTCGATACCGCTGACCTGCCCCCTTTCAAAGCGCTCGGCAAACTGGCCCTGCACATCGGCGAAGAAGGGCTTGTAGACCTTGCCGGTTTTTCGCTGGAGGGTCGCGATCACAAATCGCTGCGAAACGCGCTGAAACGGGTTCAGAGCGCGGGATTCAACACAAAAATCTATGCACCACCCGTAAACGGGGGACTTATCCAGCAACTCAGAGCCGTTTCGGATGAATGGCTGGTTGCTGAAAACCTGCGTGAAACGGCTTTTTCGCAGGGAATTTTTGACGCCGCCGAGCTCAGGCAGCAAACCATTATTACGGTAGAAGACAGTGAAGGTAAGGTCATGGCGTTCGTAAACATCATCCCCGACTATGCACCGGATGAGGGCACCTATGACCTGATCCGGAAAACAAACGACGCGCCGAGCGGGGCAATTGATGTGTTGCTGGTCAGCGTGATTCAGTATGGCCAGCAGCAGGGCTGGAAATGGCTGAACCTGGGTCTGGCTCCCCTATCCGGACTGGAAGATACCAACAACCTCGCCGAACAGGCCGTAAAACTTGCCTATGAACGTATCCGGGCATTTTCGCACCTCAAAGGCCTGCGGGCCTTTAAAGAGAAGTATGCTACTGTCTGGCGTGATAAGTTTATTGTTTATAACGATGATCTGGATCTGGTTCAGGCTTCGTTTGCCTTACAGCAGGTCGGCCGTTATCAGCCCGCAACCATCATTGAGACCGAAACTGTAACCCCGTAACATGCGTAACATATTGATTCCTGCGCTGGTGCTGGCCACGCTTACCGTGTCCCGTGCGCAACCTGTATCACAGTTCACGGACTCATTCGGGCCATTCGGCCGGCTTACCGTATATCGGCCGGCTGTTATTGAGTCGGTGGTGCTGTTTGCTTCCGGAGACGGGGGCTGGAACAAAGGCGTTGTTGATATGGCCGCCCTTTTTACCCGTCAGCATGCGCTGGTTATCGGCATTGATAACGTGTCCTATCTGAACAGCCTGCGAAAGCAGAAAGGTACCTGTGTATATCCGGCTTCGGACTTTGAAAATCTGAGTATCTACATGCAGAAAAAGCTCCGGCTACCGGCCTATCAGAAACCTGTTCTGGTTGGTTACTCGTCCGGGGCAACCGTTATTTACGGCGCACTGGCTCAGGCGCCTAAAAATACATTTAAGGGGGCGGTTGCGCTTGGCTTTTGCCCTGATCTGGCCATCAACAAACCGTTTTGCGAAGGCGCCGGCTTAACCTGCAAGGTACTGAAGCCGGGAAAAAGCTATTACCTGAATGCGGTACCAAAACTTTCAGCTCCGTTCTACGCCATTGTCGGGCAGGACGATAAGGTGTGTGACTGGAAGGCAGTAGAAACCTTTCTGGCAAAGATGCAGCCTGCCAGCCTCCTCGCTCCTGTCGGTGTCGGGCATGGTTTTCTCAATACGTCCCGCTGGCTAGGCCAGCTGGAGCAAGCCTTTGGGCAGATCACCCGAATACACGACAGAGCGGGTACACAGGTGCGGGTGCAGACACGGACGCCGGAAACCCGCCTACCCGTTACCGTCACTGGTAAACCTGGTCCGGGTACAAAAACGCTTGCGCTGATTATTTCGGGCGACGGCGGGTGGACTAGTTTTGATGAGGACCTGGCAAAGGGCTTTGCGGCGGGCGGCATTCCGTCGGTCGGGCTTGATGCCCAATCCTATTTCTGGGAACGAAAAGATCCGGAATCGACCACGCGGGATTTGTCATTGTTGTTAAACGAGTATCTGCAGGAATGGCAGCTAAACGAGGTTATTCTGGTAGGCTATTCGTTCGGGGCCGATATTATTCCGTTTATTAGCAACCGCTTACCCCTTCCGCTCAAAGGAAAAGTAAAAGGCACATTGCTGCTTTCGCCGGACCGCCATGCTGATTTTGAGATTCACCTGTCGGATATGCTGAACCTGTCGCAGGATGACCCTTATGACGTTTTAGCCGAAGTTAAAAAAATACCGGCCGGGAAAGCCATCTGCGTTTTTGGCCAGGAAGAAGATACAGAAACGATTCAGGCTTTCCGCACAGCGGGTGTCCATGTCGTTCTGCTACCGGGCGGTCATCACTATCAGGGCGACCCTGCCCTGCTCGCCGAAAAACTCATCAAAGCCCTCTGACCTTCACCGGCAGCAGAGATTACCACCTCAGCTGCTCCAGCTTTTCCGGATCAGATACGATAATCTTACTCCCCTGAAGCTGAATTAACCCTTCATCGCGGAAATCACCTAAGGTCCTGATGAGTGATTCGGTGCCGGTTCCGGCAAGGGTGGCCAGTTCTTCCCGGGTCAGCGCAACGGTCAGCGACGTACCGGCATCCTTGCGGAAGTGCCGTACATATTTCAATAGTCCGCCGGCAACGCGTTTCCGGAGCGAATTATAGGCCAGTCCGAGAAGCTGGCGTTCCTGATCGGCAATGGTATTGGCCATCAGCCGGATAAAGGCCTCTGCTACATCGGCGTGCCGGAACAGCAGTTCCAGAAAATCCGCTTTCGGAATATAAATGAGGTGAGTCTCTTCCAGCGCCATGGCCGTATCCTCATACGGTGCATTTTCCAACAGGGGCGTAAACCCGAAAAAATCCCCGGGCGCGAAAAGCCCTGTCACCCACTCCTTTCCGTCTTCGTTTTCGCGGACCGTCCGCACCTTGCCGCTCTGCACAAAAAAGATTTTCGACGGCAGATCACCTTCCTGATAAATGACCTTCCGGCGCGCAAAAACGTGGGTCTTACGATCCCGTGCCATGGCGGCCAGTCCCTCCCGATGCTGCACATCCTGCAAAAAATCGGTTAACGAGTTCCCGGAGTTGGGCAGCTCCCGCCGCCGGTCTGCCATGCGTAACCGTGTTTCGATGGCGCTGATCAGCTCGGCCTCGCCAAAGGGTTTGGTCAGGTAATCGTCTGCGCCCAGCTCCATGCCTTTGCGCAGATCAGCCCGTTCGGCCCTGGCCGTCAGAAATATAAACGGAATGTGCATCAACTCAGGATGGTGACTGAAAATCTGCAGTACGCCGTAGCCGTCCATGCCGGGCATCATAATGTCGCACAGCACCAGATCCGGTTTACCGGCCAGTGCCGCCTGAATGCCTTCCCGGCCCGATTCTGCCGTAAAAACCTGATAACCGGACAGTTCCAGCAGTTCGGCGGTATTAACCCGTAACTGGGTTTCGTCTTCAATGATGAGCAGCTTACGCGGTGGGTTTCCCATTTTCCTTAATATCCTTAGCCATTTGATAAATCATACCGGCGCTGATCGGTGCCGGATCAGTAAGGGTCTGACTAACCAGATTTTCGAGCAATGTTTTGATATACTGAATCTGTTCCTGAATAATCAGCGCATGCCGCTGCCGGCGGTCCGGTGCATGGTCAAGCTGGGGCAGCAGCATGGCAGAGGTCTGGAGAATTGCCAGCGGGTTCCTGAATTCATGGGAAACCGCCGTAATAAAATCTGATTTACGCTGATTCACCGACCGTTCCTGTTCAAGCAACGCAGACAGGGTTGCATTTACGTTTTCCAGATCGCTGAGCGATTGCCGCAGTGCTTCCGTCCGCTGCAGGGTAAGCTGCGACAGTTCAGCATGATTTTCGGGCAGGCTCTGCTGATCCAGTTCGTGCAGGTAAACCACATCCGTTGCGCGCAGGAGCAGTAAGTCCTGCCCTTCCATTGCCACTTTAATCATTTTAAGCCAGATCCATATTGTCTCACCGGTATGCAGCACACATTCCTCGCGCCTCTCAACGGTATTCGCGGTTGAAACCTCGTCGAAATACGGGCGAAACGGGCCTTTGCGGAGAAAACCCGCCGGATAAAAGGCAGTAAACGCCTCCGCTGAACGGATCTGAAGCATAGCCATCCCTGCCGGATTCACATACAGCGGTATGCCCGTTTCGTACGATAGAATTCCGAAAAAACTCTGCATATCGTTGGCGTATTCCCTGAATACCCGTCCAAGCATGGCGTCCGTTAACATGGCATTTTCAGATCAGTAATGACAAATATCCGTACTGTACTAGTTTTTTTTACTGCTCACGGGCAGGACTTTTTACCACTTCAGGGCATCCTATCAAACATTCTCCTGATTTTTCGGTACATTATGGCAGGATTAGCGCTAACCGTACGCGCACACACTACGCATGAATCAGCAACAGGCATCCTTCGGTGATTTATACCGGCAGCTTGAACCAACCGTTCTCGACGATCTTTATCATAACGCTCCCGTTGGTTATCACTCCCTGGATGCCGAGGGAAAAATCATGCTGATTAATGATACAGAACTGCGCTGGATCGGGTATTCGCGGGAGGAAGTGGTCGGGCAAATGTACCTGTACGATATGCTGCCACCAGAACAGAAAACACGATTTACCGACGATTTTACCGAAGCGCAGCAAAGCGGTATTCTTAAAGATGAGCGTACTGTACTGATCCGTAAGGACGGGTCCAATTTCCCTGTCCTGATGAACCACTCGGTTATTTTCGATGAAGACGGCCAGTTCCTGATGACCCGCACGGTTGTTATTGACATGACGGTGCAGCAGGGGCTGGAAGATCAGATTGTCCGGAAAAACAGCGAGCTCCGGCAGCTCAATGAGCAGTTGTTCGTGCTGAATCAGACGAAAAACCGGTTTATCGGTGTTGTGGCGCACGGGCTACAGACGCCAATTACCAATCTGCGGCTGCTGGCGGCCAAATTCCGTAAAACGGCTGCCACATTAACAGAGCGGCAATCGAAGTGGGTTGACGAGATAGACCAGACCGCCCTGCGCATGAGTGAGCTGATCCGGCAAACGCTGGACGTAAACCGGATCGAACGGCAGGCCAACACCCCCCATTGTACGAAACAGGATGTCTTACCGGCCATTTCAGAACTGCTGAACCGGTTTACCTACATTGCTGAACGGAAAAGCATCCGGCTCCGCCTGGCCTGCGAGACGGAAACGGCGGTCTGCCATACCGATCTGGCCTATCTGACCGAAATTCTGGAAAACCTGCTATCCAACGCTATAAAGTTCTCCCCGGCCGGCAAAACCGTCTGGTGCCACATTGACTGTATACCGGGGCAACTCTGCCTGTCCGTTTCCGACGAAGGCCCGGGTATTCCGCCTGATGAGCAGGTGCATTTATTCAAACCATTTACCAAACTAAGCCCGCAGCCAACGGCCGGCGAGGCTTCTTCCGGTCTGGGTTTATCGGTGGCTAAGGAATACGCCGGCCAGATCGGGGCCACACTCTCCTACGCTGACCGGCACCCGGAAACAGGGGCTACCTTTCTGTTACAGCTGCCGGTATAGCCATTCCTGCCCGCGAGTGCCTTTTTTTCCCAAAAAGCTGCCCACAATCAGGATTTTGCGCTGCCTGCCGGTAGGGTTTGGCTGCGCGCTACCCGCCAATTTTGTTCTGTCAACGTTGCACAACGCAACTGTTTTTTTCAACGCTCAACACAGAACGATCATGAAAACGCTCGCAAAATCTGTCTTAGCTCTGCTACTGGTCGCATCAATGGCGGCCTGCATGTCATCCGGTGCGCCGAATGATACCGTTACCACGGCCTTCAAACAAAAATTCGGGGAAGTCAAAAACGTGAAATGGACGCATAATGAGGACTTTTCGTATGCCCATTTTGAGCAGAATCACCAGCAGGTTGTGGCTGTTTTCGGAAACGACGAACAGTATATGGCCACCGACCCCGCCAAACCCATTCAGTAATTCATTCACAGACCAATCACTAATACAAAACTGAGTTAGCCATGAAAAAATTAATTGCCGCTCTGGTAATGGCCGGTATGTCATTCGGAGCAACATATGCCCAAACTCCTCTTTCAGATGAAACGCTGGTAATTAAAGCGGTAAAAAAAGGCGATGAACCCAAACAGGTCATGGACGCTGTGAAAAGCGATTTTCCGGACGTAATTGTGAAGGACGTTGCGTTTTTACCATCGGCACTTTACGGCCGCGAATGGGCACTCAGTGAACGGAATAACACCGACAATAAAACAGAGCTGATGTTTTATCAGGTTTCTGCCTACGGGCCAACCGGGCATTTTCAGGCGGTATACGATAAAGCAGGTAAGTTGCTGAGCTTCAAACAGGCGCTGAAAGACGCTGAGCTGCCGGATGCCGTTTCGAATACACTTAAAACCCTTTACGGTGACTGGACCGTTTCCGGCGATAAGGAATATTTTTCCTATGATCTGAAAAAGACGGATGTGGCGTATCGGGTAACGTTAACCAAAGGCCACAAACACAAACACCTGCTTATTGATCCATCCGGTAAAATCCGCCGGAAAGTGTAAGTCTCCCATTTATAACCGGTACAATCTATCAACCTGTAAACTAAATAAACAGCCATGAAATCGTTTGTTTCAGGTTTCTTTATAAACCTGCTCCTTCTGCTGATTACCCGTACTGCCTTTGCTCAGGTTTCAACTGATTACGACAAAACAGTTGACTTCAGACAGTATAAAACATATACCTGGGCCACGCCGGATATTCAGGTCGGGAAGAACCCGGTCTACAACAGTGACCTCATTACCAGCAACATTGAAGCTACGCTTAAAACAGAACTGACCAAACGGGGTCTGAGCCTTAACCCCGAAAGCCCGGATCTGCTGGTTGGTTTTCATACCTACACAGATAAGAAAACCAAAACGGTTAGTTACGGCCCGAGCTACCCGCTATACTATCCGTTTGGGTTCAGAGGCGGCTGGCGGTATTTACCCTACGGCTATGGGAACTGGCCCTATGCCTGGAACAACAACATGCAGCAGGTGCCTTATACTGAAGGAACCCTGGTTGTCGATATTGCGGATGCCAAAACCAGACAGCTTATCTGGCGGGGCGTTATCGAAGGTGATGTGTCAAACCCGAACCGGATAGAAAAAGAAGTCACCAAAGGAGTGGAAAAAATTATGAAAGATTATCCGGTGAAGGCGTTTAATTAGCCCCGTGATAATAAACCTTAATAACCCTGAACAGCGGGCTGCTCAGGGTTATTTTTTACCTTTTCCGAGTCGGTATTCCTTTTTACTGAATAGACCGGAAATAGAGATAAAGGGACCGGATTTCCTTATCGCTGTAATGCGCCGTCATTTTCCAGGGCATTTGTTCATTGTCCAGCTGATGGCCGGCCGGGGTTTTTCCGGTACGCAGGGTCGTCATGAATTGCGTTTGAGTCCACTTTCCGACCTGCCCGGAGCGCGTAAGATCCGGAACCGGTGGCTGGCCCGGTGCAAGCGGATCGCCTCCTTTAAAGTCCGGCTGGTGACAACCGGAACACGATACGGCCAGGTATTCGCCGAGTTTTACGCCCATGGTTGTATCCAGCTGCGCTTCAGGCCTGCGTGTATGATCGATCTTTTCAACAGATAAAAGCGGCATTTTCTCAAAATAAGCGAGGGTTTTCACCAACGGCCCGACCGTAGTCTCCGGCAGTTTCCGGTCAACCGGCTGAACCTGCCGGCAGTACGTAATCAGCGCGCTCAGATCCGGCTCAGCCAGCAAGGTGGTTTCGTGTGAAGGCATAAACAGGAGTGGCCTCCCGCGACGGTCGACACCATGACGGAGCGCCATCATCCAGTCAGCAGCCGTATAATCAGCCGGCAACCCTCCTTTTCCAGTTGTCAGATTGGTCGCGACCAACCGCCCCAATGCCGGATCGTCGGCCATAACCTTGCCGGACAGGTCGGTTCCATGGCATTCAAAACACCCTTTAATGGTCGCCAGATGTTCTCCCCTGACTAATGTAGCCTTATCGGCCTGTCCGGTCAGGGTTTCCTGCTCAAAAGTGTATTGTTTATTCATGCGCTTTTCGATAGACAGACTTATAAAAGCGTAAGCCAGTCCGGCCAGGATACCGATAGCCAGTAAGCCAAGGCCTGCCCATTTTCCGAATTTCAGTAGTCTTTTCATTGTTGTTTACGTTGTCTTGCGGCACCTCGTTCAGGCGGCAGCGGCACAAAATTCCGGAACATAGTTCACAATGACCTACGCGCAGCGGATTTGCAGCTACGCCGGACGGATTAACCGGTGCCCATAAAGGCGGGCATTCCTGCAAATGGCTCTATCCCGGCTGAGTCTGCTCATGTTCCGGTTGATCCGCTGCCTGCGTCAATTCAGGCAGTATGCCCCTTCTTTTTTTATCCGCGCGGTTTAGTTTTGATTACCAGCGTGCACTACGCGCGTACATGACGCTTTTTCTGACGACGAATATGACAACACTGACAACCGCTGAGCTCTTTCAACCGGAATTAATGACTCCATCCTGGTCAGCCACGAACCGTGCTCCTTCACTGCCCGCATTTGTGAGCCGGCATCCGGCGGCCGGAGACGTTGAGGTTACGGATATTCAACTGCCATTTATGCGGGCGATCAGCATGAACTGGCAAACCCGGTCAGACTTTTCTCTAGTTGATCCTTCACCCTGCGATGGCATCCATATCAATTTTATGCTGACCGGTGCCATGGATTCAACGTTTAACGGCATACCGGCGCCGCTGGCCATGCGGACCGGTACCCATAACCTGATTCATACCCCCGAAGCAGGGCATATAAACCACATATCCGGCAATCAGCATTTACAGATGCTGCTTCTTCAGATCGATAAATCGTTTTTCGTTTCGTCTCTCGGGGAGGGTGATGCCTGGAGCGATCATCTGTTAACCGAACTGGATGCTGAACGCCCGTTTGCAGGCTCAGCGGCGCCATCAATGATAACCCCGCACATGTTAGGTCTGATCCGTGATACTTGCAATCCCGGTCAGCGGGGGCCAATGCGTAATCTCTTGCTTCAGTCGAAAATGCTTGAGTTGCTCGCCTTACAGCTTGATCAGTTCAGAACGCCGGAAAAACCGGCCGGCATTATTCCGGCACATGAAGCCGATAAACTGCGGCAATTAAAGGCTTATCTAGATACTCACTTTCTCGAAGACCATTCGCTCGCCGGGCTGAGCCGCTACTGTGCCTTAAATGAGTTCAAGGTCAAGAAAGGCTTTAAACAACTGTTTGACACAACTGTCTTTCAGTACATCCGGCAACTGCGAATGCAGCACGCCGGATTGCTTCTCCGCAACAGCCCGGTTTCCGTCGACGAAATCGCCGATCAGCTGGGCTATGAACACGCCCAGCATTTTTCAATAGCGTTCAAGAAGTTTACGGGGCATACCCCCACCCAATATCAGCTCAGGGCGTGATGTCTTCCACAGAAAATCCATAACACGTAGCCGGGAATCCGTACTGCGTAGGTCATTGTCTGGCTTATCCGGCATTTTTGCAGGGTAAACAACACAACAACTGAACGACGCATGAAACGTTATTTCCCGAATGTAATTATCCCTGCACTGCTCCTGTTCGGCGCGGTTGCCTGTAAAGACACCTTTCAACCGGTTACTCCGGGTACGGATGTTGATAAAGAGGAAGAAATCACAGAAAACGGTATCCGGACCAAACCCG
Source organism: Arsenicibacter sp. R0_47 (assembly GCF_057652235.1). Lineage (NCBI taxonomy): Bacteria > Pseudomonadati > Bacteroidota > Cytophagia > Cytophagales > Spirosomataceae > Arsenicibacter > Arsenicibacter sp. R0_47. The sequence continues at coordinate 115,377 of NZ_JBYFCJ010000013.1, read as the reverse complement.
GAGATCCTGCCGGTGCCGCCATTGTCAAAACAATCGGTCCGGAAGGCGGCACCATTGAAACGGCTGACGGGAAGATCCGCCTGACATTGCCGGCAGGCGCCCTGTCGGTTCCGACGCCGGTTTCTATCCAGCCCATTACCAATCATACACCCAACGGCATTGCTCAGGCATATCGGTTTTCACCGGATGGTACCACATTTGCCAAACCCGGCATTCTTTCGTTTACCTACGAAAAAGAGGAAATAACCCTCAACGATCCTGACGCATTTCGCGTTGCCTGGCAAAAACCGGATGGTATCTGGTACAATGTTCCGGGCGTAAAAACCGATACGGCAACCCACCGCATTACGGTTCCGATGACACATTTCAGCGATTGGAGCGCGGCTGAAATTGCGCAGCTGGAAAACATGTTCGTTGACTCGAATGAACCGGTTCCGGGTATTTTATTGTGGGGTGAATCTGCCCGTCTGCACCTCAACGTTTTATCACCTCTTGTCAACACAGAAGAGCCGCTTACCTATAAGAATGCGTCAAAGAGCATTACGTGGGCTGTTGTCGGGGGACGAGCAAATGGCACACTGGCGACAAATAACGGGGGCAGTAATACCTACACTGCACCAATGGGAACGCCGGGACAAAACCCGGTTACTATCAACACTACCATCGACTTTACAAATGGTAAAAAAGTAATTCTGCTCAGCCAGTTTGTTATCGGAACCGGCTATATAAAACTAACCTTCGGCGGCAAGGAATACATGCTTTCCGGTGATATGCAGGATGAGTATACGGACTACTTTGAAATCATGGGCGCTACCTTATCCAGTGGCGGCGTGGTCTGCACAATCTCAACAAGTGGCTATAAACCGGGTACCATGCCGTTCGGCAATTACACCGAAATCCCGAATGCAGGCGGTATCCGGCTGGGCTTCGGTTCGGGCGGAAAGCAGAAAATCTACGATGTTGTCGGCTGGGATTGTGAAGGGAGTGAATACTGGGCCCGCGGTTCCGTAACGATTGAACGCTATCAGCCCCGAAAATTTATCAAGGGTAAGTTCTCCGGACACGTATTTGATTACTCGCGGGACTGTATCTTTTCGTCTACCGACGGTCCGGTTTGCAGCGGTGAGTTTTACTGCCGGACGCCACGGTAACCCAACGTATTTCCGGCTTTATGCTTACGAAGTGACAGCGTGTCACTTCGTAATATTCACTGTCTTTTTTATAACATCATTTGGTATCCGGTGCCCGAAGTGACACACTGTCACTTCGGGCTTTTTTTGCAGTCAAGCTGCTTGTTTGGAGAGCTGTTTTTCACGAAGTGACAATGTGTCACTTCGTGAAGTTTATCCTTAGCATATACGCCTCCGGTTCTAAATTTCTCACGAAGTGACAACGTGTCACTTCGTTGTCATAACTGCATTAACTCATTGATTTTATGCACTAAACGCGCACAGGATCGTTTATCCAGCTTCCCGTTTGCCAGCTCCCTGATTTCAGTTTGGAGCCGTTGTTTCTGCATGGTTGCCGGTTCCGGTTCAGAAGCCGTACTGCTGTCCGCCTCTCCGGTAACGCCGGTTTTTGCCAGCTCCGCAATCCGGGTCTTTGACAACTTTGCTTTACCGGAAAGTACTTCTTTTTTCAGCGCAGGTTCCAGCTTTTCGATACCGGCAGCAAATTCCCCGTCCCGCTTAATTGTCCGGCTGCTCACGCCATATTCAGTCGCGAGGGACTCGGCAACATTCTGTTGGGCTGATTCTGCATTCAGGTTACTGCCTCTGGCTATTTTAAGCTGATTATACCGCATCCCCCGCAGGTAGGAGGCCTGCTCAGGCGAAAGATTCCGGCGGCCAAGCTGGTAGTCGATCATGTATTCCTTAACCTGCGTCATCGATTCAACATGAACGAGGTTAATCCGGAAGTCCAGTTTGTACTGATTAATAACCGAAAACCGGTTATGTCCGTCGATCAGTACATACACCGGTGTTTCATCATCACCCGTGCCGGCAGTCAGCGCTGTGGTTTCCCAGATGGTCAGCGGGTCCTTTACGCCATATTGCCGGAGATTCTGTTCCAGCTGCGCCACCTCATCGGCAGTCAGTGGCGGGATCAGATCGCGCAGTTCGTCCAGGACAACAATCTGCTGTTTTATATTTTCTTCCGCCGACAGGAGGGAAGGGCGGACATCGGCAGTTTTGGCCTTCATCAGGCTCATGAAATCTTTCTTAGCCATCTTACAGCATCGTTAGTTCTGTTGCTAATTCGTAGTACTGCTGCCATGAGGAAGACTTAGACGAATAGGTATATAAATCTTCCTTTGCCACCTGCGACTGCTTAATTACCGTCGATACTTCAATCACGACATCATAAATTCTGAAGTGCTGGTATTTTTCGCGGATGTGGCTCATCATGCTTTTATGCACACTCTGATTTTTGTGAACCATCGTAAAGACAATTCCTTTGATCGTCAGCGTCGGGTTAATATAGGTTCTTACCTCCGCAATCCGGTTGAACAAACTCTCAACGCCGTGGAATGCGCTGGCTTCAGGCTGTATCGGCACAATACAGGCATTCGATGCAACCAGTGAACAGGTCGTACAAATACCAAGGCTCGGCGGACAATCAATGAGAATATAGTCAAAACGGGCTTTGGCTTCTTCCAGCTTAACCGTCAATCGGCGGTCTGCACCAATTGCGTTTGCCAGTTCAGATTCCTTGTACGCCATCCGGATATCGGAAGGGGAGAGGTAGAGATTTTCCGCAATCGGCAGCATCGGCAGCGACACATTACTCAGCAGTGCATCGATCACCTGCTCTTCGGGCTCGTGTACCCCGAAGCACTGCGAAAGATTGCCCTGTGAATCCATATCGACCAGCAGCACCTTATAGCCCAGCAGACTCAGGCCTTTACCGACATTAATGGTAGTCGTTGTTTTACCGACGCCACCTTTGTGGTTAACAATGGATATTACGGTTGCTTTTTCAAAAAGAGAATCCGTATAGCCATACTGACGTAAAGCCTCATCCAGTGCCGGCAAATGCTTGGCCGGAACGTCCTTCTGATTAGTCAGTGCCTTGTGCAGGGTTTTTGCGGGGATGCCAGCCTCTTTTTCTATCTGAGACAGGTTAATGGCCGGTTTCGTTTTCAGAAACCGGATGAGCTTGTCCTGTGTGATCATACTGCGTTGCCGGGGATAAATTTATACCCTCAGCAAAGGTAAAAAGAACTTTTTTTATCCAAAGAGCTATGGACAGAAAGTTTGTCTCTGGTTGACCGGCACTTAAAAAGGATCAACTTTGGCCTCGTCAATTATTTGTGCATACTGTATTTCCGGCACTTCTTCTTTCACATCCGCTCTGATCCATAAATCACCTTCCCGTTTAATATTCTCGCCTTTCTTTTCCTGACAGAAGCTGATAAAAATCTGATCTTCATCCTCGCCCTGTTCCTTTGACAGGGCTTTACCCAGCGTAACCTGAAACATCTCCTTGATTACCGCACCGTCTTCGCGGTAATACACGGCTTTCAGCTGCGGATTTGCCTTAATCTGCTGGTTTACATACGAGAAATACTGGTGCTTAACTACCGAATCGGCCTGTTGTCCGATTTGCGTATAATATTGCTCCAGATAGTCCGGAAACTCCACGGTTCTCCACCTGTTAATCTCCCGGTTATCGGCTTGTTTCCGCTTCTGGGCCGCTTTCTGCTGTTCTTTCCTGAGTGCTTCCGCATGAAGCCCTTTGCCGAGGTTCGATTTAAGGCCTGCTTTCACATAGGCAAAAATACTTTTAATCAGTACCCCTTTCCGCCGTTCGTTTATGGCGTAAAGCAGGGTATCCAGTATCCTGTTCTGCGAGGTATTCAGTTCATTCACAAAATCACCGATGTCATCCGGAGTCAGATGCGGCTCAATCTGCTGAAACAGATGCACCATTTCGGGGGTGACCGTCGGGACAATAATCAGTTTGGGAATATCCAGCGGTGCAGCCGGCAGAAAGGGTTCCAGACTCTCATCGCCTGCATTTTTGTGGCTGTAAATTGTAAAACTTACACCAATTACTGATTTACCTGATTTTATCGGTGCGTAATCAAAACTGATATCTGTCTGCTTCTTCAGTTCTTTACGGGCAGGTTCAAGCACATAAAGTTTAAAATCGGCAAACCGCGGATACTTATCGATCAGGTTCAGCTTTTCTTTTAGTTCATCAAACGAGTAATCAACCTTCCTCTGAAACTCATTTGATTTCAGCAACTCATATAATCTTACCGTATTGATTGACCGCAGCGTCAGGATATATCGTATATCATACTGCGTAAAAGCTTCTTTCAGGTTTAACAGATAGGGTTTGAGGCGGGGATCAAACGACAGCTCCATATAGCTCTGCCCGACAACGTATTTCGCATAGCTGATATAACCGATCAGTTCAAACGAACCTTTGGGGTCAAGGCGTTTGAACGTTTTCTGAATTAAGCTTTCGGCAACTTCCTTGAGAATGGTATAGCCCCCTTTGCCTTTCAGCCCAAGGCTTTTCATAAACGATGTTACCTCAATCCGGTACGTATTGAAATCCACATCGTCCGGCTCTATCTGCGCGACCATGGTCAGAAAGACTCTGGCCTCGTGTATATTCAGCGTATGCCTGAGATTCAGAAAATTGTTGGACTGAACAATCAAATGCGGGTTACCTTTTTTCTTCATGGTATCTGAACACAACCAGCTTTGTTATTACGAGAAATACGGGGTGCTGTTTTCCTTTATCGTTTTCTGAATACCTGATTTCAGGTGTCAGAATCTGAAAAACAAGGCTATAAGGCTGGATTGCCTCGTAATCTGTTGAAAACGCATACAAAGCAGATAAAAGCCCTGTATATCTCGTAAAATACCCGTTGGTACTCGTAAAATCATTCTTTTTTTCGTGAATGGCTCAAAAATATTACGATAAGTCAATTTACACTATAATAAATACAACAGAACACCGCTTTGATGACACATTGCTTTAAGTGATAAGACCTGAATGCTACCCCGTATTTCTCGTAATAACGGTTTTTAGTAGTCTGCATTACCCCGTATTTCTCGTAATAACCGGCTGTTTTCCCTTTGAAACTCGTAGTATCTGGTCCTGAAAAGCGCTATTATCGCCTGTATTATCCCTTTTTTAAGTCCTGTCAGGCGAATACCGCGTTTATAGCCGGCACTCACCCCGTATTTCTCGTAAAATGAAATGCTTTCCCCATTTTTCTCGTAATAACATGTCCGTATTCAATTCCCATACTATTTATAAGAATCTAAATGTCAGGCAATTATCTGTAAAAAAGAGCAATAATAACGGATCACCCTGCTTTTCTCGTAATGTACCCCGGATTTCTCGTAAAGTGCCCCGCCTTTCTCATAATACACCCCGGATTTCTCGTAAAATGCCCCGCCTTTCTCGTAAAGTACCCCGGATTTCTCGTAAAATGCCCCGCCTTTCTCGTAAAATGAGCCCGTAAAAAACTGATAATGAATGAGTTACAGAGCCTTAAACTATATTAAACAAAAGAAAACACACACAAACAGTTAAACAGAAAATTGTGTGTGGATTTTTGATCAAGTTTTTTCAAAAAAAAACTTTCCTTAAACACCCCCGATTCCGGGCGCCCCCCTCTTAATGGTTTTCAGGATAGGCGGGTAATCAGAATGCCTCACCGGTGGTGATATAAAAACCGACACCTTCTCTGGTCACACCAATATCGCCACGGATAAAAATATCCTTTTTGGGAAACATCAAATACCGTAAGCCAACGCCTCCGGAAACGACAAAACGGCGGGGGACCAACTCAACCGGTTTAGGGGCAACGGCGCCGGCAGCAGCAAAGATGGTTCCGCCCACCCGCTTACTAAACCCAAACGGCAACATGCGGTATTCGAGCTGAGCGGCTACCAGATTATTATCCCGGAAACGACCCTGGTAATAGCCCCGCATAATCATGTCGCCACCGAGTAAGGACTTCATGTTAAACGGAACCGTGCCTCTAAGAAAGCTGCCGAAAAGCTGACCGGCCAGTACATTCCGCCGGTTAACCGGCCGGTAGATCCGGGTATCAATCGTAATGCCGTCAAAACTGTAGTCACTGCCTGCCCCCTTCCGGTAAGACAGAAAGGATAATTCGCTGAAAAGGCCCTTGCGTACATTCAGTGCATTATGGCGCTGATCATACACCAGACTCAATCCCAGACCAAGATTGATTGAACCGCCCGAACCCAAGGGCAGCGGGTAGTGCGGACCGTCCTGCGGCTGTCCGAATGACGTGTTGTACAAAAACTGAAAATCGGCCTGGGGACCGATAAACAGATTGGGTGCAATCCGCTTCAGAAACCGCTGCCGTGCCTGCACATACATGGCGTCGACCACTGCCGGATTCTTACCTGACGTTTGCGGGCCCTCACCGTAATACAGCAACGGAAACCGTTGAAAGCGGGTCCGTCCCATGAGTGCCCATTTATCCTTATCGCCGTAAATAAAATTATCGAGCCAGATACCGTACTGAGATTCCAGCGTAAAAAACGTAAAGGCTGTTACCTCGCTCAACCGGTTGAGCGTATCATTTTTGGCCTGAAACAGCAGCATGGATGAAAGCCCAAGCTCCACACTGGTTTCGGGCGCATAACCAAGTGTCGGGTAGACTCTGATACTTAACTGGCCGGGCGAAGTGGAGTCTGTAAGCATCTTTCGCACAGTCCGGCGTACCCATGAGTCCGGTGCCTGTGCACGGGCGGGTAAATCCGTCAGGATACAGGCCAGTCCCAGCGCAAACGGCCATAGCCGGACGGTTGACAAAAGATCGTAAAAAAGCTTGCTCAGGCGATTAATCACAGTAAACCGGTTTAAATACCTCAGTCGTTGTAAAAAGGCCGTATGGCCGGTTTTTTGGCCGTTAAAAACGACGACCCGACAACGTCCTTCGGAAAACTAACTGTGAAAACCGGATAACGTTTAGTTATCTGTGCTAAATAACCCCTTATTTGCCGGCCATTACGGGAATAATAACATCCTGTCCTTTGACACTAAACGAGTAAACACCGGCCTTTTTATCCCATTGTTTAACGACCGGAACAATGCGTGTCCGGCGCGGCCCTACTTTTTCAGAAGAGTTATGGATGTGGTACACATAATACAGCTGGTGGTCAATGCCTTCAAAAAGGTCACCATGACCGGAGCCATTTTCACCGACAATAGACCGGTGAATGATCGGGTTATTTTTATGTTTCACCCAGGGCCCGTAAGGGGAATCCGCTACGGCATAGCCAATTGCATAATCGATGTTCTGAAAATGATTTGCTGAATAAAACAGGTAATATTTATCCATGAGTCTGATGACGGTCGGGCCTTCCATAATCGGGGCAGACTTAAAATTGGGCGTTGCCTCCCAGGGTTCTGTCTGGTCGAAACACCGTTTCAGGGTTTCCGGCTTTATCTTTCCGGTTTTCATGTCAAATTCAGCCACGTGCAGGTAATTGCCTTTATTGAAGCGCACACAATAGAGGTAATATTTACCATCCGTATCCTTAAACAGGTAGGAATCAATATTTTTCTCAGATCCGTCAATGGGGCCTTCTTCCTGTTGCCGGTACGGACCATACAACGATTCAGACGTTGCCAGAACCGTTTGTTCGTCAGCGGTATAAGTCAGGTAATACGATCCCTTATCCTTAAAAATCTGTGGTGCCCAGAAACCTTTTGTACCGAATGTGTGGTCTCCTCGGGTCAGGATCATGCCCAGCGAGTCCTTCGCTTTAGCCGGTACTGCCCACGTTTTCAGGTCATTTGATTCTAACAGCGCAAACCCCTGTGGTCCGCTGTTGCCCCCCTTTGAGCCGGTAAGGTAATACTTGCCTCCCTCAACAAATATGGTTACATCGGCGAAAAAAATCTGCCGGTCCGTCTGGGCTGATAGCGGTAGGGCAGCGAAAAAAAAGAGTACATAAAGAAACGTTGATTTCATTTTCAGGATATTGATTGAGTCGTCCGTTAAGCGAAGAGCTGAAACCGGCTTTTTTACTGACTGTACGCACTTCATAGTGTGATCAGTGCCGGGATTACACGGCTGTTACTACCGAAGATAGGCGCACCGGAAAACCTTTCCGGGAGCATACGTTTCAGGTCAATAGTTTGCTAAAAAAGTATTACGGTTCTGTGCTTCTGATAGCCGAACTTTGGTGCGCTTAAATTGTACAGATTACAACAAATAACTAATCGTTCCGGCAATGAAAACTTCAGTCAGTCTTCTTCTTATTGCGCTGTGTTTCTTAGTCAGTTTCCGGCATCCACAGTCAGCTGACAACCCGAAAATTAAAAAGGGAATGATCAAAGTGGCGATCTTTTATCCGAACGGAGAGGGGAAAACCTTTGATATGGACTATTATACGACAAAGCATATGCCCATGGCCGCCCGGTTATTCGGGGCATCGCTAAAAGCGATGGCTATTGATAAAGGTGTTGCCGGCGGCTCACCGGATACGCCGCTGTCCTATCTCGCCATCGGCTATTTTTATTTTGAAACGTTATCCGCCTGCCAGCAAACAATGCAGGCACATTCGGCGCAGCTAAGGGCTGATGTACCAAATTATACCAATATCAAACCCGTTGTTCAAATCAGCGAGGTACAGCTGGCTGAATAGCACTCAGGGTTGTGCGGTAATCCATGACGTGGGCTACCGCACAACCCTGAAACCCGGCCGGCTTACCGGTTGAAGCGATACAGGTACGGCGCTTTATTAGCGGCCCCGGTAAACTTCTTCTCAAGCCGTTCGAGGACATTCAGGTCCAGTATTTTTTTCTGAAAGTTATTACGGGCAAAGGGCTTGTTATAAACTGCTTCGTAGAGTTCCTGCAACTCCCGCATGGTGAATGTCTCCGGCAGGAGATTGAAACCGATCAGCTTCTCGTCGAGGTTCCGGCGTAGCGTTTCCAGTGCACGGTCAACCATAAGGTTGTGATCCATAATCATGCCGGGCAAGTCAGTTACCGGATACCAGTCTGCCGATTCGTCCAGCTCCGTTTTCCGGGGAAACACCTTATTGAGGTCGACCAGAGCATAATAACCGATAGACACAAAGCGGCTGGCAAGCCAGTGCAGGCTGGATTCATCCGGAATCCCCATGTCAAGCCACTTCTCTTTCAGGGTCAGCAAGCCTTCAAATATCTCGTGATTGATCCGGTTGGGTTCGCCGAAAACATGGTATTGTTCGAGATAAATATCCGTCAGTCCGGTACGCTCTTCCAGAATCCGGCGCGCTGCCAGATCAATACTTTCGTCCTGCCGGATAAAGCCGCCTGGTAGGGTCCAGACCGCCGGAGTAATGTTTACGCGTGAAACCAGCACTTTCAGTACTAAATCAGCGTAACCGAAAATGACGCAGTCTATGGATAATTGATGAATAAAGTTCTGTCTGTCAAACAACTTCATTGGCAGTGGTTTAGGGCTACGGCTAAAATAAGGGTAAATTATATGGATTGAGCGGCTGTAAGCCCGTTTTTACTCATCTCAATACCGTACAGTTTATGGAATGGTATTCTGCAAAGATATTATAATGAAAAATTTATTGTCCCAAAAAAAGACAATAAGTAAATTGTTTCTACATTTGCTATCAGGATTAGCAATACGGACAAGAAGAACAGGAAATAAGCCCCCTTGTGGTAAGGATGAGACTACGAAAAATCATTAAAATCGTACTGGGTGTCATTGGCGGATTAGTCGTGATGCTGGCAGTAGCGGCCGGTTTGTTTATTTACAAGGTTAAAAACGGGTTTCCGGTATCGTACGAAACAGAGCATCCGTCCATAGACTTTCCGGTTGGTAAACCGGCGATCCTGCTGTTTTCGAAAACGACCGGTTTCCGGCACGGCGCCTCTATTGACGCATCGAAGCCGGTTATCAAAGCACTGGCGGAGAAAAACAACTGGTATGTGTACGAGACGGAAGAAGGCGGGGTATTTAATCCGGAGCAACTGGCAAAATTCAGCACGGTCATTTTTAATAATTCGACGGGCGAAGTCATTAACGACGAGCAGAAACGCGCATTGGAGCAGTATGTCGAGGGTGGTGGCAGCCTGATCGGTATCCACGGCGCCGGTGACGACTCGCATCACTGGGACTGGTACGAACAGCATTTATTAGGGGCGAAGTTTTCCCATCACCCCCTGAATCCGCAGTTTCAGCTGGCAGATGTTGTCCGCGATCCTCAGACAGACAGCCTTTTCGCGCGGCTGCCGCAGAAATGGGCACATTCCGACGAATGGTACGTCTTTTTTGAAAACCCGCGTAAGAAAGGCTTTACCATCGTTTATACAATCAACGGAGAAACGATCAACCCGAACGGGAATATGCTGTTTGTCAGCACAAAGAATTTCGGCATGGGCAAGGATCATCCGGTAGCCTGGTATAAGCAGACGGGCAAAGGAAAAACCTTTTATACCTCTATGGGACACAGTGAAACCGCATGGCAAAACCAGCACGTTGTCCGGCTGCTCGAAACAGCCCTGCAGTGGACCATTCAGCAATAACGGAGCTGTGTATATCTCAATCTTTCAATCGATCAATAACTTATGAAACAGCTGATTCATATAGGTCTGGCGCTGGCCTGCACTGTGCTGAGTATGCACGGGGCAGTCGCTCAGTCGCCCAGGGCAAAAGCCCCGGATGCGGGTGCCGGTAATACACGTCCTGAAGAAAACCGCTTCACAAAAGTGGTACTGGAAGAAAAACTGGATGAGCCGATGGAGCTGACGTTGCTGGATAACGACCGTGTGCTGTTTATCCAGCGCAAGGGCGAGGTCCGGCTGTACAACAACAAAACCAAACAGTTGAAAACCATTGCCAGAATTCCCGTCAGCACAAACTATGTGAGTAAGGAGGGGAAAGAGTCGATGGGCGAAGACGGGCTGATGGGATTGAACAAAGACCCGGATTTTGCGAAAAATCAGTGGGTGTACCTGTATTATTCATCCAAAAAAGGCTCGTATAACCAGCTTTCCCGGTTTACGATGAAGGGCGATGAATTAGTGTTGGGATCAGAAAAAGAAATGCTTCGCGTTGATACCCAGCGGGAAGAGTGCTGTCATACAGGGGGCTCGATTGCCTGGGACAGGGTAGGGAACCTGTATCTGTCGACCGGTGATAATACCAATCCCCATGCCTCGAACGGGTACAGCCCGAGCGATGAGCGGCCGGGGCGTGAGTCGTGGGATGCTCAGAAGTCTTCGGCCAATACCAATGACCTGAGAGGAAAAATCATCCGGATCAAACCACAGCCGGATGGGAGCTATACCATTCCGGACGGCAACCTGTTTCCGAAAGGTACACCCCGGACCCGGCCGGAGATTTACACAATGGGGCATCGCAACCCATTCCGGATATCGGTGGACAAACATACGGGTTACGTATACTGGGGAGAGGTAGGTCCTGATGCGTCAAAACCGGACGAAAACCGCGGGCCCGCCGGACACGATGAAGTAGGGCAGGCGCGCAAAGCCGGTAACTTTGGGTGGCCGCATTTTGTAGGGGACAACAAAGCATATAACAGATACGATTTTGCGGCCGGTAAATCGCTGGAAAAATGGGATGTGAATGCCCCTGCAAATACATCACCCAATAACACAGGACTTAAGATACTGCCACCGGCGCAGAAAGCGTTTGTGTGGTATCCATACGGAGAGTCGGCAGAGTTCCCGCTTGTGGGTACGGGAGGGCGTAACGCCATGGCCGGACCTGTGTTTTATGCTGATGATTTCAAAAATGCACCGCGCGCATTTCCGAAATATTACGATGGCAAGTTCCTGGAATATGAATGGATGCGGGGCTGGATCATGGCCGTAACGATGGATAAGCAAGGCAATTATGTGTCGATGGAGCGCTTTATGCCGAGCTACAAATTCAGCAATCCGATGGATATGGAGTTTGCCGAAAACGGTGACCTGTACATGCTGGAATATGGCTCGGGCTGGTTTACGGCCAACGATGATGCCCGCCTGATCCGGATTGAATACAATGGCGGAAACCGGAAGCCGCAGCTTGTTATGGACGCTAACCAGATGGGTGGTGCAGTGCCGTTTACCCTGAAGTTAAGCGCAAAGGGTACTACTGATGCTGACGGCGATAATCTGAAATATACGTGGACCATCACCTCGAAGGCTGGCTTCAGCAAGGTAATTACCACACCAGATGCAAACGTAACGCTGACGAAAGCCGGTTTGTATAAGGCTACCTTAACGGTAAATGACGGCAAAGGAGGAATCAATTCACAGTCGATGGAAATTACGGCCGGTAATGAACCGCCGGTTGTGAGCCTTGACTTGCCGAAAAGCAACAAGACTTTTTATGTCGCCAATAAGCCGTTCAATTATGATGTCAGCGTAACGGATAAAGAAGATGGCAGGCTTGGCAGCGGTATTGCTCCGGAAAAGGTAGCCGTCAATATTGACTACCTTGCCGAAGGGTTCGACAAAAATATGATTTCGATGGGCCACCGCTCGGCTGACGCCGGTGCGTTGGTCGCTACCGGCAAAAAACTCATTGAGGGCAGCGACTGCAAAGCCTGCCACAGCCTGGATAAGAAATCAATCGGGCCGATGTACCGCGAAGTGGCCATGAAATATAAGGGCGACAATACGGCGCTGGAACGGCTAACGAAAAAAGTGATTTCGGGCGGTAGCGGTGTTTGGGGGGAAACAGCCATGGCCGGTCACCCGCAGCTGTCAACGGCCGATGCATCGGAAATGGTAAAATACATTCTGAATATGGCTAACGATGCACCTGCGGCACCGTCATTACCTGTAACCGGCTCCTATGTGGCTAAAACGCCGGCTTCAGATAAGGGTAAGGGTGTTTATATTGTGCGTGCTGCCTATGAAGATCAGGGTGCCAACGGCTTACCGGCGCTGCGGTCAGAGCAAACGGTTACGCTCCGGAGTTCAAAAGTCGATATGCACGGGTTTGATACCTACAGTGACGTCAGCAAGATGGCGTTCGGAGGCAACAATCTGGCCATTCCTGCCAAATCAGGCGCGTACATTGGACTGAAGGAAGTTGATTTAACCGGGGTAACAGGACTGCTGCTGGCTGCCTCAGCGCCGAAACCTCAGGTCAATGCTGCGGGTGGCCTGGTCGAAATCCGGCTGGATAGTCCGACCGGTAAGGTAATTGGAAAGTCGGACTTTCTGGAACCGTCGGAGAAGATGGATTTTGCTCCGAAAATGCTGAATGTGCCGCTGACTGAAATGGTCACGGATGATAAACGCCACGATATTTACCTTGTCTTCCTGAACCCGAAAACAGAGAACGGATCGTTAATGGTCGTGATGGGTACCGAGTTCAGACTGGCAGGCAGCGATTCGGCAACCCCGGAAAGCGCTGCCCCTGCCGTTGCCGGTCAGGATTATTTTACCGGTGCCTGGAATACGTTGATTGCCGGTACGCCCGGTGGCGATGTAGAGGTAAAAATGACCCTGGAACGGAAGGACGGAAAGCTGACCGGGAAGCTCTCTTCAGAGAAGCTGGGTGAGCAGGCACTGGAAAAGGTCGAGGAAATGGACAGCAATAGGGTGAAGGTGTTTTTTCAGGCAAACGGCATGAACCTTAGTATGGAACTGGAAAAAGCAGACAGCGATACCCTGAAAGGCAAGCTGATGGAACGGTTTGACGTAAAGGCGTCCCGGATCAGATAGCGCGTCCGCATGGATTCACAAAAAAAACTCCGGTCAGGCAGTTCCTGAACCGGAGTTTTTTTATGATTACAGACCGCAGGTTATTTTTTAGCCGAAGCAATCAGGTCGTTCGCCATTTTAACATAATCCGCATTTTTAGCGGCAGTAGCCAGTTCCACAGTTTTCTGTGCGCTGGCGATGGCACTTTGCTTGTCCTTCAATTTCAATTCGATACGAGCCTTCAGGAGCATAATCCAGAACGCTTTAGGATTTTGCTCAACAGCTTTGCTAACCCAGGTAAGAGCCTGTGGCAGATCGCGGTTCATTTCATTGTAGTAGCTGGCAGCTTCAAAATAGGCTGGCTTTTCAGAGGCCATAGAGGCCTTGATGTTCTGGGTAATGATCGGGTCAATATCAACCGTCAGGGGAACAGCTAACCGCGTTTTTTCCCACATAATTTCGAGGGAAGCTGATGTAGGCAGGATGTCAGCCAGGTTGATGGTAAAGGTTTCAACCATGTAAGACAGCTTCATTGGTTTCACCTCAACACGGGCAACTTCGTTTGATGTGTTGTAGTCTGCCACGTTGGCGCCCAGATTCAGGTCTTTGTTCAGCATAACCTGCCACGATGATTTGCCGGGAATGGTGAAGATACCATACGTACCCGCTTTAACGTCTTTACCGCCAAATTTCACGTCGGTTGAAAACGTAATTTTTGACGTGGCATTGGCGCCGGTACGCCATACCTTGTCATACGGTACCAGGTCGCCGACAACCGTACGGCCTTTGGCAGCAGGGCGTGAATACTCAATCGTAACGTCACCTAAGCCGAAGCTTTGTTTGATAGACTGGAATGGGCTGGCAGCCGGTACTTTTAACTGAGCCGTAGCAACGGTGCCGGTAAGGATAGTGAGCAGCAGGGCTGCAAGGGAAAGTAGAAGTCGGTTGTTGATCATCATATACTCTATAGGATTTTGCCGCAAGTTACTAATTCAGATTATGACGGCGAAGTCTTTGTCGCTGATGATCCCCTTTTTCCGCAAAGAGCCGCTATGGACGACTCCATTCCCATACCAGATTTGTGTAATAAAAGCCGCCGATTGCCGGTCCGCCGGTAAAGGTATAATAGGGGCGGTTGGTTATGTTGGTGCCGCCGGCCTTGATCAGGATGCCGGTTTTCGGCAGCTGGTAGCTAAGCTGGGCGTCCACTGTATTGATGGCAGCTACCTGTCCGGTTGCCAGTTCCGATTGCCATAGAAATCCGCTCTGGTACTTGTAGTTTACCGAAAAACCAATGCCTTTCCACAGATTACCGGTTGAAACGGACAGGTTGGCAATCCATTTCGGGGTATTGAACGCACTTTCGAGACCATCGCCGTTGTCTGCCCGGTCGAGGCGGGCAAATGTGACATTACCACCGGCTGACCAGTTCGCCGTCAGGCTATACCGGAGTGCCGCACTGGCGCCGTAGTTGTAGACGCGGCTTTGGGAGTTGGTCCACAACCGGTATCGTGCCTGGGTTGCTGAGCTGGAAAAATAATAGGCCAGTGAGTCGGGATTGCTCCCGCGTGCCAGATTGGCATTTACCTGCGCGATAAAATTCCGGTAGGCACTGTAGTAGAAATCAGCATCGACATACAACCGCTGACTAAACCATAACCCTTTATAGCCAACCTCAAACGAGTTGATCTGCTCCGGTTTTATATAGGTATACGGACTGGCTTTCAGCAAACCCTTGTTTTTCTGGATGGCTTGATTGGTGGTCAGCCCATTCGTATTCACATCTGCCGTGATGGCTGCCTGGAACGCATTGATGGCCGTGACCAGATAGGCATGTTCATAAACGCCGTTTGACATAACCGGCAGACCGCCAACCCGTTTGACTCCACCGGAATTTACATTCGAGAAGGCTTCAAATAAGGACGGAAAGCGATAACCGTTCTGATACGACATCCGGATGTTATGGTTTTCTGCCGGCGAATAGACGACGGCAAAGCGTGGATTCAGGCGGGCAGCGAAGTACGTATTCTTATCAGCCCGGAGCGAGCCGGTGAGCTTAAGCCGGTTGCGCAGGAACATACGGGTGGCCTGCACAAACCCGCCTTCTTTGCCATACACTAAATTACGACCCGGATCAGTGGGGTTGATGAAGTAGTTGCCGTCCGGAAAGACCACGTATCGCCGGAAATCAAGCCCCGTCAGCAGATCAATGCCGGTGTTTTTCCGGAAGTTTTTCAGCACATCTTTGGTCGGCTCCCACTGTCCTTCAGCGTGGTATAGCCAGGATTGAACCTGCAGGGCTGCACCGACATCCCAGTTATTAATGCCCCGCAGCCGGGTAATCAGGTCATTGAAAGCAGCCGTTCCCGGAACCGGCCGGTCACGATCGGCAAACACCCGGGCATCCCGCAACGCAGCCGGTACCGCTATATCGGTGTTGATGTCGGCCGTAAACCGGGACGTAAAATCCGCAAACCACTGGGTATCCGGTTTTCCGGTTTTATCAATATTCTCCGCCATCGACCGGATATTATACGAGTTACCCGTGTTTTCACGCGAGCGGTAGGCGCGGATCTGGACCGAAGGAGAGCGGAAAGTCAGGCTATGCTGGTCGAGTACGTAATTTTCGAGCCGGAACCGGTTGGTTCGCTGGTACACATTATTGAGTGTTGCCCCCTGATACGTATAAACCAGTTCGGTAGCCGGCGTAAACCGGTAATACAGCGACAAGTCCCCGCGCAGATTCAGGAGCCGGTAGTCGGCCACCTCTGATTCATAATAGCCGGTACGGGCTATGGTATACCGTTTGCCGCCAAGGGTCAGGGTCCGGCGGTTGGCCGATTCGTTACCGTAACTGTTGACCGGATCGAAAGCCGGATTATTTGTACCGGTTAAACCAAGTGATGCATTCGCTGTAGGGTTAAGATCCGTGCTATTGGCGGCAATCCAGTCGTAACCCCGTTGATAGACCAGGTTTAGTTTAACCGCAAACCGGTTGCCCAGCCGTCTGGCATACCGCAGACTGGTTTCTGAATACACCTGCGCCGGCATGGCCGGATCACTGACGTGGTTTAAGCCGGTTTTCTGGCCGATACTGAGACCTTGCGAATCGAACGGATTACGCGTCAGGATATTGACAAGGCCGTTTAGGGCATTCATGCCATATAGGGCAGAGGCAACACCCGGTACCACTTCCACCCGCTGGATGTCGAGGTCGGAGGGGGCGAGTGCACTGGCAATCGGTGCTCCGATGTGGGGTGCCTGATTGTCGCGGCCATCAACCAGCTGCACAAACCGGACATTGGTGGTATTGGCAAACCCGCGCGTATTGTACACTTTAAATCCCATGCTGGAGGTCAGCACCTGAACCCCTTTGAGGTTTTCAATGGCGTCGAAATAAGAAGGTTGGGCAGACATACGGATCCGTCGTGCATCAAGCATGTCGATACTGACCGGCGAACGCAGGATTGATTCAGAGACGCGGGAAGCCGAGATAACGATTTCTGCCAGCTCACGGGTCCGTACTGTGTCGGGCTGCGGTATTGTATCTGTTTGGGCACCAATCGCACAGGTTATCAGTAAAGTAGACAGCAGCATAGTTAATGTGAAAGCCGAAAGCGTTATATTTTGCAAAATATAACGAATACACAAAAAAAGCGAACCTGATGCCGCTACAGGCCAAAAAAGTGCTAAAAATCCAGGGACTGACTATAGGCTCCTACCCCTGCCATAACAGACATTCAGGAGATTGACTTTCGGAAAAATTATAGTATGCCAATAATAAGTATTAATTTAACCAATATAATTTGACTTACTATTTTCATTTTGCGTTATGAAGAAGCACCTTATTATCTGCGGATTACTGTTTTGTATAGGCTGTAAGCATACAGAACCGACCATAGAACCGGCTTCGGTTCTTGCAGGTACCTACGTTTCCTCTGATTTCGTTACGTTTGACAAAAAAATACCATTTCCGATCAATGGTAAGTCTATTACCATGAAGATTACGCGGGTTGCTGCTGATACCGTTGATATACGCGTTAGTGCGCCGGCAAATGAGCTGTATTCGCCGGCAAGGGATACTACCTACCGGAAGGTGTACATACTGACAAAACCTCAGGGGTATTATCTGACGCTGGAGGCCGATAATACGCTGCCCGGTAACCAGCTTGGTAGTGAACTTATGATTGCCCCGCCGGTTGCTCCGGCTGCTTCACCGAACTGGGTATCCTATGTTTTTGTGCCGCCAAACTACAAGCTGGGCCGTGTGTCAGTCTGGTTTTCGAAAACGGATTAAGATGTTTCAGTACGGATATACAGGAATGTTAGTGACTGGCCTGGCCAGTAGTGTCACTGTTTAGCCTGTACTTTCCCCTGCTCGGCCGTTGCATCATAGTGCGGAATGATTACTACCCGCCGGTTACCTGAATTACCCATAGTAACAGAGTCAGGTAAATAATAGAGTGTATCCCCGTGCCACCGTCCGTGCAGCCGGTTCGGATCAACACCAAGCCGGGCCAGATGATGCATGATGATACGGGTCCGGTATTCCGAAAGCGTACGGTTACGGGCCCGGTCACCGATGAGGTCAGCATGACCGATTACGTCAATCCCGGCGGGAGGGTGGCGCTGCCAGAAACGTACAGTGCTGTCAAGCAATTGCCGGCCAGCCTCTGTTAGCTCATAACTGCTTTGGTCAAAGAAAATGGTCAGCGGCACTGCCCGTGGCCGTAAGGCGGCAGGTGGTGCGGTCGGCCTCGGGGTCTCCGTTACCAAAACAGGTGGAGTGACCGGAATCGGTTTCGGTGCAGGTGCGGCCGGTGCCGGTTTCCGGTTGACAATCCGTTCTGCCGTATTGTACGGAACCTTGGGCGAAAGCGTTGGTTTGGGTGGCTTTTCGGCTACCGTTGGTTTAGGCTCAGCCGATGGGGGAGGCTGACGAAAAAAAGATGCATCCACGGGTTCGCCGCGATCGGCAAAGGCCTCATACCATTTTTTAGGTTTATCGGGCCGTTCCCAGCGCAGCGTAATCAGACCGCCCATGATGTCGTTATAATAGTCAACCCGGATCGGATAAGTTCGATTGGCTTCAAGCGTAATTTTCCCTTCAAAGCGGCGGACGGGTGTTAAATGCCATTCATCAATCACCAGCTTATTCCCGATCCATAAACGGATGCCGTCGTCGAGATCACAGGTAAAAATATATTCCCCGCTTGCCGGAGCCACCAGCTGACCAGTCCATCGAATTGAGTAGAAGGACCAGTCCAGTTCCGGAATCGGTGCACGGTTTTTCCAGTTAAAATCAATTTTCCGGTCAATGCGGGTCCGCACCTTCCGGTTGAAATTCGTGCCCTCGTAGTAGTCGCCCCGAAGCCCCGCCTGGGCGTATAAGGACGTGCCTGACATAATCAGATACAGCATCATCAGGCTTAGCATCTTCCGGTTACTGGTCATGGCTTTGTTGTTTACATTAACGCTCTAAAAACTTTGTGGCTGATAAATAGCGTGTTATTTCCAAGATTTGTTTAGTGTGCTAACCTGAGATGTAATATTTTTGGTATATATAAAAAACTTATATATAGCCCTACAAAAAAACTGCTCTATGGTATAAAGCAGTCTAAACAAGGCTGAATAAATAACGGGGTAAATATATAATTAAATTATATATAAAGAAAAATTTAGTTTATGTGTGCTATGTGTGTGCAAAGTACCATGAGAATCTTTAGGCTATCCGTCGCCCGATGTATGGCCCGAGGCAACGACGCCTGTAGATTTAGAAACAGCATTTGACTTAATCAGAATTGATGGTCTGGCAATGACACGGTCAAAAACGCACGTTATCGGGCTGGCGGTTCCGGTTTCCCGCCATGAGCAGGTAATTGCCGGAATCAGTAACGTTGGTAGCACCGGCCTTCCGGAAACGGATCAGTTTGTTTTCAGCAGCCCGGCATCGTAGACGATAACCCCGTTTACCATCGTCAGTATGCTTTCGGTCTGTAATAGTTTGGGAACAGGCACGGTAAAGATATTCTGGGACATAACCGCCAGATCAGCGACTTTACCGACAGTCAGTGTGCCTTTGTCCTGCTCGGCCAATTCGGCATAGGCGGCTGTACGCGTATAGGCAATAACCGCCTGTTCGCGGGTCAGGGCCTCACCCGGCCGGCGCGGATGGGTGGTGGCAAACATAATATTCAGGTAAGGGTTAAATGGCCCGTCTGATCCGATAGCCAGCGGAATATGCTGATTCAGCAGCGTTTTCATCGCCATGCCGTGTGTAGGTGGCGGACCCACCGGAAAGCCGTCAATCGGGGCGAAGTGCGTAGGGTTCTGGACAATAATAACGCCCATATCCTGCGCTTTTTTCAGGTACACCGGCGAATAGTCGATCTCATCGCCGTGTTCGAAACGGGGGCGAAGCGCTTTCCAGTCAACGGGTATGGCGGCCATCACGTCAAGTAGTTTACCGATTGACCGGGTACCGCCGATGTGAAAATGGAGCTGATCATGACGGGCAATGGCTTCCCTGCACATCCGCTCGATCTCGGGCAACGAGTAATTCATGCGGCCATACCAGCCCGGTCGGTTCGGGTAGGGGTCAACCTGCTCCGCACCACCTTCAAGGGGCGTTCCTTCGAGCAGCCATTTGGTACCGCTTACGGTGGCCAGCGGAAGATCGGGTACTGTTGCGGGCACCTCTTTTGCGGGGATACTCAGACTGCCATCCATATTCATATCCCCCCAACGGATCAGGCGGAGCCGGAACGGTAAGCCGGCTTTTTTCCATAACCGGATATAATCCGTTGCGGTCGCACCGGTACACATATTCTGATAGCTGGTGACGCCGGCTTTCAGTAATGCGCTGGTCAGCCCTTTAAAAACGGCGACGGTAGCGGCCTCGTCCCGCCGGGAGGCTAAGTCAGCATAGCGGGTGTGCGGCGACCAGGCGTTTTTTTCGTAGCCTTTACCCGTAAGTGTGCGGCCGTCCGGCATGCGTTCGTAAAATCCGCCTTTGGGGTCAGGCTGATCGTCGGCAATGCCCAGGCTGCGCAGCCCGCGCGTATTGAATAATCCGACATGTCCCCACCAGGACAGCAACCGGACGGGGTGGTCAGGGGCAATTTTATCCAGTACAAAACGGGTTGCTTCCGGTGAGTTGGCAATGCTTATACCGATTGTGCCTTCGATCCACTCGCCTTTGGATGTTCGCGCAACAGCTTTTTTGAGCGAATCCAGCACGGATTGCCAGGTTGGGTCCATGCCGTTTGTCGGAATTTTCACGGCCTTAAGGCCATCCGGCAGGTGGTTGTGCGCATCATTGAATCCGGGTACGACCAGCATACCGCTTAAATTCAGCCGTTTTGTTTGCCGGCCGGCGAGTTTTTCGATGTCAACCGACCGGCCGGCGGCCATAATGCGGCCATTTCTGATCGCCAGTGCCTCCACGTATAATTGACTGGTGTCCGAAGTAAAAATCCGTCCGTTCGTTAGAATCAGGTCGGGTGATTGCGCTTGGAGCCACAGGCTGCAGGACAGTAATAACAGGAGCAAAACAAAGAAAGCGCGCATGGCGAACGTGTTTTGGTGAATACCCAAAACTAGGCCGTTACGGCTGTATACCGGCTGTAAAAAAACGACAAGCTTATCCTGGCGGACCCGTATCCGGAGAGGCCATGTTTTGGGACATTAGTATCGTTGGGGATACTTCGGCAAACTGCCGGAAATCACGCATGAAATGTGAATAGTCAAAATACCCGCAGGCATAGGCAACATCAAGCCAGTCGAGGTGCGGCGAACGGAGCTTCAGTTTAAAGGCCCGGTCAAACCGGGCGATGCGGGCGTAAAACTTAGGACTCATGCCGAGACGTTGCTGAAACTTCCGTTCAAGCTGTCGGCTGCTCAGACAAGCCTGATCCGCCAGCCAGTCCAGCGAAAGTGGCCGGTCCGACTCTTTAATGGCCAGAATGACATGATCGATGGGTTCAGGTTTTATCGCACGGGAAACCGGTTTTATCCGGTTCAGCAGGTAGGTTTCAATGTGACTGATCATACAACGGTAATCGGTTTCCTCCCGCAACCGGTCGTTCAGGGCTTTCATACCGGGATCCATCAGGCATTCTGCATCAATTTCCTTGTGCTGAAATTCATAGGCCGGCATTTTGCCAAGCAGGTGATACAGGAATCCGGGCCGGAAACAAACCTGAATAATCAGGTGGTCCTCGCCGAGCAGTATGTTGATCCGCGAGGTTTGCTGGCCCACAAAAATACCCGTCGGGTTAGTCCTTGTCTCTCCGTTACTGTTCACGACAGTTTTGGCGATGTTGCGCGGATAGAAGAACAGCGACTGATCCGCATAGGGCGGAACGGGCTTAATACGCTCTCTTGCAGACAAATGACCTGTCTGTATATGCAGTAACAGGTAATGCCGGACATAAGGCCGGAGTGTCGGATGGGGTTGTATCTGCGGGTAGAAAACCATAGTCTGTCAGGCCGTGATCCCTATAAATATAGTAAATTAAGGATCGTCAAACGCCGGTTTTCTTTGTGAACGGTCCTGAGTGCGCTGTATTTTCGCTATGGTATGAAGTAGGTCTGCCAATAGTTTTAATCAATTGGTTAAAACTATTGGTTAAGAATTTTGGAATTATAAAAAGGGTGTGTACATTTGAGCCGTTAATCGAGGAAAACTATGCTTTGTTCATCAAAACCAACGGAAGACCGGATCAAGGAGGCTGCGAAAGAAGTCTTCATGGAGAAGGGTTTTGACGGAACAACAACCCGCGACATTGCCAAAGCGGCCGGTATCAACAGTGCGTTGATGAATTATTACTTCCGGAGCAAGGAAAAACTGTTTCACTCGATCTTCACGGATATGTGTGGCTTGTTCTTCGAGGGTATGATTCAGATGTTTAACTCAGAGATTCCGCTGCGGGAAAAAATTGAGGCGCTGATTGATCATGAATATGCCATGATGCGTGAAAACCCGCGGATTTCCATATTTATCCTGAATGAGCTGCACCGGAATCCCGAACGCCTCAGTGAGCTGATCGGGCCTACAAAACGCATTATCGAAGATTCATTCCAGAAACAGCTTGATGAGGCAATTGCAGCCGGGAGTATCCGGAATGTTAACGCGCATCACATTTTCATAATGATTATTGCGAACATCCAGTTCCCGTTTATTTCAAAACCACTTATGCAGTTAACGTGGAACATGTCGGATAGTGAATTTGAATCGTTCTGCGATCAGCACATTAAGTTGACTAAGGAATCTATCTGTTCGTACCTTTTTGAATTTCAACCGACGTGTTGATCTATTTTTTTGACCTTTGTTTAATCAAATGATTAAATTAAATGATTAGTTAAATCAATTAATAAAAAAATGATGAAACACTTTACAAGGTATCTCCCGATAGCCTTGCTGGTTACTGCTATGCCTGTTTCCGGACAAAGTATATCGCTGGAACAACTGCTGGAACGGGCCATGCAGCAAAACAGTCAGGTGCAGATTGCACGCCTCGACGAAACAAAGGTGGGGTCGCAGATCGACGAAGTCAGGGCCAATGCCAGACCCCATGTGGCCGTTGCCGGTGATTACAAACGGTACATCAAAATACCCGGTCAGCTTGTACCGGCATCATTTTTCGGAGGGCCGGAGGGAACATATGCCACCCTGGCGTTTGGCTTACCCTACAATATGTCGACAACGCTACAGGCTTCCCAGGCCTTGTACAACCCGTCAATCGGTTTAGGGCTTAAGGCTGCAAAGCTTTCGCAGCAGGTAGCTACCCTGCAAACGGTGAAAACAAAAGAGGATATTGCCTATCAGGTGTCTGCCACCTACTACAATTTGCAGACCGTAAATCAGCAACTTGGATTTCTGAAAAATAATCAGACCTCGCTCGCAAAGATGATCCGGATCACAGACTTGCTGTACCAGCAGAAACTGGCGAAAGGCACTGATGTTGACCGGCTGCGGATTAATATGACCGGGCTAGAAACGCAGATGGCATCCCTGAATGCAGGCAAAGAGCAACTCATAAACCTGCTGAAACTACTGACTGCTATGCCGCAATCTGATCCGCTGGATATTGAGACTACGATTCAGCAAAATGCAGCACAGCCGCTGAATACGGAAGATGCAACCCTGAACCGTACTGAAATTCAGCTGCTACAGCGCCAGCGTGAATTGAATGATCTGTCCTACAAATCGACGAAGGCCGGTAACCTGCCGACTGTTGCGGCCTATGGCGTCGCCAACTCAACGTTCTTCGGTAAGGGCGGCTCGGACGGTGTTTTTAAAAATGTGCCGGGTTACTGGTTTGGCCTACAGCTGAACTGGTCGCTTTACGATGGCAGTGCCCGTAACGCCAGAATGCGGCAGAACCGGATCGATAGCGACAAACTCAATGAGCAGGAAAAACTGCTGAAAGAATCTATAACGATGGATGTTCTGAACGCCCGCGCCAAACTACTGGTCGAACAACAGAATCTTCGGGCCGTCCGTGATCAGGTGGCGCTGGCCGAGAAGGTTTACCAGCAGGCGCAGCTACAGTTTAAGGAAGGCACCATTTCACTGACGGATGTCATTCAGGCTGAAAACAGTGTATCTGAATCCCAGAATAATTACCTGACTACATTTGTTAAACTCCGGACTGCCGAGCTCGACTGGAAAAAAGCAACCGGCACGCTGGTACCCCAACCATAATTCACCCGAAAAGCATTAACCTAACAGGTACATCATCATTTTATGAAACGGATTTTTATTAGTGCGGCCATCGTCGCTACCCTGGGCCTTACTGCCTGGAAGTTAAATGACAACAAGGAACGGGTTGCCGAAAAGGTTTACCGCCCCGATCCTGAGCAGAAAGTACTTGTAAAAACCAGCGAAGCGACAATGCGCAGGCTGGTCACCGATGAACAATATCTCGGTACGTATATTGCCAACCGTGAGGCAGATGTGACCGCCGAAAGTCAGGGCAAAGTGCTTAAAGTAGGGGTGCAGGCCGGTCAGTATGTACAGGCCGGTCAGGTCATTGCGCAGCTGGATAATGAGCAGCTGCGGTACCAGCTGGAAGCCTTGCAGATTAGCCTGGAAGGATATCAGAACGATGCCAGACGATACGAAACGCTCGTGAAAGGCGATGCCACGCCGGCGATCAACCTTGAGAAAACGGAGCTGAGTATCCGCGCTACTGAAGCGCAGATTAAACAGCTCAAAAAACAACTGGCCAATACAACGATTAAAGCACCGTTTTCCGGACTGGTTACCAGACGGATGTTTGAAATCGGGACCATCATTGCGCCGGGGATGCCGCTGGTCCATCTAGCGGATATGTCGGTATTGAAACTTCAGATCAGTGTCCCGGAAGCAGATATTAATTCATTCCGCGCCGGTCAGACGATTCCGGTCGCCAGTGAAACCATCCGTAATAATCACCTGAGCGGTCAGGTTACGCTGGTTGGTTCGCAGGGGGATGCGTCGCACAACTATCCGGTCGAAATTTCGGTGAAAGCACCGGCAGGAGGCCTGCTCCGGGCAGGAATGTACGGGGCGGTGCAAAAGGCGAACAGCCACGGCACAGGCCTGCTGAGCATTGAACGACAGTCACTTATCGGGTCGTCAAAACAGCCGCAGGTCTATGCGATAGAACAGGGTAAAGCGGTGCTGAAAAACGTTGAACTGGGTAAATCCGACGAGCGGTTCACCGAAATCAGGAGCGGACTGAAGCCAGGTGATCAGGTGGTTGTCTCAGGCCAGATCAACCTTCAGAACGGAACACCAGTCAGTATCAATTAACAAGCCATTCCCATGAATTTCATCGAAACGATATTAAAACGCCCCTCGCTGGTCATTGTTTTGTTTCTGGTACTGGTGCTCGGCGGATTGTTTTCGTACCGGATGCTGAGCTTTGAACTGATTCCGGAACTTTCGGTACCGACCATTACCATCACTACCGTTTATCCGGGTGCGGCTCCGTCGGAGGTGGAAACCCGGATTACCAAAAAGATTGAAGATGCCGTTTCGGACCTCGACAACATTGATGAGGTAATTTCTAAGTCACTGGAAAATGCCTCGGTGGTCATTGTTAACTTCAAAGCCGGGTCAAATCTGAATCAGGTGCTGGAAGACGCCCAACGGAACATCAATAAAATGGCGGGCGATTTGCCCGAAGATGCCGAAACGCCGGTATTATCAAAAATCTCGCCGAGTGATCAGCCGATCATGCAGTTACTCGCCACGTCGAATATGCCCGGCGATGTGTTTTATGAGCGCGTTGAAGATGTTTACCTGCCGCAGTTACAACAGATTAAAGGTGTAGCCGACATCATGATGACCGGTGGCGACCAGCGCGAAATCCGCGTCAACGTGGATAAAAGTAAACTGGATTATTACCGGCTTTCGCTTTTGCAGGTTACGCAGGCCATTAACCATGCCAATGCTGAATTTCCGACCGGGAAAATCAAAAATCCGGGCGAGCAGATTACGGTTAAGCTGGCCGGCAAGTTTGCCTCGCTGGCCGACATTGAGCAGCTGGTCGTTGCGACGCCACCGAACGGCAGCCCGATCCGCGTGCAGGATATTGCCGAAGTAACTGACGGTCTGGCCGATACCGAAAGCATCAGCCGCTATAATGGCCGGAATGGCATCGGGTTATTTATTAAAAAGCAGTCAGATGCTAATGCGGTAGAAATCAGCCGGCTGGTGCAGGAGCGCATCAAGGAAATCGAAAGCAGCAGCAAAAATGATAACGTAAAATTTGCCATTGCTTTCGATTCGAGTGTATTTACGCTTGATGCCGTTGATGCCGTGACCCACGATCTGATTCTGGCCGTGGTGCTGGTGGCGGTGGTGATGCTCCTGTTCCTGCATAGTTTCCGGAATGCCCTGATCGTTATGATTTCGGTCCCGGCCTCGCTGATTTCAGCCTTTGCATTCATGGCCGTGATGGGCTATTCGCTCAACCTGATGACCCTGCTCGCGTTGTCCCTTGTGATCGGTATTCTGGTCGATGACTCCATTGTGGTGCTCGAAAATATCCAGCGACACCTCGAAATGGGCAAAAACCGCTGGCAGGCTACCCTCGACGGGATGAAGGAAATCGGCTTTGCCGCTGTGGCGATTACCCTGGTTATTGTGGTGGTGTTTGTACCGATCACGATGGTTAACTCCCTCATTGCCGACCTCTTACGCCAGTTCTCCCTTACGGTTGCATTTGCAACAATGGTCAGTTTGCTGGTCAGTTTTACGCTGACACCTTACCTGACGTCGCGTTTCGGACGGGTTGAGCACCTGAATCCGAAAAACCCTTTCCAGGCGTTTCTGTTATGGTTCGAAAAAGGGCTGACAGCAATGACGAACGGCTACCGGCAGATGCTGGTTTGGGTGTTGGGGCATAAGCTGGTTTTCGGCGGATTTATCGTGGTCCTGTTTGTCCTTACGGGCTGGGTTATGGGACTCGGTATTGTGGGGCAGGAGTTTGTGGCGCAGGGTGATCAGGGTAAATTTATGCTGACGATTGAGCTGGACAAAAGCGCTTCGCTGCAACAGAATAACCTGACCACACAGGCCATTGAAAACTACCTGCGTAAAAAGCCGGATGTAAAAAACATCTTCTCAAATATTGGGGGTGCCAGTATGGGGCTGAACAGTACCGGACAAGGGCAGGCCAACCGCTCTGAACTCACTATCGAACTGATTCCGGTGGAAGAAGGCCGGAAGCTGGTCACCGAAAAGTACATGATTGATGTCCGGAAAGAGCTTGAAAAGCAGTTTGCGGGTGTCGATTTCGGGTCGTCAATCATCGGCATGGTCAACAGTGGTGCCGCACCGATTGAGCTGATTCTGAGCGGTGATGATTTCGGCGAAGTACTGAAATCGGCGAAAGAGCTGGAGAAGAAAATCAGTCTGGTACCAGGTACAAATGATGTGCAGGCATCCGTAAAGGACGGGAATCCGGAAGTACGGATTGATATCGACCGTGAGCGGATGGCCAAGCTCGGACTCAGCATTCTTACGGTCGGTGCCACGATGCAGAGTGCTTTTTCGGGCAATGACGATGCGCAGTACCGTGACCAAGTGGCTGATACTGAGTTTGATATCCGGATCATGCTGGATGCCTTCGACCGCCGGAATGCGGGCGATGTGAAAAACATCGTGTTTATCAGTCCCGTAAACGGGCAACCGGTGCGCCTCCGTGATTTTGCCACCGTAACCCAAAGTTCGGGGCCATCGATGCTGGAACGCCGCAACCGCCGCGCGTCGGTAACGATCAACTCAAACCTGCTGGGCCGGAGCCCCGGCGATGTGGCGGCAGCTATTGACAAAATTGTGGCCGGAACGACCTTTCCGGCAGGGGTGCAGGCGGTTTGGGGTGGTGATGTTAAGCGGCAGGGTGAGAGTTTTGGCTCACTGGGTCTGGCCATGCTCGTGGCGATCATGCTGGTGTATTTCATCATGGTGCTGCTCTACGACAGTTTTGTCTATCCGTTCGTAGTACTTTTCTCCATTCCGGTGGCTATCATCGGCTCGCTGCTGGCGCTGAACCTGAGTATGTCGAACATGAGCATTTTTGCCATGCTGGGGATTCTGATGCTGCTGGGCCTTGTGGCGAAAAATGCCATTCTGATCGTTGATTTTGCCAATCAGCTGAAGGAGCAGGGCGTCCCTTACCGCAAAGCCATTGTGCAGGCGGGTGAAGAACGGCTGCGCCCGATTCTGATGACCACCATTGCGATGGTGATCGGGATGATTCCGATTGCGGTTGCGAGCGGGGCAGGGGCAGAGTGGAAAAATGCCCTTGCGTGGGTACTGATCGGGGGCCTAACCAGCTCGCTTATCCTGACCATCTTCCTGGTGCCGGTGGTCTATTACCTCGTGGATCGTACGGGCGAATGGATTTCCGCACGAACCGGAAAGAAGCCCGGCGTGGCATTACAAAATGAATAAATAAATCAGTTACCAGTTAACTATAACCGCTGTAAACAATGAAAACGCAGTTGATTCAACTACTTACAACCAACTTTGGTATTGCCAAAAGCTCCCTGACCGATACTGCTCATTTTGAGCGTGATCTGGGTCTGGACAGTCTGGAACGCATGGACATGATCATGCAGCTCGAACAGGAGTTTGATATGCTGATTCCGGACAGTGATCATGATCAGTTAAAAACGCTGGGTCAGGTTGTCAGTTACCTGGAAGCGCATGCGGCGGTAGCGACACATTGAATCAGGGCTGAACCTGGCCGGGGAATTCCTGGTCAGGTTTTGCCTCATTAATCAGTACTGGAATGGAAGAATCAGCGTATGTTGACCACACCGAACCGGATATTTCGGTGGTAGTGTGTGTATATAATGAGGAAGAGAACGTGCAGCCGCTTATGAAACGGATTGACGAGGCGCTGCATGGCTGGGATTATGAAGTCGTTTTTGTGGATGATGGCTCAACGGATGCTACCCTGCGTAGACTTCGGCAGCTCCGGTCGCCCAATCTGCGGATTATTCAGCTGAAACGCAATTACGGGCAAAGTGCCGCGCTGGCTGCCGGTATCGAAGCCGCGAGGGGAAAATACATTGCAACCATGGATGGGGACGGGCAGAATGATCCGGCCGATATTCCGTTTATGGTGAGTGTCGCGCGGGATGAAGGGATTGATCTGGTGGCCGGTATCCGGCAGAAACGGCAGGATGGCTGGTTGCTCCGTAAACTGCCAAGTAAAATCGCGAACCGGCTGATCCGGCGCGTGTCGGGCGTAAACCATCCGGATTTCGGCTGTACGCTCAAGGTCTTTGAACGGGATCTGGCAAAAAGTCTGGGTATTTACGGCGAGATGCATCGGTTCATTCCCATACTCGCGAAACTGGAAGGCGCCAGCATCCGGTCGGTACCGGTACGCCATCATGCCCGTATGGCCGGCAAATCGAAATACGGTATCAACCGTACATTGCGGGTAATGAGTGACTTACTGCTCGTCTGGTTTCTGCGGCATTACCATACACGCCCGATGCAGTTGTTTGGTGGATGGGGTATACTGTCGCTTCTGCTCGGCGGCGGTATCGAAGGCTTTTTACTGGTTCAGAAACTGGCAGGCATCGCAATTGGCGGAAAACCTTTGGTGATTGCGGGGGCTATTCTTATCTTGGCCGGCCTACAGTTAATCTCTTTAGGGTTGCTGGCTGAGATGCAGCTCCGCACCTACTATGAGTCGCAGAACCGGAAACCGTATGCCGTCAGGAAAGAATATGCGCCGGCCGCAGAGCTGGTCTGAATGGAACCGGCGGCTCGCCCGGCCGTGGGTAAAAACAACCCTGAAAACGCTCGGGACGCTGGCGGCCTGTTTCATTCTGTGGACCAGTATCGACGTTAAGTTGCTGACGGGTTTGCTGCAACAGGCATGGGGGACTGATCTTGTATTGGCTGCTGTTGTATTTGCAGTGGCCAAATTTATATCGGCCATCCGGTTGCAGCGCTTTCTGGACATAATCGGGTTCTCCATCCGGTTTAGCCAGCAACTCAAATGGTATAGCCTCGGCATGCTGTACAACCAGATTTTACCCGGCGGCATCGGAGGCGACGGCTATAAAGTACTCATGTGGAACCGTCAGTCGGACTTTCCGGCAAAGGAGCTTCTGAAAGCGGTATTCATTGACCGGGTCAATGGTGTGGTGCCTATCGGTGCGTTTCTTACCGTTGGGTTGGCCGTTTGGCTGGCCGGTATCGTCCCGTGGTCAGCTCCGGTGCTGGTGCTGTGTGGTGTTGCCGGCGTCGGTCTAAGTTACTGGCTGGTTGGCCGGTTCTGGCCGGTTTTCAGCCCGGTCTGGAGCGGTACACTGGCGATGTCGGGACTGGTACAGGCCTTTCAGTGTACCAGTGTGTGGCTGATTGCCCGCGCCTTAGGGGTGCCTGATTTTTCGATGGCGTTTCTGGTTGTGTTTCTGATTTCGTCCATCGTCGCCGTCCTGCCGTTTACGATCGGTGGCATCGGTGCCCGCGAACTGACCTTTCTGTGGGGTGCCGGTTGGGTCCATGTGCCACCTTCGCAGGCCGTGGCCATCAGTGTGCTGTTTTATTTAATTCAGGTTTTTACATCCCTCTCCGGTTTGTATTTCGTCTGGAAACCACCGGTTACGCAACTGGTCTCAGACCCGCAGACCGCCTGAGTTTTTTTAACCACTCAAGTATGAAAATTCTTATAACCGGAGGTGCAGGCTTTATCGGCTCGCACCTGACCGAACGCCTATTGGCCGACGGTCATCAGGTCATTGTGTTTGATAATTTTGATTCCTATTATACGCCATCCCTGAAACGGGAAAATCTGCTGATTGCTCAGCTATACGATACCTTCCGCGTGGTCGAAGGCGACATCCGCCATGAAGCGGAGCTGGAGGCCGTTTTTGCCGGCGGAACGATTGATGCCGTGGTACATTTAGCCGCCAAAGCCGGTGTCCGGCCTTCGTTGCTCGAACCTGAGGTATACATGGATGTAAACCTGACGGGTACCGCCGTCCTGCTGAAGGTGATGGCCCGTCATCAGGTGCATAAGCTGGTTTTTGCGTCATCCTCGTCGGTATACGGCAATACGGTGACCAGTCCGTTCCGGGAAGATGCCGTGATCGATGTGCCGCAATCGCCGTATGCCGCCTCGAAGCGGGCCGGCGAGCTGTTGTGCAGAACCTATAGCGAGCTTCATGGCTTTGCTGTCAGTTGCTTGCGGTTTTTTACCGTTTACGGACCACGGCAGCGACCGGAAATGGCGATCCACAAATTCATTGAGCAGATCCTGCACGGTGAGTCGGTAACGATGTATGGCAACGGGATTACGGCACGCGACTACACCTTTGTCGGGGATATTGTGCAGGGCATTGCTGCTTCGCTGCACCGGTTGTCCGGCTTCCGGATCATTAATCTGGGCAACTCTGCCACGGTGCAGCTCAGCGAACTCATTATTACCATTGAACAGTGTATGAGCCGGTCGGCTAAAATCAGGACGGAGCCGATTCCGGCGGGCGATGTATTTTCGACCTGTGCTGACATCAGCGAAGCGCGGCGGTTGCTGGATTATGTCCCGCAAACATCATTGGAAGCAGGTTTACGGCAGCAGATAGCGTGGCAGAAAGGGCGCGGGTCCGGCGATGATGTTAACCGGAAACTGTCGCTGGCGGCCTGAATTCATGGAAACATTTGTTAAAGAGCATCCGCAAGCTACACAGCTTCAGGGAGCGACATGGATGAAGTGGTTGCCATGGGCGCTGGTCCTGTTCAGTTTTTTGTGGGGGTTGGGCAGTTCGCCGTTGTTTGATGAAGACGAAGGCGCGTTTTCCGAAGCCACCCGAGAATTGCTGGCTTCCGGCGACTACATTACGACACGGGTAAACGGCGTATTGCGGTTCGATAAGCCCATACTGACGTATTGGTTTCAGGCATTGAGTGCGTCGGTGTTCGGCATCAATGAGTTTGCCATGCGCCTGCCTTCGGGGCTGGCTGCCATCGCCTGGATGTGGGCCATCTATGCCTTTGCGCAACGGGAGTTTGGCCGGAAAGTGGCACAGGCGGCACTTGTCATTGCTGCCTGCTCCTTACAAATTACCATCATCGGTAAAGCGGCGACGGCGGATGCCCTGCTGAATCTCTGGCTGGCAACGGCTATGTTTAGTCTGCACGGCGTCATCTCGACGGGAAAACGGAAATTTGTGACCGCATTCTGGGTCGCGACCGCACTCGGTTTCCTGACCAAGGGGCCGGTCGCGTTGCTGATTCCCGGGGCCGTCGGGCTGATTTATGCAGCCGTCTGGCGGAAGTGGCAGCTGATTCCGCGCCTGTTGCTGACACCGGACATACTCCTGTTTGCAGGTATAGCCCTTCCGTGGTACTGGCTTGAATATCAGGCCCAGGGGCCGTTATTTCTGGATGGATTTTTCCTGCATCATAACATTGACCGGTTCAATACATCCTTTGAGGGGCATGCCGGAGGGCTGTTTTATTACATTCCTGTGTGTCTGATCGGATTAATGCCGTTTACCCCGCTACTGATCCGCGTGATTAGCCGGATCCGGTTCTACGGTCAGACACAGACCGGTTTTTTTCTGCTGACCTGGTTCTTTTTCGTTGTGGCGTTCTTCTCCTTGTCGGGTACGAAACTGCCGCACTATGCCATCTACGGCTACTCACCCATAATCGTTCTGATGGCATTTGCCTGGCAGCAGAAGCCGGAGCAGACCCAATGGCCATTTATGGTGTTGTGGACTATCCTCGTCGTGGTACCGTTGTTCTTACTGCCGGTGCTGATTGCTGTGACGAAAGATCCGTTTGCCGTCGACATCATGCGGGCTGCCGGTAGTTATTTCGGGTATGATTATTACCTGATGATGGTGCTGGTACTGATCCTGTTTTTCGTCAGTAACCGCTCTGCTCTGGCCGCACAGCTGAAGTTGGCCGGTGTTGGCTTGTCGATGTTGTTGATTGTAAATGTGTTATGGATGCCAAGGCTCGGGCAGCTGCTACAATCGCCGGTTAAAGATGCAGCAGCCATCGCAGCCAAATACGGGCAGCCGGTAGTGATGTGGGGGCATTACTGGCCGTCGTTTATTTTTTATCACCGTCAGTTTGTCGAACGCCGGCAACCGCAACCCGGCGACCTGGTACTGACAAAGCGGTCGGTGCTTCCGGCGACCGGACGGCGTGAGGTATTTTTCGAAAAAAACGGAATTGTACTTGTAAGGTGGGAGTAATAATCAAACTACATGAATTGAATTCATAGTTTACTAACGATATTTTGAGTTGAGAAATGCTTAATTTGTTACAATTTGTTGATTCCTGCGTCTAACAATTAGCATAAATAAATTGGTTAGCGGGTATCCCGCTGGTGAGATAAATAATAAGCCCCTGCCCGGTTGAGGCAGAGGCTTTTTTGTTTACCTTAATAATTTTGCGAATGTGGTTGGTTAACTACAAACCACTCTTCCGCTCTATCACCTTGAGTGCTTTTGCGACAATAGCGTCGGTCGTCAATCCATACTTTTCCATCAGCTGATCGGGAGTACCGCTTTCGCCGAAAGAGTCATTTACGGCGACCATGTCGAGCGGCGCCGGGTAGTTCAGCGCTAACAACTGGGCCACGCTGTCGCCAAGACCCCCGTTCATCTGGTGTTCTTCGGCGGTCACAACGCAGCGTGTTTTCCGGACAGATTCCAGAATGGCTGTCTGATCAAGTGGTTTAATGGTGTGGATATTAATGACTTCGGCGTTAATCCCTTTTTCGGCAAGAATATGCCCGGCTTCGATGGCGTGCCAGACCAGGTGACCCGTTGCAATGATGGTAACGTCGGTCCCTTCATTGAGCATAAGGGCTTTTCCGATTTCAAAAACCTGATCGGCAGGAGTGAAATTCGGAATAACCGGCCGTCCGAAACGCAGGTAAACGGGACCTTCATAGTCCGCAATCGCGATCGTGGCGGCTTTTGTCTGGTTAAAATCGCACGGATTGATGACCGTCATGTTGGGCAGCGCCTTCATCATGGCAATGTCTTCCAGTACCTGATGCGTTGCCCCGTCCTCGCCGAGGGTCAGACCGGCGTGGGAAACGCAGATTTTAACGTTTTTATTTGAGTAGGCTACTGCCTGTCGAATCTGATCGAACACCCGGCTCGACCCGAAGTTGGCAAACGTCGTAGCAAACGGGATCAGGCCGTTCAGCGTCAGCCCGGCTGATACACCAATCATATTCGCTTCCGCAATGCCGCATTGAATAAAGCGGCCCGGATTTTCCTTGATGAAGGTATCCAGTTTGAGGGAAGCAACCAGGTCAGCACAAAGCGCCACTACGTTTGGATTACTGCGGCCCAGTTCAGCCATACCGGCTCCGAAACCGGAACGGGTGTCTTTTTTTTCGGTATACGTATACGTTTTCATGAACGGCTTCGGTTAGTAATCGCCAAGGGTTTCAGTGAGCTGGCTCAGCGCATTCGCAAGCTGGGCGTCGTTCGGGGCTGCCCCGTGCCACTTGTGGGTATGCATCATAAAATCAACACCCTGACCCATTTCGGTTTTCATGATGATACAAACCGGCGAGCCATTGCCGCTCAGCTGCCAGGCTTCGTTAAACGTAGCAATAATGGCATCGATATCGTTGCCGTCCATGTGGAGCACCAGCCAGCCAAACGCTTCGTATTTTGCCCCCAGATCCCGGTTGTTCAGGACTACCTCGGTGGGGCCGTCAATCTGCTGCCCGTTAAAGTCAACGATGGCAATGAGGTTATCGAGTTTATGGTGGGGGATAAACGCAGCGGCTTCCCAGACCTGACCTTCCTGCTGCTCACCGTCGCCCATCAGGCAGTATACCAGATTGGTATCGCCTTTGATTTTTTTGGCATAAGCCGCACCGGCCGCTACAGAAAGCCCCTGACCGAGTGAACCGGATGCCACGCGGATACCCGGCAAGTGTTCTGCCGTGGCCGGGTGACCCTGCAGGCGGGAGTTAATTTTGCGGAAGGTTCCCAGTTCACTGACCGGAAAGTACCCGCGCCGGGCCAGTACCGAATACAGCACCGGTGAGATATGGCCGTTGGACAGAAAAAACATGTCCTCTTCCGAGCCGGCCATGTCGAAAGCAACCTGCTGCTGCTCATCTTTTTTCAGATGCATCAGCTTGAAATACAGGCTGACCAGCAGATCGGTGCAGCCCAGTGAACCACCCGGGTGACCGGATGCTACGCCATGCACCATCCGCAGGATGTCACGCCGGACCTGCGAAGCAACGTCTTTTAGTTCTGTTGTATTCATGCGTTTGCTTTTTTGTGGTCACTCAGGAATTTAGCTAATCCGATGTCTGTCAACGGGTGATTATGCAGGGCAGCGATGGCGCTCAACGGACCGGTCATAACGTCAGAGCCAATTTCAGCGCATTTGATGATGTGCATCGGGTGACGCACCGACGCCGCCAGAATCTGTGTTTCGTAGCCGTAATTGTCGTAAATCAGGCGGATTTGGGCAATCAGCTCAAGCCCGTCGGTTGAAATATCGTCGAGGCGGCCGACAAACGGCGAGACGTAGGTTGCACCGGCCTTGGCAGCCAGCAATGCCTGTCCGGCCGAGAAGATCAGCGTACAGTTTGTGCGGATGCCTTTATCCGTAAAATACTTGATGGCTTTCACCCCGTCTTTAATCATCGGCACCTTTACGACAATATTCGGGTGCAGCGCCGCCAGCGCTTCGCCTTCGGCAATCATTTCAGTATAGGTGGTGGCAATCACTTCGGCCGAGATGGGACCATCCACCAGTTCGCATATAGCTTTGTAGTGATTAATAACGTTTTCCTGTCCGGAGATACCCTCTTTGGCCATCAGCGACGGGTTAGTTGTCACACCGTCCAGCACACCGAGGTCAGCGGCTTCTTTAATCTCTTTCAGATTGGCAGTATCAATGAAAAATTTCATGAGTCAATGGTCAATGAGTACGTTATTTTTAATTGTAAAATGCTGACAGTTATGTAGTTAAAATAAGCGTTTGTTTGACACTTAATTTAATGGTGTAAAATTGACACATAAAACAGAAAATGTCAATAAGGAAGCCGAATACTTTACAAAAAAATATCGCTAAAGTAATACTTCAGCGAAAGTTGTGAGATAGGATGTGTAAACGGAGCATTACGAAAATGCTCCGTTCTATCAGCTGTCAAGACGAAAACGTTCAGAAATCATCGGTCCGGAATGGGGAGGCCGGCAGCCCTTCCTGATTGTACAGATTAGGGTTTACCGGATTATCAGCCCAGGCATACCGGACGTATTTAGGTGAGGGTACGTCATTGCTCCAGACAACGACTTTGCTATTTTCGATCCGCGCCTTTGCCCGGACAAATTTTTTATCGCTGCCGGCAATCGCAAAGTCTGCGGGAGCTTCGCCGTCTTTGGTGATCAGACCGCTGCCGGTATGAGAAAAACTAACAATGATTTTGTCGCCGTCAACCGTTGCGGACTGGTATACCGGTCCGGAATAGACGATGTCCTCCTTGTAGGCAAGTTTGAGGGCACCCAAAGCCATTCGTTCGCCGACATCTTTCTTGTTGTCAGGATGAATGTCATTCCATTCGCCCAGGTCAATGGCAACGGTCATGGCAGTATTCGGTATACTCAAGGCTTTCAACTGTGCCTCCCGTAGCATGGCCCAGCTACTTTCCGACGGCAGGTAATTGTAGTCCATGAAGCCTGGCAGCTGAACATAGAGAAATGGCAGGTCCGGTTTTTTCAGCCGGGTACGCCAGTCACTGATGAGGGCCGGTAACAGCGTTTCATACTCTTTAGGCTTGCCGGCATTGGTTTCTCCCTGGTACCAGCATACGCCTTTAATGGCATAGTCAGCTGCATGAGCAACCATCGCGTTATACAACGCCGCCGGTTGGTTCTGGGCGACAACCGGTCCTCCGAAGCCACCTCCGCGCATTGGCTGGTAAACGGCGCCAACCTTATACTGCCAGGTACCTTTCAGGTCAACGGTATCGGCACCGGCAAACACACAATAGGGTTTGTCGGGTACAAAACCACCCTTTCCGGCATTGTTGGTTACACGGATGGTAAAGACGTTTTTACCGGCTTTCAGGACATCGGCGGCGAGTTTATACCGCCGTTGCGGATACATGTACGTAGTGCGGCCCACCTGTTTTCCATTGATATACAACTCGTCAGCATCGACAATCCGGCCCAGAAAGACCGTGGCCGGTTTCCCCGTCATAGACGCCGGAATGTTTATTTCGCGGCGGTACCAGACAACCCCGTTCAGGTCTTTAATCCCCTGATCTTCCCAGTAGCCGGGAATGTTTATCGGCCGCCAGTTTTTCGGGGTATAGTCAGGATCGAACCATTTACCCGCCAGACCGTCGTCGGCAGATAAGGCCGGTCGGGGAACCGATGCTGCTTTGCGGGCGAGGCTATTGACGTAGGCCGTATCCTTATTTTTAGCAATCAGCGCCTGTATATCCGGCATGGTTTTAAAGCCTTCCTCACTGATCCATGCTTCTATCGGCGTACCGCCGACGCTGGCATTAATGATCCCGACCGGCACATGGTATTTTTGATGGATCGTTTTTGCAAAGAAATAGGCAACTGCCGAAAACGGCCGCACATCTTCACCAACGGCGGCCTTCCATTGCCCCTGCGGAAGGTCCGGCTGAGGTCCCTGTAAACTTGTCAATGTCGGTACCCAGAACTGACGGATCTGCGGAAAATTGGCTTCTCTGATTTCGTTGGCATACGTCACATCGTGGATATTCAGCTGATGCACCATATTACTCTGGCCGGAGCAGAACCAGACATCGCCAAGCAGAATATCATTGATTTTCAGTTGAGTTGTTCCGGAGATCTCCATGCTGAACGGTCCGCCCGCGGGCATGGCCGGTAGCGTGACCTGCCATTTCCCCTGCGCATCGGTCGTTGTTTTCGCCGTTTTATTAACGAAACGAACACTGACTTTTTCGCCTGGTTTGGCCCATCCCCAGATTTTGAGCGGTGTATCGCGTTGCAGCACCATACCGTCACTGATCAGTTTGGGCAGCTTGATTTGCGCCCGAGCCAGTGAGTTAACGAAGAAGATCAGGATTATAAAAAGAAATCTAAGCATACCGGACAAACAAAAAAAGATGGATCTTTCCGCATTACTTTTTCAGCCCGATGACCGAGTAAAACGCAGGTTTTGGCTGGTTATTACGGTCAAAAAGCAGCGGGTAATTAGTACGTCCACGCACAGGCCAGCCGTTAAGCCAGCTGTTGCCGTCGTTAACACCCCAGAACGTAACCCGTGTTACTTTGTCTTTATGTTTCAAAAACAACTTAAACAGTGCTTCGTAATCAGCGGCTAATTGTTTTTGAACATCATCAGGCAAGCCTGCAGTATACGGGTTGAGACTTGGGTCATTGCCCATCCGCTGGTTAACATCGGCTCCCTGAAAGTTGCGGGGCAGCACCTCAATATCCAGCTCAGTGAACATCACTTTCAGGCCTAGCGCGGCGTATTGCAAAATACTTTCTTCAATGTCTTTGAACGGTACTTTGCCCACGTGCCAGTGTCCCTGAATACCGACGCCGTCAATGCGGGCGCCTGAGGCCTGCACTTTTTTGATGAGGTTGATACAGCCCGCGCGTTTGGCCGGTTGTTCGTTGTTGTAATCGTTGTAGTACAATTCCACATTCGGCGCGGCCTGCTGCGTGAGGCGGAAAGCCTCGGCAATGTAGCCTTCACCCAGATAATCCAGGAAAACAGTTTTGCGTAGGGTTCCGTCTTCGTTCAACGCTTCATTCACCACATCCCACGAAAAGATATTGTCTTTGTAACGACCTGCCACGGTTTTGATGTGGTCGCTAAAAAACGTTTGAATGGAGTCTTTGCTGTGAATACCACGAATGAACGACGGCAACTGACTGTGCCAAACCAGCGTGTGACCGTTGATTTTGATATTGTTCTTTTTGCCGAACTCCATCAGTTTATCGGGAACCTCAAAAGCGTACGTATCCCATTTCGGATGAATCAAGGCCGATTTCATGACGTTTTCGGGCGTTGCCATGTTAAACTGGCGCACAATAAACTGTGTCATGGCAGGGTCGCGTTCTTCAATCTGACTATTGTTCAGGGCCGTACCGATCCCGAAGTCTTTCTTGAAGGTGTCTTTTAGCGATGGTATCTGCTGGCAAAACCCAGAAACCGCGCCTGTCATCAAAATGGCCGTACTGACAACTTTGACGTAATTTTGTGTATTCATAGGTGTATTGTGTTAAGGAGGAATGAAGTACTCTTTACCCGGCCTTTTATGGGCCGGATAAAGGGTATCGGTTTGTTACTGCTTGGCGAGCTTCATCTCACCGCGCTCACTTTTTACAACCAGCTCTTTTTCAGAAACCAACTCGCCTGTGTAGCTCATTTTGCGGTCGTTGAATGAGATGGAATAAGAAATTTTTTTGCCTTCTACTTTACCTTCTTCAATTTTGGCTTCGCCAAACTGGGTTTTCCACGTACCAGTCAATTTATCGCCTTCTACTTTGAAGGTATAGTTAACCTCAAACGTACCGTTTGGCGTTTCGCGGCTGCCTTTCCAGTTGCCGTCAATGGGATTTTGCGCCATGGCTACGAGGCTGGCGATTGATAAAATCAGAGAAAAAAATAGAGTTTTCATTGTGAAAAATTGGGGGTTTGGGAGTTGGAACATTTATTGAAAAAACGGTTATAAATTTGCTTATCAGCTCTACAGAGCACAATTAATGCGCCCTGAAATTCCATTTAGAATTATCACTTTCAAACTCAAATTCGGCAAGCATCGGTGTGCTATCTCCTGATGATACCAATGCCAGTTTTTTGCCCGAATTTGGCACTACCTTGGGCATTATTCGATAGGTACCATCCGTTAGCTGGTCTATTCGCCATAATTGTTCTGGACTACCTGTAAAGACGGGGACAGTTATTACCTGAGCATCTGCGGTTGCGGATAATGCTCGTTCGGTACCTGCTAATACAATTTTGTAATAGGGACCGCCTAAATAACCAGTAGAGTCTGGCGCATCGGTAATGGTCCATTTTTGGTGAGGGCGATGCATGTAATCACCTATGCGTACATTAATATTACCTGTTGACCAATTTTTAATCACATCAGCTAATTCCTGCGCAGGCACTGGTTTAATAGGCTCGGTATTGGCCTGGCTAAAGCCTCGCTGGGCAACAGCCATTCTGCTAAAATCTACGGCGAGTTCTAAACCATATCCTCTTCTAACCGATTCTATTTCAAACGTTCCCTCTTTAAATTTTTCACCAGCGATCGGCCAGCCATCTTTCCATACTATGGGAAGGATACCCAATACACTGCGACCGCCCTGATCTAAATCTGCCTCATAATGAATTGACATTTTTTCAACACCTTTTTCAAGAATTATTCGTCCAAAATGCCCTGGGCCTATGAGTCGCCCACGCGTAGCCACCACCATTTTGCCACCACCTTCCATCATGCTTCTACCTACATTATCAACGTACGGCCCGGTTACTTTTTTAGAACGGCCTACGACAACATTATACGTTGAGTTTGCACCATCGCAACAGCTCCCGTGGGTAGCAAGTAAATAATACCAGCCATCGCGATATATCAAATCAGCAGCCTCACAAACTATGGCTACATCTACAGGTTTATTTCCGTCTTTGAGTTTCCCTGTTTTTGGATCTAGCTCAATAATGCGAGTGAATCCATAATAGGTACCGTAGGCTAACCAGAGGCGGCCTGTGGTAGGGTCTAACATGATACCAGGGTCTATGGCATCGTTTTCTTCGTAACCATCAGAGGTAGCCACTATTACGGGTTCAGAATACTTAAAGTCGGGCGATTTTGGATCAAGTGTCTTATTCCACATTGTATAGATAATACCTTTGTGCGAAGGGCTACCACCAGTTGCTCCATAAACCACAAGATAACGATTGCCAATTTTGATAGCATCGGGAGCAGCACCGCCACCTGGCCTGACACCGCCTCCAAACCACGTCCAGCCATCTTCTGATATTAACCCTCCGCCACCTGTTCCAAAGGTGTAGAGTTTTCCGTCACATTCTACAATCGTTGAAGGGTCATGGATGAAAGGTTTGCCGACTTGGGCTAATACAGTAGTTGAAAGTAGTACTGATAAAAAAACAATTAGTTTACATTTCATTTCTGTGTTAATATTTTGATTAGATTTTAATCTTTGCTGATACTGATATTTTTGACAGGTTGGTCCTTTTCGTCAATAAAACGAAGGCAAAAATTAGCCATCCCCGGGCCGTTAATTACGGCTCCCCGAATAATATTTTTCCCTTTTTTTAAGGTTAATAAGGGTGAAGCTACATTGTCAACTATCATATCTCTGTCACCTGAAAGCATCAGTACTTCTTGACCATTGAGCCAAAACATTCCTCCCGAATTACATCCAGCAGTCATCCTTACATTCTGTATCTCCTCTGAGCATTCAATGACGGTAACCAACCAAAAAAGTAAGCCATACTTCGGTTTGTTGATGTCATAGGAAAAATTGAACAAATTAAAATTAAAGGTTTTACTATCCAGAGCATACCAGTTGAGCGCCTGATTACCAGCGTTTACCATTTCACCAGCCTTTGGTATCATTAAATAATCTTCCGAAAAGTTATTGTTTTTGAACTCACTGCGTAAGTAATTGTCGGTGAAAATATTATTTCTTGCTATGTCTTTCTTGATTGGTTCTAACACCAACCACCTATGAATAAAACCATTGGCATAGGGAGCTATTTTAGTGTTGGTAGCCAATTTAAAGTGCCTTGTTAATGTATGTGTAGTGTCGCCTTTTATAGGTATTGGGGGCAGCGGTGCTCTTTGCGGAGCAGGGGGCTGCGCTATGGCTTGGTGTATAAAAGTTTGTCCACTAAGCAGAATGCTCAATGCCAAAAGTGGAGAGAATAATTTTTGTATGCTTTTCATCATTTGGTTTCTTTTCAACAAGTTGTTTTTCACCTGTAACTATATTTTCAAAATTCTCCCACTGTTCATGATTTCGGACTAACTACTTTACTTATCTGGCTTCGGCTTCACACAAATACCAACAATCAAACGTTGTTTTCTGCGCGAAGCCGAAGGGAACTCCTACTCTACATTCCAGACCATCGTTTATTTAAACAACAACTGAGAAAATCCGAACAGGTCATGCCGCCAAACGGGCCACGTATGTCCGCCTGCGTATTCGCTGTACTGGTACTTGATGCCCATGTCGTCGAACTTCTTCATCATAATCTGGCAATTGGCGTGGGCGATGTCTTCTTTTCCTCCCTGCGAAATCCAGAATTGTTTGATGTTGGCGTTGATTTTGTCCTTATTGGCCTGCATAAATTCGTACTGAGGATCAGAGAGTTTGGTGTTGTTTGACCACCAGCTCGAACTGAACACGCCAAGGTAGCCGAACATATCGGAGTTACGAACGCCAGCGTGAAGCGTTTGCAGACCACCCATCGAAAGCCCCGCCAACGCACGGTTTTTAGCGTCGGTCAGGGTGCGGAAATTGGCTTCCACAAACGGGATGACGGCGTTTTTGAGTTCGTTTTCAAACTGGTTCAACTGCTGCATCCCAAAACCTGCCACACCGCCGCCGTTGCCGTAGAAATTCCCGTCCACCATCACAATCAACATTGGTTTGGCTTTATTTTCGGCAATCAGGTTGTCCAGAATAACGTCCGTACGCCCCTGCGTTGCCCAACCGCGCTGGTCTTCGCCACCGCCGTGGAGGAGGTACATCACGGGGTATTTTTCAGAAGATTTGTCGTAACCCGGAGGCGCATACACGTACATTTCGCGCCACGCGTTGGAGGCTTTCGAGAAGTATTTTTTGATACGAATGTCGCCGTGTGGGACGTCTTTAAGGGTATAAAATCCGCTGCCTTCGTACGGGATTTCGATGCCGCTGGCCATGCGCCCCATGCCGTAGAACGATTCGCTGGCAGGGTCAGCAAGCGCTACCCCGTCGATGATGAGCGAGTAGTAATGAAAGCCACGGCTGATGACATCGGTTGTCACATTCCAAAAGCCTGCCGTATCTTTCACCATGTCGTATTTTTTACCCAAGTCTATCTGAACCTTCTGTACCTGAGGAGCTTTAACTTTGAAAACTACGCGATTATCAGG
Source organism: Arsenicibacter sp. R0_47 (assembly GCF_057652235.1). Classification (NCBI taxonomy): domain Bacteria; kingdom Pseudomonadati; phylum Bacteroidota; class Cytophagia; order Cytophagales; family Spirosomataceae; genus Arsenicibacter; species Arsenicibacter sp. R0_47. Next base: position 72,055 of record NZ_JBYFCJ010000013.1, on the reverse strand, counting down.
CAAAATCTGCGGGTATTTGCCGTTGCGGATGTTGGTTGCCGCAGGCGTTCCCAGCACCGAATACGAAGGAAACGACGCTGTATCGACGGGTTTGAACAGGAATTGCGAGAACATAAACAACCCGTTTTTCCACACCTTAAAGTCGTGCCCGCCCGCTTCGAGGTAATAGATGTGCGGTACGCTGTTTTGGTATAAATAATCGTGGGTGCGTTTGCTGAACGTGATGAGTCCGTCGGCATCACCGCACGAAATCCAGAGCAGCTTCAGCTTTTGCTTGGCGTCTTCGGGATTGGGTACTAACTCCTGCGGAACTTTGGTGTTGGGCGCTGAAGAAAACCCGCCCACCCAAGCGAATTTGTCCAGATTACCCAACCCAAAATTCAGCGATTGCCCACCTCCCATCGACAAGCCCGCAATGGCGCGGTGTTCGCGGTCGGTGAGCGTCGGGTATTTTTTCTCCACAAACGGAATCAGGTCGTTGAGCAGGTCTTTTTCAAAGGTCGCGAAGGCTTCCACCTTGTCTTTGTCAAAGATATTTCCCACGGCGCGGTCGTCTTTCATGGCGCGGCCGTTGGGCATGACCACAATCATCGGCGCGAGTTTGCCGTCGGCGTACAAATTGTCCAGAATCACCTGTGGATTCCCACCTTTGAGCCATTCTTTTTCGTCGCCACCAATGCCGTGCAGCAGGTACAACACGGGGTATTTGGTCTTTTTGTTAAAATTGGGTGGCGTGTAAATGAGTGCTTTACGGGTACTGCCAACCGTCTTGGATTCGTACTTCACCGTGTCCAGTTTACCCGTGGCAATGCCCGTTCGGACCTGATCAAAACTTTTGGGCATTTCTTTGTCGGTAGGTTGGGCTTTCAAACCGCCCACAAGGCCGAAAAGTGTAAAACTAAAATACAATAAATGCTTCATACTGAAAGGGTTTAATTATTCAAAATACTTACAATCACCCCAATACCGACAGGCCCACGCAATCCACGTGCTCCAGTTGGGGCCCGTACTGTGTCCGCCTGCGTGTTGCCGAAACGCTATTTCTCCGTCAATCAGCGGAGTGCCGATGCGGGGAAATTCGGAGGTTCCAAGGTCTTTTTTACCAAATAGTTTGTACACAGGTCCCGCATGGACACCCGCCAAAAACATGCCTTTGGCATCCACCCACTGCCCTTCCACCTGCGGCGAACCAGAGCTGATAAAAACGGGACGGGGAGCCGACAACGCCACCAGAGAATGACCATCGACGGGCATATCCTGCGGCGTGAGCGGCCCTGCGTACTTCAAAAAATTACCGCAAAACCAATGGTATTCGCCCGAACCTGCCAGATTTTCGACCTGCTCGCCAAAGATTCGGCGTAGAATCTTGGCACCGCCAGCCCCTGATGACCCGATGAAAGCCAGCGAGAAACGAGGCTCAAAGGCCATAGCAACGGCGGTGGCTTTTCCATAGCGCGAAAGCCCTTCGATGGCAATGCGCTTGGTATCAACGTCCTTGTCCGTTTCAAAATAATCAACGGCGCGGCTGGCACCCCACGCCCATGCCCGCAATGCACCCCAATCGTCAGGCTTTCGGAATTGCCCCTTGTTGCACAGGCCGATGATGCCTTCGGTCAGCCCTGCGCCATTGTCGGCCTGAATGCTGGAGGGCACAAGGATGGCATAGCCCCAACCTCGGGAAATCAGTTGTTCTTTCCACGTCGGTTCGCCCGCCGACCCTAACCCAATGGGCTGAACGGGTGCATTATTTCCAAACGGTGAACGGATAAAGCCAAATTCCATGACCACAGGCACGGGACCCGACGCAGTTTTAGGGGTTGCGAGTACCAGTTCCATGTTGACACTGATGGATGGGTACGCCGAATTGTCCACCACACCCCGCAGCGTTTTTTCTTTAATGGACTGATTCCCAACAACCGTGTCTTTGACCGAAACCACCTGCCAGTTTACGTTCGGAATGACAGCGGGTAATCGACCATAAACTTCCCGTTCAAAATCTTCCACCAATTCAGGCCGCTTGGTAGCCACCCAGTCTTTGGCCGACTTTACTTTTTTCCCGTTTTTGAGTACCAACGGATCGGGTAATGTATAGGGCGGCACCTTCGCTTCATCCCGATTGGCGGCATTGGGTGCCGAAGGGTTTCCCGATGGCCCCTGACGAAGCGATTGGATGCCTAGCTGGTTCAGCATTTGCCGATGGTCGGCCGCTGTTTTTCGCTGCATCCGTGCCATCAAACTATCCTGTTCGGGCGTGCGGCGTGGCTGCTGCGCAAAGGCAGCTGTCAGGGCAAGTAAACCATGCAGACACAGCAGAACCGTTTTTCTCATCTGATTTTTGGTGTTATTTCTTGAACAACATCGGGGCCAATTGGTACAAACTCCGACGCCACGTCTGGAACTCGTGGGCAGTGCCTTCTGAAACATACGACACCGCGTTGAAGCCCGCCGTTTTCAGTTCTTCCGTCGCTTTTTTGACGCCGTCGGGGCGTTCTTTGCTACCGCAACTCAGGAAAATCAGCTTAACTTTCGATTTGTCGGTGATGTCGGTCGGGGCATAAACGCCACCGCTGAGCAGTCCGTAGTACGCAAACACGTCAGGATTATTGAGCGTAATCATTTTGGTTTCCATGCCCCCCATCGACAAGCCCGCCATGGCGCGGTTGTCTTTGTTGGCCAGCGTACGGAAATTGGCATCGATGTACGGAATCAACTCGTTGATTAACACCGTCTGGAAAGGCTCAATCTTGAATTCACGGATTTTCCCAAACTTCACCTCGTTGGTCATGCCGTAAGTATTGACGATGATAAACGGCTTGATTTTTCCTTCCGCAATCAGGTTGTCCATGATTAAATTGGCGCGTCCCTGATTCATCCATGCCGTTTCGTCTTCGCCCCAGCCGTGCTGCAAATACAACACAGGGTATTTGTCTTTCCCTTTTTCATAGCCTGCGGGTGTATAGACAAACGCCCGACGCGAAGTGCCCGTGCTTGGCGACGGGAAAAGCACTTGCTGCACATGGCCGTGCGGTACGTTTTTGAGGGCATAAAAATCCTGATCTTTGGCAGGAATCTCAATGCCGCTTTCCCAGCGCACCGAGCCGTAATAATTGAGCGTGCCTGGGTCGTTGAATTTCCCCCCGTCAATTTTGACGTTGTAGTAGTGAAAGCCTTCGTCCATCGGACCATCGGTGGTGCCCATCCACGTGCCGTCTTCAGCTTTGGCGAGTTTTGTGCCGCCTTTGCCCCCCAGTCCCAAACTTACCCGCACGCTGTCGGCGGCAGGCGCTACGATTTTGAAGCGGGCGTAACCTTGAGAATTAACCATCGGGTATTCCTGACCCGGCTGGTTGAGGCTGGACGGTTTGAAGTCCTCAGCGACTTGGGCCTGACAGAGTCCGATAGACATTGCCGAAGCCATAAAAGTTGATAAAATGCGGTTTTTCATCATCATAAGGGTTTGTTTTTATTTAAAAATTTGCTGTAATGAGTTGGCTAAGAATAACTTACAATTCATCCACGTATGCCCGCCCGACACAATGAGCGGTTCGACCTTGATTTTCTTTTCCTGAAACATGGCGATGTTTTGTTTCACACTTTCGTAAAGAAAATCCTCGGTTCCTACGCTGATGGTGAACAGTTTGAGTTGTTTGTTGACTTTATCGGCATCGGGGGTCCAGTCGGTGAAGTTCTTTTTGAACTCGTCGGTAGCGGTGTAGGGCGCGTACGAACAGATGTAGGCAAACGTATCGGTGTTGGTAAAGCCAATGTTCAGCGTCTGTCCGCCACCTACCGAAAACCCAGCCACGGCGCGGCCTTTGCTGTCAGTTTGGGTGGGGTAATTGGCCTGCACAAACGGAATGATGTCGTTCACCACGTCTTTGGTAAAATCGGCCATCGGAGCGGGGCGAACATTGCCGTAGGGCATCACAATAATCATGGGTTTGGCCTTGCCCTGCGCGATGAGGTTATCGGCAATGAAGTTGGCCCTGCCTACTTTGGTCCACGTTTCTTCGGTATCCGACCCGCCATGAATCAGGTACAATACGGGATATTTTGTCTTGCCGCTGACGTCAAAATTGGGTGGGGTGTAAACCAACAATTGGCGGGTTGTATTCAGCGTTTTTGAGGAATACGTATGGTACGTCACTTTACCATGCGGGACGTTTTGGAGGCTGTGAACCAGCGGTTTATCACCTTTTACTTCTACGATGCTCCGCTTAAATCGTTCATTGGCAAAAATCTGCGTGTTGTTGGGGTCAGCAACGCCTACCCCATCCACGGTAAAATTATACGGGTAAATATCGGGCGTAACGGGAGGCACCGTCACCCGCCAGATACCCGAGGTGTCTTTAGTCAGTAAAACGGGTTCTTTCAAAAATTCACCCGACAATTTTACCTCACGCGCCGTTCTGGAAAAATAGGTAAACGTGATGCTGTTGTCGGCATGGACGTTGGGCGAACTGATGGCGGGCGGGCGCTGCTGGGCCAGTGCGCTCATGGAAACGAACCCGAGAAAAAGGGAGAAAAATGCGGCTTTGTTCATGGTTATTGCGGCTTTATTTGAACAAAACAGGCAACGTCTCATTGAGGTACTTCTTCACGTTCATCCACGTGTGGCCGCCGTCGATGACGTAACTTTTGTAATTTATCTTCTTGGCTTTCAGGTAGTCTTCAAACTCGACCGTGCCTTTGTACAGAAAATCATCGGTTCCGATACCCGACCAAAGCAGTTTAAAATCCTTGTTAGTTTTGACAGGATTTGAGGTAATGTTGGTAAAGCTTTTGTCCATTTCGGCGGGCGCAATGTAGGACGCATAACTGCACACGTAGGCAAACTTATCGACGTTGTTGAAGGCCGTGCGCAGCGTTTGTCCACCCCCGCGCGAGAAGCCGCCAATGGCGCGGTTGTCGCGGTTGTTGATTGTTCGGTAGTTTTTCTCGATGTACGGAATGACGTGGGACACAAGATCGGTTTCAAACAACTTCATGCGGCGCAGGGCATCGTCGCCGTCGCGGCTCATCACATCGGCAGGTTTGTCTTTGCCCGTTTGTTCGGCAATTTTCGCCAGCGGATTCCCGTATGGCATCACCACAATCATAGGCTTAGCCGTGCCCGCCGCAATCATGTTGTCGAGCATCAGGTTCACTTTCCCCACTTTCCAGAAGGTTTCTTCGGTATCGGTCGTGCCGCTGATGAGGTAATAGACCGGGTATTTTTTGGCGGTTTCTTTGGTATAACCCGCTGGTGTATAGACAACAACCGTCCCCGTTGAACCTTCGACCGACGGATAATATTCGTAGGTAATGGAGCCGTGTGGTACGTTTTTCAACGCATAAATGGCAGGTTCGTCCGACGGGATTTCGACCAGACTGGCCTTGAATCGCTCGTTGGGGAAGAAGGCGACATTGGCAGGATCCATCACCGTAACGCCATCGACTTTAAAACTATACGGGTAAATATCGGGCTTAACTGGGCCAACGGTGACCGACCAAACACCTTCCGCGTTTTTGGTCAAGGGCACGTCGGTTTGGCCAAACTGACTCCCGCCCAACAATACCGTTTTGGCGTTTGGCGCTAAGTACGAAAACGTGACGGTTTTGTCGGAATTGACTTTGGGCGAAATCACAAACGGGCCGCGCGGGGGCTGCCCATTTCCTAAAAATGGAATGAGAATCAGCAAAAGCAGACTGAGCTGTTTGAAGAGTGTAACGATTTTCATTGGTTTACTGATTGGTTAAGGATGTATTGGTTTACTATTTAAAAAGCTTAGGCGCAATGACACTCAGATAGTGTTTTACATTCATCCACGTATGCCCGCCGTCGGTGATGAGGCTTTCGTACTTAATCTTCTTCTGGTCAAGTAGCTGCATATATTCCTGATTGACGGCATATAAGCCATCTTCTTTGCCCACGCCAATCCAAAATAATTTCAGGTTCTTATTGGCCTGTGCGGCATTCTTAAAAAACACCTCATTGTTGCGGTCAAACTCATTTTTGAGCATACCCGGGGCAAACCCACAGACATAGGCAAATTGGTCGGTGTTGTTCAGGCCAAAGTACAGCGTGGTGCCTCCCCCGCCCGAAAATCCTGCGATGGCGCGGTTGTTTTTGTCGTTGAGGGTGCGGTAATTTTTCTCAATGAACGGCATCAAATTGCCGAAAAAGTCCTTTTTAAATTCCTGCAAATTGTCCCAGTTTCGCAAACTGCCCGACGACTTGCTGATGACAGGATAAGCCCGTCCATAGGGCATCACAATAATCATGGGTTTGGCCTTGCCCTGTGCAATCAGGTTGTCAAGAATGACATTGGCGCGGCCTACTTTTGTCCACGTTTCCTCGGTATCGGTGGTGCCGTGCAATAAATAAAGCACTGGATAAGAAGCCTTTGGGTTTGCTTCGTACCCAGCAGGGGTATAAACCACCACAGGGCGCGTTCCTAACTCCGCCGACTGGTAATATCGGTACGACACCGTGCCGTGAGGGACGTTTTGCAGGGTATGTACCAACGGTGTGTTTCCCGTAATTTCAACCACACTATTCTGAAAACCTTCATTGGGAAAAAGCGCTGAATTGGTGGGATCGGCCACCGAAATCCCATCGACATTGAACGCATAGGGATACATATCGGGCTTCACGGGAGCAGTAGTAACGCTCCAAACCCCTTTGTCATCCTTGGTCATGGCCAAAGGTGATTTTTCAAACTGCGCACTGAGCTTCACTTCTTTGGCCGCAGGCGCATAAAACCGAAACGTCACCGAATTATCAGCATGGACTTCGGGCGAAACAATGACGGGTCTTGACGTGGGCTGCCCCACGGCAATACTCGCGGTGAGGATGGCAAACAAAAGCAAGTAAATCGGTTGGGTTTTCATCGGTTAAGGATTGTTTGTTTAGTTCTACTTAGCCCATTCTTTACCTTCGGGCGTTCTTCTCCATTCAAAATATTTATCGAGTACTTTCATGGCATCTTCGCTCGGAACAGCCCCCATAAACGCCTTTTGTTGGAAATACATGACCGCAGGTTTTTTGGTCGAAAATGCCTCCCATTGCGGCACATTTCCACCATTCGGGTTGCCGTTTTTGGCAAAATTTGTCCAGTAGGTCATAATGGTTTCAGACAATGCTTCGTCCGTTGGCGTACGGTTCTGGTCGGCGGGATTGAGGTTACCAAACACAAAAGCAACGTCCTGCGCATGGGGGGAGCCGTAGCCAAATTTGGCCGAACCTGCGGGGTACTCTGGGTGCTGGTCTAAATAATAGTAATAAACCTTGTCCTTGGATTTTTGAGACTGGAGGTTTGCCCACGCCCACGTTTGCCAGCCAAAAGCCGCGTCACGCGCCAAATCCCGTGCCGTTTTGGGAACGCTGTTTTCGTCCACGGGATAGGCTTTGATTAGTTTTTCGGCAAAAGGCCCGTAGCGTTTGGTGGTGCTTTCGATGTAGTCTTTCGGCGTTTTTGGCGGCATAAAACTCGCGCCTTCGTCGGAGTTGTAACCAATCAATACTGGCGTATGGTTAAACTTACCCTTTTGGTATAAAACATGTTGGTCGTCGGGAATAACGTAGCCATCGACAATAGGCCAGCCTCCGGGGTTGCCAAAGCCTGATGGGAGCTTGTCGGCGGGTAAGGCGCGAAGTTCGGCCAATGACGTAGCCCCTGCTTTCTGCATAAATTCAAGGCCCTGTTTTTCGGCCAGCGCCAACAGCTTCATGTTTTCGCCCGGATAGGTGGTGAGTCGGTGGGGGCCAAACGAGCCACCGCTTTGCGAAATTGCGCCGTGAAAAAGCCCTTTAGCCAACGGCGACGCACACAACATACTGACGGCAATTCCTCCCGCCGATTCCCCGAAAATGGTCACTTTATCAGGATTGCCACCAAAGGCTTTGATGTTTTTCTGCACCCATTGTAAGCCCGCAATCATGTCGAGCAAGCCATAGTTGCCTGACGTTTTTTGAGGTGTTTCGGCACTCAGTTCGGGATGCGCTAAAAAGCCCATTTGATTGACCCGATAGGCGATACTGACGAGGATTACGCCTTTTTTTGCCAATTTTTCGCCGTTCGTTACGGGTTCGGAGGTAGCCCCAAAGCTAAATCCGCCGCCGTAAATCCAGACCATCACGGGCAGGTTTTCATTGGCCGTTTTGGCGGGCGACCAGATGTTCAAGTACAAACAGTCTTCGCTCTTGCCCGAAGGGGGATTGCCACCCTGATACGGGGCGGGGGCAAATTGGGTCGCTTGTTTAATGCCTTCCCACTTGGCGGCGGATTGCGGGGCTTTCCAGCGAAGGGCACCCACGGGCGGGGCAGCAAACGGAATGCCTTTATAAACTGATAACCCGTTTTCGGTGCTGCCTTGGAGCAAACCCTCTTGTACTTTTACGGGAGCGGGTGGTGCAATGCTGCTTTCGTCGATGTCGATTTTTTTGCCTTGCGAGGCCAACAAGGCCGCCGCGTAGCGCTTGCCAAAAATGCGGATGCCTTCGCTGCTGAAATGGAGTTTATCGGGAACAGCGGGCAGCCCTTTGGACGAAACCACAATGGCTTGGGGAATCACTTGTGGCAAGGTCGCGATGATGGGGTTCATGCTGGCACATTTGCCGCCCTGATCGGCATTGACCAGCTCGCCCGCCAGCAACGGCAATGAGTTGGCGGGTAAGTTCAGGTCGGTCAACAAATCGTCGTAGATTTTTTTGACCTTCATCGGCCAGCCTTTATCGCCCGTGTTGGATTCACCCTGATGCAGCAAAATGCCTTTGATTACCCCCGCTTTTTGCGCCAAACGCGCCATTTCTACCAATCGTTCGTACGGATTCCCGCCGTATTGATTGGCCATATTAATCATCCACGGCCTTTCTTTAGCCGAGGTGTCGAGGTACATTATATAGTCTTTTTTATCAAAAATCTCAATCTTACTCCCCGCCACGGCCACGTGCACAAAACCTACTTTGACGTTTTGCGGCAGATTCGCTACCAACGTCCGACCGAAATAATCGGCGGGCGAAAGGCGGGTATTGCAGCGGCAAAGCGGTGGTTTGGCCGTGTACCAGTTGCCTTTTGTACGCCCCAGTTCAGGACAGTCCACGGCGGCCAGCAACCGAAGTCGGTTGTCCACGGTCGTATCCTGCGGCTCAATGCGGGCAGGCCCTTCCATGTTCGACTGCCCGATGCAGAGGTAAATGTGGAAGTTAGGGTCCTGAGCGTGGGCGCTATATCCTAAAAGCAAAAGCGTCAGCGCTAAAAACAGGGTTGATTGAAATTTTTTCATGATTTTGGTTAAGGGTTTGTCCTTGTTATTGCTGCACAATCAGTACGCCGCCATTCGTCGGAATCGTCAGGGTAACTTCCTGATTCTTCGGCAGTTTTGAGGTACTGACTTTGCCGTTCAGTTGTTCGTCGTCAGTATATTGCCGCAAATCTGCCCCCGCCGCAATCATGGGCAGTTTGACGGTTAGTTTCAGGGTTTCTTTTTGCGAGTTTATACCTGTTACATACCAGTTATTGCCATGACGACGCGCCAGTACCACGTACTTCCCAGGATAACCGTCAATATAGCGAACCTCGTCCCAAGTTGTTGGGACTGTTTTCATAAAACTGATGGCCCAATCTGGTGCGTCTGTTAAATTGTTGGGAGCCAACGCAAAGTGCTGCACGGCACTCTGAAACAATACCGCCGTTGCCAGCGCATACACATCCGACGTTACCCGCTTTGAGCCACGGTTTGGCGTATTGTTGGCATTGTAAAATTTATTCAAAGCACTTCCGCCAAAATCCATGCTGCCGACGGTGTTTCGGATAAAGGGGTGCAGTGTGGCGTTAAACGCCTCATAATCACAGCTCCGCTGCGAAAAGGCGAGGTTTTCGCTGGCCAGAACGGCCTCACTTGCCGCATAGTTTGGATACATCCGTTCCCAGCCACGCGGCAGGGTACAGCCGTGAAAAATGCACAGGATACCGTAGTCGTTGGCGTCGTACAGGATGTCTTCATAGACCTTCATGGTTTCCTGTTTATCGCCGCCGAAAAAGTCCACTTTAATGCCTTTCACGCCAATACTTTTCATCCACGCCATCTCTTTCCGACGGGCAATGGTGTTGTCCATAATCCCTCTCGGGCCTTGCGGAGCATCGTTCCAGTAGCCGTTGGAGTTGTACCATAAATACAAACTAACCCCTTTACTCGCGCCGTATTTTGCTAATTCTGCTATTTTCTCCCGTCCAATCTGCGTGTCCCAGAGGGCATCCACGAGAATGGTTTCGTAGCCCATCGCCGCGCTGAAATCAATGTATCGTTTCTGTTCGTCATACACTGTTTTGCCGTCCATGCCGATGATCCAGCTCCATGAGCCTTTGGTATATTTATAGGACTGCGAAGCCGCATAACGGGGTTCTACTACGTCGAATGGTACGGTCGTTTCGATAATCGGTGCCAATGTTTCACCTACAGTAATGGTGCGCCACGGCGTTTCGCCGGGTAGCGGGAGCCCCGGCGCGGAAGTTCCGTTGCCGTTGTTTTCGTCGGGCATTGGAAACCCGATGGTGTATAACCCTTCTGAATGACCAATCAGTCGGCTGCCACAGTATCGGCTGTCCACGCCCGTTTCAGAAATTAACACCCAGCCGTTGGTATTGACCTTGAATAAACACGGAAAGGTGTATCCGTTGCCTCTGCCGTTTTTCCCCAACGTATCATCGACCGTATAAGGGATTTCGTAGCTTGGCATGGTTCGGGCAAAACCGACCATGGCTTTACTTTGTGCCGACAAAAACGTGGTGGTTCCTTTCGGAAAGGCAAAACCCGATGCTTCTTCGTTGACAACACAGCTACGGGATTGTTTTTGGGGATACACCTTGTAGCGAAACGCCACATCATTGTTGCTCACCCTGAACGTCACCTGAAAAGCTTCTACGTTGTTTTTTGAGAACACAAATCCCCCTTCATTGGCCACATAATGTACCTTTCGTTGCTTTATGTTGGGCAATTCATAGGTATTGTCAATTTTCTGAACACTCGTTTTAGCATCCACCAGTGCCAAATTCTCCGAAAAATCACCCACGTTGGTTTTCAGTCCGAGCGGCGATTTTGTCAGGAACGTCTTGCCATTTAAAGAAATACTATACGAGGGCTTTCCATTGTCTAAGGCAAGATTAACTACCAGTTTGCCGTCAGGACTACTGATGGTTTGGGCATTAACAGCCAGAGAACTCAATATCAGCCAATAAAAAAGGTACTTCATTTGCGCTAATGTTTTATTAAAATTCTTTCACCCTAAAAAGCTTATTTGGGTTTCCCGCCAGACAAAAGTTTCTTACCACATAGGCACATAGAAAACATAGATTTTTTTACCTTTTGTGCCCTATGTAACTATGTGGTTTATATATCCGCCGTATGCTATGGTTCTTTTGCATACAGCGTGTTTTTATTACTTCTCTGAAATCTTGTCATCTATTCGGAAATAATCAAAGTCGGCAAAACCGCCCGTGGATTGGGTAGCGTAGTTGAACAATCCGAAACGGTAACCCATAAAATGCGGAATCGTGTAAGGCATTTTCAGCGGCTCACCGATTTTAGTCCAAACCTTGCCGTCGAGGCTGTAAAAGAAATGGGCGATGTCTGCGCGGTTCTTGAAATTACATTCTGCCTTGACGTACAGCGTATTTTGGGTAAGCGGGATGTTCTCAATCTCAACGGGTTTGCCCGTGTTGGCACTCACCATGACGATTGATTTTTGCCCTTTGCCCACCTTTACCCCTACCAAACCAAAATTCTTTTGTAACAAACCCAACCCCGCGAAGTCGCCTTCTTTCATGTTTGAGGCATCCAGCAAGGTCGAACCCGTCGATTCGGGGCCGATGGTGCGCTGGGTGAGGGTGTTGCGGGCGAGAACAAACGAGCTGTCGATTCGTCCCGTTTTTAAGCGTAAAAAGCCTTTTCGTTCGGATACCGACCAGAGCGAATTATCGGGGTTGTGGTTCCATTGCCAAACCAACGGCAAGGCCGCGTCGCCTTTTTTGCGGGTAAATTCGTCCGAGGCTACAATGGTGGGAATGAGCGATTTATTGGCTGGCAAATCCAGCGTTTCGGGGACTTTGCCGTTAACGCCCAACACAGGCCAGCCGTTTTCCCACGTCACAGGCACCAAATACGGAATGCGCCCAACCCCGCCGTAATCTCGGAACAGGTACGAGAACCAGCGACCGTCGGGCGTGTCAATCAAGCCGCCCTGCGCCACGCCCAAATCCTGCAACGCCACGCGGCCTTCCCACGGCCCCGTGAGCTTGTCGGCGCGGTGGATAATCACCGTCCGCATACCGCCTCTTGGCCAGCAAATATTGAACAAATAGTATTTTCCGTTGACCTTAAATAACTGCGAACCTTCTGCTCCGAGCATGATGTTATTCCCCGCTGGTGCACTGCCGTTTTCGATGATGGTTTGGTCAAGCCCGCCTTTTTTGATGCCCGACACGTCGCTTGTCAGCTCAATGATTTTGATTTTTCCGTTACCATAAATCATATACACCCTGCCGTCGTCGTCGAAATACAGACTGTGGTCGTGGAGGCTTGGCGCGAACGAAACCGATTTCCAAGGGCCTTTTTCGATGTTTTTGGTGGAATAAACGTGGGTTTTACCCGTTGTTTGGGCAAATGTCGTGACGTAAAAAAGGCCGTTGTGATACTTGATGCAGCTCGCCCACGAACCCCGCCCGTAAGTACCTTTGCCGTCGGTCAGGTTGAGGGAAGGCACATTGGCCAGCGTGTCATAGACGTAGCCAAACAGTTGCCAATTCACCAAATCCGTCGATTTCATCAGGGGTACGCCGGGGCTCATGTGCATGGTAGTGCTGCTCATGTAGTACGTTTTCCCGACGCGAATCATCGACAAATCGGGCACATCGGCATAAATGATGGGATTGCGGGCTGTTTGTGCCATGACTTCTGCGGCCAACAAAAGCCCCAGAATCAATCGAAAAGCACAATGAAAATTACATTTTAACATACGTTTATACCAATAGTCCGTGTTAAATTGACACAATTTAGTTTACGATAATACAGAGGCGCACAAGAATCATTTACTAAGTCTTCGTTTGTTTAACCTCACGGCAGCGGCCGACCGTCCCCTAAATCCCCCTCTCCTTTCTGGAGAGGAGGACTTTTCAAAGCCCTTCTCCAGAAAGGACGGGGCCGCCCGAGCGGAAGGGTTGGGATGAGGTTAAACAAGCGCCAAATAAGGCTCATGTATTCAAACCTCTATTTCACCAATCTTATCTGAAAAAACCGTGGCGTCGGCCTGCCGTTTTCGGATGTAATTTTTAGCTTAACAAGTTCTTTATCATCGGTTTTTACTGTAATCACTTTGTCTTTTACGGCGAGTAATTCCGCAGCCCGATCATTGATAAAAATACCCACATCCTCCGTTTTCAGATTTCCCGAAAAATGAATTTCAAGCGTTTTACCCGCCAGCTCTTTGTTTTGCAACTGATACGAAATGTACGAGCGGGTATTTCGCCAGAAACGGCCGTCGTCGTCGTAGCCCGAGTCGCTTTTTTCGCCTTTGTACGCATGATCTACTTCGGGTTGTTGTTCGCCGCAATTTACCTTATCAACCGTTCGGGCTTCCAACGCCAATGCCTCGGCTTCCTGCTGACGTCGGGTTGCTTTCTGAGCGTCAAAATCGGCCTGCGTAAAGGTCTGGAAATACATCTGGTAACGGGCATCGTGGATTTCGTAGAACGGTTGCAGCGTCAGCGAGTCAAGGGTAAAAGTTAGATTACCAGTCGGTTTTATCTTTGAAAGATAGGAGTCGGTATGGCCAATCAACGCGTACGCTTTGTCGATGGGGTACAGTTTCCCTTTGGTTTCGTGCCCCATGCGGCTGTCGTCGGCAAACAGCCCGACCAAGTCGGTTTTAGCGGTTTGCGCCGCCAACACAATCGGCCCGTGCACAAATGCCGCCCAGTTCGAATTGTCGGGCAGGTATTCCAGTTTGGTTGTCGTCGAAAAACGCACCGTCACTTTATCGCCCGATTTCCATTTTTTCTCAATGCCCATGTAGTGTGCGGGCTGGGCGCTGACAGGATACTTTTTCCCATTGACCAAAACCTCAACATTTTCCGCCCATTTCGGGGAACGGATTTGCAAGGCAAACGTCTGTGATTTAGCCAGTTTCAGCACCAGTTCTGTCTGGTTTTTGTACGGAAACTCCGTGCTTTGGGTGAGTTGAATATTTTTTTCTTTCCAGTCTAAGGTGGAAGGAATAAACAGGTTGACAAACAGGTCATTGGCCGAATGGCTGTAAATCAGTTCGCCGTATTTGGTATGGTTTTCGATGCCCGAACCAACGCAGCACCACATGCTGGTTTCAGGTTGCGAATAGACCCGATAATGGTTGGGGCGAATGGGCGTAAAATACACAAAACCACCCTTTTGCGGATGCTGACTCGATAGGATGTGGTTGTACAAAACCCGTTCGTAAAAGTCGAGATACGTCGGGTCGTTTTTGTCCAGAAACAGCGCTTTGCTCAACCGCAGCATGTTGAACGAATTGCAGGTTTCAGGGCCCTGATTCGATTTGAGCATCGAACTGAAATCATTCGTTGGGTTAAAATGCTCACGCACGCTGTTTCCGCCGAAAGCCACGCTACGGGTTTGGGCTACATTTTGCCAGAAAAAACGCGCCGCTTCCGACCAGTCGGCATTGCCCGTTAACTGCGCAATTTTTTCAAACCCAATCACCTTCGGAATCTGCGTATTGGCATGTAAACCCGTCAGTTTGTCCTGTTTTTGTAGTAACGGATTCAGAATAGCGCGGTGAGAAATACGCTGGGCGGTGGTCAAATACTTTTGGTTTTTGGTCAACAGGTACAGGTCGGCAAACACCTCGTTCATGCCCCCGTGTTCGGTACGGAGGATTTGTTGAATCTGGTCGTCCGAAAGCGGCTGAATGAGTTCGACAAACCAATCCCCCAAACCGACCAATACCTGTTTGGCTTGCTGATTACCCGCAAATTCGTAGGCATCCCGCAAGCCTGCAAACAACTTATGAATGTTGTAGAGCGGCACCCACGTGTTGTTCAGCCCAAAGCTGCTGCCGTCGATGTCTCCTTTGTGAATACGTTCCCAAAACACCTTTCCCTGCGGAATGCCGCCCACGTAGCCGTTGCCGTTTTTGGCCTGACAATGAGCCAGTTGGTCCACCATGTAGTCAAGCCGCTTTTTCAGTTCTGCATTGCCCGTCGAGGCATACATCATAGCCAGTGCCGACAGGTAATGTCCGCCGATGTGGCCGTCCAGCCCCGAGCTTTCCCAGTTGCCATAACGTTCGGCTTTCAGGGGTAACCCCGCGTCGATGAGGTACGGCGCCAGCAGCTTATCAGGGTTCAGCGAAAGGATGTACCGCATGTCCACGTCCTGCGCGTTCTTGAAAGCACCATTCGTCACCTTCACCTCCTGAAGGGTAAACGGTTGCATCTGCCCGAATGCCGAAAAGCTGAGCAGGAAGGCAGTTATGGTATGTATTAGTAAGGTTCGCAAGGCATTATTTTTTAATCCTTGGAAAGGTTTTGAACCTTTCCAAGGGTAGACGTTTTTTATTTCAATATAGGATCATTGCCACTGTATTTCATTTCATCCTTGGAAAGGTTTTGAACCTTTCCAAGGGTACATTATTTCAAGACAGCATCATTACCGCTGTATTTCAAATACTTAAATGTTGCTGTATTATCGCTTTTTTCACCATTTGAAGTAGCATACATAGCATACACATTGCCAATAAATCCACCTGATACTTTGGTAGATAAGTGCTTACCATCTAAGTTTTCGGCAACGATTTTGTACGTTTTACCGTTTTCAGAAATCTCAAAATCAACTTTATCGGCTTTTGACGTTATTTTTAAGTTCAATTTGCCATTTCCTACGGGTAGCGTATTGATCAATTCTACGTCTTTTTTGCGATGCACACTTTTGTATAATTCCACTTGTGTTTTACCCTCTTTGATAGATTTTGCCAAAAAGTAAAAATGGCTTTCGTCTTGATAAATCACCAAACCAGCCTTTTCCTTTTCAGTTTTTGGCGTAAAATTCAACTCTGTTTCAGCTACTGAATACATGTGTTGCTGGCGTTTGGCCACAAAAGATGGATTGCCCAACTCTGAGATCGTTTCAGGCTTGAGTTTAAGCGTTAGCCCATTTTTAGAAGTTTTAAATGAACTACTATCAACCGTTCGCAAGTGCATTAGCGAAAGGTCGAGTCCTTTGTCGAAGGTCATGGTATAAGCAAAATTGCCGTTTTGCGGCAAAGCCCCTTTCTGTTTTACCTCCTTGATGTTGGTTGCATACTTGTACTCGATGGCTTTTTCGCCGTGTTCAATCATCGGCCAATCGTTCACCCACGTGAGCGGAGCAATGAACATTTCACGACCAGTATTATAATAATCACCTTCGTAAGGGCGAACAGCCAAGAAAATTGAATACCAATTGCCGTCGGGGCCTTCGATAAACTGGGCGTGTCCTGCCGACGTTATCGGGTTGGGGCGGTCGGCGGGTAAGCCTCTTTGGGTCAAGACTGGGTTGCCTTCAAACGGCACGTACGGCCCCCAAATATCTTTGCTGCGCAAGGCTACTTGTGAGTGATTCACGGACGTTCCTCCCTCGGCACAATACAGTATATACCAATCGTTGCGTTTCAAAATGTGTGGACCTTCAATCCAAACTGGTTTTTTGGTAATGTCCACCCCACCGTTTATCAATTGCTTTTTTTCTCCGATCGTTTTTAAGTTTTTGTAATCAAACTCATACATCTGAACGGTGCGATGACCCGGATAAAGTGGTTTATTATCAGGAGCGTCGCTGTTATAAACCACATAAGCTTTATCGGTGGCTTCGTCAAAATAAATGGATGGGTCGATGCCCCTGACTTGTGGAAGTTTTACAGGGTTGCTGTACGGTCCCGCTGGGTTGGTAGCGGTCACGACAAAGTTCCCGTCATGGTCAATATCCGTGCAAGTAACGTAGTATATGCCTTTGTAATACGTAATGGCAGGAGCAAAAAGCCCACGGCTCATGCGCTCGCCCATAAAATCCATTTGCGACGGACGGCTGATGACGTTGCCGATTTGTTTCCAGTTTTTCAGGTCGCGGCTGTGCATGATGGGCAGACCCGGAAAGTACGAAAACGTAGAATGCACGCTGTAATAATCAGGCCCGACTTTAACGATGCTCGGGTCAGGATAAAAACCCGTCAAAATCGGGTTGTTTAAGGTAACTTTCTGAGCCTGCGCAAGTGGACTCAATGCCATTAAGCAAGCAAGACAAAAGGCGGTAAGTGCAGTTTTCAACATGGTTATGATTTAAGTATTCTGTTCGTTAGTTTATTGGGCAACAAAGACATACGACTTCCCAGCCTGTGTTGGCACATCGTATAGCACCGTTTCTTTCAACGAAAGAGGGGCCACGCTGGCTTTGGCCGAAATGACCGCTGGGGCAGTTTTTTGGGTCACATAAAACGCATTTGGATTCTCGCCTGTCGCGGATTTCAAAGCGCCGCCGCCCGTAAGTTTGAGGGCATTGGGCGTACGCACCCGCAGGTTGCCACCCAAAGTGGACTTTATGGTCAGTTTGGTTAGTTTGCCGTCTTTCCACTGCATCTCTGTCACCTCAAAACCGCCGATGGCGCGCAAGCCGCCCGCGTTGCCAGCAGGCCACACATCGGGCAGTGCAGGTAATAGATGTATAGCGCCGTCAGCACTTTGCATCAGCATTTCGGTGATGCCCGACGTACAGCCAAAATTGCCGTCAATCTGGAACGGTGGGTGTGCATCAAACAGGTTGTTGTACGTCCCGCCGCCTTCCTTAATGACACCAAGGGGCGTTAACTGATTCTGAATCAACGCATAGGCATGGTTGCCATCCTGTAACTTTGCCCACCAGTTTACTTTCCAGCCCATGCTCCAGCCCGTCGAAACGTCGCCACGGTGAATGAGGGTAGTCCGCGAGGCATTGAATAATTCGGGCGTGCGGTAAGGAGAAATCTGGTTAGAAGGGAACAGGCCGTACAGATGCGACACGTGGCGGTGGTGGTCGTTGGGGTCGTCCACGTCGTCGAGCCATTCCTGCAGTTGACCGTATTGCCCCACGTGCATGGGAGCCAGTTTATTCCGTAACTGCTTGAGCGTATCAGCAAAGGCAGCGTCTTTTTTCAGGATTTCCGTTGCCCGAATTACCGTACTGAACGCATCGAACACAATCTGGTTGTCCATCGTCGTACCTGCATCCAGCGACGAACCGTCGTGTGCTTGCGGGGCGTTTTCGGGGGAGCTCCCAGGGTTGATCACCAGCCATTTGTATTTAGGGTGTTCAATCAGAAAATCGGCGTAGAAAAGAGCCGCTCCTTTCAGAATGGGGTAAATTTTTGTCAGATACGCTTTGTCGCCGCTGTACAGATAATGCTCCCACAAGTGTTGGGCTGTCCAGCCACCGCCGCCGAGCCACATGCCCCAGAAAGCCCCGTCGATAGCCCCCGTTGCCCGCCAGATGTCGGTATTGTGGTGCGCCATCCAGCCACGGGTGTGGTACATCTCCCGCGCCGTTTCCTGACCTGTTTCCGACAGCTCCGTTACCATTTTTAAGAACGGTTCGTGCAGCTCCGACAGATTGGTTTTTTCGGCAGGCCAATAGTTCATCTGGGCATTGATGTTGATGGTGTATTTGCTGTCCCACGGCGGTTTCATACGGTGGTTCCAGATGCCCTGTAAGTTGGCAGGTTGTCCAGATTCCCCTTTATTGCTCGGTTGTGAAGACGAAATCAACAGGTAACGACCGTATTGGTAATAGAGCGTAACCAACTGAGGGTCATTGACTGAGCGAAAGTTTTTAAGCCGTTCATCGGTTGGGAGTTTGGCAGCGTCGGTAGTGCCAAGATCCAGTTTCACCCGATTAAAATAGTGTTGGTAAGCGGCAATATGTTGCGCCAGCAGGGCCGCGTATGGTTTAGGAAATGCCTTGTTCAGGTAGTCGTAGGCGCGGGCTTTTTCATCCCCCGAAACGTCTTTATAGTTGACAAAATTGGTGGCAATCGAAATATAAATGGTAGCCGACGTAGCATCTTTTACGGTCAGGCTGGTATCCTTGGCGGCGACTGTCCCGCCGTTGGTTTTGATTTTCGCAATACCCATGTATTTCACCATGCCTTTCACTCCTTCGTGGTCGGAGGTAGTGCCCGCAATGGTAAGTTCGTTGGCATTGGCACTGATGACAGGTTTTAACTGAGGAGTAGTATAGGAAGCGCGGAACGAAAGCGCACTGGGTTTGCTGGCCGTAAGCTGTACCACCAATACACGCTCAGGCAACGACGCAAAGATTTCGCGGGTGTAGGTCACGCCGTTGGCGGTATAGCTCGTTTTTGCAACAGCCCGCTCAATGTCAAGGTCACGGTAATAATCGGTGTAGTTATCGTGACCTTCAAAAGTGAGGTTCAAACTACCGACGGGCTGAAACATCTGCCCGTGTGATTTTTTGGTGATAATGGTTTTATTAGCCAGTTTCTCGGCGTCTTTTTGTTTCCCGTCAAAAATCAGCTGGCGGATTTGGGGTAGCGACGCCCACGCGTCGAGGTTATCGTTGCGGTTGGGACTACCCGACCAAACGGTGTGTTCATTCAGCTGAATCGTTTCTTTGCCAACATTGCCATAGATCATGCCGCCCAAACGCCCGTTCCCAATCGGCAGGGCATTTTCCCAGACCGTTCCCGCAGGTTTGTTGTACCAGAGTTTGAGGTTTTTGGATGATTGCTGAGCCTGACAAATTGTGCTGAGCAGGAAGAGAAGGGCCGGAAAAACAGATCGCATGTTGTTAATGTTGCAGGGGTTATTTAGTAGTAAAAGCATAAAGAGGATGAAAAATACGTCCTCTTTATGCTTTATTTCAATCCCGGTAAAAAACGGTTAATAACCTGGGTTCTGCGTGAAGGCAGGTCCTTCAACTGTACGGTCAATCTGCGTTTGCGGAATCGGCCGGAGCATGTGGAAATCCTTTA
The DNA here is from genome assembly GCF_057652235.1 of Arsenicibacter sp. R0_47. NCBI lineage: Bacteria > Pseudomonadati > Bacteroidota > Cytophagia > Cytophagales > Spirosomataceae > Arsenicibacter > Arsenicibacter sp. R0_47. Next base: position 52,029 of record NZ_JBYFCJ010000013.1, on the reverse strand, counting down.
CGTACGGACCGGCTTCGCTGTTCCAGCCTTTAATCCGCTTCACCAGCGTTTTGGTACGAACCAGGTCATGGTACCGCATCCATTCGCCGAACAACTCACGGCTGCGTTCATCCAGGATAAAATCCACTGTAACGTCATCGGCACCAATGGTCATCGCCGTTACAGCGGCTGCGTTCTGTGCTGCCGTATTGGTTTTGCGGTAGGCTGCCCGTTGCCGGATGACATTCAGTAATTCAGCTGCCTTTGGCTTGTTACCTGACATCAGGTACGCTTCAGCACCGATCAGGTACACTTCTGAAAAACGGGTGATTACCACCGGACGCGTTGACGGATCATTGAAGTTTGAGCCCCGGCTTGGGTCCATGTGCTTCTTGATTGCCGGATACAGGTTGGCATTCCACATGCTTGGCGTCGCTACAATACCTTTAAACGGTCTGGTACCAATGAATTGCGGTGCGCCGGCCACTTCAAAATCCGGTAACCAGACCATGGTATCAACCCCGACAACAGTCGTATAGCCAATGCCGCGCTTGTTGTTAGCCGCAGTCGGCGTGTTCGTTACAGACGTGTTGGCGATGTAGGTTGTATAGAACGTATTCAGGAACCGTGAATCAACATCCCGCTTCACGAAAGCCTGATCAAGGAAATAATTCTTGCCGGTGTTGTCGCCTGATGTTTGCTTCACACTGTTCGGACGAATCCGCGCATACGGACGACCGTAGTACGAATCGCGGATCATACCGGACGTTCCGGAGTTGACCAGCACCCCCGAAGCATTGACGTATGAGTTGACACCACTGTTGTTCGGGTAGTTCCAGTTGGTAAACCAGGGCGTCAGGTTATTCGCAAAACCACCGCTTTCGCCGGAACCTAACAGGTAATAGCCATATTTGGCATCGTTTGAGTGGTCGCTGACAAACACTGTTTCCTTACCGTAGTCGTTGGCAGGGACAAACGCATCGCCGAAATCCTGCCACAGGTCAAGGCCATAGGTGGCTTTGTTGGTAATGATGTCGTTGGCAATTTTAGCCGCCTCCGCAAAGTCAGACTGCGAGTTGGTCAGCCAGCCACGGGTGAGGTACGCCTTTGACAGGAAAAACAGGGCAGCAGGTTTGGTAGCTGCTTTACCCAGGAACGGAGCCGTTGGTTTATCCGGTAACGCGGCAGCGGCTTCCGTAAGATCCTGAATAATGAGCTTGTAGACGTCCGCTACCGGATCCCGCTTTGCACTCTGCGACGGAACCGTGATAAATTCAGTGTGCAGCGGCACATCACCCCAGGTCTGTACCAGATAGAAGTACCAGAAGGCGCGTAAAAATTTGGCCTGTGCCAGATACTGCTGCTTGGTTGCCGCAGGCAGGTCAATACTCTGCCCGTACTTCAATACCCCGTTGACGGTGTTAATACTGGTAAAGGCAGCAGCCCATGCAGAGCCAAAGTTACTGCTGTTCAGTCCGTTATAGGTATGTATCGGCCCGCCGCCGCTACTGGCTCCCTGAATGAACTCATCGGTTCCGGCCTGCATCTCTGACGAAAACCCTTCGGTTCCCCATTGGCCGCGGATTTGATTATATACCCCGGCAATACCACCTAACACGCCGGATGCACTATTGAAAAAAGAAGGGACAATCTGCGATTGCGGGTGTTCTTCCAGTACTTTTTCACACCCCAGGCAGGAGAATAACGCTACGGCAACTAATGATATGTTAAACTTTTTCATCTCTGATCAGAATTTAAGATTTAAACCTAGCGTAAATTGACGTACCGGCGGATTGTTGAGGTTAACGGTAACGAAGCGGTTGAAATTACCTCCCTGGATCGTATTACCGTAGCCGTTTCCTTCCGGATCAACCGCTAACTTCGCTTTCACCAGCGGTGAATAGATAATGAACGGATTGGTTGCGTTGAGGTAAATCCGAGCCGACGAAACGCCAAGCCGTGACAGTACTTTGCCGGTAACGGTATACCCCAGATTGATACTGCGCATCTTAATGAATGAACCATCCTGATAGGACGTCGTTGATGTGAAGTAACGTACACCGCCACCTGCATCCGGCCGAGGGAAGGCATTCGTCGGATTTTCCGGTGTCCAGTAATCCATCACGAGTTGGTTCGACCGTCCCTGGTTCAGGAAGCCGAAGCCGGAGCCGCCCCCTGATGTTCCTGACAGATACGGAACGACGACTTTCATACCCATCCGCGCAAACGTCACAATCGACAGGTCAAAGCCCTTGTAACTGATCCGGTTCGTAAAGCCACCTTCCCACTTCGGCTGGAAGTTGCCGATAATCTTCCGGTCATTGGCATCAATTACGCCGTTACCATCAACGTCTTCGACACGGATTTCACCCGGCAGCTGTACCGGTGAGGTTTGCTTTTTCAGGTTACCGTTGTCTACGTCTGCCTGCTGCCAGATACCGATTTTATTGTAATCGTAAATGACGGTCAGCGGCTGGCCCACAAACCAGAAGTTGCCTTTGTTATCCAGTTCTTTCGGTGTTGTGAGCTGCGTAATTTTCTCACGGTTAAAGAAGTAGGTTAAGTCTGTACTCCAGTTAAATCCGTTTTTGTTCCGGAAAATGTCGACAGTCACCGATGACTCAAAGCCGCGCCCTTCGGTTTTACCCAGGTTTTTCAACGTTGAACCCGCCCCGTTACTTTCCGGGAGATTTACCGACAACAGAATGTCTTTTGTCTTCTGGTAATACACATCGAATGTACCGGTAATGCGGTTATTTAACAGGCCGATTTCCAGACCGATATCCGTCTGGGCTGTCGACTGCCAGCCTAGATTCGTAGCCGGAAGGCTGGTAACGGTATAGGCAAGCGCCTGACCGGCGGCCGTCGTACCGAAGTTGTAATAACCGGTTGACAGTGCGCCAAGGGTCGCATAGGCGCCTACGTTCCGGTTACCGGAAATACCCCAGCCTCCCCGTACTTTCAGATTAGAGAAAACAGGAATATTCTTCATGAATGTCTCATCAATTACGTTCCAGCTCAGACCAATGGCCGGATAATTGAAGTACTGGTTGCCCGGTGACAGCGTAGATGAACCGTCGCGGCGGAACGTAGCGGTCAGGATATATTTATCGTTGAACGCATAGTTTACCCGCGCCATATAGGAAAGCAGACCGGTTTCTGAAAAGGAATTACCGAAGTCTGTCGGAGCAACCGGCGTTCCGGAAGCCAGCGCAAAATTGGCGGTTTTAATGTAATCGGCCGGAACCCCTTTTACCGTAAACCGGCTACCCAGGGAGTGGTTTTTTGTATATTCATAGAGCCCGGTCACACCGATTCTGTGTTTTCCAATGGTCTTGTCATAATACAGCAAATGCTGCATGTTCACGTCCCAATACTCGGTATTTCTGATTTCAGCATTGGATACACTTTGGTCAACCCCTGTATTAACGAACGTATTTGGCGGACCATAGCCGTTAAAACCAGTCTGGCTGTAGTTCAGACCAACGTTGAACCGATACCGGAGGCCATCCAGAATATTGACTTCGGCATACAGGCTGTTGAACGTTCTGATGGCACGCTCACGGGACAGGATGTCGCTGCCGCGCGAAATGAGGGTAAGCGGGGTTACTGCCTGGGCTTCAATCGTTCCTTTTTTAGGATTCAGGTTAATGGTACCGTCGTCATTGTACGGCTTAACCAGCGGCGACAGACGTACCAGTTCGGTCGGTACACCGCCACCCGCCGGATCATTCCGGTACGTCAGGGTATTGAGGGTATTCAAACCAATTTTTACCCGCTTGCCGATTTTCTGATCTATCGTCCCGCGGATATTCATCCGCTGGAAATTCTGATTCGGCATAATACCGGTTTCGTTGAAATAACCAAGGCCCAAACCATACTGCGTATTTTCAACACCGCCCTGTAAACCAAGCTGATGGCTGGTATTGAATCCTTGCTTGTACAGCAGGTCCTGCCAGTCTGTTGATACACCGGCAGCCAGGTTTGCCCGCTCTTCTTCGGTCAGTGGATACGCGGTTGTACCGGCTCCCTGTGAGTTCAGGGCTGCCGATTGCTCTTTCAGCTTCGCATACTGCTGGCCGTTCATCACGTTGTATTTGCCCATGATGTTGGTTACACCGTGGTAGCCGTCGTAGGTAAGTATCGGCTTACCGACCTTGCCGCGTTTGGTAGTAATCAGGATAACCCCGCCTGCACCTCTCGACCCGTAAATCGCGGTTGCCGAGGCATCCTTGAGAATCTCAAGGTTGGCAATATCATCGGGGTTAATGTCATTCAGCCCGCCAAAGGGTATACCATCAACGACTACAAGCGGGCCGTCAAGTCCGTCGCCGTTACCCGTCGTCAGTGACCGGTTTCCGCGGATACGGATGCTTGCCTGGCTACCTGGTGTTGAGCCGTTGCTGACAATCGATACACCGGCGGCACGACCTTTAAGCTGGTTAAGCAGGTTGGGGGCTGGTACCTCTTTCAGCGTAGCTTCAGAAACAGAAACCAGCGAACCGGTCACGTCCCGTTTGCGCTGTGTACCATACCCGACAACGACGACTTCGCTCAGCGTTTTGTTGTCTGTTGCCAAGGAAACATTGACGCTGGTGCGGTTGCCAACGGTAGCTTCCTGGGTAACGTACCCTATAAACGAAAAGATCAGTACCACGTTGGTGCGCTCCGGAACACTGATTTTGTAGTTTCCGTTTTCGTCACTGCTTGTTCCGCGGGTGGTGCCTTTTATCTGAACGTTTACGCCGGGCAACGCCTCACCGTTTTCACTGGTGACCTTCCCCGTAATCTGGATATCCTTTGCTTCAACGGCCGACTGATCGGCGTAGTCGTTTGGGAAGCTGGCCGGCTGGACTGCCTGAGTGGCTGTCCGTTTAATGACAATTTGCTGGCCGACTACTTCATACGACAGGCTCAACGGGGCTAACAGCTGGTCAAGAACGGATGAAAGCTTTTCATTGGTAGCCTGAAGTGAGACCTTACGACGCGACTGGACGATTTCGCGGCTGAACAAAACGTGGACATTGGCTTGTTGTTCAAGACGTTTAAAAACTGTTTCAACATCTTGATTCTGAGCAGAAAGACTGACTCTGCGGTTCAGCAGCTCCTGGGCTTTGCTATCGATGGCAAAGCTGATCTGGAAGAACGTCAGCGCGAGCAGAAGTTGCAGGCTTGAGATTTTCATGATCCTAACCCAAACATTGCGGTTATTAAAAAGGGAATGCATAAGTTTGTATGCTTTGTTGTTCTTGAATCATTAAGAATTGACAAAATGAAGCCCTCCCCCCATCTGATGGGGGTGTTCGAAAGCACAGACTAGAGGGATTAGCAGGGCGGACGTGTTGGGAGCACGGTCGCCCTTTTTTTGTGCATAAGCCGGTATCGGTTATCTCATGTTAGTGTCGTTTGGTTTAAGGTTAAGAATGTTAATTACAGCCCTTGCTGTGAATAATCACCTGATTATTCACAACCTCACAGGTCGATTCAATGGTGAGGCATATTAGCCGGATTTTATCGGGAAAAGGTGTATCGTTCAGCTGCCCCGTAAACGTGCAGTGCTGCAGCAGTTTCCGGTCGCAGATGATCGGCATGTGATACGTGCGTTCCAACTGATCAAAAATTTGGGTGACAGGGGTAAATTCGTAACTGAATTGCTGGGTCAGCATATCCGGTTTTTCTCCGGCAACCGGCGAAACCGGTTCCTTCTTTGTCACCTGCACCGAGTTAGGGACCAGCGTAAGTTGTTCGTTTATCGTTAGTAATGTCTGCTTCTCCGGAAAATCGACCGGAGATACGGTAACTTTTCCGGTTTTGACTTTAACAAAAGCCGTAGCTTCCTTTTTAAAGGACCGTATCTGGAAGCTTGTTCCTAACACACGGGTTGTCAGGGTAGATGTATAAACAACAAAGGGTTTTGCCGGATTTTTGGAAACCTCAAAGAAACCTTCCCCTTCCAGAAACACCTCACGCAGCGCTGCTGAAGTTGTTTTCCGGAAGCGGATCCGGCTGTACGGATAGAGCAATACAGACGAATTTTCGGGCAGCAGGACCACCATCGGTACGGCTGCTACGTTTTTTACCTCTTTCCAGTCATTGCCGGCGGGTGCGTCAATTTTCGGCTGTTTGCGGAACGTCAGGGCCAGTGTTGAGGCAACCGGCTGAAATTGCCACCATAAGCCTGTGAGCAGAACAGACGCTGCGGCAATCCAGCGTAACCGGGACCATAAAGGCCGGATACTGCCGGTAGAGAGCTCATCCGGTGATCCGGTAAACTGACTGGTTATACGGGCGGTTTTTTCCCTGACTTCACGATCGGACATTGCCGGTTTAGTACCTTCCAGGGCGAGATATACCGCGACTGCCTGTTCGTAGAGTTCCCGTTTGTCCGGATGTTGATGCAGCCACTCCTGCCAGCGAATACGGTCGGCCGGGCTTTTATGCAAAACCCATCGCCTGAACGCTTCGTTGCCAAGCAGTTCTTCAACAGTTACGCAGTTTACAGGTAGCTCATCCATTGGTACTTTTCTACTATTTTATTGATAGTATGAAATACGCCAGACGGGATACCCTATCTAAAGAGAATTTTTTTGAAAAAAAATGCAAAAAAAGATAAGAGTTGTCTCCAGCCACCGGTTGCGGACTTTAACCAGCGCTTTTTGCAGGAAATTAGAAACAGACTGCCGGTTAACGTTCATTACCTCCGCAATTTCAGCAACTGAAAGGTTTTCATAGTAGCGCAGATACAGTGCTTCCCGCTCGCGGGGAGGCAGTTTCTGAAGCTGAGCCTGCATACTTTGAGTTAATGCGCTCAATGATTCGCGCTCAATAAGGAGTGTCTCCGCATCATATTCGTCTGGTATTGAGGCATCCCAGTCGAGGTCTTCGGTAGACATGCGGCTTTTGGTGCGGTGATACTGAAGTACATGATGCCTCAATGCTTTCAGCAGATAGTGCTTTACCGATTCCGTTTCATTGATTTGCAACCGGTTTTGCCACAGTTGCAGAAACAAGTCCTGAATACAATCCTCGACCACCTGTTCCTGCACCATAAACTTCATCCCATAATGTTTTAATACACGATAATACCGTTCCGCAAGCTGACCGAGTGCCTGCCTGTCTCCGTGGCGGTAATGCTGCCATAAGTATTGATCCTGTACTGATGAAGTCATGATAGCATGAGTTATGTGTTACCTGGAATCTCAGTTAAGCAAATAATCATGTCAACTGATAAATAAAAATACTATTGATAATCAGCTGTATAACTAAAAAGTTAATTTAAGCGTTTAGTTGACACTTAATTAATAGTGTAAAATTGACACATTAAATGGTAATTGTCAATAGCAATTCCGCCTTTTTTACAAAAAAATAGTTGATAAGTAATACTGTTAATAACAGCTATCAGATACGGGAAACATAGAAACACAGTAATGGGCGCGACGCACAAGGGTTGGCACAAAAAAATAGGCAAAAACCTGCCTGTATTTGAAGGGTTGGTGCTTATTTTGACAAATATGACCATAAGCCAACCATCACATCATAGCCTGGACAAGCTGACCGCTGCCGGCTTATTAGTTTCGATCGGTATCGTATTCGGAGACATCGGCACCTCTCCGCTCTATACCTACCGGGCGATTATCGAAGACAGAGTAGTGAATGAAACCCTGGCACTGGGTGGAGTATCTGCCATCTTCTGGACGCTGACATTTCAGACTACGCTCAAGTATGTATTACTGACCTTACGGGCTGACAACAATGGGGAAGGTGGTATCTTTTCGCTGTATACCCTGATCAGGCGCTATGCCCGCTGGCTGCTGATTCCGGCAATCGCGGGGGGCAGTTTCCTCATTGCTGACAGTATTATTACCCCGCCGATTTCAGTCTCCTCTGCAATTGAAGGGTTACGGCCGCTTTATCCGGACATACCGACTGTTCCGATCGTACTGGCCATACTGGTGCTTTTATTTGTCGTGCAGCAGATGGGAACGGAGAAATTAGGTAAGTCTTTCGGGCCGATTATGCTGATCTGGTTTTCCATGATCGGCCTGGTCGGTTTTGTAGAATTCAGCCACGACTGGTCAGTAATCCGGGCATTGAATCCGGTTTATGCGTACCGGATGCTGACGGAGCAGCCGGAAGGCTTCTGGCTGTTGGGAGGGGTGTTTCTGTGCTCTACCGGGGCAGAAGCGCTTTACTCGGACATGGGCCATGTGGGCAGGCGCAACGTACAGGTTTCCTGGTTTTATGTAAAATTCTGCCTGATCTTGTGTTATCTGGGTCAGGCTACCTGGCTGCTGCATCACGTGGGTAAACCACTTGGTGAAACCAACTCGTTTTTCGGTATGATTCCGGACTGGTTCATGCTGCCGTCGATCGGTATCGCTACCCTGGCCACGATTATTGCCAGTCAGGCCCTGATCAGCGGAACATTTACGCTGGTTTCCGAAGCATTCCGGTTGACGTTGCTTCCTAAATTACAGATTGTTTTTCCTTCGGAAGCCCGCGGGCAGGTGTATATTCCGGCGTTTAACTGGCTGTTGATGCTGGGGTGTATCGGCGTAGTGCTGTACTTTAAAAAGTCGAAGAATATGGAGGCGGCTTTTGGTCTGTCGGTCAACCTGACGATGTTGATGACAACCATCCTATTGTCTTACTATCTATATACGAGGCATGTTAATCTGGCCGTTGTATTCGGATTGTTTGTGCTGTACATGATGATTGAGAGCTCATTCCTGATTGCGAACCTCAGGAAGTTCACCCACGGCGGCTGGGTATCGCTGTTGCTCGGATTTATGCTGATCAGCATCATGTACATCTGGTATCGGGGTAGCCGGATCAAAAAGCGGTTGACGAACTACGTTAGCCTGAAAGAACACCTGCCGATATTACGGGAACTCAGTAATGATACGGATGTACCGAAGTACGCCACGAACCTGGTCTATCTGACATCTGCCGATAATGCACAGATGGTTGAAGACCATATAATCAGCTCAATTCTGGAACGGCAGCCAAAACGAGCTGATTTATACTGGCTCATTCACGTGGATTTGGTTGATGAACCCTACACTTCGCAATATTCGGTGGATATTTTATTGCCTGAAGATGTCGTGCGGATTACGTTCAGGCTTGGTTTCCGGGTACAGCCGCGTATTAACCTGCTCTTCAAACGGGTGGTAGCTGATATGGTGAAAAACGGAGAGGTGACGATTCTGAGCCGCTACCGGTCATTGCAGCAACGGCAAATTGTCGGCGACTTTAAGTTTATCATCATTAACCGGTTTCTGTCGTATGAAAATGAACTGGGCGCGATTGATACATTTTTGATGAATGCCTATTTCTTCCTGAAGAAATTCAGCATTGCCGACGAAAAAGCCTACGGCCTTGATCACCAGAATGTAACAACGGAGGAGGTTCCGCTGATTGTCAGGGCAGCCGACGAAATTCCGCTGGAGCGATTCTGAGACTAAACGCCCCTGACACAGTCTGTCAGGGGCGTTTGGTTCACCACCGGATAATTACAAGTCCCGGAGCACCATCGCCACCTTTTGTATAGCCGCAGCTACCGCCTCCACCCGGAGTCTGGCCGTCAGCGGCATCAGAAAATGAACCGTCGTCACCGTTTACCCGTACAAACTGACCAGCAGAATTCAGCATTACGGTCGGTGCAAATCCCCCGCGCCGGTCTGTTACACCATAGGCAAGGCCTCCGTCTGACAGCTTTATGAGTTCCATAAAGTCAGTGGATGTCTTCTGGACATAAGAAACCTGCACCTGATTGGCAAAACCTCCCTGAAAAATCAGCGCCTGGCCCTGAGAGTCTGAACCGCGTCCGCCGCTGCCGAACCGGTCTCCGCCTTCGGCTACAAGCCGGCTGTTGTTATACCTGAATGTGCTGTTGTTTCCCGTGGTAACTGACTGTGCGTTTGTACTGACGGCCGGTGCTCCGGCGTTCCCGACTTCAATGGTTGTTGATGTAACGCCGGCTGCCACATTGTATAACCGCCGTACATAGCCACCGGCACCGCCTCCCTGACAAAATACCCGGCTCCCCGAATAGGACAAGGTGCCGCCACCGGCACCCCCACCCCAGACTTCCACTACAAACTGGGTTACGTCCTGCGGAACGGTCCAGTAAAAGGTAGTGACCTGTTGGTTAACGATTACGACATCCGACCCCTGAAACGTCCGGACATTCGGGAACCGGTTGTTGACATCACTACCCAGCAACTGCCAGTTGGAGCCGTCATAATAGGAAAGTGCCTTTGCATCAGTATTGTAAACAACGTTTGCTTCGGCCTGTGGAACCGTGGCCTTATTAACCTGCTGGGCAGAATTAACCTTTGGTAATGTGATGGCATAAGGTTTTAGCGCATAGGATTGCTGCGCAGCCAGTGTGCCGGGGACCAGAAATAAGATGAGGTAAAAAATGGCTTTCATGGTTTGTAGATTTTTGTTGTTATTCCCGGTTTGGAACCTGTAGACGGGTGTAAAACCAAAACCTGGTATTGCTCCAAATGTACACTGTTGGTTTCGGTGTGGGTATCGGATAAAGGTATGAGTTACGCACATCCGGCAGAAATAACACCCGGCCGGAACTTAGGATACGTAAAAAACCTTATTTGGTATGATTCATGGCAAAGGCTATCCGGTCTGCATCTCTGGATTCGCCCGGCCTGATGGCTGCTTCTGATTTGCAGTAATCAATATCGTTATCGTTATGAAAATTCTGTTAGTTGAGGATGAAGAGCGGCTTGCCTCATTTGTTCGCAAAGGCTTTCTGGCGGAAGGCTATGAAGTTACTATCGCCTATGATGGCAGGACAGGGCTTTCCTTTTTCCGTAAGGATATTTACGACATTATCCTGCTGGATGTTAATTTACCCCACATTAATGGATTTGAACTTTGCCGCATGATCCGCTCAGAAAATGAATCGGTACCGGTGCTGATGCTGACGGCACTGGATAGCATGGCGGACAAATCGGATGGGTTTAATTCGGGGGCGGATGATTACATGGTGAAACCTTTTGAATTTCAGGAGCTTCTTTTACGCATCCGAGCTTTAACGCGCCGCAATGGCCCGAAACAAAAGCAGATTCTGCAACTGGCTGACCTTGAACTGAATTTGGATACGAAGACCGTTACCCGCGCCGGCCAGCGCATCGAACTGACTACCCGCGAGTACTCCCTGATGGAATACCTGATGCTGAATAAGGGTAAAATTATTTCCAGAGTAGACATCAGTGAACGGGTCTGGAGCTTAAATTTCGATAGCAACACCAACGTTATTGACGTGTATGTCAGTTACCTGCGGAAAAAAATTGATAAAGGCTTTTCCACAAAACTCCTGCACACCGTTGTCGGAATGGGCTATGTTCTCCGGGAAGGATAACAGCTGCCTGATCCTTGATACTGACTTGTCCTTATGCTTATTCGTAACCGGTTAACCATCATATTTACCCTGCTGGCCACGGCAATCCAGCTTACGTTGTCCTTACTGGTTGGTTATTTTTATTCGCTATACCGGCAGGAAGAGTTTTACAGCCGCCTGGAAAGTAAGGCACGGGTGGCGGGCCGGGTCCTGATCTCCCGCCGCCACCTGCACGATAACTTTTTCAAAAACATGGTCCGGACGGATCTGCTGACGATTGTTGAGGAGCAGATCAGTATCTATGACGAACGGCGCAATCTGGTCTTTACTAACCGTACGCTGAAGGAATCAGAATATTATAAGGAAAAGATTCCGCTTCTCGACACCTCGTCACTATTTGAGTTCCGGAGTGAACACCTCGAGTCCATCGTAATCCCCTACCGTGACCGAGGGCAGCTGTTTTATATTTTTGCGTCGGGATACGACCGGATCGGTTTTGCCAAACTGAAAACACTCGTACAGATTCTGATTCTGGCTAACCTCCTTGGGTTTGCCCTCATTGTGCTGGCGGGCTGGTATTTTTCCGGCCGCGTGCTGAAACCAATCTCTCAAATCGTGGATGAAGTGGAGCAGATTACAGCCGTTGACCTGCACAAGCGCGTACATGAGGGTAACCGGCGGGACGAAATTGCCCAGCTGGCCATGACGTTTAATCAGATGCTTTTCCGGCTGGAAGATGCGTTTGTGTCGCAGCGGAGTTTTGTGTCACATGCCTCTCACGAGCTGAGGACCCCGCTTACAAACACACTGGGTACCCTTGAAACATCCCTGCGCTATGATCAGAAACCCGAAGACTGGCGCGAGAGTATTACCATTGCGATTGAAGAAATCAAAAAAGTCATTACACTCACCAACGGTTTGCTGGGTCTGGCTAAGGTAACGGATGGAACCATTGTGCTGCAACCGGTTCAGGTTGATGACTGCCTGCTTTCGGCCATCGGGCAGGTGCAGTCCAAGTATCCCGACCGGAGCCTTCCGCTCCATTTTGATGCGTCGGATGAGGATTCATTTACCGTAAAAGGCAGCAGCGCGCTCCTCACAACTGCTTTTCTGAATGTGCTTGATAATGCCTGTAAGTACTCGGCAGAGCCGGTTTCTATCCAGTTATCGGCTAAAGGAGAAAAGATTCTGCTGCTGGTGACCGATAAGGGGCGCGGCATTACGGCCGAAGATGCGGCTCATATTTTTGACCCTTTATACCGGGGTCATAATGTTGAGGGAGTGCCCGGCTATGGCATCGGGCTGGCCATTACGCAGAAAATCATTGAGCTGCATCAGGGAAAACTGATCTTTACGTCTGCTGAACAACAGGGAACAACGGTCAGGATTGAGGTACCCGGATTTGTTTAACGCATCCGGTGTCTGCCGTAAAACTGCCTGGTGCCGGTGAGGTGAACGGAAGCTGAGCATTAAAAACGGTTCAGCTTCCGTACCGGATTGTGAAACCAACTGAAATAAAAACGATTACTCTCCTTCAAAATACGGCAAATTACGTAGAGAAGTACGCTGCCTGTATGGCACTTTTGTATGACGTCAGTACCTGATCAAAACAGCGGTCAGTGATGACGAACGGTTAAATCCTGAATCACTAACCATATACCGGTCATGCATGTACTGCTTTTAACGCTTTTTATCCAGACTTCGCAGCACTATACGGAAGCTGTTAATACCGGAAGCCACAAAATCGGAGCTGTTGTATTGATTGCCGGCATCGGCTTGATCTTGCTTTCCTATGTATTGAAGAAACAGAACCGGCAATGGCAGCAAAATGCAGAAACGACAGATGCACAGGTACTTTCGTTCTATAAAGAGCGGAAGGCCTATCGAAATAACCAGGTCGAATACGATTATTTCTCGGATGTTCAATACACGGTTCAGGGCCGGTTATATCAGTCAAAAGTTAAAGTCCCCAATGCTCCGAAGACCTATGTAGCCGGCGCCAGGTTACCCATATTTTACAACCGGAATAATCCCGGCGATGTCCGGCTGTCTCTGAGCAATCGGATGCTTACCACCTTTCTGCTATTTATCGGTATTTTCTTCGGACTGATCGGGATCGTTTTCCTGCTCTAAGGATAACGGTTATACAGTAGCAGCAGCCCGGATTACCGGACGCCACCACCGAAAAATACGCAATTTGCCTGATGACAAAGGCATAGTCTGAGATGTACTTTTGACCGGACTCAGACTCTGAACATTCCCTTACATGAATAGCAGGCAATATACGATCGGCCGTAATCCCGACAATCAGATCAGGCTTGTCCAGCCGCAGGTAAGTGGCCGGCATGCAACGCTTACCGTGATTTCTGACAATATTATGGTGCTTGAAGACCACAACTCCACTAACGGGACAACAGTAAACGGTCTTCAGATTCAGCGGATGCTGATTACCCCTAAGGATACGGTGTCGTTGGGCGGGGTGGTTGTCAACTTTGAAAAAATATTTGCACGGAACCGGCAGCCTGAGCCGCAACCGTTGCCCGGAAAACAACAGAACGAGGCCGTTGCCGATGCATTCAACCAGCTCAGTGAGGTGTATGAAGCGTATCGGACCGCCAAACTCCAGTTGCAGGGCAAAGGGCAGGGGGTGAGTTCAGCCGTACGCGCTGGTTTATCACTGATTCCGTTTGTGGGTAGTGCACTCGGTATTCTGGTATCGGGTTCGATCAATACCAGAGAAAAAGAGTTTGCCCTGAACGAAGAGTTTCAGATTAATTATGTCTGTCCGAAATGCAAACGCTTTCTGGGCTTCCTGCCATGGAAAAACCTCGCAAATCAGAAGCGGTGCGTAGCCTGTAAAGCCATCTGGATAATTGACTGATGAATACCCTAACAATAACGATATGTCAGCTAACAACGACGAAACAATGATTCTGAATCAGGATCAGCCCATCCGGCCTGCCGGAGATCAGGTTATTATCAATGGCCCTGCTAATGAACAGCAGCCCGCCGGTACTACTGTTGATCCGCAAAACGAACGGACGCCTGATTCCGGTACAAAAGCCAAAATTGCGGCTGCGGGTGGTGTCGTACTGGGTGCGGCGCTCGGATCGGCCGGTACTGCCTTTGCCACCGGCTCTGAACCGGATGCAGCGGTCGAACCAGGGCCGGGCGATGTACCCGCCGACGACCCGAATGCCCCGGTTGATAACGCAAATAACGGTATGCCGCAAAACCAGCCTGCCAATCAAGCGGACCAGCCAACAGCCCAAACCCCGGGGGGCGAAACCCAGGCGGCCACAACTGAATTAAGCATTGATGGTCAGCAGGTTGATCTTACGGGTGATGGTCAGCCGGACGGCATAGCCATCGATGCAGATCATGACGGGGTTCTTGAAGGCGTTGTCCTTGATACGAACCAGGATGGTATCGCTGATGCTTTGGTTGTTGATCAGGATGAAGACGGAGTCACAGATGCCATTATGGTTGATACAAATGAGGACAGGACGTTTGAACAGGTATTGGTTGATGTAAATCATGACGGCGAAATGGATGTTGTCGGGGTTGATATGAACCATGACGGTCAGTTTACGGAGGATGAATTTCAATCACTTACCCACGATGGCAGTACCATGAACATGGGTGGCGACGAACCTGAACCGCTTCCGGATGAGGAGGGCAATGTGGCGCATCAGGATTATGTAAATAACGGCGATGTTGATGAATGGGCCTGACCGATATGCAGGTAATCTGTTCAAACGGAAACTGCGAAGCCACGCTGCGACTGAAAACAGATACGCTTCCGGCCGGTAAACGGTTGCAGGTACGTTGTCCGAAATGCGGGACAATATCCGGTGTGGTTATCCCTGCTGAACCGGTAAAATCAGCGCCGGTGGCCAATAAGACGCTGGTAATCAATCAGGATTTATCGGAAACGCAGCGTAACCAGGCGGTTGGTCGGCTTGACGTTGAGGTCCCTGCCGGACAACCCCCGCAGCTGCTTCAGCTGAAAGAGGGCCGGAATGTCCTCGGCCGACTGTCGACGTCAAAACCGGCTGATATAATGGTACATACGCTGGATACGTATATGAGTCGCCGTCATGCCGTAATCGATGTGTTCAGGAGACACGATGGCTGCTTTCAATACGTAGTTAGCGACTGCGGCTCCAATAACGGTACGTTCATAAACGAAGTGCGGCGGTTAACGGAGCATGATCAGATATTTCTGAAAAACGGAGATTGTCTGCGATTGGGTAAAACGATACTGTATCTCAGAACGGGGGAGGCTGCTGACCTTTCCGAAACGCCGGCAGGCTAACCTTCCTCTCATGCGGATAACCATTTTTCCGCCGGTAGCCATCAGCGAAACCGGCGGCAGACAAAATAACGAGGATGCCGTTTATCCCTCGCCGGGACAGGCTTCGGTTTCAGACCGGCTTTTTATGGTTTGCGATGGTATGGGCGGATTGTCGGAAGGCGAACAGGCCAGTTCGCTGACAACATCGGCGATCCGTTCCTTTTTTGCCCAACATCCGGGCCCTGCCACTTTCGCCCTTGTTTCGATGGCTGTTCAGGAGGCTGAAAAGGCACTTGAGGCCTATCAGCGGACAACATCCGCACCGGGAAAGATGGGAACAACCCTGACACTCCTGCATCTGCACCAGAAGGGCGCAACCGTAGCCCATGTCGGTGACAGCCGGATTTATCATTGCCGGGGCAATAACATCCTGTACCGCTCGACGGATCATAAACTCGTGGATGAATGGGTGAAGGCGGGTATACTAAACCCTGAACAGGCAATGGACCATCCGCAGCGAAATGTCATCACCCGGGCGATTCAGGGACGACCCCTGACGCCTGCTCAGGCAGATGTGAGCATGCTGACCGACCTGCGCCGGGGCGACTATTTTTTTCTTTGCTCGGATGGTATTATTGAACAACTGACAGATGATGCACTGACAGCCATTTTAGCTGAGCAGGTATCCGATGAGGTAAAGATGAATAAAATTAATGCCGTCTGTAAGGGCAGGACTGCCGACAATTACTCGGCATACCTGATTCATCTGCAGGCAGTTGATACGGATGAAAGCGCTTCGTTTGTCACTGTCAGCTCAGCCGTCGTAAACCCGTTGCGGGGGCCTGATTCAGGACCGGTTGCCGTTTCCCCGACCAGCAGATTAACGGGTCGGTCAGCCATAAATAAGCCGGCCGAAGCGTGGGTAAACCGCATTGGCTGGATGGCCGGTATCGTAATCGCCTGTATCCTGACCTGGCAGATCAGTTCCTGGTTAAGAGATCGTAAACACCCTATCGTTAAACCATTCCGGCCTCCGCAAACCGTTCCGGGGCCGGATCGTCCAAAAAACGCTAACTAGCTATGCTGCCAGATTCTACCAGACTTTTAGTTGTCCTGATGCTGCTTTCTGTGTGTTCAGCCGCCCGGAGTTTTCCTCCCGATGATTCGAAAACCTACGTCGTTATTGCCGCCATCGCCGATTACAAAAACATGACGCCGGATAACGGCGATCTGAATCTGACGGTGAATGATGCCCGACGGGTGTATGATTTTTTTAAAAAAAGAGTACCCGCCAACCAAATGCGTTTCCTGATTAATCAGCAGGCGACCCGGGCACAGATTCTGAAGCAGTTAAATTATCTGTACAGTTTTGCCCGACCTCAGGACCGCGTCATCTTTTATTTTTCAGGACATGGCGCTCCAGGCATCTTTGTGCCTTACGACTTTGATAACAGCGAGGCCACAAGCCTGTTGCATGAAGATGTAAAAGCGGCGTTTAAGCGGTGTCCGGCAAGGACCAAACTCTGCATTGCTGATGCCTGCCATTCAGGCTCAATAACCAAAGCCCGGGGTCTGGGAAACCGCTCGGTGCTGAAGGGCAGTAAATCGGGCATTATGCTGCTGATGTCCTCCCGTGACAATGAAACCTCCATTGAACTGCCCGAGCTGAAGCAAGGTTTATTCAGCTATTACCTCATTCAGGGCCTCGATGGAAAGGCCGACCCTAACCGCGATCACATTGTTGATGCCAGAGAGCTTTTCAACTATCTGAGTAAAAATGTGGTCGCCCATGCCCGCCGGAAACAGCACAGCCAGCATCCGGTGGCCTACGGACGATTTGATAATGCTATGCCCATTGTAAATACCCGCTAATTTTCAGGATCATGAACGGACAATTAACAACGCCGCCGGGAACAATACTCGACTATAAATTAGTACATGAACTCGGCAAAGGCGGGCAGGGTACAGTTTATTACGCCGAAAACGCCCAGGGGCAGCCGGCCGCCGTAAAAATTCTTAACGCCGAGTTTTCGCAGAATGCCGATTTGCGGCAACGATTCATGCGGGAGGCGCAGATTATGGTGCAGCTCAGCCACCCGGGTATCGGTAAGGCCTATCATTTTTACCAGGATAGTGAACGGGTCGCGATTATTATGGAGTATCTACAGGGCGAAGATCTGCAGGAAATGCTGAACCGCCACGGGGCGGTCATGCCTCAGAAAGCCATTGAATGGTTCCGGCAAATCCTGACGGCCTTTCAGTATGCGCACGATCGGGGTGTAGTACACCGGGATATTAAACCGAGCAATATATTTCTTACGCGGAACGGGGCCGTTAAGGTGCTGGACTTTTCAATTGCCAAAATGATTGATCCGGAGGCCACCCAAATGAGCCTGACCGGCCCGATGATGACCCTGGGTACACCGTTATACATGAGTCCCGAACAGATTACGGCGCCGCGCTCGGTAGATTACAGAGCCGATATTTATTCATTAGGAGTATTGTTGTATACCCTCCTTGCCGGGCAGGCACCGTTCGGCAGTACGGAAGATTCACATTTCAGCCTTCACCAGCAGATTGTCAGCACCCCGCTGCCACGGCTGGCCGGTATTCCTGATAAGCTGAACGCCATTATTGCCAGGGCTACCGCTAAAAAACCGGAGCTCCGGTATACGGCGTGTTCAGCCTTTTTACTGGAACTGGAGCAGGTGTATTCACACGGTCCCGTCGTGACGGTTCAGCCGGGGGGCATCCGTACAAATCCTGGCCTCGGCAGTAAACCGGTTCCTGCGGGGACGTCGGGAGAGTATTTTCCGCGGGTGCACATGTTATGGGTATCGTTTCTGGCGCCGCCGGTTGGTGCGTGGCTGTTGAGCCGGAACTTCAGAGCGTTTGATTTCCCCGAACTGTCCCGTACCTGGCTGTATGTTGCCGCTGGCTGGGCGTTCAGCCTTCTGATTCTGTTCTCGGTTTTTCACATTATCCTGCCGTCCGGTGTACAGCTGGTCCTGAACGGCGCCTTCCTTTACTATGTACACCAGACAATTGAAACCCACCTGAAGGGAAAAATGGAAAATGCCGGAACCTCCGGGCTGATGCCGGCAGGAGTCTGGAAAATAATTGGCTTGTGTCTGCTCTATTTTGTGGGTCTGGGCTTTTTAATAGCTCTCGATTTTTCCTGATTCGATTTTATAAAAGACTGGCTGCAAACAGCTGGTCTTTTATAAATTTTTTTTATCCACTATCTGACTGAGGGATCGTATATTAAAATGGAATTAAACCTTTTCTGTTCATTAAAAGGTATATGGTTTATATGTAACTAAATTTATAAGAAATTTTATTTTTTGGTATTCTCTCTAATAATTGCACTTTTTTTGGATTTCGAATTAAAGAAAAATATTGTATTAAAATAAACAGCCCTTTTTTTAATCTCATTCCACTTAATGTTGTCATTAGTTGAATTCATGCACAGACACACCATTTAAATTTTTCTAATGTTTTCTAATTCTACTCTCATATTGTTTTAAAGTTACGACGGTTGTTTTGTGGCATCCAACTTGGAGAAACGCTATGAGACGCCGGTATTTTCCTTCGATATTACTTTATGCCTTCGGATTGGCACTGGCTCTTTCGCTGACGTATAATGGGTTCCTGCTCTACGAACAAAGCCGCCTGAAAAGTATGACCGAATATGGTCTGGGTAGCGCCGTTCCGCCGATCGATCCCATTAACTGGCAACAGCAGCTTTCAGACTGTGAGCATGCCAATCAGCTTAAGGACAGTCTGATCAGGCAGCTGGAGCAGGCACCCAACGCCCCCCCTCACGTAGTAGACACGTCGCAGCACGCTGCCACACGATAAACGCTGACCCTTCTAATCATTATCAATCAGTCAGCAGGCACAATGCCGGTGACTGGCTTAAAACGGGAATACAACCTTAACGAATCAGAATCTCCTGTAAAAAATCAGACTACCATGAAAAGATTGCTTATCCTGTTGGGTTTCGTTGTTGTTATCTGCAACACGGGCTGCCATACAGAAACAGAAGAAAAAGAAGAAGAAAAAGAATTTCTGGTGTCCAGTCCGCTTCAGCGTGACACGACCGTTACCAATCAGTTTGTCTGTCAGATTCATGCGTATCAGCATATTGAGCTGAGAGCGCTGGAAAAAGGGTATCTGCAGAAAATATTTGTGGACGAAGGACAGGCTGTCCGGAAAGGTCAGCTGATGTTCCAGATCCTGCCGATCCAGTATCAGGCTGAGTTACAGAAAGCACAGGCCGAGGCAAACTTCGCCGATGTAGAATATAAGAATACCAAATTGCTGGCCGACAGCAACATTGTCTCGAAAAACGAACTCGCCCTGGCAAAAGCCAAACTGGATAAGGCTAAGGCAGAAGTATCGCTGGCACAGGTTCACCTGGGCTTTACTGAAGTGCGGGCACCGTTCGACGGGATCATGGACCACTTCCAGGTACGGCTGGGAAGTCTGGTAGACGAGGGCGATCTGCTGACGACGCTGTCAGATAATAGCCAGATGTGGGTATACTTCAACGTACCGGAAGCGGAGTACCTGAACTATAAAACACACGCCCAGCAGGAAAACCTGAATCATGTGAACCTGCTGCTGGCGAATAATCAGGTGTTTAATCAGCCTGGTGTGGTAAAAACCATCGAAGCCGACTTCAATAATGAAACCGGTAATATCGCGTTTCGGGCAACATTCCCGAACCCGAACGGACTGCTGCGCCACGGTGAAACCGGTAATATTCAGATGACGCTGCCGTTGAAAAACGCCATGATCATTCCGCAGAAGGCCACCTTCGAGGTACTGGAGAAAAAGTATGTCTATGTGATTGACAAAGATAATAAGGTTCGCTCGCGGGAAGTCGTAATCGGTGCCGAGCTGCCCCACATCTTCGTCGTCCGGTCTGGCCTGAGCAAAGACGACAAAATCCTGCTCGAAGGCTTACGCCAGGTGAAAGAAAACGAAAAGATCCACTACAAATTCGTGAAGCCTGAATCGGTGGTATCTAACTTAAGTCTGTATGCCGAGTAATCAGCGATTCTAACCAGCCGAAGACATGTTTAATAAATTCATACGCAGACCTGTATTCGCTATCGTGATTTCGATTATGATAGTCTTTATAGGTGTACTGGCAATCCGGCAGCTGCCTATTTCGCAGTTCCCGGACATTGCCCCCACAACGGTCAATATCTTTATCGCTTACCCGGGGTCCAGTGCGGACGTACTGGTAAAATCCACGCTGATTACGCTCGAACAGGCTATCAACGGGGTGCAGGACATGCGTTACATTGCCACCGATGCTACCAGTGCCGGTGAGGCTACCCTGCGGATTATCTTTGAGCCTGGGACCGACCCCAACGATGCGGTCATCAGGGTGAAGACCAGGGTTGACCAAGTAATGCCGCTGCTGCCTGAACTCGTTCAGCGCGAAGGGGTTATCATCACGCCTATCCAGCCAAGTATGTTGATGTACGTCAACCTCTATTCGAAAGAAAAGAGCATGGATGAAAAATTCCTCTTCAACTACGCTACCGTTAAAATGATCCCTGAAATTCAGCGGACAAAAGGGGTGGCGCGGGCGCAGATTCTGGGTAGCCGCCGGTACGCAATGCGGGTCTGGCTGAATCCTGACCGGATGCGGGCCTACAAGATTTCGGTAGAGGAAGTGATGAAGGCACTTGGTGAGCAAAGTATCATCGGCCGTCCGGGCCGGATCGGGCAAAGCTCCGGTATTGAGGCCCAGTCGTTGGAATACGTATTGACCTACAAGGGCCGGTATAATAAACCCGAAGAATATGAGGATGTGATTATCCGCGCCAACTCGCAGGGCGAACTGATTCACCTGAAGGATATTGCGCGGGTTGAACTGGGTAGCGAATTCTTTGATATTTACTCGAACCTCGACGGTAAAGCGTCGGCGGCGATTGTCTTGAAGCAGAACTATGGTAGTAATGCGAGTGATGTAATTGCTGAGGTAAAAGCGAAACTGGACGTGATGAAGGAGTCTTTCCCGCCGGGTATGGACTACAAAATCAGCTATGACGTATCGCAGTTTCTGGATGCCTCAATTGAACAGGTAATTCACACCTTGCGGGATGCCTTCCTGCTGGTGGCCCTGGTGGTATTTGTCTTCCTGGGCGACTGGCGGTCAACGCTGATTCCGATTCTCGCCGTTCCGGTGTCGCTCGTGGGTGCGTTCTTCGTGATTCAGCTCTTTGGCCTGTCTATCAACCTGGTAACGCTCTTCGCGCTTGTACTGGCGATTGGTATTGTGGTCGATGATGCAATTGTGGTGGTGGAAGCGGTGCACGCCAAAATGGAAGAAGAGCCGCATTTGACGCCGTTTGGTGCCGTGAAAAAAGTACTCGGCGAAATCAGCGGTGCGATCATTGCGATTACGATGGTCATGGTGTCGGTGTTCCTGCCGATCTCGTTCATGTCGGGTCCGGTCGGTACGTTCTATCGTCAGTTCTCGATTACGATGGCCAGCTCCATTGTTATTTCGGCCCTGATCGCCTTGACGCTGACGCCGGTATTGTGCGCCATGCTGCTGAAAAACCACCACGGACATGCCCGTAAGAAGAACATCCTGACAAAAGCGCTCGATAGCTTTAACCGTGGTTTTGATAAGATGACGGGTCGCTATGTTGGGTTGCTGAAGCTGATTGTTAACCGCCGCATGGTGACGTTCCTGGTACTTGCTGCCTTCTGTGCCGGTATTGTCTACGAAAACAAGGTCGTGCCGTCGGGTTTTATTCCGAACGAAGATCAGAGTACGATTTACGCCATCATTCAGACACCTCCGGGCTCAACGCTCGAAAAAACCAACCAGGTGTCGCGGCATTTGCAGGATATTTGTGAGGAAGTGCCGGGCATCGAATCGATCTCGTCACTGGCGGGTTACGAAATCATGACCGAAGGCCGGGGCTCAAACGCCGGTACCTGTCTGATCAACCTGAAGCCATGGCATGAGCGCGACAAGAACGTGAAGGAGATCATGGAAGAGCTCGAAGTTAAATCGAAAAACCTCGGCGCAACCGTTGAATTCTTCGAGCCGCCGGCCATTCCTGGTTTCGGTACGTCAGGTGGTTTCTCGATGCGTCTGCTCGATAAAACAACCGATACCGACTACCGTGAATTCGACAAAATCAACAAGGAATTCATGGAAAACCTGGGCAAACGCAAGGAGCTGACCGGTCTGTTCACCTTCTTCGCTGCCAACTATCCGCAGTTCGAACTGGAAATTGACAACAAACTGGCGATGCAGAAAGGTGTTTCAATCGGTAAGGCGATGGATAACCTGAACATCCTGATTGGTAGTACCTACGAACAGGGCTTTATCAAGTTCAACCAGTTCTTTAAAGTATATGTGCAGTCGGATCCGAGTTTCCGTCGTCTGCCAACCGATCTGCTGAAGCTGTTCGTGAAAAACGAAGCGGGTGAAATGGTACCGTACTCGTCGTTCATGACGCTGAAAAAAGGACAAGGGCCAAACGAGATCACCCGTTTCAACCTGTATAACTCAGCGGCGATTCAGGGGCTTCCGGCTAAAGGCTATACAACAGCCGACGCCATTGCAGCCATCCGTGAAGTAGCGGCCAAGACGCTGCCGAAGGGCTATGACATTGCTTTTGAAGGTCTGTCATACGACGAATCGATCCGTGGTAACGAGGCGCTTTATGTCTTTATGGTCGTACTTGCCTTCGTATACTTTGTACTCGCGGCGCAGTATGAAAGCTTTATCATTCCGCTGGCGGTTGTGTTCTCGCTGCCGGTCGGGGTATTCGGGTCGTTCCTGATGCTTCAGCTGATGGGTCTCGAAAACAACATTTATGCCCAGATCGGTCTGATCATGCTTGTGGGTCTGTTGGGTAAAAACGCCGTACTGATCGTGGAATTTGCGGTCCAGAAGCGACAGCAGGGCGAAACGATTCTAAATGCGGCAATTGAAGGGGCGAAAGTACGCTTCCGTCCGATCCTGATGACGTCGTTTGCCTTCGTAGCCGGTCTGATTCCGCTGATTGTGGCAACCGGAGCCGGTGCAATCGGTAACCGTACGATTGGTGCCTCAGCGCTTGGTGGTATGTTGTTCGGAACCGTTTTCGGGGTAATTATTATCCCTGGTTTATACTTCATATTCGGCAATCTGGCAGACGGCCGCCAGATGATTAAAGGCGAGGAGGAAGAACCGCTGTCGGAAAACTTCGTCCACAATGTACATCAGACATTACTTCCTGAAGAATCAGACAATGAGCAACAGAAATAAACTAGTAAGTGGTCTGGGTATCTTTCTGATTGCCCTGATCACCGCCGGTTGTCATGTTCCGCCGGTAGCCGAACGCACGCTGACGAAGAACGTTCCTTCCAGCTATGGTACCTCACAGGATACGACAAACGTTGGAAAGACGCCATGGAGGGATTTTTTCAAGGATCCTTACCTGACTGCCCTGATTGATACCGCATTGCAGAACAATCAGGAACTGAACATTACGTTGCAGGAAATCCAGATGTCGAACAACGACATTCTGGCGCGCCGGGGGGCCTACCTGCCGTTCGTAACCCTGGGCGGTGGTACGGGAGTCGATAAGGTTTCGCGGTATACCAGTCAGGGGGCCAGTGACGACATTACCGACATCAAGCCCGGTAAACGCACACCGGTAGTGCTGCCGAACACCTTTGTGGGGGCATTTGCCAGCTGGGAGGTCGATATCTGGCACAAACTGCGGAACGCGCAGAAGGTAGCGGTAAACAACTACCTGGCTACGATTGAGGGCCGGAACTTTACGGTTACGAATATCGTCGCCGAAATCGCCCGTTCCTACTATGAGCTGATGGCGCTGGATAACCAGCTGGGCATCATCAACCGGAATATCGAAATCCTGAACAATGCCCTGGTCATTATCCGGCAGGAAAAGGAAGCCGCCAAAGTAACCGAACTGGCTGTTCGCCGGTTCGAAGCCGAGGTGTACAAAATCCAGAGCATGCAGTTCGGCATTCAGCAGCGCATTGTGGAAGCCGAAAACCGGATCAATTACCTGGTTGGCCGGTTCCCGCAGCATGTGCAGCGTAGTTCAGACGGGTTTATCAACCTGTCTCCGATGAAACTCAGCACCGGTATTCCGGCCCAATTGCTTGAAAACCGGCCGGATATCCGGCAGGCAGAATTGCAGGTAGCGGCTGCCAAACTGAATATCAGTGTGGCTAAGGCAGAGTTTTATCCGTCGCTGAACCTCTCGGCGTCGCTGGGTCTGATGGCGTTTAACCCGCTCTATCTGGCCAGTATACCGGAGTCGATCATTGCCGGTCTGGCTGGTGACCTGATGGGGCCGCTGATTAATAAAAACCGGATTACGGCTGAATACAGAAATGCCAGCGCCAAACAGATTCAGAGCGTGTTCAATTTCGAAAAAACGGTCCTGAACGCCTATATCGAAGTGGCTAATCAGGTGTCGAACATGGACAATCTGGAAAAGAGCTATAACATGAAAAATAACCAGGTGCAGGCATTGACGCAGTCAACCAACATTGCGCTGAAGTTATTTACCTCAGCCCGCGCCGATTATATGGAGGTACTGCTGACACAGCGGGACGTTTTGGAATCAAGAATGGAGCTTATTGAAACCAAAATGCAGCAAATGAATGCCATGGTAAGTGCTTACCGGGCAATGGGTGGTGGCTGGCGATAAGCCGGAATACGATCCCGTTTGCGAAGCGAATGTGGAATACAGGCGACAGGCCTGAGCGTGTATCGGGACCGGAAGTTTACTTCCGGTCCCGTTTTTTTATAGTAGCTGACAAGCGGGCGGCTGTTTCTATAAACTGCTTGCGGCAGATCAGAGAACTACCGTCAGCAATAATGTGTATATTATGCTGTGTAAGTTGGCTTCGTCCAAAACAGAAGTCTGTCCGCTGTATTACCGAACGTTATTGTCAGTCAAGATCGGCGCTGAAATAGTTTTCTTTCGATACCGGATTGCCGTTCAATCCGTTCAGCAAAGCGATTTGTCCGATATGGGTGGCAATGTCCAGCAGCGGTCCCTGAAGCAGCCGCATCGCAATCTCTTTATCGATAGTGGTGGCCTGAATAGTTTCTGAAAGCCTTTGTAAAGCTTCCAGAAAACGAGTTGATTCTGACAGGAAATCCTGAATGGCAGAAGGCGGGCTATTGAAATGTCCTGCTGTTATTTTCAGGCTTGCCTTGTTTGCCAGATCAGTCATGTGATTAATGATTTCGCATGGGCTTCGGGTTTGCTTACCTGCCTTGAACATGCCGAAGTCCTCGCCGGATGGCGCAATCGCTTTTTTGAAGCGAAAGGCCAAGGCGGTTACTATATGTTGAAGAAGATCAGTATCGTTCATGTTATCTGTTGGAAAGCTACCAAATCAACTGCCGCTGGTTGAGACATAATGACAGGAGACATGAACCGCTTTCCCGGCTTCATTCAGCCGGAATACTTCACAGGCCTGCCGGTTGTTAACTGAGGTGTAATGAATGGCCAGTGAATCAATACCGGCAAAAACATGGTGAAGCGTAAAGTGCAGATCCGGGTACGTTGCCAGACCGGTCAGAAAGTAGTCAGCCAGTTCAGGTTTAGCGGTAATAACGCCGGAAGCATTATCCGTCAGTAGCGGGATAAAGGGTGAACAGAAGGTAAGCTCATCGGCGTAATGGGCCAGAATAGCTTCCGGATCATGAGCGTTGAAGGCATCAATCCAGGCTTGAGCAAAGTGGTCGGCTTGTTGCTGTGTCATGGCTAAGGTAGTGTCAGGAGTTGGCCTCCGTTGATTTGTCCGGTTTGATAAATTCGTCTGTAAAATGTTCGCGGTGTCTGGGTTGAGCAAACTTAGCCGCATTATAGGTCGCTGATTGGCCTCTCGGAATGGAAAGCGACTCCCAGTGTCCGGCAGCTATTTTACACAGGTATACAATCTGACCAACATGGTACGGATAATGCGCCAGCTGCCGGTTAATGGCTTCCAGAACCGTATGCCCCTGATGACGGATATACACGATGGTTGACAGGTCATCGTCCGTCAGAGTTTGGAGGGTTTCCAGACATACGGCCCATCCGGCTTCCCATTTGCTGAGGAGTTCTTCCCGGGATGAAATGTCATCCGTGAACTCCCCCTCACGGTCACGCCAGGGCTTTTCCCCGTCTGTTGTCAGAAAATCGGTCCAGCGGCTAAGCATATTGCCCCACAGGTGTTTAACAATGACCGCAATGCTATTGCTCTCCGCAGTATACTGCCGGAACAGGACCTCATCGGGTACCTGAGCCATTGCTTTTTCGGCGAGTACCTTGTAATAGGAAAACTGGTTGATGACGCTCTTCAGATACGCTCCCTGCATAGACAAAGTAATGGATAAGGTGTAATGCTCCTGACTAATAAGCGCAAAAGAACGCAAAATCAGGCCTGAGCGCCAGTTACAGTTCAGGTTTTAAAAAGCCATACAGCTGCCTGGAGGTTATTTTTTCCGGACGGGTGACTGTACGGCTTTTTTTGTGCCTAACTGTATGCCAACAGGTACAGTTTGACAGGTTACTTTTGTGCCTTAACCAGAAGGTGCTGTATGGAACGAAGAATACCGCGGTATCAGCAAATTGCGCAACAGCTCAGCGTGAAACTCAGCCATGGTGTGCTGGCAGAAGGGGATAAACTGCCATCCGTCCGGATGTTAAGTCAGGAACTGGGTGTCAGTATCAATACCGTTCAGCAGGCATATTACTGTCTGGAAGCAGAAGGCCGGATTGAGGCACGGCCGCAATCCGGGTATTACGTCCGTACGGGGCGTGCCGGGACGATGCCTAACCGGTCGGCACCGGTTACGATGGTCAGTCAGACCAGCCCGCCCGAACAGGAGTCTATTCTGCTACGGCTTATGCGTCAGCAACGGCAACCCGGCTGGCTTCCGTTTTCCATGAGCGTACCGGCAGCGGCGCTGTTGCCTGTACAAAAGCTTGGCAGAGCCCTGCTCCAGGCCCAGCACGATCTGCCGAATGGCGGCCTCGACTATGAGCTCATGGCCGGTAATGCTGACCTGCGGCGGCAAATTGCCCGTTTTGCCCTCTTCTGGGGCAGTACACTCACCGATGATGACATCATAACGACCGAAGGATGCTCGGGGGCCCTGACATTATGCCTGAAAACGATCACCAGGCCCGGCGATACGGTAGCTGTGGAAAGCCCCGTGTATTTTGGTATTCTGCAAACGATTCTGTCGCTTGACCTGAAGGTACTCGAATTGCCTACTGATCCGGCAACCGGTGTCGATCTGAACGTGCTGGAAGACCACATGCGGGCGGGCCGGGTGCAGGCGTGTCTGCTCGTTCCGAATTTCAGTAATCCGCTTGGCTGCTGTATGCCGGTTGCAAATAAGCAGCGGCTGGTACGCATGCTGGACACCTACGGCATACCCATGATTGAGGATGATCTGTACGGCGATCTACATTTCGGCCCCGACCGGCCGGTGCCCTGCAAGGTATTTGACCAGCACGGTTGGGTGCTCTGGTGTGGTTCTGTCAGTAAAACGCTGGCACCGGGTTATCGGGTGGGCTGGGTCGCCCCGGGGCGATTTTATGAAGCCTTGTTACAGATCAAACGGTATCAGGCCGGCTTCTCGCCCGGGCTCACCCAACAGGCCATTGCCAACTTTCTGGCCAATGACCGGTACGAACTGCACCTGCGCCGGCTCCGGAAACAACTGACGGCGAACTGCCAACGGTATCAGCAAACAATCCGGACATTGTTTCCGGCAGGGACCCGAATCAGCGAACCGCAGGGCGGATTTACACTCTGGGTGGAGATGGACCCTGCCGTTAATTCCCTGCTGCTTGCCGACCAGCTGGAGCCGTTCCGGATCAGTATCATGCCGGGTGGCTTGTTCAGTCTGCAACCCCAGTACAACAATTGTATGCGGCTGAGTTATGGATTGCCCTTTGATGAGCATGTCGCCAATGGCCTTAAAACGATTGCCCGTTTCATACACCAGCAACAAGCATTATGATTTCCTTATTTCCCTCATTTTTGCTTAAAAACCGGCGGTTGCCGGTATGGATTCTCTGGCTAATCCCGTTTCTGGCCAGTGGTGAGGACACGGTTCCGGACAAATACCGGAAAGTGGAATACCGGATTCCGATGCGGGACGGTGTGCTGCTGTATACGGCGGTTTACATCCCCCTCGATGCTTCCCCGGACAAACGTTATCCGATTCTGATGCAGCGGACATGCTTCGGGGCAGCGCCGTATGGGCCGGATCAGTATAAAAAATCGATTGGTCCATCACCCCGCATGCAGGCAGAGGGCTATCTGTTTGTCTATCAGGATGTGCGTGGCCGGTGGGCGTCGGAGGGGAACTGGACGAACATGACACCGGTGCTGAGCGAGCAGGAGCGGCAGAAAAACCCGAAGGCTGTTGACGAAAGCACGGATACGTACGACACCATTGAGTGGCTGCTCCGGCATGTCGGATACCACAACGGTCGGGTGGGCTTATGGGGCATCAGTTATGCCGGTTTTTATGCCATAGCGGGGGCCATTGATGCCCATCCTGCCCTGAAAGCGACATCTCCCCAGGCACCAATCGCTGACTTTTTCCGGGAAGATATTCATCATAACGGCGCCTTTACCCAGCTGACGCTCCTAGCCTATCCGGTGTTTGATGACCGCCGGTCCGGTCCTGCCACAAAGCCCTGGTTTTTGCCCCATATGATCGATACCGGAAACAGCACCGAGTTTGACTGGCATAAACGGCTGGGCGCTATGTCGAATGCCGGTAAATACCTGGCCGGTAATACGTTCTGGCAACAAACCGTTGCCCATCCGGATTACGATTCGTTCTGGCAGAAACGGTCGGTCCTGCCCCAATTGCATGCGGTACAACCAGCCGTTTTGATTGTGGGCGGCTGGTTTGATGCCGAGGATTTATACGGGCCACTGAGTATCTACAAAACGCTGGCCACACACCGGCAGCGCTTCCGGCCGATGCTGTGGATGGGGCCGTTCGGGCATCGCGGGTGGGCCGAAGAAACCGGCCATACGCTGCACAATGACCTGTATTTTGGTGATAGCCTGGCGACAGCTTTTCAGGAAAAAATCGAAGCGCCGTTTTTTTACCATTACCTGAAAGGGGCCGGTGACGGCAAAACCGGTCTGCCGGATGTTACCCTGTTTGATACCGGAGCTAAAAAATGGCGAACCTTTACAGAATGGCCGGCCCCCGCAGCGAAAAAACGGTTGTTTCTGGATCATAGCGGTAGCTTGAAACCTGCGCAAACCGCCTTACTGTACCGCGAATTTACCAGCGATCCGGCTGATCCGGTGCCGTACGCAGCCGCTTCCCTGACCAGCGAACCAGATTTTTCCGCGTTGTTTGGGTACATGTCTGCCGATCAGCGGTTTGTCAGTAGCCGTAAGGATGTGCTTACCTACCAGACGGATGTGCTTCCGGAAAGCATGACTGTCGGCGGCGAAATAACCCTTCGGCTGAACGTCAGTACAACGGGTAAGGATGCTGACTGGGTTGTTAAGGTGATTGATGTATATCCCGACGATGAACCGAACCATCCCTATATGCCGGATAAATCGGTGAAACTGGCAGGTTACCGGCAACTGGTTCGGGGAGAAGTAATTCGTGGCCGGTACCGGAACAGTTTTGAAAAGCCAGAACCATTCACTCCCGGACAGGAAACAGTCGTAACGCTTCAGCTGCCGGACGTGTTGCATACGTTCAGAAAAGGGCACCGGCTGATGATTCAGGTGCAGAGCAGTTGGTTTCCGCTGATCGACCGGAATCCGCAGACCTTCGTGCCGAACATGTATAAGGCGGTTGACCGCGATTTCAGGGCCGCTCGTCACCGGGTCTACAGCAATTCCTACATTGATTTCCCCCTTTTACCATAGACTGACAACATGGGACAAACCATTTACATCGTTGGTGCCGGGGCAATCGGCATGTCATTAGCGGTCTTTCTGACGAATGCCGGAAAAGATGTTATCCTGCTGCATGGCCGCGCCGGAAGGAACACGGACTCAACGGTCAGCCTGACGGTTGAGTCAAACGGAACGACGCTGAGTGCATCAATACCGCTCCGGTCTCTGGATAGGCTTGACCGGCTTGATGGGTTGATACTGTTGACTACCAAAACAACCGGGAATGCTGACCTTGCCGCCCGCCTTGCCGGTAAGACCGGTCAGTCACCGCTGGTATTGATGCAGAACGGACTTGGCGTTGAAGAACCTTTTCAGAATGCCGCTTTTCCCGCGCTGTACCGGTGTGTGTTGCTGGCGACGAGTCAGGTCGTGGCCCCGTATACCGTGCTGTATAAACCGGTTGCGGCTTCGCCTGTGGGTATTGTTACCGGTGACGACCAGACATTGCAAACACTTATTCAGCAGCTGACTACTGCCTTGTTTCCGTTCCGTGCGGAAGCTGCTATTCAGGCGATTGTCTGGGAAAAGGTTATTGCTAATTGTGTTTTCAATGCTATCTGTACCTTGCTGGAAACGGATAACGGGCTGTTTCACAGGAGTGAAGCCGGACTAAGTTTGGCGCGTGACGTTATTAGTGAATGTGTAGCCGTTGCTGCCCTGGCTGGAATTACCCTGGATCCCTGGGCCGTAGAGGACCGGCTGCTGCAAATCAGTCAGCGGTCAGACGGGCAGCTTATTTCGACACTGGTTGATGTACAGCAGGGGCGGGAAACGGAGATCGATCACCTGAATCTGGCCGTTAGCCGGTTAGCTGACCGTTTGGGCAGGCCCGAACTGGCGGTCCGTACCCAGCTGCTGGGTGAACTGGTCCGGATGAAGTCTGCCTTGACCCGTTGTTAACCTCTGGTAGTTAACCAGCCAGTGCAGCATGTAAATAAACCAATATTTAACATTATTTTAGTAAGCAGCTGATAATGTTGTGTTTATCGGAAAGTCAGGGGATGCTAGTCAATTCTCCGGCAAGGCTGTTTCGGGAAAGGTGCTTTCAGCCACCAGCGAACCAGCCCGACAACCCCAATAGCCCCCGTCGCAATACCCCAGGTAGGCTGAAAAACTCCGTTTGATAAGCCAAGCGTACGGCTGGTCAGCAGCAGAAAACCTACAATCAGCAGGAGCAGCGTGAGTCCGCTGGAAAGATACATGTAGTAGAAAGGTTTCGTCGCCAGTCTGTGTTTTACCCGGCGATTATACGGGTGTACAGTTGGTCGGAGCCCATTGAACGTCCGGTTATATTGCTGATTCAGCTGCTGCATTACCGGCAAGGAGGCCTGCGGGACAAGTTCCTGAAAAGCCGTCCGAAATTCCTCTCCCTGATGCATCCGCCGCTCGATCAGGGAGGCCAGATGATCAATTAGTTCAGCCTGTAAAGCAGGATGCGGCCGTGTTTGCCGGATATATTGGGTAATCTCCTTAAGTTGGCCGGGCGATAATGACTGCATAACGAAATGGATTAAAACGGATTACTGGCCGAATGTAACAGTTGGGGCTGGGTGGATCAGGAGCCGCATCAGCTCTGTAAAGCGTTCGAATTCAATGCCTTTACGGGCGGCAATTTCACTGCCTTTAACTGTGAGCCGGTAATATTTCCGTAATCGTCCTTCAACTTCCTGACTTTGGGTAACCAGTAAGCCTTCTTCCTCCAGCTTATGTAGCACAGGATAAAGTGCCCCAAACGTAAGGGTTAATTCACCGCCCGTCCGTTCTTCAACCGCCTGCGTAATCTCATACCCGTACATTCGCCCTTGCTGAGCGAGTAGCCGCAAGACAATGGTTTTCAGTGTTCCCCGTAAAAATTCCTGATTTGCCGAATCCATTGAACAAAGGAGTAATTTAAAACAAAAATATACAGGAAAATTATATATACGAAGCTGGAAGCCGGATTCTTTTCAATCCGTTACCAGACAGTCAGATATGCGAGGCCATAAATAAATTAATGTACCGGATAAGCTCATCGACGGTATTCGCTTTGAACGGAACGCGCCCTTTTACGGCAAAAACATAGGTGCTGTCGAATTGACGGGTAATTGCAAAGAGGTAGTCATTTTCCCGGTCAGGAGCAAATTCAATCGTACTGGCGCTGCGGCCCGTCATCCGGCTGATCGCCAGACCGGTCCGCGGATCGAGGAAATCCTGCATTTCCCGTTCATACGCCAGGCCGACAACCTTAAACCGGGTCAGTATTTCGGGCAAACGGGCAAAACCAAGTGATTGCTGAATGTGGACTTGTAAATTCATACACCATAAACGCCTATGACCGTTAAGGGTTGAATCAGGGCATCCTTCTCTTATTTTATGGCTTAACGTTTTACAGCATTTTTTTCATCATAATATCGGTCTGAATATCATCGCCGAGTCTGAAAAGATGTTGATCAAAGGCTTCAAATCCGTTTTTTTCATAAAACCGGATGGCTTTGCTGTTCTTTTCCCAGACACCCAGCCAGATATAGGCTTTTCGCTGTGATCGGGCAATCTCAAGCGCCGTTTCGAATAACAGCTGACCGACTTGTTTTCCCTGCCAGGAGGCGAGCACATAAATACGCTCAATCTCAAGGGAGGTGTTATCCTGTAGTTCTGTCTGTGCTGAGCCGTTGTTAAGCTTAAGATAACCAACGGGTTCTGCTCCTGAAAACGCCAGATAGAAAGCCGTTTCAGGATGATTCAGTTCCGCACGTACTTTATGGTCGCTGAAACTATCTGACAGGTATCGGGCCATATCGGCTTCAGAATTAAGCGGTGCAAAGGTCTCATAAAAGGTGTCTCTGCCGGTTTTTTGCAGGATCGCCAGGTCTTCCGGTCGGGCCTTGCGGATATAAATCGTTTCAGGTATCATGTTCAGGTGGTTATTCGGCGGTTAATTTAAGCAGCAAAAGGCCGGCAATAATAAGAACCGCTGCAATAATTTTAGGCGCCGTCAGCGATTCGCCGAGCACTAGAACTCCGATCAGAAACGACCCGACGGCGCCAATACCGGTCCAGAGCATATAGGCGGTACTGAGTGGTAGTGTGCGCATGGCCTGTGCCAGAAGCAGAAAGCTGGCAATCATGGCAGTGATCGTAATCAGCGTAGGGACAGGCCGCGTAAAACCCGCCGATTGTTTCATGTAGAAGGCCCACACAATCTCAAGCAGGCCGGCGATAACTAAATAAATCCAGGACATAGTAAAGACCACGTTTAGTCGGGCCGTCCCGGAATGCTTCCTGAAATAGGGGAGGCCGTCCTCCTGAAAAGGGCAGGCTGTCGGTAACGAACCTGCACCGGCATAACCGGGATAGCTACTGTTTAGTGCCCGTTCTGCTGGTAAGTATGGTTGATTTTTTCGGATTGCCCTTTTTGTGGAAGGGAGTAAGCAGATATCATCAGGTAGTTATTTCCTCTCGTCGGAAACGTATAGATGGCAGCGTTTACCAGATTTCTTACAGGATAAGTTCATAAAAATACTCGTCTGCCGGTAAACCGTCCGGCCAGAGATGGGTTTCGGTATGGGTAAATACAAAACCAGCCCGCAAGATGGCAGCCTGTGAAGGGGCGTTGTCTGCCCGGTGAGAGACGGTGACTTTCGGATACCGGTTGATCCGCGCCCAGTTGATCCGTTCCGAAAACAAGCGGGCTGCTAACCCCTTGCCACGGTGTTCAACCCGGATATACGAAGCAATCAGAATGGCAATACCGTCCTTTCCGGCAACGGCGCTTAAGCCAACGCATGTTCCGTCCGGAAGTAAAATGCCGAAATACGCTCGTGAAGCTGACTGTAAGCGTTCCTGCCAGCTGGTATCCGGCAATTGGGATTCACTCGCATAGGAGCTACCAAACACTGAAGGGTCTTTCTGCAACGCTTCAAGGCGTATCTGTTTCAGCGTTGCCCAATCCGGTGGTTCAAATTGTTTCAATCTACAACCGGTAAAGGCAGTCGGAATTGTGTGCATAGCGTATCGGGCATAACGGGCCGGATGCCAAAGATACCGGATATGCCGGAATGTCCGTTAAAGCACCGTAAAGGGTGTTTCCGGAAAAAACATAGACAATGACAGTGCGCCTTTATTTACCAATAGGTTAGAAAGGGGGTTTTTGATAACAATATCGTCACAAACTAAAAAATCAGATAACGGCTTTCGAAATTTTACCTATGGCTGCTAATTTTCGGGATGATCGTTATCTATAGCCACAATGCATAAAGACATCCCTTTCGTGGAGGGAGACGGGGAGATGGCAACCCTCATCCGTCGCTATGACTGGGAAAACTCCGTACTCGGCAATCCCGACGGGTGGTCGCTTAGCCTGCGTACCCTGCTCCGGATGATGCTGGCCTCACGGTTTCCCATGCTGATTTTCTGGGGGCCGGATCTCATTACATTTTACAATGACGCTTTCCGTCCCAGTCTGGGTAATGACGGAAAACACCCGACTTCCCTGGGCCAGAAAGGCGAACAGAGCTGGGCCTAGTCATGGCCGGTAATCGGGCCGATGATCCATTCCATCATGGCGGGCGGCGATGCTGTCTGGTTTGAAGATCAGAAGCTGCCGATTTATCGGGAGGGCCAGATGGGCTACGCATACTGGACCTATAGTTTCAGTCCCCTTTCTGACGATACCGGTGCTGTAAACGGCATTCTGGTAACCTGCACCGAAACCACCAAAGCCGTCGAAAGCGTTGAGAAATTACAGGATGTGAACATAACGCTGCAACAACTGGTAGCGCAGAATCTTGTCCTCCGCAGAGAAGAGCAGATCGCGCATCAGCAAGTGCTGGCGAGCCAGCAGCAGTTATTAGCCCTGTTTGAAGAATCGCCCGTTGCCATCGCCACACTCAGTAAAGACGGCCTGACGTTCAGAATGGCAAACTCTTTCTATTGTCAGCTGGTTGGGCGGATGGCCGGTGACATACTTGATAAACCGTTACTGAAAGCATTGCCTGAGCTGGCTGGTCAGGGTTTTGATCTGCTGCTGGAGGAAGTGCTCCGTACCGGTGTTGCCTACACTGCCAGCGAAGCTGCCGTAAATCTGATCCGGCAAAACCGGATGGAAACCATTTACGTTGACCTGACGTACCAGCCGAGGCTTGACCCGGATGGAAGCATTTCCGGCATTTTTGTGGTCGCCGTTGACGTGACACGGCAGGTGCGCTCGCGGCGGGTTGTGGAGTCCGGTGAAACCCGGAAAACATTTATGCTGGCCCTCAGCGACCGGTTACGGGTACTGAACGATCCTGACCGGATTCAATATGAAGCAGCCTGCCTGCTGGGCGAATACCTGCAGGCTGACCGGGTGGGCTATGCCGAAGATCAGGGAAACGGCCGGGACATTGTGGTCACAAAAAATTATGTTAACAATGTCTCCAGCCTTGAGGGTTCGTATGTCTATGCCGATTACGGCGAAACACTGCTTGCCGATTTTCTGGCCGGGAATACTGTTGTGAGACCCGATATTCCCGCTGATCCTTCGCTGACACCTGACGAAAAGGAAGCACACCGGCTGCTTGAACTGGGCGCGACCATTAACAAGCCCTTACTGCGGGAAGGTAATCTGGCGGCTGTAATGTTCATTCACTTTACGAAACCGCACCGGTGGTCGGCCGAGGAACTGGCGTTGCTTGAAGAAACTGCCGAACGCACCTGGTCGGCAGTGGAGCGGGCCCGGGTTGATATGGCTATCCGCCAGCGGGAGGAACAATACCGGCTTCTGGTGCGGGAACTCGACGAGCGTGTACAACAACGTACGGATGAACTGCTCCAGCTCAATCAGGATTTGAAACGCTCCAATGAAAACCTGCAGCAGTTTGCCTACATTGCCAGCCATGATCTGCAGGAACCCTTACGGAAAATTCAGTCCTTCGGGGATATTCTGAAAGAACAGTATCAGACCAGCCTGGGCGATGGTATCATGTATCTGGACCGGATGCAGCAGTCGGCCGGCCGGATGTCTACGCTGATTAAAGACCTGCTCAATTATTCGCGGATTTCGACCGGGCAGGAACTCAGAGAACTTGTGTCGTTACCGGTCATACTGGATACTGTGCTGAGTGATTTAGAGCTTGTTATACGGGATACGGGCGCAGTCGTCCGGATTGATCCGTTACCTGCCATCAGGGGAGATGCATCACAGCTCCGGCAGTTGTTTCAGAATTTACTGACTAATGCTCTGAAATTCAGGGTAACTGATGTTGCGCCGGTAATTTATGTCCGGACCGAAGTGATCAGCGCCGAGGTAATCAGGGAACCCATCTTCCCGACCCGGCCGGCTACATTTTATTACCGCATTGAAGTTATCGATAACGGCATCGGGTTTGATGACAGGCATGTGAACCGGATCTTTCAGTTGTTTCAGCGCCTGCACGGCCGGAATGAATATTCGGGTACCGGCATTGGTCTGGCAATCTGCGAAAAAGTAGTAGCGAATCATGGCGGGGCCATCACAGCAAGCAGTCAGCCGGGGCACGGAGCCGTTTTCCGGATCTATCTGCCAAAGGTTTAGCAACAAAACATGATAAATCTGGACTATATTGTTACAGTTGCCCCACAACCTCATTTAAGGCCCGGAAAAGATACCAGGGGGAGCATTCAGTCGTTGTTAGCGGACAATTGTCATCATAACAGTTGTAACCATAAACGAACTGAAACGCTCTGTCCGGATTGAGACAGAGCGTTTTTGTTTACGGAAGAAAACACACATAACCGTCTCTATATCGGGGGAGTGATTCCAGAAACATGTCATGCCATTCTGATTACTTGAATCATGCGTTATCCAACCGAATCGTAGATAACGACTTTTTCCCAAAGATGGGCATAGTTTACCCGGAAATCGTCGTGGATCGGATCGTTCTGATAGGCTTCTTCATCCGCCGGACTATCAAAAAAACAAAGCCACGAATACGCGTATGTGCGTTCGATAACAGACCGGTTTGTATCGGCGGGTGTGCCGATATGTGATAGTTTAATGGTCGGACATTGCGCCAGTTTTGTCAGGCCTTCCAGTAATGTCGCCTGATCGGCTTCACTCTCCGGGTTATGCAGGTAAAAGAAAACGTGATGAACAAACATAACTGTTTCGGGTTGGTATAAATCTGGCTAACCGGTAACTGCTTCCTGTCCGGAAATGATTCCGGCCGGAAAATACATTCGGTTTAGCGTCTGTAAATGTAAATAAACAATTCCGGAAGTGTACCGGGCAGGTGGTATCAACCTTGTGCAAAAGCAGCCTCACTGGTAAAACGCCGTTTCTGCCTACAGGTAACCAACCATTAGTCCTGCAAATTGTGTTCAATTTACACGATTTGCAGGCTTTCTGCTGAAAATACCCCTCTTTATTCCCGAAAATGCCCCCCACCGGAGAATCCGTACCCGTCTATTTTTGCATTATTCGAACATTGTTTTTGCTTTTCGGTGGTGTGCCATCCGAATATTCTCTAAAAACCCGGAAATCATATTTTCTGAATTATGCACATTAGACAACTACTTTTAACCGGCAGACAGGAATGGTATCCCCGGAAATGTGTGGGGCTGATCCTGCTATTGCTCCATGCACTTATGAGTCCGCTGGCGTTCGGTCAGGGGGCGCCTTTTACGGTTTCGGGACGGATCGCCGACGCTAAAGGCGAGGGCTTGCCGGGCGTTAACATCATCCTGAAAGGTTCGGTCGAAGGGGCAACCTCGGACGCTAAAGGGGCCTTTACCCTTAAAGTGCCGAATGAACAATCGGTGCTGGTGTTTTCCTTTGTGGGCTATGTGAGCCAGGAGGCAGTTGTCGGTAAGCGGCGTACCATCGACGTAACGCTGCAGGAAGACAACAAAATGTTGCAGGAGGTTGTCGTGGTCGGCTACAGCACCATGCGCAAAAAAGACCTGACCGGCTCCATCACCCAGATTCGTCCCGACAAGATTGCCGATCAGAACCCGAATACTACCCAGGACATTCTCCGCGGTACCCCGGGCGTTACGGTAGGCTTTGACCCGTCGGCCAAAGGGGGCGGATCAATCCAGATCCGCGGTCAGCGTTCGGTCTACACGGCCGGTGGTCACAACGACCCGCTGATCATTCTCGACGGCATGATTTTCTACGGCGAACTCTCGGAGATTAACCCGGACGATATTGGTCAGATCGACATCCTGAAAGATGCATCGGCGGCGGCAGTATATGGCGCCAAATCGGCCAACGGGGTATTGATCGTTACCACGAAAAAAGGCCAGAAAGGTAAACCGAAAATCAACGTCACGTCGAACCTCGGCTTTGTGACCATGGGCGCGAACCGGAATGTATTCAACACGGACGAGTATATGCAGTACCGGCAGGACTGGTACAAGGCCCCTACGTATGGGCTGAATGCCACTACAGGAGTATATGAAGCCTACCGGTCGAGCTTTGCCAGCCAGCGCGGGTATTATGATAAGCCGACCGACAGCAATCTGGCGCAGTATGGCATTACGCTCGATCAGTGGCGGGCCTACACGGGGTCAACCAACGGCTCGGCGTCGGATCAGGAAATCTGGGCAAAACGGTTGCTGATGCAGGGAACGGCCCTGACCAATTTCCTGAACGGTCAGTCGTTCGACTGGTATAAACACAGCTTCCGGACGGGCGTCAATCAGGATTACAACCTGAGCGTGTCGGGTGCTTCCGATAATATCAACTACTACCTGTCGTTCGGCTATCTGGCCAACGAAGGTGTCGCGCGCGGAAACGATTACAGCGCCATCCGCTCGAATATGAAAGTGGAGGGAAAAGTAACGAAGTGGCTGGACATTGGCGCTAACGTGAACTTCCAGCAACGGACCGACGGTGACCTCGCCGTTGACTGGGGCCGCCAGATCATCAATAACGCACCGTTTGCCAGCTATAAGGATGCAAACGGCAACCTGCTGGTACACCCGATGGGCGACAACATGGTGAACAACTACGGCTACAACTACGACTTTGACCGGCAGTACCGCGATCTGGACAAGGGGTATACGATTTTCAATACCATCCTGACGACGAAGGTGAAGCTGCCGTTTAACATCACGTATGCGTTTAACTTCTCGCCGCGCTACCAGTTTTTCCACGACCGCTACTGGGAATCGGCCAGTCACCCCGACTGGAAGGGTACCAATGGTCTGGTAAACCGCGAACAGACACAGCGCCTCGACTGGTCGCTGAACAACACCATCAACTGGGACTATTCGTTTAAGGAAAAGCACCATGTAAATGTAACGCTGGTGCAGGAAGCCGA
Organism: Arsenicibacter sp. R0_47; assembly: GCF_057652235.1. Lineage (NCBI taxonomy): Bacteria > Pseudomonadati > Bacteroidota > Cytophagia > Cytophagales > Spirosomataceae > Arsenicibacter > Arsenicibacter sp. R0_47. The sequence goes on along the minus strand of NZ_JBYFCJ010000013.1, from coordinate 12,170 downwards.
AAAGCGCCAGTCGTGGCTGGACCGCATCGAAGCCCGTAACATCCTGCCAAGCGATGCGCTCGGCTATCACGAAACGTACTATGGCGATAAAAACCGGAGTAGCTACGACTCAGACGATGTGAAAGAAACGGCCGACGGGATGCTGGCCCGCCTGTTCTATTCGTACGACGACCGGTACATGATTACCACCTCGGTGCGCCGCGACGGCTATTCGGCATTCGGTAGCTCCAACCCGCGGGCAACGTTCTTCTCAGCGGCTTTTGCCTGGACATTTACAAACGAAACATTCGCTAACTGGGGACCGCTCAGTACCGGTAAACTGCGCCTGTCGTGGGGGCAGAACGGCAATCGATCACTGGCTGATCCGTACCTGGCGCTGGCCAACCTAGGTGCCGGTGTCGGTGCGACCATGGGTTACCTCGACCAGAGCGGCAACCTGATCCAGTATCGCTACCTGACCGTTGGTCGTCTGGCAAACCCGAACCTGTCGTGGGAAAAAACAGAAGCCTTCAATATCGGTGCCGACTTCGGTTTGCTGAAAGACCGCATCACCGGTACGGTAGATTACTACATCACTCCGACCATCGACATGATCATGAGCCGGTCACTGCCAGGCTTTACCGGATTCGGCAGCATCACCACCAACCTTGGTAAAGTCGAAAACCGTGGGTTTGAAATCTCCCTGAACACGCAGAACGTTCGCCGCGGTGATTTCTCCTGGAACTCGGTGTTTGGTATCTCGAAATACAAAAACACGATCAAACACCTGTACTATATCTACGACAATGTGGTGGATGATCAAGGGAACATTACCGGAACCAGAGAACGCAATGATATCGGCAACGGCTGGTTTATCGGTCAGTCGGTGAGTGCCATCTGGAACTACCGCGTAACCGGTATCTGGCAGGCAAACGAAGCGGCAGAGGCTGCAAAATACGGCCAGCGCCCGGGTGATCCGAAGGTGGCTAACAACTACACGGCAGATGATCGTAAAAATGCCGACGGCAGTACAACAGCGGTGTACAACGACAATGATAAGGAGTTTCTGGGTCAGACAGCCCCGCCGGTTATGTGGTCACTGCGCAACGATTTCAACTACAAGAACCTGAATATTTCGGTGAACATGTACTCGTATATGGGTCACAAGAGCCTGAACGGCGCTTACCTGAATCAGGATAACGGGACATCGCTGGTAACGAACCTGGCCAATGCCTACGCGAAAGACTACTGGACGCTGGAAAATCCGTCGAACAACGTGGCGCGTCTGGATGCCAAAGGACCGGCCGGCGTGAACGCGCCGGGGATGCTGTACGACCGCTCGTTTATCCGGCTGGAAAACATCACGATCGGCTACAAGCTGCCACGGACACTTCTGGCGGGGCGCGGTATTGACAACCTGAAGATTTTCGGCAGCATCCGGAACGTAGCCGTCTGGAAAAAAGACAAAAACTGGGACTACTGGGATGTGGAAACGGGCGGATTAGCCCCACGGATTTACTCAATGGGTCTGAACGTATCTTTTTAAGGAATCAATCAATGAACTATACACGCATTACATCTAAACTTTCCCGGCGGTTAACCCGGTTGGCGCTGGTCCTGGCTGGTATTGCCGCCACTGTGACCGGTTGTAAGGAATCATACCTGAAACCGGAACCGTTATCCTTGTACGAACCAGGTCTTACGTTCTCGACCAGGAGCGGCCTCGATGCGGCAATGGCCATCTGTGACCGCCACATCCGGTCGTACTGGACCTACTTCCAGTATGTCGATCTGAGTCTGCCGATCAGTACGGAGTATATGTTTACCGAACTGGCCGTAGCCTCTAAAACCGACGACGGCAATATCTTTGCCGACATTGCTACCCGCCTGACTCCCACCGATATGCCGGAGCGCGTGCCGTATTTCTGGGATGAGACCTATAACGGAATCAAGTATGCCAACACGGTGATAAGCTTCATTGATAACGTGCCGGGCCTGACCGATGCCGTAAAGAACGAATACCGCGGCCGCGCCTTATTCCACCGCTCGTTCCGGTATCTGTCGCTTTGCTTCCAGTTTAAGGATGTGCCGCTGGTGACGAAAATCCTGCAGGTACCGAAGCTGAACTACAAAACGACCAAACGCGAAGCCATTCTGAAAATGATCACGGCCGATATGGAAAAGGCCGTGGAGTGGGTACCGAATCAGGCGCAGATGACGCTGACCGGTATGGTGAACAAGGCAGCCTGCCGCCACTTGCTGATCAAGTGTTACCTCGCCACCGGTCAGTTTGACAAGGCCATTGAACAGGCCGACCTGCTGATCAACAGTTCGGGGTACTCGCTGATGCAGGCCAACTTCGGTAACGATGTCCGGCCGTATGCCACCACCTGGCCGGTAACCCGCAACGTAATCTGGGACTTACACCGGCCTGAGAACAAAGCCATTTCGGCGAACAAGGAGACGATTCTGGTGATGCCGAACCGGATCAATACCGATATGGGCATCAAAATGAACTCAATGCGTAACTGGCTGCCCTTCATGGATTATGCCAACACGAAAGCACCGGACGGCAAGCAGGCGCTGCGGTATTTTGCGACGTCAAACAGCAACTTCCGCGCCCAGTATGATTATGTGCACACCTACGGACGGGGCATTGCCCACATCCGGCCGACCTGGTTTGCCCAGAAGTCGCTGTGGTATGTAAACGGCAAGGATGACACCGGCGATTTGCGTCACAGCTCAGCAGCCGGTAACTGGATGCGTATGGATTCCCTGAAATATAACGACCCGACCAGCACGTATTACGGTCAGAAAATCCGCCTGCGGAATACGAATGGCAGCTACTTTACTGACGACACCATCCGGTGCTGGTTCGACTGGCCGCATTATAAATACTACATCGAAGACCCGAACGAGTCGCAGAACGTGAACGAAGCCAACCACCGTGGCGGTGCCGGTGACTGGTACCTCTTCCGGCTGGCCGAAACCTACCTGTTACGCGCAGAGGCGAAGTTCTACAAAGGTGATATTGCCGGGGCCACGGCCGATGTGAACATGATCCGTCAGCGGGCGAAATGTACGCAGTTGTACACTACCGTCAGCATCGGCGACATCATGAACGAGCGGGCGCGCGAACTGAACATGGAAGAATGGCGCTTTACCGAACTGAGCCGTGTGTCGTACTGCCTGGCTCTGTCGGGTAAACCGGACGAAGCAGGGGTGACTTATTCGGTCGATAATCTGGCCCAGAACAGTTACTGGTACCAGCGGATTCAGCGGTACAGCGAGTTCTACAACAAAGGCAAGGTGACTGTCCGGAACCGTTCGTATACCATGGCCCCGAACAACATCAACTGGCCAATCCCGCAGTCGGCCATCAATGCCAACGGGGGCAACAAACTGCGTCAGAATGTGGGCTACAGCGGTTATGATGCAACCGTTTCAATGTGGGAAAACTGGGAAGACGCTGTTGCTGATGAAGATAAACAATAACGTTCGGGCAGTACAGAACGGCATCGCGCGGCGAGCCGTTCTGTACTGCTTTTTCCTGCTGATCAGCATTAGGCTGTATGCGCAGCCCGTGCCAACACCGACCGCTGTACTGGAAGCCGTTAACCGTGCTAATGCCTGGTGGCAGGCAGCCCATCCGAACCATGGCAATGCGTTCTGGGATAATGCGGCCTACCATACCGGTAACATGGAAGCGTATTTCCTGACTAAAAATGAAGCCTACCGGGCGTATTCCGAAGCCTGGGCGGCACAAAATGACTGGAAAGGTGCTAAATCGGACGACAAGGCGGCGTGGAAGTACTCATATGGAGAAACGGACAGCTACGTGTTGTTCGGTGACTGGCAGATTTGCTTTCAGACCTACGTCGATCTGTATAATCTGAAACCGGAGCCCCATAAAATAGCCAGAGCGCGGGAGGTGATGGAGTACGAAATGAGTACGCCGAATTCAGACTATTGGTGGTGGGCCGATGGGTTGTACATGGTCATGCCCGTAATGACAAAGCTGTATAAACTGACGGGAAATAAGTTATATCTAGAGAAGCTGTACGAATACTTTTCCTACGCCAACAGCATCATGTATGATGCGGAAGAGAAACTGTATTACCGTGATGCGAAGTATGTATTTTCAAAACATAAGAGTGTAAACGGCAAAAAAGACTTCTGGGCGCGGGGCGATGGCTGGGTCTTTGCCGGACTGGCCAAAGTGCTGAAAGACCTGCCGGCTGACGCGCCCCACCGCGACGACTATGTTGCCAAATACAAAGGTATGGCCGATGCCATTCTGAAGGTACAACAACCGGATGGCTACTGGACTCGGAGTTTGCTGGACCCCGAACATGCCCCCGGACCCGAGACGAGCGGTACCGCTTTTTTTACCTATGGACTGCTTTGGGGGATCAACAACGGATACCTGCCCGAAAAAATATATCGGCCGGCGGCGCTCAAAGGCTGGCACTATCTGTCAACCGTTGCGCAGCAGGCCGACGGAAAAATCGGTTATGTACAGCCAATCGGCGAAAAAGCAATTCCCGGTCAGGTGGTCAATGCCGCTTCAACCACCAATTTCGGCGTCGGGGCGTTTTTACTGGCAGGCTGCGAAATGCATCGCTACCTGACCGGAAAACGGGTGTCGAAAAAATAGTACTGCTTATTCCAGCCCGGGATTCCGGAGCGGACCGATTTTCCGTAGGTCACCGCCGGATTTTAGTTTGTTAATATGGCTGGTCAGTACCTGCTTCATCCCGTCATCGGGGCTGTAGGTTCTGGCCAGTTCATAGGCATGAATGGCCTCCTGCCGCGCATTCCGCATCAGGTACAGGTTGCCCAGCTCCCAATCCATAATCGGGCTTTTCGGGTATAGCTTCATCGCGGCCGAGAAGTAACGGATTGCTTTTGCCGTATCCGGTTTACTGTCGATAAACAGGGCCTTAAAGCCTTTTCCGCCCAGCCAGTAGGCCCGTTCATTGGGCAGGTAGAATTTCCCCTTAAATACCAGCAGATTGCCCATCCGTGCGACCGGGTTTGCTTTCCGGAATACCGCCATCTGATCGTCCTTATCATACAGGTTTGGCGACAGGGCCGTTGACGGCATAAAAAACGTGCCGGTTACCCAAACTGACGTATACCGGCTACTGTCTTTTTCGGGGTCTTCGCCGACCCAGTGGATATTGTACCGTTGCTTTTCAGACCGCCGCATCCCATACCAGATGTACGGAATTTCACCCGTTTTTTTCAGGTGCTGGTTGTAATAACTGATCAGCTCGCCCGATCGTTGGGTGAGATCCACGCCTTCATCGTTGAAGTATTTGTAGCTGTTTTCGGAACGGCCCGCAAACCAGTTGAAATATTCCCAGGGCCGGACTACCGGCAGGGCTTCGACCAGACTGGCAAGTGACAGAGAGGCGACTGCTACCCGTAAAGGGAGATTGCCGTTTTCAAGTGCATAGGTCACCGCCAGCCCTCCGAGCGCAGCAAACAGCGGCAGGAGCGACAACGCATGGCGGACACCGCCATAGGTAGATCCGGTGGCCAGTGCGAGCCAGAAGAGGCAAAACAGCAGCCCGAGAGCAGCCAGCGCCGGATAGGTTTGCCGGGGCAACTGGCGGAGGCAAAGCAAAACCAGCCCGCAAAGCGTCAGGGCGATAAGCCCAGGAGGTAATTTGGCCGCCCAGATGCCGGGTGCATAATAAAACGGTGCCCTTGTGAAGGAGAGCTTGCCAAAAGCAAAAACGGAGTTCGCCCGTCCTTCTACGCCCGCCCGGAACGTATCGGCCAGTCCCCAGAGGTAGGAGGCAGGCAGTAGTCTGGCATCTGCCAGAGTATGCAGAAGCGCTTTAGACGCTGCTGATTGAATGTCATCAATCTTAGTGGCGAGCGGCCGGTTAAAAAACTCGCCGGCCTGCGGGCTGTCGCGATACCGGAAACCGTAAAATCCCCACAACACGATTATAGCCCCAACCATGACCGCCGCCATTTTCAGAAGGTTAACACCCCGTGCTTTCCAGCTATCCCTCACCAGCAGAATCATAACCAATCCGGTCAGTGCGACGCCGACAGCCGTGATGATGGCAGAGTGCTTGGCCGCCAGCGCAAGGCCGAGGCAACCGGCAGCGAGCAGCAAATCGCTTGGCCGCCACGTCCTGAAAGCAATAACTGCCGCCAGCACGGCCGAGCCGGAGGCCAGTGCTACCGGCAGATCGGTCATCACCACCGGTAAATGGGCGGCTAACGTCGGGTCAATCACCAGGTAGGTCAGGGTGAGCAATGCCGCAAGCTGACCGATCGTGCGGCGAAGCAATACCGTAAATAACAGCAGGAGCAGGCCGTTGACCAGAAACATTGCCATTCGGGCCTGTTGCTGAACGGCCACCGGATCATTTTTCAGGTAAAGCTCTTCTTCCGCGAATTTGCGTTCGTCGTGCTTATCCGTCATGGGCCGGAGGGGAGCGAGTTTAAACCCGTTAGCCGCCACCACCGCACCGACTGCCAGTTTGGTCAGCGGCGGGTGTTCCGGGTTGATCCGGAAGGAGCCGGTTTTGGCATAGGAGACGCCGGCGGTAATATGATAGGCTTCGTCGAGCGTAAATGAATCCAGCCGTGTGGCCAGGTCAGACCGGAAAATACCGGCCAGAATCAGCCCGAGGGTCAGGCACCAGAACCAGACCGGCTTTATGTCAACAGCCCGCCTGACGGGCAAAAGCTTCGGAAAATCCTGCTTGATATTGGCCTCCATAGCAACCGTTTTTAGTCTGATCAAATGTAGGCTAAAAACAATACCGGCAAACGAAACAGCGAGCAAACGGAGATCGGATAAATATATGAGTCGGCCAGGGATGTTTATTCTTTTACCGGAAATGGATAAGGCGTATTAATTTGAGCTACAACGGATAAGCCGTATCGCTTTTGGCTTCAGATAAGACAAAGAACGTCTGTACTGTAGCGATGTCGGGCAGGTTGGCCAGTTTATGCCGGTAAAAGGTGTGGTAGGCATCAATGTCGGGGGTAACGACCCGCAGAATGAAATCGAAGGTGCCCGTCATCTGATAGCACTCCATCACCTCCGGGAACCGGACAACCTGCTCCTCAAACGACTGTAAGGTGGTTGAGGCGTGGTTGTTCAGCAGCACATGGCAAAACGCGATCAGGTTCCGGTTAATCAGCCGGCGGTCCAGAATAGCCACCGTTCGTTTGATATAGCCGTTTTCCTTTAACCGGCGGATCCGTTCGTGCACGGCCGCATTCGATTTATGAATACTGGCCGCAATTTCTTTGATTGAAAGATCGGCATTTACCTGCAATAACCGTAGGATGTCAAGATCTGTGCTGTCGAGCGCGTTCATCGGATTGAAAAAAAATCTTTGAAAGTCCTGAAAAGGGGCTTTAATCTGAAGAAAAATCAGCAATTATGAGAAATTCCGGATATTTTCCGGAAAATTAACGGATCGTTGACTAAAAATTCAGAAAACCGGAAGTTTGTCAAAAAAACGCCGGTATGAATAGCCTGATTGAACCCCTTGCTCCCGCTGCTAAAGCCATCCAGAACAAGTTCAGAAGCCTCTGGCAATTAGTGGGTAATACGCCCATGCTGCAGTTAAACTATACGTGGCAGGGGAAACCTGGCCGTATTTTTGTTAAATGTGAGCACTACAACCTGACCGGCAGCATAAAGGACCGCATGGCCTTATACATCCTCCAGGAGGCGTACCATCAGGGGTTGATCCAGCCGGATGACGTTATTGTTGAGGCGACAAGCGGGAATACCGGGATTGCGTTTTCGGCCATCGGGAAGGCACTGGGGCACAACGTTACGATTGTGATGCCGGACTGGCTGAGCAAGGAGCGGATGGACATTATCCGGTCACTCGACGCCGACATTGTTCTGGTCAGCAAGGAAGAAGGCGGTTTTCTGGGCAGTATCCGGATTACGGAGCAGATGCGCCAACGGTCTGATTCCTGTTTTCTGCCCCGTCAGTTTGAAAACCTGTGGAATGCCGGAGCGCACGAACGGACAACCGGCCCCGAAATATGGCGGCAGTTGCAGGGTATCGGCCTGACACCGGATGCGCTGGTAGCGGGTGTCGGTACGGGAGGCACCATCATGGGCACCGGCCGGTACCTGCGGTCGATGAATCCCGGCATCAAACTGCATCCACTTGAACCTGCCGAAAGCCCGACCCTGACGACCGGTTACAAAGTCGGCACACACCGGATTCAGGGCATTTCGGATGAGTTTATCCCCGATCTGGTAAAGCTGGGAGAATTGGATGAGGTTGTCCAGGCCAATGACGGCGATGCCATCCTGATGGCGCAGAAACTCTCAACGCAACTTGGCCTGGCGGTAGGCATTTCGTCGGGCGCCAACGTAATTGGCGCAATCAAGGTGCAGCAGCAACTTGGCGAGGATGCGGTCGTCGTAACCCTGTTGTCCGACAGCAACAAGAAATACCTGAGCACGGATCTGGTTAAGCAGGAACCAATAAAGCCCGGCTATATCTCAACCAATACCACGTTTCTGGATTTTACCTCCATCAGCCGCTTGCCGGAACCGGTGATTTAAGCCCATATCCATGACGGCCGGCAGAATTTAAGCAGCGACCGTCTGGCCGGCATGGTTTTTCTGCAAAAGGGATATAATTTAACGTGTTGACATAAATAGCCACAAAACGTTACATCAATGTCCCTCCATTTCTTCCGTTTCCTTCTGGTTTGCTGTCTGGCAAACTGCCTCCCGCTTTTTTCGTTTGCCCAATCCGGCCTGCTGTCTGAATCAGAACTGGATACCATAAAGGTGTGGTACAATGCCCGAACATCTTCACAGGCGGATTTCATTAATTATTCCGGATTCTATCAGTATGAAACGTTTTCAGAACTGGCAGGTCATATCAAGGCCGGTAAGCGTATCTACTCTATTATGACTAATGGTATTGCCAGAGACGTAGAAAATCTGGGAAAATGCCAGGGGCTTCAGTCGGTCCGGATTATGTTGATTCCCGGTCGTGAAGGCTATCTTGACAGTGTCTTGACTGGGGTTCTTTTAGCAACGGGACAAAGAATTACGCTAAGGAATTATGGCCTTAACGGACGCAATCCGTTAGTCATAAATTGATCGGCTTGTTGGAAGGTGTATCGACCTAGCCGATTAATGGGAGGTTCCCAACATTCCGGGAAAATGTTTCGTCAGATAGTGGTATCGTATTAACTTGCAAGGTGTTATAGCTTTTTCTGGATGTCAAATTGGAGTATCTTTTCTAAGTCGATATGCAGGGCATCTTTCAAAACATCTTCGCCGAAATCGTACTCGCCATGCAGATTGATGTGTTCCCAGGCAAAGGCGGCTGAAAAGGGAATTGTTTCCATTAATTCTTTCCGCTCCTGAAGGGGAGATTCCATAAGCCGTTTGGTCAGGAGAATGTAGTTGAAGCAGCTTATATTATTGATAATAAGCTGCTTACTTAATGTCATAATCATCAACTCCTCCTGAGTGCAAAAATGGACGGCTCCTTCATCCCCCATATCCAGCACTTTGGCTAACTTCTGAATACTTTCAAGTTGTGTGGTTTGTTGGTGAGTCCGACGGCGGAGCTGGCCGTCGTCCATGTAGTTGAGCAAAAAAATCGTGCGCACCACTTTACCTAACTCAACCAGTGCTTTATACAAGGGGGGTTGGTGCGCGTATGAATTGAGCCGTTTGAGTAAGGTCGAAGGTAGCACATAGTGCAGTTTGAGACTCACCACAAACCGGAGAATATTGTCCCATTGCTGCTCAATCAGACTCGTATTGATGTTTTTATCCGCCCGAATCTGATAATCAAGTTGCTGTAGAATAGGCATATCGGCAATGCCATGTAGCTTACATTTGTGAAATCCTTCGATACGAGGCTGGAAATCAATCCCTAGCAGAAAGCCTAAAGCAAAATTGATGAGCGACACCCCGTGGGTGTCCGTACTGTGTACCTGCTGTGGGGGAAGGCTCGTAATTTGTTGGTGATGTAACAGGCCATCGAATACATACCACGCTTCCCGGTCGCCCGCCGAAAAGGTAGTTGTGTAAAACAGCGGGTAGTTTTCGGCAATGAAGCTGTAAACGGTGATGCCTTTCTCTTTGCCGAAGTATTTAGCCGAATAAGTCGCATGGATCGAGTCCATAGCCATCGTATATTTCTGGCCATCCGATGCCGAGCGCATCACCGACTCTTCTTCCCTAAACAAATTGGCCAGGGGCATCCGATGCATAAAATCAACCAGCCGGTCGTTGGCCTGGCGTAGATTGTCGGTTGAAAAGTACCAACGAGCCACCCGGTCAAGGGCTCCCTGGGAGACGTTTTTGGAGCGTTGCGCCATCCGACTCATGCCCAGATTGCATCCCCAGCCGATCATCGCAGCAAAATTGACAATGTCGGGCATGACTTCCTGGTGGTGATGCTCCTGTCGATGATGCAGGTCTTTGGTGTACCCGGTGTAGCGATTGACCGTGTGAAAGACCTCGAAAATAGGGAAAGTGCGATCTTTGGGGTACAAATCCCGAAGATCGGCAGGGATGTCTTTGGTCGGTGTCACAAACCGCAGGCGGCCATCAGCTCGCTTGCGGACCAACAGGTTTTCGCCTGCATTGATATGGCTGAAGGTTTGGGTAAACTGATCCGTCAGGCGATCCGTCAGCGTTTGCTGAACGGTAGGCCAGTAGGTCAGGTGACGCAGACCCGCCCGCTCCAACAACGTTTGTTTAGCCGCTCCCCACTCCGTTTCGGGTAGCAAATGGTCCTCGAAGGAGCGATGCTGGTGAGAGGTACGGACCGTGATCCGACCGGATTTAAGCGCACGGATCAAGTAATCGGCCAGCCACACTTTGTAAAGAGCTGCGTCAAAGTGACCCTCATTTTCTACCGTTTTTTTCTCGGCTGGTGTGAGAAAATCAGCCGGAGCTGTTGCTGTAACGACTCCATGCTTGGTTTGGTACGCTGTCAGAGCCAGCCATAAGGGGTCGATTCTAAGCGAAGGGGTAAACTCGAGGTGGCGCATGATGTCGGCAATCCGGGTCATCAAAACCCGGGCGTGTTCTCGCATAGCCTGATGCAAAAAGGAGTTGGCCAGGGTCTTTCGAGTTTGCTGATGCAGCTTTTTGACCGAAGGCACTAAATCCAAAAAAGCCACCATCGAGGGTTCCTTAAGTAACTTAATGAGTTGCTCAAATTTTTCGGGCTGTGTTTTATCGAAGGAGAAGGCCGTCTGCATCAGTTTATTCACCTGCTCAGCCTGAGTCAGATAGCTTTCTAGAATCGTGTCCATCGTGGGCAGATTCTCGCCATAGGCAGCGATCAGGAGTTTATCCTGCTGGTTTTGAATTTGATTGAGTATTTGAGTCGTTGTATTTTTGAAGGTAAGTAGCAGAATATCAGATAGGTGAAAGTACTGGTACTGAATGAAAGATAGGGCTAAGAGTTGGCTATCCTGGTGGCGTTTGATCTGGAAAATCTCTGCCCGTAAGACATACTGGGCATAATGATTGACCAGCTCATCAGACATCATCAGGCGATCCAGCACGGGCAGCAGCGCATGATACATCATTTTCAATTCCTTCAGTCGGGTCATGTTTTCCCGAATATCGGCTAGTTTCATCAGCTCGGATGCCTGCCGTAGACCGGACAGGCGGTAGACTTGCCGATGGGAATCTTCCCGCTCTATTTTCTCAAAGAGGGAGTCGATCAACGTTCGTTGTTCGGCTGTCAATTCACGTTTGAGGACAGCAAACAGATTCAATTCAAATTCATTAAACGCCTGAGTAATCAGAACCGCCAGGCTATGATAGGTCGGTACTTCAATCCGGTGGGTGCGGATAAATTCGCAAAGCGAGCCAAAAACAGCCGCAGGGCTTACTTGCCGGGCAACCAGATGGCGGGCTTCCTGACGGGCCATCTCTTTGGTCACCTCCCCAAATGGCTTTACGCCTAACTCGGTGCGAATGAGTTGTCGGTGTCGGCCTATGGTAGCCCGATCATAGGTTTGTAGCTGCTCAAACGAGATCGCCACTCGGAGGAGTTTACCCACAAACTGGACATCGCTGGCTGCGTAGCGGGATGTTTTGAAGAAGCGGCCACTCGCCCGAAAGTAGCCCCATTGTAACAGGAACCCCACCCGGTTGATGTCAGAATCCAGTCCCCGTAGAATTGGTTTCATCC
>NZ_JBYFCJ010000012.1:89715-196094 GCF_057652235.1 Arsenicibacter sp. R0_47 | reverse complement strand
AAAGCCCTGAACAGTTTGAGCAGGAGTATTATACTAAACTTGCAAGTTCAGTGTGCCGCTAAACCGGACCACCTCAGCTGGTCTATTACACCATAAATACTATAGTCGGGAAACTCTTCTCTCAAGTTTTTTATTTTTTTGATAGTCCAATCCAGATAAGTGCTTTCATAATAAGTATAATGCTCTATCTTCTTAGGTGTATTGTTTACCCATGAACTAGGATAGTGACTTTCGATTGCAATTTTCATCATGCTAATGTTTTGGAATTGTTAATGTAGTCAATTGAGTCGATTTAGGGTTGCTAAAAAAAAACTCCCGCTCATCCGGATTTTTAAATCCGGATGTTGCTGACTGCGGATGTGTACATCCGCGATTAGGTGCGTCGGGATTTTAAATCCCGACGAGCGGCGGCTTCCTGAACGAACCCTGTGCTTTAGCTCAGGGATAATGGCGGACAGCTCTTCTAGGCAGGCATGGGGATGGTATCGAAGCGCAAATGTACTGCTTGACGACACACTCTTAATCATGCCATGCCGGTTCGGGAGATTTGCCAGAAGCCCCAAACTTCAGTTTGGGGTTAAAAATAAAAGGTAGTAAACTCTTTGTGTGCTCCCGTACCCTCGCTCATCCGGATTTTTAAATCCGGATGCTGCTGCCTGCGGATGTATACATCCGCGATTAGGTGCGTCGGGATTTTAAAATCCCGACGAGCGGGGCATCCGGCGAAAACGCGTTTGTTTTTTTGGAAATTGCGGTTAACTTTGATAACAGAAAACGCCCCGTCTTGCCGGACGGAGCGCTTTTAAGAACTAGCCTACTGATGTCGATGCCATTCCATCAACATCGAAAAGCCAGTCCGTATCGCGCCAAAGATCGTTTGGATCAGCGGCTGATACGTTTTTAGCCAACTTAGTAGTTTCTGGACTAAGCTGTGCTGTTTAGCTCTCTTCATGCGGATACATGGTTGAGTGTTAAACAAAACCCTCCACCTCCGGGGAGGTTTCGGGCTGATCGGCTGCTGCAAACAGTTGATCAGCACTGCAAATTAATATTTTTTCATATAAGCCCCGCCCGCATCCGCGAAGCGGGGCTTTTGTATAATGGTGGCTTATCCCGCTCATCCGGATTTTTAAATCCGGATGTTGCTGACTGCGGATGTATACATCCGCGATTAGGTGCGTCGGGATTTTAAATCCCGACGAGCGACAGCACTGACTAAACGCAGGAAAGTACAAATCAGCCGGGGGCACTATCCATCTGAAAATCATCGGCCCGGTAGAAAAAAAGCCGGAAATGCGTGCCGGAAGCCACGGCCTTGCTCAGGCGTCTTCGCAATTGCAAACGTTATCGGGAACGTTTGCGTAAAAAAAGTAAAAGCTTTTCATTGCATAGTACAGCCTTCCTTTCCATCTTCCCTTAGCTGAATAAAGCCCTTATCGGGAGCAACAGCCAACCTATATCAAAAAAGTCATATTCATTTGACGACCGGTAAGTTTCGGGGTTATCCCGGATAGCTCCGAAACAGCCGGATTCCCGTAACCAGATGCCGCAGCTCTTTTATCTTGATACCCTTCATGCTGAGAAGGGAAGCCTGACGGTTTTTGAAAACGCATTCAGTCAGGCATGCTAGTCTCATTTGCAACCTCATGACCATGAAATTCGTATACCGTATTGCCCTGCTGCTGTTGATCCTGGCCTTTACCCGGGCCGAAAACAAGCCGCGTATCTTTCTGATCGGTGACTCGACCTGTGCCAACAAACCGGCCAATGCCGCTCCTGAAACCGGTTGGGGCATGGCCCTGCCCGACTACCTGCTGGAGGGCGTGGAGGTTCAGAACCATGCCGTAAACGGGCGTAGTACCAAAAGCTTCCGTACCGAAGGCCGCTGGCAGAAGGTACTGGAACAGCTGCGTCCCGGCGATTTTGTCCTGATTCAGTTCGGGCACAATGACCAGAAAAGTGAGGATACCACGCGCTATGCCGCTCCGCAGACCGATTACCGCAAAAACCTGATCCGCTATGCCGAGGAGGCTAAGGCAAAAGGGGCAACCCCCGTACTGCTGACACCGGTAATGCGCCGGAAATTTGACGCCAATGGTCAGTTCGTGGATCAGCACGGCGAGTACCCGGGCGTGGTGCGGGCCATTGCGAAAGAATACAGACTGCCCCTGATCGATCTGCACGCCACGAGCCGTGAGGTGATTGTCAGGCATGGCGTCGAAGGCTCGAAGGAGCTGTTTATGCACCTGCCGCCGAAGATGTACCCGCGCTTTCCGGACGGCAAAGTCGATGATACGCATTTTTCGGGCTATGGGGCGGCGGTGATGGCCGGTCTGGTGGCTGAGGGTTTCCGGTCAATTGCCCCGCTGGCGGGACTGCTGAAACCATCGGCGTTTCCGGGCAAATATGCCTATGAACTGCCGAAAACCGTTGAACCGGCCTTCCGTAAGGATACATTTAACATCACCCGTTTCGGGGCCAAAGCCGACGGGCTGACTGTCAACTCGAAAGCGATTAATCAGGCCATTGACGCCTGTACGAAAGCGGGCGGCGGTACGGTGCTGATTCCGAAAGGATTCTGGCTGACCGGCCCGGTTGTGTTACAGTCGAATGTAAACCTGCACCTCGAAAAAGGAGCACTGCTGCAATTCAGCGAAAATTACGATGAATACCAACTCGTCAAAACATCGTGGGAGGGGCAGGAAGCAATCCGGTGTCAGTCACCGGTAAGTGCCGAGAATGCGCATCACATTGCCATTACCGGTGCCGGGATTATCGACGGAGCCGGTCAGGTGTGGCGGGCCGTGAAGAAAGAGAAAATGACGGCCAACCAGTGGAAAAAGCTGGTGGCGTCGGGCGGGGTGCTGGATGAGTCGCAGAACATGTGGTATCCGACCGAGGCCTCCCTGAAAGGCTCAAAAATTCCGCGTGCCGGTCAGGTAGCGGCGGGCTATACCATCGAAAGCTCGAAGGAGTTCAAAAACTTCCTGCGTCCCAACATGGTGCGGCTCACCAACTGCTCGTACATTTTGCTGGAAGGCGTCACGTTCCAGAACTCACCGGCCTGGAACCTGCACCCGATGTTGTGTAACCACATTACACTCCGCAACGTGTCGGTACGCAACCCGTGGTATGCCCAGAACGGCGACGGCGTTGATCTGGAATCATGCCGCAACGGGTTGGTCGAAAACTGTACGTTCGATGTCGGCGACGATGGCATCTGCATCAAATCGGGCCGTGACGAAGAAGGCCGCAAGCGCGGTGTACCGACCGAAAATTTCATTGTCCGCAACTGTACGGTCTACCACGCACACGGCGGATTTGTGATTGGTTCTGAAATGTCGGGCGGGGTGAAAAACCTGTATGTGTCGAACTGCAATTTCCTCGGTACCGATGTGGGCCTGCGTTTTAAAACGGCGCGGGGGCGCGGCGGAGTGGTCGAGAAAATCTACGTAACCGACATCAACATGACCGATATTCCGGGCGAGGCCATCTTGTTTGATATGTATTACATGGCCAAAGACCCTGTTCCGCAGCCCGGCGAAAGCAATGAACTGCCGGCGATGGAAGCGCAGCCGCTGAACGATGGGACACCGCAATTCCGTGATTTTCATATCCGGAATGTTGTTTGCCAGGGTGCCGAAACCGGTATCCTGATCCGTGGCCTGCCCGAAATGTCGATTAAGGACATTGATATCGAGAATGCGGTGCTCGAAGCCAATAAAGGCCTCGTCTGCATCGAAGCCGAAAACATCAGCCTGAAAAATATCACGCTGATGACCCGCGAAAAAACGGTGATGAAGGTGCAGAACAGCAAAAACATTACCCTCGATCAGATCAGCTATAAACCCGGCGCCGATTTGTTACTCAAAGTAATGGGTGACCGCTCGAAGGCGATCCGCCTGCTGAACACGGACGCCTCAAAGGCAAAGAAAGAAGTAGAATTCGGCAGCAACGCACTATCTACAGTTGTAACAAAGAAATAACATGAAAAAGAACCACCTATTGATCGGCTTATTGCTGGCCGGTCAGGCTGCCGTAGCTCAGTCGACGCTTCCGTGGTCGCAGCGGATGACGGCAACGATGATGACGGTCAATAAAGATTCGGTTGCTTACGTGAAGGAGGGCCAGCGGGTACACTGGAACTACGAAATGGGGCTGCTGCTGAAAGCCATCGAGCAGGTCTGGTACCGCACCGGCGATGCCCGCTATTTCAACTACATCAATAAGGTGATGGACCAGCTGGTGACGGCCGACGGAAACATCAAAACCTACAAGCTCGAAGATTACAACATTGATAACGTAACGCCGGGGCGTGCGCTGCTGACTTTATACCAGCAGACATTGCCGAACAAGGAAAAATATAGAAAGGCGGCGGACCTGCTGATGAAGCAGCTGTCGGAGCAACCCCGGACGAAGGAAGGCGGTTTCTGGCACAAAAAGCGGTACCCGAACCAGATGTGGCTCGATGGCCTGTACATGGGCGAACCATTCTATGCCGAGTACAGCCTCGTCTTTAACCAGCCGAAGAACTTTGATGACATCATCAATCAGTTTGTCTGGATGGAGAAAAATGCCCGCGACGAAAAGACCGGATTGCTGTATCATGCCTGGGACGAAAGCCGCGAGCAGAAATGGGCGAACCCCAAAACCGGTAAGTCGCCGAACTTCTGGAGCCGCGCCATTGGCTGGTACGGGCTGGCCCTGGTCGATGTGCTGGACTACCTGCCGCAGGATCATCCCCGGCGCGGTGAGCTGATTGCGATCCTGAACCGGCTGGCACCGGCCATCGTGAAATTCCAGGACCCGAAAGAAGGCGTCTGGTATCAGATAACTGACCGCGTAGGCGACAAAGGTAATTACCTTGAAGCCTCGGGCTCGTCGATGTTTGTGTATACGCTGGCAAAAGGCGTTCGTAAAGGCTATCTGCCCGCGTCGATGATGCAGTATGCTGACAAGGGCTTCAATGGCATCCTGAAAAACTTTATCTCAACGGATGACAAGGGGCTGATTCACCTCGAAAAAACAGTGCTGGTTGGCGGTCTGGGCGGCAACCCGTACCGCGACGGCAGCTACGAATACTACCTGAGCGAGAAAATCCGGCAGGACGATCTGAAAGGCGTCGGGCCGTTTATCATGGCGGCGCTCGAAATGGAGACGGCGAAGGAACTGGGCGTCGGAAAAGGCAAAACCGTTGGCATCGACAACTACTTTAACCACGAGTTCCGTAAAGGGGTCAACGGCGATCAGGAACCGTTCCACTACACGCTCGACGACCGGCAGCACTCCGGTTTCTACTGGCTGGGCAATGTGTTCCGCGATTACGGTGCCAAAACGAAAATGATTCCGGCAGCGCCAACAGCGGCTTCGCTGAAGGGTACCGACGTGTACATCATCGTTGATCCGGACACCCCGAAAGAAACCGTGAAACCAAACTATGTGTCGGATGCCGATGTGAAAGCCATTTCGGATTGGGTGAAAGCCGGTGGTACGCTGGTGCTGATGGCCAACGATACCTCAAACTGCGAACACAAGCACTTTAACCAGCTGGCGGCCGCTTTCGGCATGCAGTTCCTGCCGAAAAACCGGAACATGGTGAAGGGCGATCAGTACGAGCAAGGCAAAATCATGATTCCGGCGAATCACGAAATTTTTGCCAATACAAAAGAGGTGTACATCAAGGAGCTGTCGCCGCTGAGCGTCAAGGCACCGGCACGGTCGGCGCTGACCGATCAGGGCGATGTGATCATCGGGGTGGCCAAAGTGGGCAAAGGCACCGTCTTTGCCGTCGGCGATCCGTGGCTGTATAACGAGTACACCGATGGCCGGAAGATTCCGGCCGAATACGAAAACTTCCAGGCGGCCAGGGATCTGGCTAAGTGGTTATTGACAACAAAGAAGTAAACAGTCTGGCCGCAGCGTACACGGCGAATCCGAACAGCGATGCAGTGGAGGCAAGTTCGTTGGGTGGTGTGTACGTTGTGGCCTGTTTTTAGTCCTCTATGCGTAATCTGACCGTATTTTTTTTGCTGGCCACCGGACTACTGTTGTCGGGCTGGTCGGTGCAGAAAGCCAAACCAATCGTTGTGGCGCAGGATGGTTCGGGCGATTTCCGGACCATTCAGGCGGCGATTGAGAGCCTTCCGCTGGCCGACTCGGCAAAGCGGGAGCAGCGCGTCATTCTGATTAAAAACGGTACGTACCGCGAAAAGCTCTACATCGGAAAACAGCATTTTCTGACCTTACAGGGGCAAAGCGAAAAAGGGGTACGTATCCTGATCAGTCAGGCGCGCGACATGTGGCGCTGCGAACATCCGGACGACTACGGCACCGCAACCATCAACGTACGGGCCCATGACCTGGTGTTCGAAAAGCTGACCGTTATCAACGACTATGGCTTCAAAGCAAAGGGCGACACCACTATCCGTTGTGAGAATGAATCGGGCAGTAACGCGCCAAAGCCCGGCGGGGTAGGCCTGCCGCGCGAAGAAACCGAAAAAGCGGGTACGAAGATCGTCCGGAAAGATGGCCATCAGATGGCGTTCCGGTCGATGCCGGGCGCCACGCGGCTGGTGTTCCGGAACTGTACGTTCAGGGCGCTGGGCGGGGATACCGTCAGCCCGTGGGATGTTGAAGCCGGCATGTTTTATTTTAAGGACTGCACCATGGAAGGCGGCGTTGATTTCTACTGCCCGCGCGGCTGGAGCTATGCCGAAAACTGCCATTTCGTGTGCCACAACATGAACGCTGCCATCTGGCACGACGGCAGTGGCAACCCGTCGCAGAAAACCGTGCTGAAAAACTGTGCGTTTGAGGGTGATACCGGCTTTAAGCTGGGCCGTTACCACCGCGAAGCCCAGTTTTACCTGCTTGGTTGCCGGTTTCCGGAGAACATGGCCGATGCCGATATCTATTGGGTAACCAACGCCCCCGCGCCGGTGCAATGGGGCCGTCGGGTGTATTACTACGATTGCCACCGGAAGGGCGGTGATTTTGCCTGGCACAAAGACAACCTGCCCGTCAAGCCCGCCGATATTTCTGTTGTCTGGACATTCGATGGCAAGTGGAAACCGTAGAGAATTAACAAACCACATAGGTCACAGAAGAGATAAAAAATCTCTGTTTTCTGATGTGGCTATGTGGTAAAAAAACACAATACAATGATCGCATTTTTGTTGATAGCCGGTGCATTGAGCATGCCTGCACAGAGCGGTGGCATGGTAGCCGAACAGGATTCGGTAGGGGAGCGGATGCTGATGTATCAGCGCACCAATGGCGGCTGGCCACAGCCCGGCGGCGATCCGATCAAATACCAGCTGAGCCTGACGCCGGTGCAGAAGAAAAAGCTCCTCTCGGAAAAAGATAAGCTGGATACAACCATTGATGATGACGCAACCACGCGCGAAATCCGCGGATTGGTAGAAGCGTATCAGAAAACGAAAAACGATGCCTACAAAACGGCCGCTGAACGTGGTGTCCGGTACCTGCTGACTGCTCAGAATGCGCAGGGGGGCTGGGGGCAGTTTTATCCTGATTCAAGCGGGTATCACAAGCACATTACCTACAACGATAATGCCATGCTGAATGTGCTGAACGTGATGAAATACACGGCCGAACGGACCAATGGCTTCGACGCACTCGATCCGGCACTGGTCCCGCAGGCCCGGCAGGCGCTTGACAAAGGCATCCGCTGCATTCTGAAAACGCAGTATGTGCAGAACGGGAAACTAACGGTCTGGTGTGCACAGCACGACCGCAATACGCTTTTGCCGGCCAAAGCCCGGGCGTTTGAGCTGCCGTCGCTGAGCGGGGCCGAAAGCGTGGGGCTGGTCCGGTTCCTGATGCAGGTGCCGAACCCGTCGCCGGAGATCAAACAGGCAATCCGGGCGGCCGTGGCGTGGTTTGACGCCGTAAAGCTGCCGGGGATCAATACAAAAGACATTGTGGATGCGAATCAGCCGAAAGGGCGCGACCGGATTGTGGTCGATGATCCGTCGTCGACGTTGTGGGCGCGGTTTTATGATCTGGACACCAATACTCCTTTTTTTGTCGGCCGCGACAGCATCAAACGAAAAACACTCGCCGAAATTGAAAACGAGCGGCGGGTCGGGTACGGCTACTATGGCAACTGGCCGGCTAAACTCCTTCGCGCCGAGTATCCGAAATGGGAAGAAAAATGGGGTAAATAAGCGCATCCGGTAGCAAGGGTTGAACGTACTTGCTACCGGATGGGTCAGCTAACCAGTTCTGTAGATTCGCGGATGATCAGCTGTGTCGGTAGTTTAACCGTTTTAAAATCAATGCCTTTCTGCTTTCGTTCAATGAGTTCAATCAGGCATTCGGCGGCGGCCTGACCGATTTCCTGTGCCGGTTGTACCACCGTGCTGAGGGCAGGCGACAGCATGTCGGCCACGTTCAGGTTGGTGAAGCCGATGAGCGATGCCTGATCCGGCACCGATATATGCCGCTGCCGCAGTACCGACAGACACCCTAACGCCAGCCGGTCGCCGGCGGCAAAATACGCGTCGGGCGGATTGGGTAACGTCAGCAGGTCCTCAACCACCGGCTGCACTTCTTCACGACTAAAACCACCATACCGGACCAGTTCCTCGTCGAACGGGACGCCATACTGGACCAGTGCGGCCTTGTAGCCTGCCAGCCGCTCCTGCGTAATCGACATCCAGGGCTGGGTGGTGATGTGGGCAATGCGCCGGCGACCCGTTTTGATCAGGTGTTCGGTGGCAACAAAAGCGCCCGAAAAGTTATCGGCCACAACACGGGTCGTCTCGATCTCGTCGGACACACGGTCGAACATCACAATCGGGACACCCCGTTGCTGGATGTTGCGCAGGTGACCGACATCGGACGTCTGACTGGACAGCGAAATCAGCAGTCCGTCGACTTTCCGGGCCATCGACTGCTCGACGTTGGTCACCTCACGTTCGAAGGATTCGTGGCTTTGAAAAATGATAACGTGATACCCGCGGTTGTAGGCAATGGCCTCAATGCCGTTTATGGCCTGCGAAAAAAAGTAATTGGCAATCTGCGGGACAATTACCCCGATGGCGCGGCTACGGTTTTCGCGCAGGCTGAGGGCAATCGGATTGGGCCGGTAATTCAGGCGTTCGGCATACTCCATCACCAGCCGCTTGGTCTCCGGATTAATCTCATAACTGCCCCGCAACGCCCGCGACACCGTTGAGGTCGACAGGTTGAGCGCCCGGGCAATATCTTTTATCGTGACGTTATCCAAGGGACAATACAGTTAAAATACAATCTGAGGCCTGAAAGAGCCTCTGCTATGTATAGAGAGTAAAAAGTGCGGAAATATACCCGGAAAGTTGAACATGTTTATTCAGGGATTTTTTGGCAACGTTCCCGATAACGTTTGCACAAATAAAAAAAATCAAAGCGTTCCGGATGTCAGCCGGCTTGTGTAAGCTTAACGTACCGACGAATGCGAAAACGTATTGACTAACAAAATTTCCTTAAAAAATTACAAAACTGTGGAACAGCTATCTCTCCAGTACCTGAAGCTGAATGCCGGCGGTGATACCCGTTTTCCGGCCAGTGAGCAGCTAAGCCATTTACCCGAGCGGGTACTGCAGTTCGGCACAGGTGTCCTGTTACGCGGTCTGCCGGACTACCTGATTGACAAAGCCAACCGGCAAGGCATCTTCAATGGCCGCATCGTCGTGGTAAAGTCGACGGACGGGGGGGGAGAGCTGGCCGCCTTTAACCGGCAGAATAACCTGTATACGGTTTGTATCCGTGGTCTGGACGAAGGCGAAACCGTTGAGCAGAATGTGATCTGTTCGGCAATCAGCCGCGTGCTGTCGGCAAAGGAGCAGTGGCAGGAAATTCTGGAGGTGGCCACCAGCCCTGATTTACAGATTGTTATTTCGAATACGACCGAGATCGGTATTCAGCTACAGCAGGATGATATCCGGCAGTCGCCGCCAAAGTCGTACCCCGGCAAGCTCCTGGCCGTGTTGTATGCGCGGTTTAAGGCGTTCGGCGGGGATCGCGACAAAGGACTGGTGGTTGTGCCGACGGAGCTGATTCCAGACAATGGTACCAAACTGGAGGCTATTCTGCTGGAACTGGCCCACCGCAATGCCCTGGAAGCTGAATTCATCGACTGGCTCGAATCAGCCAATTACTGCTGTAATTCGCTGGTTGACCGGATTGTACCGGGCCGTCCCGACATGGCCACGCGCCACGCTCTGGTAGAGCAGCTGGGCTACGACGACGAACTGCTCACAATCTCGGAAGTCTACCGTCTGTGGGCTATCGAAGGCGATGAGCATGTGCAGCATATTCTTTCGTTCAGCCAGGCCGATGAAGGGGTCATTATCCGTCCCGACATCAGCCTGTACCGCGAATTGAAGCTACGGCTCCTGAACGGTACACATACCTTTAGCTGCGGACTGGGTGTATTGTGCGGCTTTGAAACCGTACGCGAAGCCCTCGATAACGAGCTGATGGCCAGTTATGTCCAGAATCTGATGTTGGGCGAAATGGTGCCGGGTATCCCGATGGCGCTCGACGAAAAAATGGCACAGCGCTTCGGCATGCAGGTCATCGACCGCTTCCGGAATCCGTATATCGAACACCGATGGCTGTCGATCACCATGCAGTATTCGGCCAAAATGCAGATGCGCAACGTGCCGACCCTGCTGCATTTCTACCGGCAGGTAGGCGGCGTGCCGGGCTACATGGCACTCGGGTTTGCGGCCTATATCCTGTTCATGCGGGCCATCCGCGAGAATGAATCGGGCTGGTGGGGCATTGCCAACGGCGTCCCGTACCTGATCCAGGACGAGAAAGCAGCGTATTTCGCGGATTTGTGGTCGAGCTATGCCCCGAAACAACTGGTGACGATTGTACTGGCGAGTAAATCGCTGTGGGGCTTTGACCTGACCCAGCTGCCGGGCTTTGCCAACAGTGTCCACGGCTACCTCAGCGACATGCTGAACGGGGGCGTTTACGAAACCGTTGCTCAGTTCCTGAACAAAAAAGAAACCGTAAGCTAAGGGCTGACCACCGCCCTGTTTTTTATATACCCATGAAACAACGAGTTATTAAAATTCACCCGGACGATAACGTACTGGTTGCGTTGACCAATCTGTCACCGGGTGAAACCGTTCACTGCGAAGGCATCGACTATCTGGTGACTGAACCGGTTGAAGCCAAACACAAAATGACTACCCATGACCTCTATACCGGTGATTCGGTGTATATGTACGGGGTACTGGTCGGAAAAGCCAAACAACCGATTCAGGCGGGGGGCGTCATTACAACGTTTAACCTCAAACACGCGACCGACGCGTATTCGCCGGAAAATCACCAGGCCCCGTCGTGGACCGCCCCCGATGTAACGGCCTGGGCCGACCGGACGTTTATGGGTTACCATCGTTCCGACGGCAAGGTAGGCACTGCCAATTACTGGCTGGTTATTCCGCTCGTATTCTGCGAAAACCGGAACATCGAAGTCCTCGAAGAAGCGCTGGTGCAGGACCTGGGCTACGCCCGTCAGCGTACCTACCGCAATCAGACACAGGAGCTTATTTCCCTGGTGTCGGCCGGAAAAACAGTGGATGATATTTTACAGGCCGACCTGCAGACCGCCCTGGCCGATCACCGCCGGCCGCGCCTGTTTCCGAATATTGACGGCGTAAAATTTCTGTCGCACGAAGGCGGTTGCGGGGGAACCCGTCAGGATGCACAGGCGCTGTGCGGCTTGCTGGCCGGCTATATCACCCATCCGAACGTGGCGGGGGCAACGGTGCTGAGTCTGGGTTGCCAGAACGCGCAGGTGGCCATGTTGCAGGAAGAAATACAGAAGCGCGACCCTGCGTTTGCCAAACCACTGTTTGTGCTGGAACAGCAGACAGTCGGCACCGAAGAGTCGCTGATCAGCCAGGCGCTGCGGCAGACGTTTGCGGGGTTGATGCAGGCCAATGCCAATGGCCGGAAACCGGCTCCGCTGAGCAAGCTGTGCATCGGTCTGGAGTGCGGCGGCTCTGACGGCTTCTCCGGCATTTCGGCCAACCCCATGATCGGCTATACCTCCGACCTGCTGGTTGGCTTGGGTGCCCGCGTTATTCTCTCCGAGTTTCCGGAGCTTTGCGGTGTGGAGCAGGAACTCTGCGAACGCTGCGTCGACAGCGGGACCGCCGGCCGCTTCTCAACCCTGATGGCAACCTATGCCGACCGGGCGCAGGCCGTCGGGTCGGGTTTTGACATGAACCCGTCGCCCGGCAATATCCGCGACGGGCTCATTACCGACGCCATCAAGTCGGCGGGTGCGGCCAAAAAAGGCGGCTCATCGCCGGTCGTGGCGGTGCTCGATTATCCGGAGCCGTGTGTTAATCCAGGGTTAAATTTGCTCTGTACGCCCGGAAATGACGTAGAATCGACAACGGCAGAAGTAGGTTCGGGGGCAAATGTTGTTTTATTTACAACCGGCCTTGGCACGCCGACCGGGAACCCGATTGCGCCCGTGGTCAAAATAGCGACCAACACGGCCCTCGCCCGCCGGATGCCCGACATCATTGACTTCAATGCCGGTCCGATCATTGACGGGGACGAAACCCTGAAAGAAGCCGGAGAGCGCATGCTTGAGTACATCATCGGTGTAGCCAGCGGCGAAATCGAAGTCAGTGCCGTCCGCCACGGACAAGATGATTTTATTCCCTGGAAACGGGGCGTTTCACTTTAACTAATTTGTGAATGAGTGATTGGCGAATGAGCGATTGCCACTCCGATATAAGAAGGCAATAGCTACATTCACCGCAGCGGTACCCGCTCAATCACTCATTCACTCAATCACTCATTACATAATGAAGAAACCCTTTCTAAACGAAGACTTTTTGTTGCAGACCGAGACGGCGCGGGAGCTTTATCATGATTACGCGAAGCAGATGCCGATCATTGATTATCACTGCCACCTGCCGCCGGACCAGATTGCCGCCGATAAACAGTTCGAAAACCTGACCCAGATCTGGCTCTACGGCGACCACTACAAGTGGCGGGCCATGCGGACCAATGGCATCCACGAAAGCTATTGTACCGGCGATCAGTCAGACTTTGCGAAGTTTGAAAAATGGGCGGAGACTGTGCCTTATACCATGCGGAACCCGCTGTACCACTGGACACACCTCGAATTGCAGCGCTATTTCGGGGTAACGGAGGTACTGAACGGCAACAGCGCCCAACGCATCTTCGACGAATGCAGCGCGAAACTCCGGACGCCGGATTACTCGGTACGGAGTCTGATGCGTAACATGAACGTCGAAACGGTGTGCACAACCGACGACCCGATTGACTCCCTGGAATACCACCGGCAGATTGCGGCGTCGGGTTTCGCCATAAGTGTGCGGCCGACGTTCCGGCCCGACAAGGCGATGGCCGTCGAGGATGCGGTTACGTTTAACGCCTACGTGGAGAAACTCTCGGCAGCGGCAGGGATTGATATTGCTTCGTTCGACGACTTCATGGCCGCCCTGCGTAACCGGCATGATTTCTTTGCTGAAATGGGTTGCCAGCTGTCTGACCACGGCCTGGAGCAGATTTACGCCGAAGACTTCACAGAGCTTGAAATCAAAGCCATTTTCCGGAAAATCCGCGACGGGCAGGGACTGAGTTATGCCGAAATTCTGGCATTCAAATCAGCCATGCTGGTGTATCTGGCCGAAATGGACTGGGAGAAAGGCTGGACGCAGCAGTTCCACCTCGGAGCGCTCCGCAACAACAACTCACGCATGCTGCGTCTGCTGGGTCCGGATACGGGCTGGGACAGCATCGGCGACTTCTCGCAGGGCCGTGCGCTGGCGAAATTTCTGAACCGTCTGGACGAAAACGATAAGCTGGCGAAGACCATTATCTACAACCTGAATCCGGCCGATAACGAGCTCATGGCAACCATGATCGGCAATTTTAACGACGGTTCAGTGGCCGGGAAAGTACAATTTGGCTCAGGATGGTGGTTTTTAGACCAGAAAGAGGGTATGGAAAAGCAGATGAATGCTTTATCTAACATGGGACTGCTGAGCCGCTTTGTTGGTATGCTGACCGACTCGCGGAGTTTCCTGTCGTACCCGCGTCACGAGTACTTCCGTCGTATCCTCTGCAACCTGTTTGGTAATGATGTTGAAAACGGCGAGCTTCCGGACGACATCAACTGGATTGGTCAGGTAGTACAGAATATTTGTTACGGTAACGCCAAAGCTTATTTCGATTTCAAGAATGACAAAAGTAGTAACGTTCGGCGAGGTGATGATGCGCTTGTCGCCTCCGCTGAATTATAAATTAATACAAACCAACAACTTGGATATCATCTATGGCGGCGGTGAAGCCAACGTATCGGCTTCACTGGCGCAGATGGGGGTTCCGGCCGAACACGTAACTTGTTTTCCGGCCAACGATCTTGGTAAAGCCGCGGCACAGTTTTTTCAGCAATACGGGGTCAGCATGGCCAATACCGTGTTCCGTGGCAACCGGCTCGGGCTGTATTTTCTGGAAGCCGGTGCTTCAGTACGGGCGAGTAAAATCGTATACGACCGGGCTGATTCGGCCTTTGCCAACCTGGATCCTGCCGGCTTTGACTGGGAAAATATCCTGTCCGGCGCCGACTGGTTCCACTGGACCGGCATTACACCCGCCATCTCGGATGCTGCCGCACAGGCCTGCGCCGAAGCCATCGCTACCGCCCGACGTTTGGGTGTGAAGGTTAGCGCCGATGTCAACTACCGCCGCAATCTGTGGCAGTACGGCAAAAAAGCACAGGACGTGATGCCGGCCCTCGTTGAAGGCTGCGACGTGGTGGTCTGCGCCGAAAATGACGCTGATGATCTGTTCAGTATTACGCCCGATCCCGCAGCGGAACACTCGTTTGTGTCGATGTCGGAGCAGCTGATGGCGCGTTTCCCGAACATAAAGCAAGTTATCACGACACGCCGCGATACGCTGAGCGCGTCGCACAACCAGCTGCGCGGCCTGTTATACGACGGGGAGTCGTTTGTGGAAACACCGACCTACGACATGGTGCCGATTGTGGACCGGATCGGTGGCGGCGATGCCTTTATGGCCGGGTTTATCTACGGCTCACTGACTTATCCGTCGGCCAGCGAAGCGCTGCTGTGCGGCGTTGCGGCATCGGTGATTAAGCACTCCATTCATGGCGACTTTAATCTGGCTTCAGTAGCTGAGGTTGAAGAAGTTATGCGCGGAAATACCTCCGGTCGCCTGTTACGGTAAGGAATAAATGTTGTTGTTGCGGGGAGCAACAGAAAAAGAAAACTATACGCTTGAATGAGTAGCCAACCAAGTAGTTTACTGGAGAAATGCCGGCAGGCACCCATCGTTCCGGTGTTTTATCACCCTGATGCGGCTTACACAAAAGGTATCCTGAAAGCCTGTTATGACGGCGGCTTGCAGGTATTTGAATACACAAACCGGGGCGAAGGCGCGCTGGAAGTATTCCGGGAACTGGCTGCCTATGTGGGCGAAAGCTGCCCGGGCATGCTGTTAGGTGCCGGAACCATCCTGACGGCCGGCGATGCCAACGCGTTCATCGATGCAGGGGCGTCGTTCATTGTACAGCCGGTGATTACCCCGGCCGTGGCGGAGGCCTGTCAGCAGCGCAATATCCCATGGCTTCCGGGGGCGGCTACATTAAATGAAATTCATCAGGCAACCTTACTGGGGGCTGAGGTGGTGAAGGTATTTCCGGGCAACGTGGTTGGCCCCGGCTTTATCAAAGCCGTTAAAGGCCCGATGCCACACCTGCGCCTGATGGTGACGGGTGGTGTCGAACCGAACGCCGACAGCCTGAATGCCTGGTTCAAGGCCGGTGTAACCTGCGTAGGCATCGGTTCTCAACTGTTTGCCGGCGATGACCTGTCGGCAGCGGTACTGACGGAGCGTATTGCTCAGCTACTGACCATTCTCAAACCTTATATTCCTCAACCCGTATGAACAAAGTAGGCAGGTATCGCTGGATGATCTGTGGTCTTGTGTTTTTTGCCACAACCGTCAATTACCTTGACCGGCAGGTGATCAGTTTATTAAAATCGACACTATCGACCGAATTAGGCTGGAACGATGGTGACTATGCAAACATCGAGATTGCCTTTAAGCTGTTCTACGCGTTCGGGATGCTGGGTGCCGGCCGGCTGATTGATAAGCTGGGTACGAAACTGGGGTATGCCCTGGCTACTACGTTGTGGAGTATTGCTGCCCTGGCCCATGCCTTCGTTAGTTCGGTATTCGGGTTTGCGGTGGTGCGGTCGGCCCTGGGCGTTACCGAAGCCGGTAACTTTCCGTCGGCCATTAAAACCGTAGCCGAATGGTTCCCGAAGAAAGAACGGGCGCTCGCAACGGGCATTTTTAACTCAGGCACCAACTTCGGCGCCATTATTGCGCCCTTGTCGGTACCGTTTATCGCCAGCAGCATTGGCTGGCAGTGGGCGTTTATCATCACCGGTCTGTTAGGGTTTGTCTGGCTTGGTTTCTGGCTTTATTTCTACGAAATACCGTCTAAAAGCGCCAAGCTGACCAAAGAAGAATTCGATTACATTCACTCGGACAAGGACGAAGCGCCGGTTACAGACGGCGAGCCGGAAGTAGCTGCGGTGTCGTGGGGTAAACTGCTGGGTTTTAAACAAACCTGGGCGTTTGCGATGGGTAAACTCCTGACCGACCCGATCTGGTGGTTTTACCTGTTCTGGTTGCCGGACTTCCTGCAAAGCCAGTACGGCCTGACGGCTACGCAGTTTGCCGTACCGGTAGCGGTGGTGTATACCCTCTCGACCGTTGGCAGTATCTGGGGTGGCTGGTTGCCGATGTACTTTATCAAAAAAGGCTGGCCGGTGTTTAAGGCACGTAAAACGTCGATGCTGATTTTTGCCTTCCTGGTTATTCCTATCGTTACGGCTCAGGTGATGGGCAGCATCAATATGTGGCTGGCGGTACTGGTAATCGGTATTGCGGCGGCGGCCCACCAGGCATGGAGTGCCAACATCTTCACAACCGTATCGGACATGTTCCCGAAAAAGGCAACGGCATCTGTTACCGGTATCGGCGGAATGTTCGGGGCGCTGGGCGGTATCCTGCTGTCAATGCTGGTACAGAAAAACATGTTTGTGTACTACCGCTCGATCAATCAGATTGAGACGGCTTATTACATCATGTTCGTCGTTTGCGGCGTTGCGTATCTATCGGCCTGGGTGATCATGCACTTCCTGGTTCCGCGGTATAAGAAAATTGACTTAGCATAGGCTATTGCCCGAAATGCGGGCGTTTAGCTGAAATCAGAGTAGACATAGTAGTGGTGGCACGACCGGCAGACGTTCTGTTAGAGTCGTGCCACCACTTTTTTTTGCCCTTTTACAAGGCATTTATTAATGATTCATTAAGAAACGATATATAGGAAAAATCTAACTTTTTAGCGAAGAAAAGCAGAATAAAGAAACAGCGCATCCAGTCATGCATGTATAGCAATACTATATTTTCTTATCAAAATTATACGAAATGTTAGCTTCCGGCAACGTTCCCGATAACGATTGCATAGAAAAAGTGCCCGAAAAGATTGTTAAGGCCGATTTCGCTCTTTAGGTTCGAAGTAAGAGTAAGTTTCACTTTCCTTAAGAGGTATCCTGATAAATCTTGGGTAAATTCAATTAATCTATGATTAAAAAATTACTGATGACCGTTGTCATGCTGCTGGTGATCACTGCGGGGTTTGCGCAGCAGACACGGCAGATCGCAGGTCGGGTCAAGGATGGAAGCACAGGCGGTTATTTGCCTGGCGTGAGTGTGATCGTGAAAGGTACAACAGCCGGTACTACCACCGATGCCGACGGGAAATTTACCCTGCGTGTGCCTGACAAAAATGACCTGACGCTGACGTTCAGCTTTATCGGCTACACGTCGCAGCAGGTAGCCGTTGGTAAGCAGACGAGTGTAGAGGTAACGCTGGAAAGCGATCAGAAAACCCTCGATGAGGTAGTCGTTGTAGGCTACGCCACCGTAAACCGCCGCGATGTGACGGGTTCTGTTTCATCGGTAGGGGCAAAGCAGCTGAAAGATATTCCGCTGACGGACGCGGCGCAGGCGCTGACCGGCCGGCTGGCGGGTGTACGGGTGACTACCTCGGAAGGAGCTCCCGGCGCTGACATCCAGATCCGGATCCGTGGTGGCGGGTCAATTACCCAGGATAACTCACCGATTTATGTCGTAGACGGTATTCAGGTGGAAAATGCCCTGTCGTTTATCTCGCCGCAGGATATTGAAACCATCGACGTATTGAAGGATGCTTCCACGACGGCCATCTACGGTGCGCGTGGTGCCAACGGGGTAGTTATTATCACCACCAAGTCCGGCAAAAACGGAAAAACAACCGTGAGTTACAACGGCTCGGCCGGTTTCCGCGAAATCTCCAGAAAGCTGGATGTCATGAGCCCGTATGATTTCGTACGCTGGCAGTATGAGCGCAGCCGTGGCGATGCTACGGCCGAAACCAGCTTTGCGAAATTGTACGGAACGTGGGATACTATTGACCAGTACAAAAGTACGGCACCAATTAACTGGCAGGAGGAGATTTTCGGCCGGAAGGCGCAATACCAGAACCACAATGTGAACGTCAACGGTGGTAATGCCAACACGAACTATAACCTGAGCTTAACGGCTAACAAGGAAGACGGCTTGCTGCTGGAATCGGGCTTTGAACGTTATCTGGCTACATTCCGGATGGACCACAAAGCCAATGATAAACTGCGCCTGGGCTTCAACGTCCGCTACCTGAATCAGACCATCCGGGGAGCCGGTACGACCAACTCGGGTACAAAAAGCACAAACCGCCTACGCCACTCGATTCAGTACCGTCCGCTGCTGACGACGGCTCAGCCGGATGTGGATGACTTTGACGAAGACCTGTACATCTCGTCAGGCAACCTTGTGAACCCGATTCTGATGACGCAGGCTGAATACCGCCGGGCTTATACCAAAGCGCTGAACCTGAGTGGGTATGCCAGCTATAACATTCTGAAAAACCTGACGTTCAAAACAACCATCGGGATTGATAACAACGATCAGCAGATCAACGCGTTCTGGAGCAAGATTACGTCAACCGCCCGGAACTATGCCTCGCTGCCGGTAGCGTCGATCAACCAGATCGGAACCGTGACGATCAACAACTCGAACGTACTGCAGTATTCGCAGAAGTTCGGGGGCAAGCATGATGTCACGGCCCTGGTCGGTCAGGAAATTTATGATAACAGTTCAAAAAGTACCGGTATTGAAACCCGTTACTTCCCGGCTGATATTTCGGCCGATCAGGCACTGGCCAACATGGGCCTTGGTTCACCGCCGAGCGGCGCTACACAGCCACGGCCAACGTCGAACATCGTGCCGCCAAACCGGTTGTTTTCGCTGTTCGGGCGCGTAACCTATGGCTATGAAGACAAGTACCTGGCAACGGTATCGCTGCGTTCCGACCGGTCGTCGAAGTTCAACTACGCGAACGGTGCCCTGGTGTTCCCGTCGGGTACGCTGGCGTGGCGCTTCTCGAAAGAAGATTTCTTCAAAAAACAGACTGTGCTGACGGACGGTAAAATCCGCTTTGGCTACGGGGTGGCCGGTAATAACCGGATCGGCGACCTACTGTATCAGCAGCTATACGGCGTAACAGGTGAATATGCACTGAATCACGCCGTACTGCCCGGCTACGCGCCGATTGCACTGGCTAACCCGGACCTGAAATGGGAGTCGAACGTATCGCAGAACCTCGGTATCGACCTGGCTTTCCTCAATAACCGGTTCCAGGTATCGCTGGATGCCTATAAAAACGAAGGCCGTAACCTGCTGTTAGCCGTAGCGATTCCGCCGACCTCAGGCTATTCGTCACAGATCAAGAACCTGGGTTCGACTATGAATAAAGGCCTTGAACTGCAACTGACGGCCTACGTGCTGCAACGGAAAAACGTAAGCTGGACGTCGAACTTTAACATCTCGGCCAACCGCAATAAAGTAACGGGCTTAGGTACCGTGTCGCAGCTGACGCGTAACTCGGGCTGGCAGGGATCGGATGGCGCCGATGATTACCTCGTGCGGGTTGGCGAGTCGGTAGGTCTGATGTACGGCTTCGTGACGGATGGCTTCTATACCGTTGACGACTTTAACTACGACGCAACCGCAAAAACCTATACCGTTAAGCCGGGTATCGCCTACAACTCTGTCTACGGGGTGCCGCAGCCGGGTATGCTGAAGTGGAAAGACATCGACGGCGACGGACAGATTACGGCCGATAAAGACCGGACAGTAATCGGGAATGCCAACCCGAAATTTATCGGTGGCTGGAACAACCAGGTGACCTACAAAAACTTTGATTTCAGCGTGTTCGTAAACTGGGTAGTCGGCAACGACATCTATAACGCCAACAAAATTGAGTTTACCGACGGTGCGTTCCCGAACCTGAACATGTTGTCGATGATGAAAAACCGCTGGACTAACCTCAACGATGCCGGTCAGATCGTAACGGATCCGGCAGAACTGAAAGCCATGAATGCCAATGCCACTATCTGGACACCGGTTCGGGTACAGCGTTACTGGCTGCACTCATGGGCGGTTGAAGACGGGTCGTTCCTGCGGTTGAACAACATTACACTAGGCTATACACTGCCGGCAACAATTTCGAAGAAAGTGGGTATGTCGCGCTTCCGGGCCTATGCTACGGTGAATAACCTGGCTACCCTGACCAAATACTCGGGCTTTGATCCTGAGGTGAGCACACGCCGGTCGGACCCGCTGACGCAGGGCGTTGACTATGCAGGCTATCCGCGTGCGAAAACATGGGTATTTGGTGTAAACGTGACTTTTTAATCAGACAATGAATTCGATCATAAAACGAGTCTCAAGTGTAGGTATCGCGCTGACTGTCACCCTGTTTTCGGTAGTCGGTTGCCGGGATTATCTGGAGGTGCAGCCTCAATCACAAATCAGTATTTCGGATGCCTTTTCAAACGTTGCCAACGCCACCAACGCCGTAATCGGCGTGTATGACGAGCTGATGGGCGACAACGGCTACGGTATCCGGATCAACATGTATTATCCGTACGACTCCGACGAAATGATTGTGTCGGGGAATATTGATAACGGTCGCCGGGGAATTGGCCGCTACCAGCTGCTGCTGACCAACACCGAAATCCGGAACCCGTTCCTGCAGCTGTACCGCGGGGTGGAAAAAGCAAACCTGTGCATTGAGCAGATTCCGCTTATGCCGCAGTATACTAACGGAACCGACGCCGAGAAAAAGGAACTGCGCCGCCTGCATGGCGAAGTGCTGACGCTGCGGGCACAGTTTATGTTTGAACTGATCCGGAACTGGGGCGACGTACCGGCACCGATGCAACCGGCGTACAAGCAGCCTGATCTGTTTATTGCGCAGGCCGACCGCGACGTAACCTATGCAAAACTGATTGAAGACCTGCGCACGGCCACTGATCTGGTGCCGTGGCGGACAGAGGCCGGGACGCGGAACGAGCGCATCACCAAAGGCGCCGTTAAAGCGCTTCGTGCCAAACTGGCTCTGTTCCGTGGTGGTTATGCCCTGCGCAGCAGCGGTAAGCTGGAACGCAATGCCGACTACCTGACCTACTATAAAATCGCCCGCGACGAGTGTGCAGATCTGCTGGCTAAGCGGGGCGAACATACCCTGAACCCAAGCTTTGAGGACATCTGGCGCAAACTGACATCGTTCCAGTATGATCCGAACGGGGAGATTATTTTTGAAGCCGGTGCAGGCGGGTCAAACTCAACGTCTGATAGCCGGATGGGGAATTACAACGGCCCGTCGGTGAATCCCTCGTCGCGCTACGGAACCGGTGGCGGTGGATTGCTGGTACTGCCGAACTACTTCTATGCGTTTGACTCGACCGATACCCGCCGCGATGTAACGGTGACGATGTATTCGATTGCCGCAACCAATATCAAGGCACCGCGCCGACTGGGCGAACTGACCGACGGTAAATTCCGGAAAGACTGGCGGAACCCGCTGCTGCCCGGAACGGCACTGAACGTAGGCTACAACTGGCCGTTTATCCGGTTTGCCGACGTATTGCTGATGTTTGCCGAGACCGAAAATGAGCTGAACGGTGCTCCGACGGCGGCGGCCATCTCCGCCTTTGAAGAAGTCCGGAAGCGGGCATATGCCGGTAATGCGGCCCGTATCGGTACTACGCCGACCACAAAAGCGGCTTTCTTTGATGCTATCGTAAATGAGCGGTATCTGGAGTTCGGCAGCGAAGGCATCCGGAAATTTGACCTGATCCGCTGGAACCTGCTGGCCCAGAAAATTCAGGAGACCCGTGATAAAATTCAGGCAATCCGGGACTCAAAAGCCCCTTATAACATACCGCGTTACCTGTTCTGGCGCAATAACGGCGAAGAAATTCAGTGGCTGAACTCGTTCTACAAAACGACCTCCCTGACCACGGCGCCAACGGGCTGGAACCGGCTTGACTGGACGCAGCACCTGACCGGTAACCTGATTGACGGGTTGCCGCTGCACCAGGCAGTTGCCCGTTTCTTCTTGACGGGTAAGAGTGAGCTTTTCCCGTATGATCAGGCGACGGTTGATGCCTATCAAGGTAAGCTGAAGCAAAATCCCGGCTATTAAGTTATTGAGCGAATTAGTGAATGTGTGATTGAGTGAAGCCATTGAGATACAGCCTTTTGCTCTCGGGCTAAATCTAATTCTGCTTACTTAAGTCAATTACGCGATAATTCTGGTTGTTTGATCACAGCAAAAGTCCTCATCTTGGGGACTTTTGCGTTTTTAAAGAAATAGATTTACCACATAGCCACACAGAGCTCATAAGAAAAAACTATGTTTTCTATGTGCCTATGTGGTAAATTTTAATTACGATAAGTGTCTGATAATCAATAATTTTTTTTGACTATTTGATCATGATAAAAGCCTGCCTTTGTATTTTCGTGTTCCTGTCTGTAGTGCAACCGGCGGTGGCGCAAAAGCCGGTGAATGGCCTGACCGGTGTCCGTGATACCTCATTTACGAACTATAGTGCGCTGAAAAATGCGCAGAAGAAACATCCGGATATCCGGCTTGTTACGCCGTTTACGCTGCCGGCTGTGCAGGAAAAACGAAACCTGACCTATGCCCGTTATGGTGACCGGGCAATGCAGCTGGATATTTTTGCGCCGACAAAACCGAAAAAAGGCGGGTATCCGGCGGTGCTGGTTATCCACGGCGGGGGCTGGCGCTCCGGTGACCGGTCGCAGCATATTCCGCTGGCCCAGCAGCTGGCTGCCCATGGCTACGTAGCCGTTACGGCTGAATACCGCTTATCAACGGAGGCACTGTATCCGGCGGCGGTTCATGATCTGAAAGCGGCTATTCGCTGGATGCGGGCCAACGCGAAGCAGGAGCACATTAACCCGAAGCGGATTGCGGTGCTGGGTTTTTCGGCGGGCGGACAACTGGCAACGCTGATCGGCACCACCAACGGCGATCCGAAATTCGAAGGTAACGGCCCGAATCTGCCGGTGTCAAGTGCGGTGCAGGCGATTGTCGATATTGACGGTACGCTGGTGTTTATTCACCCTGAATCCGGTGAGGGCGACGACAGCCGGTCGACCTCGGCGGCGACCTATTGGTTTGGTGTCAACAAGGAAACGCGGCCGGAGTTATGGCATGAAGCCGGCGCCCTGAACCACGTTGACCGGAAAACACCGGCTATTCTGTTCATTAACAGTTCCGTTGACCGGATGCATGCCGGCCGCGATGATATGCGCCGGAAGCTGGACGCATTGGGCATTTATTCAGAAGTAAGGTCATTTCCGGAGGCGCCACACACGTTCTGCCTGTTTGAGCCGTGGTTCACGCCGACGGTTGATGCGATTGTCGCGTTTCTGAATAAGCAACTGTAACCACGAAGGCGGAAAGGCGGGAAGCGGCACGAAGTTTTTATTATTCTTTGTGCTCCTTCGCTTCTTCCTGCCTTTGTGGTTTATTCCAGTACTTCGTAAACATGCACAGTATTAGCCTTGTTCTTCAGGCTGACCTCGCCGACTTCGCGGCAGTTAAATGATTCCTTTACCTCCTCGTAGGCCTTCTGGCTGATGATGATCTGACCTGCTTTGGCTACCGATTGCAGCCGCTGTGCCGTATTCACCACATCACCGATAACCGTAAAGTCGAGGCGGCGCAGTGTCTCGGAGCCGATATTACCTGAAATCATCTCGCCTGTATTGATACCGATGGAGACCTGAGGCAAAAAAGTTTCGCCGTTGTTGACCGTCGGTTCCATGTTGCCGATGCTGTGACGGACGGCCAGAGCGGTTTCAATGGCTCGGTCGAGGTGGTAGTCGCCGCGGAAAACGGCCATCACGGCATCCCCCATAAACTTGTCGACGTAGCCGCCCTGGGCAATGATTTCCTTCACCATCACATCAAAATACTTGTTGATCAGGTGCACGACCGTATCGGCGGGCTGCCGCTCGGTAATGGCCGTGAAGCCGCAGATATCAATAAAAACGATCGTGCCGTCGACGGTTTCGTTGGCCAGCAACGTGCTTTCAAACTCCGACCGGTTCATGAACTTCAGCACCGATTCATCGACGTACATCCGGAGAATGTTGTTTTCCTTTACCGCTTTCAGGGTCTCATGCAGCTGATGTACATGGTCGATGGTCTTCTGCATCGTCACTTCCAGATCGCTGAAATTGACCGGTTTACAGATAAAATCAAACGCCCCGCGGTTCATGGCGGTCCGGATATTATCCATATCGCCGTAGGCCGACACAATAATGGCCTTAACCAGCGGGCTTACTTCATTTAATTTAACGAGCAGCGTGAGCCCGTCCATTTCGGGCATGTTGATATCGCTCAGCACAATGTCAATATCGGGGTGCCGCTGGAGTTCCTGCAAGGCTTCAACGCCGTTGTGGGCAAAAACAAATTCGTATTTCTGTTCGCGGATCTGCCGTCTGAATTTCTGTTTAATCAGGAGTTCGAGGTCGGTTTCATCGTCTACGACGAGGATTTTGGCCTTCATAGCGTTTCTTTAAGTTTGTCTTTCAATAGGGAGAAATCCAGTGGCTTCGTCAGAAAGTCATTGGCTCCGTATTGCATGGCCTGGTTATAGTTTTCGTCGTCGCCATACGCCGTCAGCATCATCACTTTCGGCGGGGCAACGGGATAGGTCGTCCGGATGCGGCGCAGCAATTCGAGCCCGCTCATGCCCGGCATGTTGATATCGGATAAAATCAGGACAAATTCAGAGACGTGGTCCTGCAACACCTCCAGCGCCGCCTCGCCCGAATGGGCAAAGGCAAACGAAATGTCTCCGCTGCGGATTTCGCGCCGGAATCGTTGTTCGAATAAGGCTTTTACGTCGGTTTCGTCGTCAACGACCAGAATTTTCATAGACTTCAGGAGTGTGCCAAATAATGGCAAGTTACATATTTAAACGGGCAACCGGATGATAAACTGCGTAAAGCTGTTGTCTTCCGTTTCGACGGAAAGGGTACCTCCGTGGCCTTTACTGATGATTTCATAACTGAGCGAGAGCCCTAAACCCGTTCCCTGGCCGGTTGGCTTTGTGGTAAAAAACGGTTGAAAAATCTTGTCAATCACCTCATTCGGAATACCGGTGCCATTATCGCGGATACAGATTTCGATTTCGGCCGGTCCGTTGCGTTTCGTGTGCACCCAGACCGTGGGCCGGTATTGATCCGGATTACCGATCCGTTTCTGTTTTTGCTGTGTGGCATAAAACGCGTTGGTATACAGGTTCAGCAAGACCCGCCCGATGTCCTGCCCGAAGACAGTCACCTTCCCGACTGCCGGATCAAAGTCTGTTACCAGCTGGGCATTGAAGGCCTTGTCCTTGGCCCGTAACCCGTGATAGGCCAGCCGCAGGTATTCATCGGCCAGATCATTGAGGTCAACCGGTTCTTTCTGGGTGACATTGGTGCGCGAGTGCTGGAGCATGCTCTTCACGATAGAGTCGGCCCGCTTACCATGAAAAACGATTTTTTCGAGGTTGGTTGCCAGATCGTCCAGTATCGCATTTGTTTCCTCCTGATCACCTTCCGGCAGGTTGGGTACGGCAAATTCCCGGAGTTCGTCAACCAGCTCGGCGGATACTTCGCCGAAGTTATTGACAAAGTTGAGCGGGTTCTGGATTTCGTGGGCAATACCGGCGGTTAATTCACCGAGCGAAGCCATTTTCTCCCGTTGCAGCAGCTGTTCCTGTAAGCCGGTCAGCTTTTCCTGCAAAAGCTCAATGTCAATCTGCTGCTGTTGCAGCTGGTCGGCCTGTCGGGCAATGAGCTCTTCTAATTGCTCATTCTGTGCTTTCAGGGCCGCTTCTTCATTTGTTGGCAAGGTTGCCATGTGGTTATTGGTCAAAGGTTACAAGAAAGGTCCGGTAAAGGAATAAATATACAATTTTATCCCTTCACATTGTCAAGGGGGAGCTGTATGGTAAATTCTGTAAAATTTCCGGTTTCGCTGTTCACCGAAAGCTGTCCGCCATGGCCTTTGGTGATGATGTCGTAGCTCAGCGAAAGGCCCATGCCGGTGCCCTGGCCGGTGGGTTTGGTCGTAAAAAACGGCTGGAAAACCTTATTGATAATGTTGGGCTCAATGCCGGTGCCGTTGTCACGGATTTTAATCACCACGTGATCCTCCACCGCTTCGGTGCTGACCCTGATCTGAGGCTCAAAACCAGCCATCGGGCCCACAGTGTCTGCTTTTTCATGCAGGGCGTAAAAGGCATTGGTAAAGAGGTTGACCAGTGTCCGGCTGATGTCTCCGGCAACCACATTCAGGCGGGGGATGGTCCGGTCGGTACTGGTCACCAGCCGGGCCCGGAAATGGCTGTCTCTGGTCCGGATGTCGTGATAGGCCAGTTTTAAACTTTCGCCGACCAGTTCATTGATATTGACGTCGGTTTTCGCCCCCGGCTGTGTCCGGCTGTGGTCGAGCATACCCCGCACAATGGCGGATGCCCGTTGGCCATGCTGCCGGATTTTGTCCAGATTCTGCGCCAGATCGCCGCTTATCGATAGTACCTCGTCATAACGGCCATCCTGCAGATCGAGTTTCAGATCGTCAATGAGTTCAATGCTGACCTCCGCAAAGTTGTTGACGAAGTTGAGCGGATTCTGGATTTCGTGGGCAATCCCAGCGGTCAGCTCCCCGAGCGAGGCCATTTTTTCGGCCTGAATCAGCTGGGCCTGCGTTGCCTTCAGTTCGGTCAATGAGGCTTCCAGCTGGGCAGTGCGTTCCTTTACCTGCTGCTCCAGCCGTTCGTTCTGGCCTGCAATGATGCGGTTACGCTCAATTTCGCGCTCTTTTTCCAGTTGTTCCCGTTCCAACGCCTGTTTGGCTACCAACTGCCGTGCCTGATTGTACCGGTTAATTAGTGCGCCCGAAAACAGAATGATCAGCCAGGCGAAACAGGCACTTTCCAGATAATCATTTATTTGTCTGATGGTCTGTGAAAAGACCACGCCGAAGTACTGCCCCAGCATCCGGGAAATGAGGGTATAAACCCATAACAGCAGGAGAGGGGTGGTTGCGATCAGGGCCAGCCGTGCGTTTACCGAACCGACAGCCCGCCGCTTCCAGACTGTTAAGGCCCAAAGCAGCAGAGTAACCCGCACCAGAATTTCCTCCAGAAACAGTATCTCATCGGCGGGAGCGCCCGGGATGCTGAATGAAAAAAAGAAAATCAGGTTAATAAACGCCGTAAAGGCCAGCAAATAGGTAATGAGCCGGTTATTACGCGTCCTGTTGAGCAAGGAGCCGGTAAACCGGCGCAGCGATTGCAGGAAAAACAGGAAAAAGGCAATAAAGAAAAAATTGGCTGCCAGCCGGAACGCGTACGGATATTCCTCAAACAGCAATGACTGAATGCGGAACGTATTCCGGTCTAACGTGAAGAAAAACAGGGCAATGCCAAAGTACAGGTAGGTGCGGTCGCGGATCGACAGGAACAGAAAAATGTTGTAGGCGATGGCCAGCATCAGAATGCCGATCATAATCCCGTCTACGAAGACATCTACCCAGCCGCGTTCGGCGCGGTAGTAGGCAAATAAGGCATCTTTGCGGTTGAGCAGTGACTGAATCTGCGGGGAGATGTACACCATCGGCTGTCTCCAGAACGGATTGGCGAGCCGCTGGTAATAGGTATACGTTTGCCCCGCCGGAATCGTGACCAGAATCCGGTTGGTTTCGCGGTTACCTTCGTGAGCCGGAATCAAGCTGAGCGGAACCAGCGGGCCGGTTCGCTGATGCTCCCACCTGCCCGGACCTGTTTGCCGGTAAAGGTCAACATAGCTGCTGTTAAAATCACACAGGTACAGGCTTACCGGGTGGTCCAGTGCATTCCGGAGCTGCAGCCTGACCCAGTAGACATGCGACCGCCGGTTGGGGTTAAAATACGTGTCAAGCTGAAACCCCGGATTATTGACGACCTGCTCAATCCGTAAACTGCCCTGGCGGTCTTCTAAAATCTGAAATTCGGTGGTATCCAGCGTATGGTTTACGGAATCGGAACGAATCGCTACCGTTGGAATAACCGGCCGGGCGTTGCCGGAAAACGTGCCTAAACAACACGCACAAGCCAGCAGCAAAACTAAATAAGCCTTCATGTCACGCTTTCGGTAATGTAATCTCAAAGGTCGTCCCCATACCTTCAACGCTGTCAACCCTGATTTCGCCGCCGTGGCCTTTGGTAATAATGTCGTAGCTCAGCGATAAGCCAAGGCCGGTGCCCTGACCGGTGGGTTTGGTCGTAAAAAACGGCTGGTAAATTTTGTTAATGATCTCCTGCGGGATACCGGTGCCGTTGTCTTTGATACGCAGTACGGCCTTGCCGTTTTCGAGCTGTGTGCTGACTTTCAGCGAGGGCTGAAATACCACCGGTCCGCCGGCGTTCCGTTGTTTTTCCTGAAGCGCATAAAAGGCGTTACTGAACAGGTTAATCAGGACCCGCCCGATTTCCTGCGGCGCTATATTGACCTCGCCGATATTCTCCGCGTATTTTGTAAAGAGCTGGGCATTAAACGATTTGTCTTTGGCCCGCAGCCCGTGATAGGCCAGTTTCATGTACTCGTCGGTGAGGGCGTTGAGGTCGGTCGGGCGTTTTTCGCCGTTCGAGGTACGCGAATGTTCCATCATACCCTTAACAATCGAATCGGCGCGGTGGCCGTGGTGGCTGATTTTTTCCAGGTTCTGCCGCAGGTCCGACAGAATATCCCCTTCCAGTCCTTCGTCCCGCGCGGAGGCGTCTTTGCGGCGTTCTTCGTCCAGTTCGTCCAGCAGTTCAACGGATACTTCCGAAAAGTTATTGACAAAGTTGAGCGGGTTCTGAATTTCGTGGGCGATACCGGCGGTCAGTTCCCCGAGCGAGGCCATTTTTTCGCGCTGAATCAGCTGGGCCTGCGTCGTTTTCAGTTCATCGAGTGCGCGCTGAAGTTCTTCTTTCTGTTTGGTCAGCTCGGCCGTCCGCTCCGACACAAGGTATTCCAGCTCATCGCGCTGGGCCGAAATCAGGCGGTTGTTTTCCTGCTCGGTCTCCCGCTTTTTCCGTTCTTCTTCCAGCGCCTTCTGCTGTTTCCGCATCGACGACCAGTTGGCCCATCCCCAGACAAACGTAATGAGGACAAAGCCCTCAACAAACATGTTAATCGACTTGTAAAAGTCCGGCGCAATGAATTTAATAATCTGTGCTAAAAGCGATACGCCCAGATACGGGCCGGCCATTCCGATGATGTAGCGGTAGGTCTG
This sequence comes from Arsenicibacter sp. R0_47, assembly GCF_057652235.1. Classification (NCBI taxonomy): domain Bacteria; kingdom Pseudomonadati; phylum Bacteroidota; class Cytophagia; order Cytophagales; family Spirosomataceae; genus Arsenicibacter; species Arsenicibacter sp. R0_47. Next base: position 166,273 of record NZ_JBYFCJ010000012.1, on the reverse strand, counting down.
AAACTCAGCTGTTGTGTGAATCAGATACATGGCAGACACCGAGATCAGCATCAGGAGGATGGTCGCCGTATCCGGAATATTAAAGATATAACCACCACTGATCAGACCGATGGTAGCATACCAGCCGATATGCAGATATAAATCAAACTCCCGGAATCCGGGGTTGTCTTTCGTAATTTTCCGGAGTTGTTGAATCGTAAAAAAAGCAATCAGAAAATGCGTAGGAAGACCCATACGGTAATGTGTTAAAGAGTAGGGGTAATACTGCAATATACGCTAAAACCACCAGGAAATTCGGCTTAGCCAGGAAAATCCCCTGTTTACGGCGCTTTCCTGCCCCATGCGTTTCAGATTACTGCCCGATTCTGTTTTCTTTGTGGTTATGATGAATACCGCGTCGGCCCAGCGTCTGAATCGCTCGCTGGGTGTACGGTCAGAAGAAGCACGCACGGTACGGCTGTTTTTTCTGCACCACTTCTTTTTAGGATTAGGGACCATTCTGGTATATGTATCGGCCAACGTGATTTTGCTGGAAAATCACCCCGAGACGAGTCTTCCCGTTGCGTATGTCATGGCCGCCCTGGGGATGATGGGGGTTGGCAAGTTATATGCGTATTTTGAACACCGGCTTCCGCTTTCCAGTCTGGTTTTCAGGGTAGTATGGTCGGTGATTATCCTGACGGTTCTGATCGTCGGCCTGGTGGCCATCGGGCATTCCGTGGCGATGGCGGTAGCGATCATGGTTGGATACCGGGCTATCTACCTGCTGACCAACCTGGAGTTCTGGGGTATTTCGGCACTTGTCTTCGACGTGCGGCAGGGCAAACGGCTCTTTAGCGTCATTAGCTCCGGCGATATGCCCGCCAAGGCGATGGGGGCCATCCTGGCCGCGCTGGTGCATAACCATACCGAACTGATCTACCTGCTGCTGATTGCGTTTGTCTTTTTTGGCTCCGCCCTGATTACAGTCTGGAAAACGATTCAGTCGCATGAGGTACATGCAGCCCACGGCCCGTCGCGGCCGGTCCGTCGTCCGCAGGGGAAGCTGGTAACACAGCTCTTTGGCGGCAGCGAACTGATATTTGCCATGTGCCTGAGCGTGCTGAGCATTGCGTCTATCGCCGCCGGCATCGAATATGCGTTTTTTATCAATGTAAAGTACCGCTTCCACGATCAGGCGCTGGTGATGCGGTCGCTTGGTATTGTTTTGGCGAGTACGTACTTACTGGCGATGATCGTGAAGCTGCTGGCCTCGCGCCGGGCGCTCGACCGGTTCGGGATTCTGAACACCATGCGCCTGTTGCCGGTGGCCGCCCTGCTCTGGATTGCCGGCTACCTGATTGTTGCATGGCAGACACCCGACGAAACCAGTCTGATGATCTACTATTGCGGCCTGTATCTGGTGTTTGAGGTGGTACGCCGGTCGCTGTTCGATCCGGTGTTTCTGGTCCTTTTCCAGCCACTGCCGCCGCACCAGCGCCTGAAAGGACACACGCTGGCGAAAGGCTTTTACGAACCGCTGGGCATGGGGCTGGCCGGTGGGATGATTTTCCTGCTGCGCAACGGCCACGAAAACCTGAATGCGGTGCTGCTGACCGGTATGGCGGTGGTTGGTATCGTGACCATCGGGTTTATACAGCGCACCTACCGGCAGTACCTGGCTACACTGCATGATGCCCTGGGCCGCCGGTTCATTGCTGCTGACGAGCTGCCCCTGACCGACGATGCGACGAAACTGGTCCGCCAACACCTGCAAAGTGAGCGGCCCGAAGAAGTACTGACCGCCATTGACTGGCTGCGGATTAATAAACCTGATGTACTGGCGCAGCAGGCATCGGTCCTGATCCGCCATCCGGCGGCTGCTATCCGCCTGCGGGTACTGACCGACTACAAATCGCTGGCATTGCCGGACGATGAGCTATATGCATTAACACAGCAGGACACTGATGCGGATGTGCGCCGGGAGGCGGCCGTAGTGCTCTGTAGCCGCAGCAAACGCCCGCAGGATCTGGCACTGCTTGAATCAACCGATGTTGCCGTGCGGCAAGGCGCTATTCTGGGCTTTCTACAGGCTAATCCGACATACGGGCCGGCACGGAAGAGCCTGGATGGGTGGTGTGCTGATCCGGATATCACCCACAAGCAGTTTGCCCTGACGTGTATACGTACCTTACGACTGATGGATTATGTGCCCTTTGTTGAGGCATGTCTGTCGGCAAACGAAACCTTACTGACTCCGGCGGCACTTGATACGGCAGCCGAACTGGCCGACATACGGTTATTGCCGGCACAGCTTAACCTGCTGGCCGATAAGCACGTTGGCCGGATGGCCGCCCGCAGCATCGCTGCGATGCACGGTGATGTGTTGTCGGGGCTGAAAGCATATTACAAACTGCAAACCGATCCTGCCATTCTGATCCGTGTCATTTCGGTGGCCGAGCGGATGCGGACCTCTGAATCGCATCAATGGCTGATTACCCTGATGGACAGCCCGCTGGTGGCCGTCCGGACGGCGGTGCTCAAGGCAATAAAGAATTTCCCGCACATTGAGCGTTATAATGCCGTCTTTTACCGTGCGCTGGATAATGATGTGCAGTTAGCGCAGCGGCTGCTGAATGCCGTTGCCGACGTTAAGGATGAAGCGCTTGACAATAGCTTGTTGTACGAGCAGGAACGGCTGACGCAGCGGATGCTGCTGACACTGTCGCAGCTGTACGACAAGGAAATTATTGAAAATGTGCGGGCCAATCTGGCCCATGAGTCGTCGGAGCGGCAGGCCAATTCGCTGGAGGTGCTGGAAAACCTGGTGCCGCGGCCGGTCTATAACTGCTTGCAGATTCTGGTGGAAGACCTGCCGGTATCGGAGAAAATCCGGCAATTCAACGAGCAGGTCGGTGTTTATCAGCAGGATGGCAGCATTCAGCAGTTTATTCTTGAACAAGGGGATAACCTGTTTACCGACTGGACCATTGCCTGTGCACTCCGGAACCTGCCAACCGCTGACCAGGAACAGTTATTGACGGTACCTTTTTATTTCAGCCACAGCAATCCGGTGATCCGGGAGGGGGCGCTGGATGCGCTGACCCGGCTGGCCCGGCAAAAGAGTGCTGTTTTTCAGGCATTAATTACCCAACACCCCGAATTAACCAAAGCTATGAGTCACGACGCAACCGCAGCATCAACCGTTTCGGCTACCGAACGCGTGTTTATCCTGAAAAATAATGCCCTGTTTGCAGGTACGCCGGATAACGTGCTGAGTAGTGTGGTCCCGATTATGAAAGAGGTGACCTTTAACGAAGGGGAAGACATTGTCCGTAAAGGAGAACCGGGCACCTGTATGTTTATCATCTACAGCGGGCAGGTAGGTATCTACGACGAACACAAGGAACTGGCGGTTCTGGAGCGCGGCAATTTCTTCGGTGAACTGGCCCTGCTGGATACCGAACCCCGCTCGGCTACGGCCGTGGCCCACACGCCGGTTACGCTGTTCCGGATCGATCAGGATGACATCTTTGACCTCATGACGGAACGCGAAGAAGTACTCCGCAACATGATCCGCGTGCTGTGTCAGCGTATCCGCCAGCAGAACATCAAACTGCGCAGTATGCCGGCTGAGGCGTAGACAGACCACAAAGACGGGAAGAAAGAAAGGAGCACGAAGCACCAAAAGTGGTGGCACGAGCGTAGGACGCCCCCGTTTGACAGGGCCGCCTGTCGGTCGGGGACGCCTAGTCGGGGCACCACTAACAAGCACCCAGTATCCAGCACATACCCTACAGTGCAGGACGGTCAGGTTTGCAGATGGCATAATTTTGGGATCAAATCAGGATTTACCAATTAACCTGTCCCTTTCATGTACTACCGTTTCATGCGCTGCCGGCTCTGGATGGCCTGCCTGCTGACCGTATCGTCCCTGATGGTGTCTGCTCAGAAACTTCCCGGCAAAAAAGAAATTCTCCGGCAGATGACGCTGGCCAATGCCTATTTTATGCAGACATGGCCGGATCCCGGCAAAGAAATCGTGACTAACAAAACGCGCCCCAGCAACATCTGGACGCGCGCCGTTTACTACGAAGGGCTGATGGCCCTCTATGCGCTCGATAAGCAGCAAAAATATTATGACTACGCCGTTGAATGGGGTGAAAAGCATAAGTGGGGCCTCCGCAGCGGCACGAAAACCCGCAACGCCGATGACCAGTGCTGTGGCCACACCTACATCGACCTGTACCTGATCGACAAAGCGGCCGGTCATGACCATCCGGAGCGTATCCGCGACATCAAAGCGTGTATCGACAACATGGTGGCCAGCGATAAAATCGACGACTGGAACTGGATTGACGCCTTGCAGATGGCTATGCCGGTGTTTGCCCGTTTCGGCGTGATGTATAAAGACAATGCCTATTTCGAGAAAATGTATCAGATCTATACCTACTCGAAAACCGTACACGGCGGCAAAGGACTTTATAATCCGGAGGACAAACTATGGTGGCGCGATAAAGACTTTGTACCGCCCTATAAGGAGCCGAACGGGCAGGACTGCTACTGGTCACGCGGGAACGGCTGGGTCGTGGCGGCTCTGGTGCGCGTACTCGACATTATGCCGGCCGACGCGCCCCACCGTGCCGAATACGAAGCCATGTTTCTCGACATGATTCAGGCCCTGCCGGCCTTGCAGCGCGAAGATGGCTACTGGAACGTCAGCCTGCACGACCCGAGCAATTTTGGCGGCAAGGAGCTGTCGGGGACGAGTCTGTTTATCTACGGCATGGCCTGGGGCATCAACCACGGATTGCTGGATGCGAAAAGATATAAACCGGTAATCGCTAAAGCCTGGCAGGCGATGGCCAGCGAATCGCTGCATCCGAACGGGTTCCTTGGCTTTGTGCAGGGAACGGGTAAGGAACCGAAAGATGGTCAGCCGGTGACCTACACCAGTAAACCTGATTTCGAAGACTACGGCCTGGGCTGCTACCTGCTGGCCGGCTGCGAAATCAGTAAAATGAAGTAGCTGGGTGCCCGCCGGTTAGTACCGCCTTTTACCATAGCTACTGTCGTTCAGACAAGCTGCGGTAAAAGGCGTTTGCCATTTTCGGGGTTGCCGGTTTTATACCGGCTATTCCGGAATATCTACACATTCTCATGCATGAAAAAAATTTATCACACTAAAGGTTTATTTGGTTACAACCTTTGCTTAAATTGTGCGGTCTTTATTGAAATAATGCAACGAATGTGCAGATAACCTCGTAAACGACAGAAACTCAACCCGCATTCGTTTGTAAACAACAGCATGCAGCAATTTTTACTCTTCCTCTTATTGTGTTTCACCATCAGCCGGGGCGTCAGTCAGTCGCTCCCTGCCGATTCGGCCTTCCTGGAACAGGCGCGTTCGACTGTAGTCGCGCAGTACAACAAGGTCATGAATCCGCAATCGGCGATTTACAACGGTAATGAGTACATTCAGCACGACTTCCGAATTAAGGTACACCCTTATTTTCAGTTAGATAGCTTGCAGAAGGGCTCAGTTACCTATTATTCCGTTGAGTATAATGACATACCGATGGGGTATGATATTGTGCGGGATGAAATCTTTATCCGTCACCTGGACGGCGGTTACCGGATGCGGCTGAACAGCGAAAAAGTAGACCGGTTCTCCTTTAACGGCCACCAGTTTGTCCGGCTCACGGGCGATAGTCTGATTGGGGTCCGGACCGGCTTTTACGATCTACTGTATAGCGGCCGTACGCAGGTACTTTCTCATCGGGTCAAGGCGGTTGTGGAAGACATTTCAACCGGCGTATACAAAGCCGAATATATTCCTAAAGATGAATACTGGATCCGTCGTGATCAGCGGTACTATCCGGTAAAAACGCTGGGCGGCGCGCTGGGCGTCTATGGCGACAAAAAGAAAGAACTCCGGAAGTACCTGCGTACAGAACGCATTAAGTTCAAGGAGAATAAAGAAAAAACACTGGTACTGTTAGCCAGGGAGTATGATGCATTAACCCGCTAATTATGAGCCATTTTTACCGTCTCGCCTTACTTGCCTTTTTTGTATTTGCCTTTAATCTGACGGGATTTGGTCAGTCCGGACAGGATCTGGTCAGCGGCAACTTTACAAATGTGAAATTTGAACAGTTTGCCCGCACCGTTGAACAGGCTACACCCTACCGGTTCTACTACCGGCCCGGCGAACTTGATAGTGTGGTCGTAAACCTGAATGTCGACCGTAAGCCGCTGAGCAACGTACTCCAGCAGCTCTTTAACGGGACGCTGTTTCAGTATGCGATTGACGCCCGGAAACGTGTATACATTACCGTAAACCGTCCGATCCGGACCAATCTTCCCATCGACTTTTTTGACCGCGGAAACGCGGCCGGTAAAGACGATTCGACAGCCAACGCGTACCTGACCGAAAGCCGGAAGCAGATCGTGGCGCCTGAAACAAAAATCTATGAAGTCGGCAAACGGACAAACCCGATCCGGCCCGGCCGCGCCACGGTGGCCGGTTATGTCCGGAACCAGGCATCGGGTGAACCGATTGTCGGTGCGGCCGTTTATATCGACAATCCGCGCATCGGTACGTCAACCGATCAGTTTGGTTATTACTCATTTACGTTGCCGCGCGGGCGGCATGCGCTGAAACTCCGCAGTGTCGGCATGAAAGATACGCAGCGGCAGATTATCCTGTACGGCGATGGCTCACTGGATATGAACATGGAAGACGACGTGATTCCGCTCAAAGAGGTTGTGATTGCCGCCGAAAAGGACGTCAACGTATCGGGCCTGCAAATGGGGCAGGAGCGGGTCGATATCCGGACCATGAAGCAGGTACCGACGGCGCTGGGTGAAACCGACCTGCTGCGGGTAGTCATGACGCTGCCGGGGGTGAAGTCGGTGGGCGAAAGTTCGACCGGCCTGAACGTACGGGGTGGTGCTACCGACCAGAACCTGATTCTGTATAACGACGCCACCATCTACAATACCTCACACCTGTTCGGCTTTTTCTCGGCCTTTAACCCGGATGTGATCAAGAGCGTTGAACTTTACAAAAGCGGTATCCCGTCGCGGTACGGCGGCCGCCTGTCGTCGGTGCTGGAAGTGATGACGCGCGACGGCAATAAGAAAAAATTCGGCGGCTCGGGTGGTCTGGGCCTGCTGACAGGCCGTCTGACACTGGAAGGGCCGATCCTGAAAGACAAAACGTCGTTTATTATCGGCGGCCGTTCCTCGTATTCGAGCTGGCTGCTGAAGCAGGTGCCGGTAAGTACGTTCCGCAACAGCCGCGCCAACTTCTATGATGTGAACGTGCACATTACGCACGACTACAACAACAAAAATACGGTTTACCTGACCGGTTACCTGAGCCAGGATTATTTCCGGCTGAACAGCGATACGGCCTATAATTACCGGAATCAGAACCTGACGCTGAAATGGAAACACCTGTTCAACAACAAGCTGTACAGCGTTTTCACGGGCGGGGTGAGCCAGTATAAGTACAACGTGTCGGCAGACCGTAATCCGGTTAATGCCTACGATCTTGATTTCGGCATTAACCAGAAGATGGTAAAAGCGGATTTCAACTATTTCCCGAATCCGAAACATACCATTGATTTTGGGGTGAGCTCTACGTACTACCAGCTGCAGCCGGGCACCTACCTGCCGCGGGGCAACGAGTCGCTGGTGGCGTCGGACCGCGTACCGGCCGAGCAGGCGGTTGAGAGTGCTGTCTACGTCGGCGACCGCTACGACATCAACCAGCGGTTGTCGCTCAGCTTCGGGCTCCGCTATTCGCTCTACAGCTATCTCGGGCCGAAGTCGGTCTTTGCCTATGCGCCGGGCCTGCCGGTGACCACCACCAACATCGTTGATACCGTTTCGTATGCGGCCAACAAACCAATTCAGACCTACCACGGGCCGGAATACCGGTTCTCGGCACGGTATGTACTGAGTGAAAACTCGTCGATCAAGGCAAGCTTTAACCGGATGCGCCAGTACATTCAGATGCTGTCGAATACCACCGTTATTGCCCCGACCGACATCTGGAAGCTGAGCGACAGCCACATCCGGCCGCAGGTCGGCGATCAGTACTCGCTGGGTATTTATAAAAACCTGAAAGCCAACACGATTGAGCTGTCTGCTGAGGGGTATTATAAAACGATGCAGAACCTGATCGATTACCGGAGCGGAGCCGTGCTGATCCTGAACCACCATATTGAAACCGATGTGGTCAATGCCGAAGGAAAGGCCTACGGGGTTGAGCTGATGGCGAAAAAACTGACCGGTAAACTAAACGGCTGGATCAGCTATACCTACGCCCGCACGTTCCTGCGGACAACAGGCACGCAGGTTGGTGAAGTCATTAATCAGGGCAAATACTACCCGAGCAACTACGACAAACCACATGATGTGACCATGATCGGCAATTACCGGTTCAGCCGCCGGTTCAGTATTTCGATCAATATGACCTACAGCACCGGTCGCCCGATTACGTTGCCGCTGGCCAAATACACCCTTGGCGAAGCACAGCGCCTGCTGTATTCGGAGCGGAACCAGTACCGGATTCCGGACTATTTCCGGACCGACTTTGCGATGAACATCGAAGGCAACCACAAGGTGAAGAAGCTGGCCCATAGCTCATGGACGATTTCGATCTATAACCTGACCGGTCGCCGGAATGCCTATTCGATTTACTTCAAGTCAGAAAATGGCGGGGTTCGTGGGTATAAGCTGTCGATTTTCGGCCAGCCAATCCCGTCTGTGACGTATAACTTTAAATTTTAAACCTGTCCCGTAAGCGATTATGAAAACCAAGCATACACAACAATTACTCGGCTGGTTGTTTATTCTCCTCATGGGCGGGTGCGTTGATCCGTACCGCCCACCCGAAATTACAGCACCGGCCAGCTATCTGGTTGTCGACGGGTTTCTGGACATTGCCGCCGGAGCCGTAACGACCTTTAAGCTGTCGCGGTCGCAAAACCTGACCGATGCCAAAGCGCCGACCCTGGAAACCAAGGCCACGGTGACCATCGAAAGCAGCCGGAACCTGAAATACAGTTTAAAGGAAGTGACCAACGGGGTGTATTCTTATACCGGCGTGCCCAGCCAGACGGGAGAAACCTTCCGGCTTCGGATCAAAACAAGCCGCGGGGTGGAATACCTGTCCGACATGGTTGCGTTTAAAGCAAGCCCGGCCATTGATCAGGTAAACTGGAAAGCCGAAAGCGATGGTATCCGGATTTACGTGGATACGCACGATGCTGCCGGCAAGACCCGTAATTACCGCTGGGAGTATGAAGAAACCTGGGAGTTTTACTCGGCCTGGTTTTCGTCGTACGAGGTAAAGAATAAGCAGATTATACAGCGGCAGAATGATATTTTTACCTGCTGGAACGGCGAAAAATCGCGGAATATTCTCATTAACTCATCCGCAAAGCTGAGCGAGGATGTGATTCATCAGATGCCGCTTACATACATACCCGGGTATTCGATCAAAATCGGTTCTCGCTACAGCATTCTGGTAAAACAATATGCCCTGACGCAGGACGCCTATCAGTACTGGGAACAACTGGGCAAAACAACCGAGAGCATCGGTACACTCTTTGACCCGCAGCCAACCCAGGTAACGGGTAATATCCAGAACCTGACCAATCCGGGTGAACCGGCGCTGGGCTATTTTAGTGCCGGTACCGTAACGACGAAACGGATGTTTATCCGCCGGATGGAACTGCCGTACTGGCCGACCAAAACCGGCTACGAAGACTGTGTAAAAGATACGCTGACCGCTAAGGAGCTGATTGATAACAAGTATCCGGGCCAGATCCCGGTCATTGATTTGCCGGACGGCACCTATGAAACCGGTCAGGAAATATGTGTTGATTGCCGTTTGCGAGGCACCAACGTTAAACCGTCATTCTGGAACCAGTAGACCATGAGATATTTATTTGTTACGCTGTTGATCATTACGGGTTTACGGGCGTCTGCGCAACAGGATGGCCTGAATACCATCAAACAGCGGTTTGACCAGTTTAGCCGGCAGCACATTCAGGAGAAACTGTTTGTTCACGTTGACCGGCCGGTGTATATGGTGGGCGAAACCATGTGGTTTAAGCTGTACTATGTCGACGGCACGTTCCACCGCCCGCTTGACCTCAGCAAGGTAGCCTATCTCGAAATACTCGACAGCGAACAGCATGCTGTGCTTCAGGCCAAAGTCGGGCTGGCAGCAGGCAAGGGCGACGGGGCCTTGTTTTTACCGGCCTCGCTGAATTCGGGCAATTACATTGTCCGTGCGTATACCAACTGGATGAAAAATGCCGGGGCTGATTATTTCTTCGAAAAACCGGTAACCATCGTTAACCCATTCCGTAAGCTCGGGCTGCCTGCGCTGGCGAAAAATGCCGGATACGATGTGCAGTTATTTCCGGAAGGCGGCAATCTGGTGCAGGGGCTGCCTTCGCGGGTGGCTTTCCGCGTAACTGACGCGTCCGGACATGGTGTTCCGTTTCAGGGGGCAGTGGTGAACGGGTCCGATACCGTGGCGCGTTTTCAGCCGGAGCGGTTTGGCATCGGCAGCTTTACGTTTACCCCCGCAGCGGGCAGTACCTACCGCGTCGTGGTAAAGGACGGGCAGGGGCGCTCAACGAGCCATGCGTTCCCGACGGTATACGAACGGGGATACGCGATGCAGGTCGAAGAGGCCGGTTCGAATCAGGTTAAGGTTACGGTCAGGACAAATGCCGCCGATGCGTCGGTGGTGTATTTACTGGCCCATACCCGGCAGCAGGCCAAATTTGCAGAAATGCGCACCGTGCAGCAGGAAGCTACGTTTGTTATCAACAAGGATGCACTCGGCGAAGGGGTTTCGCACCTGACCCTGTTTGACGCCGCGCGGAAGCCGGTTTGCGAACGGTTATACTTCCGCCGTCCGGCAACGGCTCTGGCTATCCAGGCCAAAACCGATAAGGAGCAATACGCGGCCCGGACAAAAGTTAACGTAAGCCTCGGTACGCCGTCGCCCGCTAATTTATCGGTGGCTGTTTACCGGGTTGACTCGATACCGTCACTGACCTCGGCGGATATTCAGACCTATCTGCTGATGTCATCAGACCTGCGCGGCGCTGTTGAAGAACCGTCCTATTATGTACAGACCGAAGGTCCGGCGGTAAACAAAGCCGTTGATAACCTGATGCTGACCCACGGCTGGCGGCGGTTCAGATGGGAGGATATACTGACCGGTAAAAGCCAGGAGCAGGCTGCTTATCTGCCTGAAATTCACGGGCTGATTGTGGAAGGTAAACTGACTGACCCGCGTACAAACAAGCCGGTAGCCGGCCGCGGGGCCTATCTGTCGACGCCGGGTAAGCCGATTCGGCTGTTCACCTCACGGAGTGATTCAACCGGCCGGCTGGTCTTTGAAACAAAGGATTTTTACGGACCACGCACCATCATGGCGCAGCCGTCAGACGCCGTAGACAGCTTGCTGAAGGTTAGCATCAACAGTCCGTTTCTGGCAGACGCCGCCCGGACTAAACTACCGGCGATGGCCATTGATCAGTCGCACACAGGGGTGCTGGAAAACCGGAGCGTAGCCATGCAGGTGCAGGCAACGTACTGGAATGAGCGCATGATCCGGTACCGTCTGCCGCAGATCGACAGTGCTGCTTTTTACGGTAAGCCGTCGGAATCGTACCTGCTGGATGCCTATACACGTTTTCCGGCCATGGAAGAGGTATTGCGGGAGTATGTGCCCGGCGTAGCACCACGAAAACGGCAGGGCAAGTTCCGGCTGATGGTACTGAACCTGCCGTATAAGGAGTTTTTCGAGGAGCCGTCGGTGGTGATGATTGATGGTGTGCCGGTGCAGGATATGGACAAGCTGATGGCCTACAGCCCGCTGAAAGTAAAACAGCTGGATGTAGTGACCAACCGCTATTTCCTCGGCCCGAACATGTTTTCGGGTATTGTGAGCTTTATTACCTACAAGGGTGATTTGTCGGGCTACCCGCTCGATGAACGCCTGCTGAAACAGGAATATGACGGGTTGCAGATCCCGCGCGAGTTTTATGCGCCGCGTTACGAGACGCAGAATCAGCAGCTGACCCGTATGCCGGACGCCCGCACATTGCTGTACTGGAACCCGTCGGTGACGGTCAGCCGCGAAGGGCAGATTGATTTCTTTACCTCTGACCAGGACGGCCGCTACCTGATCGAAGTCCACGGCCTTTCTGTCAATGGCCAGGCCGGTACGCAGCGGACGTGGTTTGAGGTGAAGGGTTTAGTGAAGTAATACTGTCTGGTTCAGGTCAGCTTACCTTAACTTCCAGGAGGTTCTGAACTTCCTGGAAGTTAAGGTAAGCTGCCTCGGGTAGTTTTAACTTACCGTCTTCCTTTTCCCAGCCACAGCAAACTTTCCACAATCAGTTTATTCTGCGTCGGATTCTCAAAGGTAAACGACAGCTCCTTATTGGTTTTGCCTTCGTAATCAATGTCATTATGGCCCATGTTGACGTAGATCATCCGGTACTTCCGGTTGGTCCAGACAACGGGGTAATAGCCGCTATGCCAGATTTCGTGCTGTTTCGGGCCGGTTCCCAGCGGAAAACTCGCCGGATCGATCGCCAGCAGAATGTTGATATCCGGATTTTTGGTCAGGTCATGTTCCCAGCGGTACCACTCGTTAGGCGATGAGGTGAAGGTTTCGGGGAGTTTTTTCACCGCCGGATGCTTCGGGTCTTCGACGCGGAGAACGGCCGATGTAGGCCGCCAGGTATTGCTTTTGTACTGTCCCGAGCCCAGAAACCGGTTGTGGTACCAGTCCCAGTCCTGCGCATATTTCGACGGCGTTAGGGCGAAGGCTGCAAAGTGGAAGCCCATCCATGCCCCGCCCTTATCCATGTACTCCTGAAAAGCCTGCCGCTGCGCCGGTGCTTCGGGGCGGGTGTCCAGAAACAAAACAACCTGATAATTGGCCAGGAACTGCGGGTTCAGGTTGTTCCAGTTACTGGTGGTGTCGTACCGGAAATGATATTTCTCCGCCATCTGCGGAAACCAGCGGTTGGCTTCCCGCACATAGCTGACGTGTGCCTGATCGTTTTTCCCTGTAAAAAAGGCAATTACACTGAATTTGGGTTTTGGCGCGGCGGCTGTGAAAAGGGACAGACACAGCAGAAAGGCCGTCAGTAAAAATCGTGGCATCAGGGATATTGAGTGGTTGAGCGATTTGCGGTTGAGTGAACCTGTCAGCTATGTAAAACGAGATGGCATCCCGTTCTACTGTTCTTACCGCAGACGCGCCACGACCTCCGTTACATGCTCAATCGCCAGGGCAATATCGGCCTCCGTTGTGAAGCGGCCGAGGCTGAACCGGACCGAACTATAAGCCAGATCGTCGGAAAGGTTCAGGGCTTTCAGTACGTATGACGGCTCGGTCGAGGCCGAGTTACAGGCCGAACCGTTGGATACGGCAATGGCATTCAGGCTCATCAGCAGCACCTCACCGTCAACGCCCCCGAAACTGATGTTGGTGGTATTCGCCAGCCGGTGCGTCCGGCTTCCGTTCACGTGAGTGCCCGGAACCTGGTGCAGAATACCCGCTTCGAGCTGATCACGTAAAGCGGCCAGCCGCTGCACTTCGTCGAACAGGAGTGCATCGCACAGGGCCGCAGCCTTGCCTAAGCCGACAATGCCCGGCACGTTCAGCGTACCCGACCGGCGGTTGCGCTCGTGGTGGCCACCGTCCTGCTGGGCCGTAAGCGAAATGCCCTTGCGGATGTACAGCGCACCGGCGCCTTTGGGACCATACAGCTTGTGCCCCGACAAACTCAGCAGATCAACCGGCAGTTTCCGCAGGTTAACGGGCAGTTTTCCCACAGCCTGGGTTGCGTCGGTATGAAAGGCAATCCCGCGTTCCTGCGCCAGTCCGGCCAGATCCTGAAGCGGCTGGATAACGCCGGTTTCGTTGTTCGCCAGCATGACCGAAATAAGAATCGTTGTGGGTTTGAGGGCGGCGTCAAGCTGTTCACGGCTGATCAGTCCATCGCTGTCGGGCAGGAGGTAGGTGATCTCTGCCCCCAGTTGTTCGAGGTGGTGGCAGGTGTCGAGGACCGCTTTGTGCTCCGTAGCCACCGTGATCAGGTGATTGCCCCGATGCTGGTTCGCCTCATAAAACCCCTTGATCGCCAGATTGATCGACTCGGTAGCACCGCTGGTAAATACGATTTCTTTGGGCGTGGCGCCGATCAGCTCAGCCAGTTGTTCGCGGGCAGTATCTACTGCCGCTTCGGCTTTAAGACCATACACATGCGTACGGGAGGCAGCATTGCCGAAATGCGTACTGAAAAAGGGCAGCATGGTATCGAGCACCTGCGGATCGACAGGAGTCGTTGCGTTGTAGTCGAGGTAAACCGGGTAATCCATAAGACGAAAATATAGCACTGTAACAAAATAACCGTGCAGGGAAATCCCCGCACGGTTAAACACTTCTCTAGATTAGGAAATTTATAGGCCGCAAGCCTCCATAAGCGCCCGTTTGGCATAGACTTTCGCCAGATGCTTACGGTAAGCCTGGGAGGCAAAATGATCTTCGTTAATGTGTATATCGCCCTCAGCGGCGGCGTTGGCAGCGGCTTCGATGGTTTCCGGAATAGCCGGTTGCCCGATCAGGGCCGACGCCACGGCCTCGTCCAGGAATGCGGCATCTGATACGCCGGTAAAGGCTACCTTCGCATCGGTGATGGTACCGCCGTCGGCAACAATTGCCACCGCACAGCCGACAATGGCAAAGCGGGAGGCGGGCTGCATAAACTTCTTGTACGACGACTGGTGCGCGGCCGACGGGGCCGGCAGCGTAATGGCCGTCACGATTTCGCCTTCTTCCAGCGACGTGCTGAAAAAGCCCGTAAAAAACTCCGGTGCCGGTACATCGTGCGCGCCGGCCGGTCCTTCGACATGGATCGTTGCGCCGAGTGCCAGCAGTACCGCCGGCCAGTCGGCCGAGGGATCGGCGTGGGCGATGCTGCCGCCGATGGTGCCGACGTTCCGCACCTGCGTGTCGCCGATCAGTTCACCGGCTTCGGCCATGGCCGGATACAGCTCACGGATGGTCGCGTTCGAAACAATATCGTGGTGCGTACTGGCCGCCCCGATTTTTACCCCGCCGTCCTGCTCATGGATAAACCGCAGCTCCGGAATGCGGGCAATATCGATCAGCAGCGAGGGGCTGTTGAGGCGTAATTTCATGGCCGGAATCAGGCTATGGCCCCCCGCCAGAATTTTGGCGTCCGGATTGGCGCTCAGCAGACCTAATGCCTCCGCTACCGACCCCGCCCGTTTATAGTCAACTTTTTGAGGTATCATGAGGTATTGAGTGATTTCGTGATTGAGTGATTTAGTGGTTGTGTGGCTGCTGCGTGGTGCCTGAGCGAAGAAGCGGTAAACCTTCACTCAATCACTCAATTGCCGCACAGCGGCCGCTCAATCACAAATTAATTCATCGCTCTCCAGACGCGTTCGGAGGTGAGGGGCATTTTGATGTCCTTGACCTTGAATCCGCCTGACCAGAGGGCGTCGATGACGGCGTTGACGGCAGCCGGCGTTGAACCGATACAGCCTGCTTCGCCGGCACCTTTGACACCCAGCGGGTTGTGCGGACACGGTGTCTCCTGCCGATCCAGCTCAAACATCGGGAAGTCGTCGGCGCGCGGCATGGTGTAGTCCATGTAACTGCCGTTGATCAGCTGCCCGGTCTCGTCATATTCAACGCCTTCCATCAACGCCTGCCCGATACCCTGCGCCAGACCGCCGTGAATCTGTCCGTCGACAATCATCGGGTTGATGACCGTGCCCACGTCGTCTACCGCAATGAATCGCTTCACTTTTGTTTCACCGGTTTCCTTGTCTACCTCAACCACACAGATGTGGCAGCCATACGGGTACGTAAAGTTTTTCGGGTCGTAGAAGCTGCTGAAATCCAGACCTGGTTCGAGGTTCTGCGGATAGACATGCGGTACATATGCCGTCAGCGCAATATCGCCGAAGCCCAGACTGCGGTCGGTACCGGTCACGGTAAACTTCCCGTCGGCAAACACGATATCTTCTTCCGAGCATTCAAGTTTATGGGCGGCAATTTTAGCGCCTTTCTCGATGATTTTGTCCAGCGACTTCATAATGGCACTACCACCGACGGCCAGCGAACGGGAGCCGTAGGTGCCCATACCAAAGGCTACCGTATCGGAGTCACCGTGGATGATATCGACGTCTTCCATCGGAATGCCTAACCTGTCGGCAACCACCTGCGCAAAGGTTGTTTCGTGGCCCTGCCCGTGTGAGTGAGCACCCGTAAAGACACTGACTTTGCCGGTTGGCTGCACCCTGACCTGCCCGACTTCATACAGACCGGCGCGGGC
The DNA here is from genome assembly GCF_057652235.1 of Arsenicibacter sp. R0_47. NCBI lineage: Bacteria > Pseudomonadati > Bacteroidota > Cytophagia > Cytophagales > Spirosomataceae > Arsenicibacter > Arsenicibacter sp. R0_47. The sequence continues at coordinate 149,867 of NZ_JBYFCJ010000012.1, read as the reverse complement.
TCCCAGCGAACCCACCACCGCCGACGGCGCAATACCGCAGGCTTCAATGTAGGTCGAAAAACCAACGCCCAGCAGCTTACCGGTGGCCAGAGCTTCCTGCTGTGCCTTCCGAAAGTCTTCATAGCCAAGCATTTGCAGACCGCGTTCCAGTACGCCGTGGTAGTTACCCGAGTCGTATTGCAGTGCCACGTTGGTCTGATAGCCCGGCTGCTCCACCCCGTCGAACGGCGGAATAAAGTTTTTCAGGCGCAGCTCGGCCGGGTCCATGCCCATTTCGTGGGCAGACAGGTCCATTAGTCGTTCCAGCAGATACGTAGCTTCCGGTCGCCCGGCTCCCCGATACGCATCGACTGCCGTGGTATGCGTAAACGCACAGGTCATGTCGAGGTGAATCTTCGGCGTCGTGTACAAACCCTGCAACAGTGTACCATGCAGATAGGTCGGCACGGCTGTCGAGAACGTCGACAGGTAGGCACCGAGGTTAGCGAAGGTTTTAATCCGCAGGCCAACGATTTTACCTTCTGCATCGAAGCCCATTTCGGCATGGGTTACGTGGTCACGGCCGTGGGCGTCGGTCTGGAACGCTTCCGACCGGGTTTCGGTCCACTTCACCGGCCGGTTAATTTTTTTAGCGGCTACCGTCACCAGCGCCTCCTCGGTATAGTGGTAGATTTTGCTGCCGAAACCACCCCCTACGTCCGGTCCGACCACCCGTACCTTATGCTCGGGCAGACCCAGCACGAAGGCGCACATCAGCAGCCGGATCAGGTGCGGGTTCTGGGTTGAGGTGTACAGGGTATATTTATCGTAAACGCTGTCGTAATGCCCGATATAGCTGCGGGGTTCCATTGCATTCGGCGACACGCGCTGGTTCACAAATTCCAGGGATGTAATGTGGTGCGCACCGGCCATGGCTTCGTCGACTTCGGCTTTCGGGTTCCCGATTTCCCAGTCGAAGCAAATGTTGTTCGGTACATCGTCGTGAACGAGGGGAGCACCGGCTTTTACGGCTTCGGCGGCGTTGACAACGGCGGGCAGCACCTCGTAATCAACAATAATGGCTTCGGCGGCATCCTGCGCCTGTTCGCGGGTTTCGGCAATGACCATCGCCACCGCGTCGCCCACGTGCCGTACCTTGTCTTTGACCAGCAGCGGGTGCGGCGGCTCCTTCATGGTATCGCCGTTTTTGAAGTTCACCTGCCAGCCACACGGCACACTGTAGTGGCTTACTTCCTCGCCCGTAATGATGGCAACCACACCCTCCATCGCTTCGGCTTCAGAAGTGTCGATGCGGTTGATGCGGGCGTGTGCGTAGGGGCTGCGAAGCATGAAGGCATGGGTCATGCCCGGCAGCACAATATCGTCAGTATAACGGCCTTTGCCGGTTGTAAAGCGCTTATCTTCAATGCGCTTTACGGATTTGCCAATGAATTTGTTGCTCATGGTTGACTGATTGAAGGCTTGAGGGTTTGAACAAGGACGGGAGTCGTACCTCGTTCCTCAACAGGTTTAGGCAGGTACTTCCGCAGTGCGTTCGGCCGCCAGCTGAATGGCGCGGACGATGTTGTGGTAGCCTGTGCAGCGACAAATGTTTCCTTCCAGCCCTTCGCGGATTTCGCGCTCGGTCGGATTCGGATTCTGGCTCAGTAAATCGGCGGCCGTCATGATCATGCCAGGTGTGCAAAAGCCGCATTGCAGGCCATGCTCATCGTTAAAGGCGACCTGAAGCGGGTGCAGCTCACCTTCGCGTGCCAGTCCCTCAATGGTGGTAATGGTGCTGCCATCGGCCTGGGCCGCCAGCATGCTGCATGATTTAACAGCTTTCCCGTCGAGGTGGATGGTGCAGGCACCGCAACTGCTGGTGTCGCAGCCTACGTGAGTGCCCGTCAGGCCGAGCGTATCACGCAGAAAGTGCACAAGCAGCGTACGGCCTTCAACATCTTTCGTATAGGACTTTCCGTTAACGGTTACTGATATTGTTGACATAACTAGCTAAGGATTAAGACGTATTAGGATTATGGATGGTGATAAAACCGGCACAGGGCGCGGGTATCCGGTCCGGATATCAGGCGCCCTGTGCGGCAAGTTCTTTCTCGAAATTGCTGAAAAACTGCTTGGTAAGCGTATTGGCTACCCCGCTCATAACCCGGTTGCCGGTACGGGCCAGCAAGCCGGACATATCGGCTTTCCCGTCGAAGGAAAGTTCGGTTTCGCTGTCGGAGACCGGTTTGAGGTGCATCCGGATATCGGCCGCAACGTTGCCGATTTTGCTGTTCTGCACCACCTTCAGCGTAAAGCTTTCCGGTGCTACCGGATCAGCCACTTCAGCACGGCCTTCAAATTTGCCGTTGACCGGGCCGATCTTGACTTCGGCAATGGCCTTATAAACGCCTTCGCTTTCAAGCTCGAGGCGGGAAATTCCCGGAGTCACTTTGGCCAGTGTATCCGGATTCATAAGCATATCCCAGATATGGGTTGCGGAGGCAGGTAATGTATGGCTTCCTGATAAATCCATCGGTACGCGTCAGTTAAGAACCGAAATAGTCGTCCGATAAATGTAAACGAAAAGGTGAGTATTTGTAATTATTTAAGGATTAAATTTTCTTATTCTTGTCTAAAATGATAGGATCGTTCAACTTTCCGGTAGCATTGTTTAGTCACGCTCGTGAATAGTCGACTGCCGGAGGCGCAGAAACGACCCGTCACGGCCCGAGAGGTCGGCCCGGATTTCGGCAATGATCGACAGCGAGATCTCTTCCGGCGAAACGGCACCGATGTCAAGCCCGACCGGTGCGTGAATGCGGTCGTTCAGCGTTACGGCCCGTCCTTCGGCCGCCAGTTCCTTCAGCATTTTCTCCGTCCGGACGCGTGGCCCGAGAATGCCGATAAATGCCGCATTGGTTGCCATCGCCTTCGGCAGGTTATTCTTATCGGTTTTGAAATCGTGGGCCATCAGAATAATAGCTGTGTGGTCGTCAATCGTCAATTCCTCAAACGCATCGGGCGACACAATGGCATCGGCGGCGGCGAATAATGTCTGGGTAACTTTCTGTTTGTTGGCGACAACGGTAGCCTGCCAGCCGAGCTCTTTTATGATCCGGACCATCGGGTAGACATCGTACTGCTGCCCCATCAGTACCACATGGGTGAGGGGAGGCATGATCTCTATAAACAGCTCCAGCTCACGGCCGTCGGGCAGGTCAAACGAAGCCGGTCCCGACTTCTTCTTGTCGATAGATGTCCGGATGCCTGTCTGAATGGCTTCCTGAACACCGTTATCCCCGAATACGGCCAGACTATCGGCTCCGGCATAGGGCACCATAGCCCCCAGTTGCAGGCCGTTTACAGACCCTTTCAGACGGGTGATTGTCAGCAGGATATGGGCTTGTCTGGGTTGTTCAACGCAGGTGCGCAGCAGGTCAACCGCATTCGGCGAACCGGCCTGGAGGGGCGTAATCAGCACGTCAATGATGCCGTTACAGCCCAGGCCGACGCCAATCTGGTGGGCATCGTCCTCGGTCGTATCGTACGTGACCAGGCTCGGCGACGATTGCGCAATGGCGAGCCGTGCGCGTTTCAGGGCATCGCCTTCCAGACAGCCGCCGCTGATGCCACCAACCCAGACACCGTTATCCATGATGAGCATCCGGGCACCGGCACGCCGGTAAGACGACCCTTCAACCCGCACGACGGTTGCCAGCGCCGATTTGGTAGTCGTATGATCAATCGCATCGTAGGCGTCAATGATGGCTTTAATCTCTTTCATAAAAGCAAAAGTAAATTTTATGCTGATTTTGTTCAATGATCTGCCGCACACGGCCGGATGGGGCTGCACAGCCTCAGACCTGTGCCAGGATACGTTCCAGCTCCAGCAGACTGTCCAGACTGTGGGCCGACCGGAAGGTAGTGACCGAGGGCAGGGCGGCTTTCATGCCCCGTGCCAGTGGCTGGTAAACCGGCGAACCTTTAAGGGGGTTCAGCCAAATGACTTTGCGTGAACGCCGCCGGATTTTTTCCAGTTCCGTGGCCAGCAATTCAGGCGGTCCGGTATCGAGGCCGTCGCTCAGAATAACCACGGTAGGAGAGCCGTTCAGGGTGCGTTTCCCGAACTGCTCGTTAAAGGTTTGCAGGCACTCGCCGATCTTTGTGCCGCTTGACCAGTTATCAACCTGCTGCGACAGGGTAATGAGCAACTGATCAAGGTGTTGGTGCTGAATGGCCGGTGTAATACGCAGCAGGGTCGTACTGAAAATAAAGGCTTCGAGCTGGCGGAAGTTTTCGCGCAGCGCCACTACAAACCGCAGCAGGAAAAAGCTGTATTTGTCCATAGAGCCGCTCACGTCGAGCAGCACAATGAGCCGTTGCCGGCGTGGTTTAGGCGATTTCCGGAACAGGCTGATCATGTCTCCGCCGGTGCCGAGGCCTTTCCTGATAATCCGGCGCAGGTGCAGCGGACCGGTGCGGTGGCCGTCCTTATGGCGTCGCCGTAACCGCAGCGCCATCTGCCCGAACAGCTTGCGGGCAAGTTCTTCGAGCAGGGCCGCTTCGACGTCGTTGAGCCGGGCAAAATCCATGTTGCGGAGTCGCTCTTCCGCATTGGCGCCCGATACGTTCTGCCCGTCTTCCTCGTCGTCGGCACCAGGTTGGCGGCCTTTGCCCATAAACACTACGGAGCCGGTCCCTTTTTTCGTTACCTGTGCCGGTTCGCTGACCGGCTTTTTATCTTCGATATGCCGCGTTACGCCCAGCTGCCAGAACTGCGCATACAACTCATCAAACCGCTGACGTTCTTCGGGCGACTGGCAGAATAACAGGCGCAGCGCATGCTGATACCCGACCCGTTCGGTCAGCAGGCCAAGCCGGGCGGCGTGCAGCGCTTCCTGCGTTTCCTGAATGCCGACGTTCAGGCCGTTTTGCCGGGCAAACTGCGCAAAGCCCACAATCGCTTCGGTGATGTTGGCCGCGTCTGATTTCATGGATTACCGGCTTTAATCAGGTTAATATCGTCGATGGATTTCAGGATGCAGCCCAGTGTCTGGTCAATCGCTTCGTCGGTCAGCTGGCTGAATCCCAGCGCCAGCAGCGACTCGGCCCAGTCGATGGTTTCCGACACGCCCGGCATTTTTACCAGTTTCCGTTTCCGGAGTTTCTGCACAAAGCCAACCACCTGCCCCAGCAGGTCGATGTCGATATCGGGCAGGCGTTTTTTAACAATCGTCATCTCCTTGATCAGGTCCGGATAGTCGATCCAGTGGTAGAGGCAGCGCCGTTTGAGGGCGTCGCTCAGCTCGCGGGTCCGGTTCGAGGTCAGGATCACAAACGGTTTGTGGATTGCTTTTATCGTGCCCAGTTCGGGAATACTGATCTGAAAAGCCGAGAGGAGTTCGAGCAGATAGGCTTCGAATTCTTCGTCGGCCCGGTCGATTTCGTCAATCAGCAGCACCGGTTGTTTAGGATGCGTAATCGACTGAAGGAGCGGCCGTTTGAGCAGGTAATCCGGTCCGAAAATATGGGCTTCCTTTTCAGACAGCGACAGGTGTTCGCTTTCCTGAAGTTTGATGCCGAGGAGCTGTTTCTGGTAATTCCATTCATACACGGCGGCGTTCACGTCCAGCCCCTCGTAGCATTGCAGCCGGATCAGGTCAGTGTCCAGCAACCGGGCCAGCGCCAGGGCTATTTCAGTTTTGCCGACACCGGGCGGGCCTTCCAGCAAACAGGGTTTTCCCAGTCTGATGAGCAGAAACAAGGCCGTTGCCAGCTCATCATCAGTGATATAGTCTTGTTTTTCGAGGCTCGACATAATGTCGTTGGGCGAATCAGGCAGAAACGGTTGCACGTTGGAAAAGGGGTTATGAAGTGAGTGTTGACACGCAAGTTACACTTTGAGTCGATTTTTGGATACGATTGCGGAATTTACCTGTGCAGCCGTGATGCAATGAGTGTTTTGGACAGGATTACAGGATTTACAGGATTGTTTTGCTTTAGATAACTGACAATACGCCTGATTGTCTTGATGCAATGAATGTTTTGGACAGGATTACAGGATTTACAGGATTGTTTTGCTTTGGATAACTGATAGTACGCCTGATTGTCTTGATGCAATGAATGTTTTGGACAGGATTACAGGATTTACAGGATTGTTTTGCTTTGGATAACTGCTAATAAACCTGATTGTATTCCTGTAATCCTGTCAAATTAAACCGTATGTTTGTGTAATTGATTAAGCGACTCCTCACATACGCCTTTTCGGGCTAAGCCGTTCTTCGGGCTTAGCACCGGCAGCCACCCCGCTGCCCGGCTTTTTATTGTCAATAGCTAACCAGTCTTCTATCCCTGATCCATGAATGATCAGGCAAAACCCGTGTGCCGGTACTGGTACACACAACCACAATGTCTTCCATCGAAGCCAATAAATCGCTTGTCCGGGCTTTTTACCGGCAGGCCATCGGGCAAGGCGACCTCGCGTTTGCCCGGGAAATTATCGCTGACACATACCAACACCATTTTCGTACGGGCGACCCCACGTGGTCGCCCAAAACTGACACGTGGTCGCCTGAATCCGGCCAGCCGCCACGTTCTGCCAAAGAAACCCTGCTGGCGATGATTGCCGCCATGCCCCGTAATCCCGAGCCGGTAACGCCCGCCGCCCCGCCGTTTATGCGGCTGATTGCCGAAGGTGAATGGGTCGTAACCAACATGGCATTTCAGTGGGGCGGGCAACAGCAGGTCGTGGTTGACCTTGTCCGCATCGCCGGCGGTCAACTGGCCGAACATTGGGACGTAACGGCCCGCCCACCGGCTACTTCCCTCAACGGCCGTGCGCTGATGGATGGCCCGTTGCCGCTAACCGGTGATGCGGTACTGAGCCGCCGGAATAAGCAACACGTACTGGATTTCTATGCAGCGGTCATTCAGGCCGGTAACTCCGGTGCGCTGCATCGCTTTGTAGCTGAAAACCTGATTCAACATGCGCCTGACATTGCGGACGGGCGTGCGGGACTAACCCGTTACCTGAGTGCTTTAGAAGAGAAACCGGTCATTAAAACCGTTGTTGCTGAGGGCGATTTTGTCGTCGTCTTTGCGGCGATTGCCGACCGTGAGTTGTTTATGATCTATCGCCTTACCGGCGATAGGATTGTGGAGCAGTGGCAGGTGTAATGTAAACGACCTTCCGGTAACAGGGCCACTTGGTGGCCCTGTTACCGGAAGGTAAACTGTAATTGCTTATAAATCATATTTCCGCCGCGCAATGAGCCATTCGGCGACCAGCAGGTTCGGTATCCAGCAGAGCCAGGCCACAAGCTGATAAGCGGTCGGGAACGACAGATGGAAGCCGGCCATTTCAATCGGTAACCAGACCCGGAGGGTGATGGCTGCCGCTGAACAGGCATAACTCCTGACCATCCAGCGTTTGTGGGCCAGTATATTTTTCTCGCGGATAGTTAGGTAAGCCTGAACGGTAGTCAGAAACCAGGCAACGGCCAGACAAGCGAATCCGCTGCGGGCAATCCAGCCTTCGTTGGCATACAGAGCGGCATAAAATGCGCAGGGCGCTGCCAGCAGAATGGCCAAAACATATACCATACCCAGCCGCCGGTGCAGCTGTAGATTCCGGTTGCGGAGACGGCGCAGAAACTGAAACGGGCCGGTGGTCAGCGCAAGGATGCCACCAACAATATGCCCGTAGAAGGCAAACTGCCACGCCGGTTGCGTGAAGACAGCAGGCCCTTTGGCTGATATAACCGGAAAGTCTGTCCGGAACGAGAAATAGATACAGGCATAGAGTGCGACCCCGAACGCCAGCAGAAACAGGAGCGAACGGCGCAGGAATTTCAGCAGGATCGGCATGGCGACATCAGTCAGGATTAGTTCCAGATGCCGTTCATGGCGGTGAGAATAATCGGCGCTCCGTCGGTGATGACGATGGTGTGCTCGTGCTGCGCTACGAAACCACCCCGGTCGCCGGTCAGTGTCCAGCCGTCGGCTTCGGTATTGGCGATGCTTGAGGCCGTAGAAATAAAGGTTTCGACGGCGACGACCGAGTTTTTCCGGAAGCGTTCGCGGTTATACGGATCGTAATAGTTGGCAATTTCGTGGGGTGTTTCGTGCAGTCCGCGGCCGATACCGTGGCCGGTCAGGTTGCGGATCACGCGGTAGCCGGACCGTTTGGCTTCCTTCTCGATTAACCGGCCGATGTCGGCAATACGAACCCCGCCTTTAATCTGGCTGATGGCCCGCTGCAGAATCCGTTTCGACGCATCAACTAACTTCTGGTGGTTGTGTAGGTCGGCGCCAAGGACAAACGATCCGCCGTTATCCGACCAGAAACCATTCAGTTCGGCCGATACGTCGATGTTGATCAGATCGCCTTCCGCCAGAATTTTGTTGGCCGACGGGATGCCGTGGGCGACTTCGTTGTTGACGCTGATGCAGGTCCAGCCGGGAAAATCGTAGGTCAGGCGGGGGGCAGAGCGGGCGCCCAGGTCCTGGAGCATTTCGCCGCCAAAGTCATCAAGTTCTTTTGTGCTCATGCCGGGCGCTGCGTGCTCCCGCATGGCTTTCAGGGTGGTGGCAACTACTTCGCTGATGATCTGCATCCCGATGAGTTCCGACTCCAGAGAGATTGACATTGTTTTTTTGAATAAGGCTGTGAACCGGCAAGTTTAGCATTTGCCTGAAGGTTTGCAAGCCTGTTTTCTCTGTTTTACGGGTATTAGGGCGTGTTTTACTAACCGTGGCGTTAAAATAGCGCCTGACCATTAGTTGCATCACTCATCCCGTACTACCTGTCAACGGTTAGTACTATCAGCTGGGTGGTTTGTTTGCTGCTAAAGTTATCATCGCTGATGACATACAATGTTCGTCGCCCGTCTTCGTCAGGCCCCCAGGTCATGCCTTCGAGGTTATCGGGCTGGAGGTAGTCATTAAAATTAAGAAGCAGCCGTTTCTGCAGTGCTTTCGTGCGTTCATTGATAGTAGTCTGGAAAAGCTTGACGTTGGTTCCCTTGCCTTTGCCGTCGTAGCAGCGTTCGAGCACCAGCATATTTTGCGTATCAACACTCAGAATCTCAGAGATGCCGTTGCCGAGGCTACCATCAAACGGACTGTCGTTGGCAAGACAGGCGCAGGCATCAAACGGGTAAGTATACGCCGTTTTCCGGGCAAAGTCATACCGGTTGGTTTTGGTGTCGAAGGGCACTTTAAACAGGTAAGTCGCCGTGGCTTTCCGGCAGTCTGTTTCGCCGCCTGATTCCAGCGAAAACCACAGGTTGTTGTCCTGATCGAAGGTCAGGCCTTCAATGCCGCGATTGTCACTTATACGCCTGTCAGCCGGCGTTTCGGTATACAGCGTTTCCGGGATGCCCTGGTCATTGATCATGCCGATCAGACTTTCCTGATCGCGTTCGGCCGCAAAAAAGTATGTTTTAAGCGTGGGATTGTAGCGGTACGATTCCACGTTTTCCATCCCGCTGATGCCCCTGACCGACGAAAACGCCCCCGCAGTCAGTTGAGCCGCATCGGTGGCCGTAAACAGGTAACTGGTCTGGTCAGTAACCGAATCTTTCTTCGGTTTTACAGCCCGGTCGTTGACCAGTATCCACGGTCCGCCCGGGACATACTCAATGGCCGAAATGCCGCCAAAGTGCTTCCGGTCGGCTTCTGAGGTGAGCGCGCCGGCATTAAGCACGGTATACTGCTTTACTCGAACTATGTATACCTGTCCAGATGAGGCTGACCAAATGCAAAGGCTAAGACACAGGATTATAAATACCTTCAAATTGTATGATACGTTGATGTAATAAAAAGACATGTTCGTGTGCTAATTATCTGTTTATGTAATAAAAACATAATGAATGTGTGCCACAGGCGGCAACATAGCATGTAGTTAGTCGTCTACAACAGCATAATGTTATCCGTAACTAAAACAGATCAGACGATGAAAAAAACGATTGGTGCCTTTGCGGCGTTTTTATTGAGTATTACACTGTTTGCACAGCCAAAACCGGGCGAATCTGCTCCCGAAATTAGCCTGGAAAGTATTTACAACAAACCTGATGGTAAAATCCCATCATTACAGGATCTGAAAGGAAAGGTCGTGATTCTTGATTTCTGGGCAACATGGTGTGGACCTTGTGTCGCCTCTTTCCCAAAAAATAACAAAATTTATAATGAAAATAAGGATAAAGGTGTGGTGCTTCTTGCCATGACCGATGAAGCAGAAACTAAAGTAAAACCGTTTCTGAGTAAAGTAAAATTCGATTTCTGGTTTGGCCGGGACAGTGATGCTAAGGATTTTAAAGCGTATGGTATTGAGTTTTTGCCCACGGTTGTTATCATCGACCGGAACGGAAAAATTGCCTACAGGGGAAATGAGTTAAACCAGCAAATTCTGGATAAGGTGCTTCAGGGTACGGCCAGCAGCGGGCAACCCGTGAACGGACAGGTAAATGCAGCCACTACTATCCGTTACGGTTCGTATCATGGTGGTATTGATCCGCTTGTAACAGGATTTCAAGCCGCTCAGGGGAAGACACATAAGAAGATTTTTGATGAAAAAAATCATACAACATTTTCTCCCTATCAGTTTATAATCCGGCAGTCATTACAAAAGAGTTTATATGGATGGGGGAATAATGATAGCAACGGATATGTAGGGTTTACGGTTGCCGGTGCGACACTAAGCGAAGTTTTCTATATTCTGAAAGAGCTGAGGAGTACGGCATGGGTGCACGATAACACCGGTGATACAACCCGCTATGATGTCATTTACCGCAAACGTAGTAAAGACTATCCTAAAATGATTGTTGACATACAACAGGGTATGGCTGAAAACCTGCTGGTTCGGCTCGACTCGACAACGGAAATGCAGGAGGTAAACGTCTTAACGGTTCAGGCAGGATCTGAAAACATAAAACCAGCGAAAGAAATAAAAGACTCTGGACTGGATAAGCTTTATGTGTCCGCGAATGATCTGGTTTATACTCTCGAAACAAAAACCGGTACTATTTACGAAGCAGATGAGACACTTAAAGGTATGTGTGTATATAAAAATCTGACTAATATGTACGAAATGTCTGGAGATCAGATTACTGACTGGTTGAAAACCGTGGGTCTGGGTGTGAAGCAGGTCCGGAAACCTTTAACGACGTATCAGATTAACCGCATCAACTAGTATGCCGGACTAATAACTACAAAATCTTCCCGGAAGCCACTCGCTTCCCGGAAGATTTTGTGTAGCTGCTTATTTTTTCTTTCTTTTAATGGCCGCTTTTTCCTCATTCTCCCGGACCCTGAACCGGACAATCTCCTGAATCAGCGCCAGTGGCATAGGCTGATTCAGCGGAAACTGCACCGACCCCTTAGCACTCTGATAGCCGGACAATGCTTCTTCGAACGCTTTGATACCACCCGCGCCAGGATAAAAACCGATGTGGTGTTTAAAGGCGGCAAAATGAACCAGATTACCGTGCAGGTCGAAGGTCGGGATGCCGTAGCTGATTTTTTCCGTTGCGGTCGGGGCTATTTCGCGGATAGAGGCCCGTACCTGATTCAGCAATTGACGTATTGTTTCCGGATGGCCTTCGATATAGCTGTCGATATCAGCGGGTTTGTTTGCGTTCATTTGCATAGTGCTCTGGTTAACAGGTTTGTCTTGCCGCAAAGATAGGAGAATGCAAACGCAACAGGCAGGCAAATTGCGCCAAAGACAGGGGGATTTGCGGCTGTTGCGTAAGGCTAAAAAATGACCTCCCCGAAAGTTTTGAATTTTCGGGGAGGTCATTTTTTAGCTACGTCGGATTTTAAATCCGACGTTATGTGATTCCGGATTTTAAATCCGGAATAGCAACTAATCCGGAATAGCGTTTAGCCTTTAAACTCCCAGCCTTTTTCGTATTCGCGGCTCCAGAGCTTCATCGCTTCCTTGTCGCGGATATGGCCGGTTTTAGTATCTACCGCAAACGATTTATTGGTCCGGTACGAAATATTGGCCAGGTGGCACAGGTGCGTACTCTTTGCACCTTCGTCGATCGGCGAGTTTTGTTTTTCCTTACCGCGGATGGCTTCAAAGAAGTTCACCACGTGACGGGTTGTCATATCACCGCCGCCGCCGAGAGCCGTACCGGCTTCGTTGCCGCTGGCTTTGCTTTCCTTGATCATTTTGCCGTCGCGGTTGTAGAGGCGATAGCCGTCACGGTCAACATATACGCTGCCGTTTGAGCCGTAAATCACCGTACCACGGTCACTGCCATACGTTTTGTAGCCGTTGCGGCTCTGGCCGTCCCACTTGATGATTTTGTTGCCCGGGAACCGGAAGCTGGCATCCATGGTGTCGTATACCATCCAGCCATCGTTTTTGAAGTGGCGCTTGTCGGCTTCAACCGAAACGTACTCCGGATATTCAACCTGAAGGGCCCAACGGGCAACGTCAAGCTCGTGTGTGGCGTTGTTGCCGCTTTCCGCCGTACCGTAAGTCCAGCCATACCAGTGCCAGTTATAATCCCAGGTATCGTGGGTGTATGCCGTGCGGGGGGCAGGGCCCTGGAACAGATCCCAGTCAAGGCCGTCCGGAACAGGTGCTTTTTTCGCAATCGGCACCTCGCCGCGCATGGCTGCATAGAATGCAATGGCTTTGTAGGCCGTTCCGATGGCGCCGTTATGAATCTGATTGACGATGTCGATGGTTTCGGCCGCCGACCGCTGCTGGTTGCCCATCTGGATAACCTTGCCGTATTTTTTCTGGCATTCCATCAGGATTTCCCCTTCGCGCGGGTTGTGGCTACACGGTTTCTCCACGTATACGTGCTTACCCGCCTGTACAGACATCCAGGTGCCGGGCGCATGCCAGTGGTCAGGGGTGGCGATGAAAATGGCATCGACGTTTTTGTCGGCCAGCACAACGCGGATATCGTTTTCGAGCTTCGGCTTGTAGTCGATGTGCTTCGAAAAACGCTGCATGCCCGACTCCCGCTGCTTCTTCATTACGTCGCAGAGATAAACCAGTTCCACATTGCTGCTTTTCAGCTTAACCGGCTCGTAATAAGCACCCAGGCGACGGCCCAGACCGGCAATAGCGAGGTTCAGGCGCTCGTTGGCCCCGATGATTTTGTTGTAGCTTTTCGCCGACATGCCGTTTGCCAGGCCACCGACGGTCAGACCGGCAGCGCCGAGGGCTGCCTTCTTTATAAATTCTCTTCTGGAGTTTTCCATGTGTTATATGTAGCTTAACCCCACCCCTGGCCCCTCGCCTCAATTGAGGGGAGGGGAACGAAAACGCGTAAACACGTCAGGGACGATCCCCTCGCCTGTTTTCAGGGGAGGGGCAGGAGGTGGGGTAGGTTGTATATTAGCTTTTGCGCTTTTTGGTTGAATCACAAACCCCTTTGAAATAACCGATTGATTCGGCGATGCCGGCCAGCGGATCTTTCATGTCTTTTTCGTATTCGAGGCTGCAACTGCCGCTGTACTTGATTTTACGCAGCATGTCAACAAAGGCCGGTACGTCGATGATACCCCGGCCGAGCTCGCAGGTTTTGCCTTCTTTCGAGGCCGCCGATACGTTTTTGAGGTGAATGTCGAAAATCCGGTCGGCGTATTTTTTCAGATCGGCAATCGGATCGTCGCCGAAACGGGCATCGTGGCCCATGTCAAAGCACATCCCCATGCGCGGGTCAAGGTTTTTCACCGCGTCAATCACCGACGACGCATTCGGCCACAGCTTAATGTCCGGGCCGTGAATGTGAATGGCGTAGCGCATGTCGTATTCCTTTACTTTCTTTTCGACATACGGCAGCAGGTCTTCGTTCGGAACGCCCACGATCAGTTTAACACCAACCCGCTTCGCGTAGGCAAATCCGTTGTCGATTTCCTGGGTCGTTTTCATGTAAATCGGCCCGACCGCATAGCCTGTTACGTTGGAGGCCTTTAACTGGGCATGAAAGGCGGCAATCTGCTCGTCGGTACTGTTGAGCGGCAGGTGAAAGTCTTTGATGCACAGGTAATGCACGTCGACTTTGCGCATCATTTCGAGGGCCTGATCCAGCTTGAAGTGCACAAACGTGTAACCGGCCATGCCGAGTTTAAACAGGTCTTCGGCCGGCGCGGCAGCGGTAGTTTCCGGCGCAACAGCTGTTGCCATCACAGGGCTTGCTCCGGCTAATGCCATAAGCCCGCCCGTATGTTTCAGAAACGATCTGCGTGTTGTCATATAGGAAGTCGTGAGTTGGTTGTCTTCTTTTATGCTAAGGCGCAGAAGGGGCATTTTCTACTTATTAAAAATGGCCTGCCCCTGCGATGTACGCCGTGAAGCAGGCCATTCCGGATTATAATGCCGCTACCGATTTGTCTTCGTCGATGAACAGTTGCCGGGTTTCGGCACTGTGGCCGCGGTTTTTCCGGGACAGGAAGGTATACATAGCCGGAATCACAAACAGGGTCAGGACCAGCGAAAACAGGAGGCCGCCGATGATAACCGTCCCCATCGACATCCGGCTCTGACCGGCCGAACCCAGTGCCAAAGCAATTGGCAGTGCACCGAGTACCGTAGCCAGGCTGGTCATCAGAATAGGCCGTAACCGGAGCGTGGCTGCTTCAAGCGCCGCTTCTTTCACCGACATCCCTTCTTCCCGCAGCTGGTTCGCAAATTCCACGATCAGAATCCCGTTTTTCGTCACCAGACCAATGAGCATGATAATGCCGATCTGGCTGAAAATGTTGAAGGTCTGGTTGAAAAACCACAACGAGAACACCGCACCGCCGATGGCCAGCGGCACCGTCAGCATGATAATGAACGGGTCAATAAAGCTCTCAAACTGAGCCGCGAGAATGAAATAGACCAGCGCCAGCGCCAGCATAAAGGAAAACAGCGTGTTCGACTGGCTTTCGGCGTAGTCGCGGGAGGCACCGCTGAGGGCCGTCCGGATGCTTTGATCGGCCAGCTTATCGCGGACCTGATCCATGGCCTTGATGCCGTCGCCGATTGTTTTGCCCGGCGCGAGGGCGGCCTGCACCGTGGCGCTCATGTAGCGGTTGAAGTGGAATAACTGCGGCGGGCTGCTTTGTTCGTCCATTTTCACGATGTTATCCAGCTGAGTAACGTCGCCGCCGGCGGTCTTCACGTACATTTTCGACACATCGAGCGGTTCGTTGCGGTTGGCACGGTCGAACTGGCCGATGACCTGATACTGCCGGCCGGTCATCGTAAAATAACCGAACCGCTGACCGGCGAGTGCCAGCTGCACCGTCTGCGCTACGTCGGCCACCGACACGCCCATCGACTTCGCTTTCTCGCGGTCAATCATAATGTTCACTTCCGGTTTATTGAACTTGAGGTTCGCATCGACCGAGGTGAAGGTCGGATCTTCCTGAGCCAGTTCAATAAATTTCGGCAGGTATTCGCGGAGTTTCTCAAAATCAGGGGCCTGTACCACATATTGCACCGGAAGACCGCCCCGCGTATCGACCGAAATAGTCTGCTGCTGCACCACCACCGACTTGGCATCGGGCAGTTTTTTGAGCAGTTTGGTGGTTTTATCGGCAATGGCCTGCTGGGTCATTTTACGGCTCATGCGGTCGGTCAGGAACACCCGTCCGCTGCCGGAGTTAGGGCTGCCCGAGCCGGTCCGGCCGGGAGCTGTTACCAGCATAATGCCCTGCTTTTCGGGCATGGAGTCCTGCAGCATGCTCTGCACCCGCTGCATGTAATCGTCCATGTATTCGAACGAGGTGCCTTCGGGGGCAGTCATGTTGAGCCGGAACCAGTTGCGGTCATCGAGCGGGGCCAGTTCCGACTGAAGGTCGCGGCCGAAGAACCAGATCATGCCGATAGTGAGGGCAATGACCGGCAGGGCGACCCAGCGCGCTTTGAAGAAACTGACCAGCTGGTTGTGGTACGCATTGGTCATGGCCTCAAAATAAGGCTCGGTTTTTTCGTAGAACCAGCCTTTCTTGTGCGTTTTCCGGTTAAGGTAGGCATTCAGCATCGGCGTCAGCGTCAGCGATACGAAGGCCGAAATCAGCACGGCCACCGAAATCACCACCCCGAATTCGCGGAAGAGCTTACCGACAAATCCTTCCATGAAAATCACCGGCAAGAACACCGCCGCCAGCGTAATCGACGTTGACAAAACGGCAAAAATGATCTCATTCGAGCCCTTAATGGCGGCTTCGATGGGGTTCATGCCCTGCTCAATCTTCTTGAAAATATTCTCGGTGACCACAATCCCGTCATCGACCACCAGACCGGTTGCCATTACGATGGCCAGCAGGGTAAGGACGTTGATGGAGTAGCCCATAAGGTACATGACGAAAAACGTTCCGATAAGCGAAACCGGAATGTCGATCAGCGGCCTGAACGCTACCAGCCAGTCGCGGAAGAACAGGTAGATAATCAGTACCACGAGCCCGATGGCGATCAACAGCGTTTCGGCTACTTCTTCAACCGACCGCTTCACGAAAATCGTCGTATCGAACATCACATCCAGCTTGTAGTCTTTGGGCAGGTCTTTCCGGATTTCGGCCACCCGCTTCGTTACCTCTTCCGAGATGTCGAGGTGGTTGGAGCCGGGCTGTGGCACAATCCCCAGACCGATCATCGGTACCCCGTTCAGGCGCAGGACACTCTCCTCATTTTCGGGGCCAAGCTCAGCCTGCCCGATGTCGCTGAGGTGAATGACGTTGTCGCCCAGTGTCTTCACAATCATGTTGTTAAAGTCGTCTTCGGTCTTAAACCGGCCGATGGTTTTTACCGTCAGCTCGGTGGAGTTACCGACAACCTTACCGCTGGGCAGTTCTACATTCTCCTTGTCAAGGGCCGCTTTAACGTCCTGTGCCGTAATGTTGAACGCCGCCATTTTATCGGGGTCCATCCAGATCCGCATGGCGTATTTTTTCTGCCCCATGATCGAGACCTCGCTGACACCGTTGATGGTTTGCAGGCGCTGGGCAATCACGTTTTCGGCGTATTCGTTCACTTCCAGGTGCGACCGTGTATCGCTCTGAAGGGTCAGGATCATGATCTGATCGGAGTTGGCATCGGCCTTGCTCACAATCGGTGGCCCGTCGATGTCCTGCGGCAGGGTGCGGGCCGAGGCCGATACCTTGTCCCGAACGTCGTTGGCAGCCCGTTCCATGTCCACGTCAATACCGAATTCCACGGTGATTTCGCTGCGCCCCTGGCTGCTCGACGAGTTGATGGATTTAATGCCCTCGATGCTGTTCAGTTGCTTTTCAAGGGGTTCGGTAATCTGCGATTCGATGATGTCGGCATTGGCCCCCGCATAGTTGGTCCGGATCGAAATCACGGGCGGGTCAATCGACGGAAATTCGCGCACGCCCAGGTAACGGAACCCCAGAAACCCGAAAAACATGATGAGGGTATTCATCACGAGGGCCAGCACCGGGCGTTTTATCGATAGCGTTGAAATGCTCATAACTGGTTGATTTAATGGGTAATGGATAATGTGCAATGGATTGATGCGTCGTATCAGACATTATCCGTTACGCATTATTCATTTTACATTATTACTGAATCTTCGGCTTTACGCTGGTGCCGTTTTTAAGGGCCATAATGCTGCTGGTAATGATCGAGTCGCCGGGTGTCAGGCCTTCCGTAACCTGTACCTGCTGGTCGTTCCGGATACCGGTTTTAATAAACTTCTCCTGCGCTTTACCATTGCGGACAACGTACACTTTTTTGCCCTTCAACACAGGTACAATGGCCTGGCTCGGAATCTGGATGGAATTGTTATCCCCCTGCAACGGCAGGTCAACCCGCACGAACATACCCGGCACCAGGTGACCCGACGGATTAGCCGCATAGGCTCTGATTTTCAGCGTCCGCAATGATTCATCAATCAACGGGCTTACGGCGGCTACGCGGGCATACAGCGGCGCGCTGACGCCCTCGGTTGTGAAGCGCACCATGCTGCCTACCCGCACCTGACCGGCGTATTTTTCCGGAACGGCGAAGTCGACTTTAACGGGGTTTGTCTGAACGAGTGTCGTAATCAGCGTTCCCGGCGAGAGGTAGGCGCCCTGACTGATGGCGCGCAGGCCGAGTTTGCCGCTGAACGGTGCCCGGATTTCGGTCTTGGCGAGCTGGGCGAGGAGGAGATCTTTATCGGCATGAGCCGTGTTGACGTTGCTTTCGGCGATGTCGTATTCTTCGCGGCTGATCCCGTCGATGGCCAGGAGGCGTTTCTGGCGGGCTTCGAGGTCGCGGGCCCGTTTTTCGACGTAGCCCAGTTTAACCAGCTGTGCTTTTAGTTCGTCGTCGTTGATTTTAGCAATCAGCTCACCTTTAGTGACGTAGGTGCCTTCTTTGCCGTTGAGCTGCATGAGCCGGCCGGAGAGTTCGGCCTTCAGTTCGACGACTTCGTTGGGGAGGACAGTGCCGGAAACGGCGAGGGTATTGTCGAACTTTTCAGTTTTTGCCAGGTAAATACTGACGGGAATTGTAGGGGATTTTTCTGCGCTTTTGCCTTTATCGCCTCCTTTGCCGGAGCCACCGCCACCCGCGCCATCCTTTGATTTGCCTTCGGGTTTGGGGAAAAAGAAAATTTTGCCAAGTACTAACGCGCCAATTAAAAGAAACAGAATAATAAACGTACGCATGAGAAAATACGGTAACCGGACAATTGTGAAGAAGTGTAAAGTTACCGCTAAATAAACATTTTATCCATCAGGATTGCGTAGATTATTTGGTTCTGCCTGCGCAAAACCGCAGCTGAGGACGGTCGCCGGGCGTTTTGTAAGCCAATATAAAAACCCTTTGTGATCCTCTTACACATTCCGGATAAGCTGTACAGAAATAACGGTTAGTTCGCGCCAGCCGTGATCAGGATGAAAACTTATAATTTGGTTATATAAATAAGGAGTATTTTGAATACTTAAAAAGGTAACAAGTTATTCCTGATAATTCTGAGAAATTTAAAACCTAAGGCAATTTTAGATTTTTATTTAATATGCTGATGGATATGTTATTATGTGTCTTGTCGGCGACTGTCAGGATCCGGAAAATACAAAAAAGTGCTTGCCTGTCTATTTGTTAAAAATCCGGTTTTTGCCTGATTCCGTAGGTTATTGCGTGATCTGATCAATCCGTAACAACCCGATAAATGAAACGCTTTTCTTTTCGCAGTCTCTGTGTGCTTGTTTTGTTTGCACCGTTGATTGCTTTTGCTCAAAAATCCGGGGCCACAAAACCCGCTAAAACCGGCGCGGCCTACGGTCTGCAAGTGAATGATACGCTGAGGCTGGCTACGGTCTACGAACCGGCAACGCCACCGTCCAGAGATGGCGTTGTGTCCGTTACGGCGCAGTCACCATCGCCGGGCTTTCCGCAACCTGCCTTGGTACCGGTCTCGAACTCGTCTATCCCAACCGTATTGCCAGCTGGTGCTAACCCTAAGCCTTCCGGGACAGACTCCGCGCAACGTACCATTATCCGGCAAGCTGTCCGCAAAACGGCCGCACCTGTCCCGGCTGCCACCGTCGATTCTGCGCAGAGCGACCTCGAACGGCTGCTGAACCGGAAAAAGAGAGCCCGCTATTAACCAGTCAATTCACCTAATAAAGCAAGTAAATCAACTATTTCAGTACCATGAAGCAAGCGTTTTACCTATGCCTGCTGGTGCTTTTTGCATCAGCCACTACTGTTGTTGCCCAGGAAGCCCGTTCGGTTAATCAGGCCATTCATTATATCAAGCTGGCTAATACACTGAGGGCCGTCCGGAAATCCGATGAGTCGATCAGTCTGCTTAAACGGGCATTACCCGCCGTGGAATCGAAAAATGCGTATTGGGAAGCCGTGACCAACGAAATGCTGGGTCTGTGCTACAATGAAACGGAGGACTATGACGCTGCCATCCGGTATCTGGAACTGGCCCGTGCGCAGTTTGCTAAACTAAAGTATGTCGCCAGTGCGTGGGGCGTTAATGAGATGCTGCGGGATATTTCGGGCAAAAATATGTATGCCGGTATTCAGATCGGGGCGTCAGATGTTAAGCTGGCAATTTTCAAGACCCAGTACGAGAGCGATTTTTATGAGAAAGATATCCGGTCAGTGATTGCGGTGCCGGACCTTGATCTGACGGCCAATGCCGGTGCCGGCCTGCAGAAAGGACAGATTGCCCTGCAAACCTGTCTGGACAGCATCCGCCGTTACAAAATTCCCAACGAACGGGTGTTTATCGTGTTCAGCAGTGAAGTGACGGGGTCGAAAAAGCTGAGTCAGGAGGCTAAAAACCGGCTGTATGACCAATTAGCGGCTGTCTTACCGGAGGGTAGCCAGTTACAGATCGACAGTACGCTGACGCCGGCCCGCGAAGCCGAACTGTTTACCATCGGTGCCATTCCCCGTAAGGTGTGGCCAACTACTTCGGCACTGAATGTGGGCGCCAATGCGGTGACGGTGGGGTATTTCGACAAGGTGACCACTGCGGCTGACCGGCCGTTTCATTACCATACCGCGCCGGTTGGCATAAATACGTTAGTGAGTCAGGTGGATGCGCGGGCGGGCAACAATCCGGAAGCATTCGGGCGCGAGGTGCAGCAGGCGGTTAACGGCATTGCTGACGCTGCCCTGATTCCGGCCATGCCGGGGCTGGCTCAGCGCCGGACTGTAGGCGTTGGCGGGCCCATCGTTGCTGCGCTGGTAGCGTATCTGCATCCTGAAAAAGCGCTGACAACAGCAGTACCGGTGACCCTGGCCGAGGTGCAGCGGTTTAAGCAGCTCGCACTGACTCAGTATGAGGCACTGATTCAGCCCGGACTAGCCGGTATTGACGAGCCTGCTATTCGTGACAAGGCCGGACAGGATATCCGGCTGATGCAGAATCAGCTGACCCGTAAGCAGCTCATTGCCGGTGCAACGCTGCTGGAAGCGGCGTTTAAGGCCCATAACAAAACGGGCAGCAAACGCTTTGTCTTTATCCGCGACGCCGACATTGGCTGGGTAACGGGCAAATTCCTCGAAACCATCAATTTCGAATACGAATCGACCATCGCCAAAGGATCATTGTATACGCGTTAGGTAGAGACGCAATATTTTGCGTCTCATCACGGCCCAAAAACGGCTGTTTATATGGCTAAAAGGAGATGCAATATTTTGCGTTCAAATGTCGTAAACTGAGACGCAATATTTTGCGTCTCATCACGGCCCGAAAACGGCTGTTTATACGGCTAAAAGGGGGGTACGTGTTAGGTAGAGACGCAATATTTTGCGTCTCATCACGGCCCAAAAACGGCTGTTTATATGGCTAAAAGGAGATGCAATATTTTGCGTTCAAATGTTGTAAACTGAGACGCAAAATATTGCGTCTCTACTCCGATCGTAATGATTTGACGGGATTCATCAGGGCCGCTTTGACCGATTGGTAGCTGACGGTCAGTAAGGTAATGCCGACGGCACAGAAACCGGCGAGGGCGAAAATCCACCACGACAGATCGGTGCGGTATTTGTAATCTGCCAGCCAGCTGTCGAGCAGGTACCAGGCAATCGGCGTGGCAATGCCGAAGGCGATAACGACCAGAATCAGAAAGTCCTTTGATAACAGCCCCCATAGGTTCAGGATACTGGCCCCCAGTACTTTCCGGACGCCGATTTCTTTTGTCCGCTGTTCGGCCATGAACGATGCCAGCCCGAACAGGCCCAGGCAGGAAATAAGAATCGCCAGCAAGGTGAAGACGGCCGCCAGTTTGCCAACCCGCTGTTCAGAGGCAAATTTTGCCGCAAAATCCTGATCGACAAACGAAGACTGGAAGAGAGCCGAAGGTACCATTTTTTTAATGACAGCTTCAATTTTGGGTAACGCCTCCTGCGCGCTCACCTGCGGATTCAGGCGGATGATGAGCCGTTGGGCATCGTTGTGGTTTGCATCAAGGTAATACATCCCCCGCTTTACCGGTTCGTAAGGCGACTGCATGAGCATGTCTTTGATCACGCCAATGATCTGTAGTGACTTACGGCCGTCATCAATTTTTACAAATTCACCGACCGGATTTTTCAGGTTGAGGTATTTGGCTGCCGTTTCATTGATGATCACCGCCGCCGTGTCTGTGCCGAACGCGCGGGAGAAATCACGGCCTGCCAGAAATTTCCAGCCTGCCAGCGTACCGAAACCGTGTGATACTTTGGTAATCGAGAAGTCAGACTCCGCTTTCGGATCCTTGCCGGTCCAGGTAAATCCGCCGGTATTGTTCCAGACACTCGTCAGCGGACTCGACGAAAATGCAGTGCCCGCCACCGCACCGGTCGCCACCAGTTCGCGGTTAATGGCGTCTTCGCGTCCGTGAAAAGCCGGATCGTTCATGATCACCGAAAGCAGGCCGTCGCGGTCATACCCCACCGGCCGGTTCTGCGCATGCTGAATCTGCCGGTAAACCACAAAAACACCGATAATCAGCACCACCGATACCGTAAACTGTAATACGACCAGCACCTGACGGGGCAAGGCCGCCGCACGGCCTGCCCTGAAGGAACCTTTCAGGGTCTTAACCGGCTGAAACGAAGAAAGGTAGAAGGCCGGATAAAGGCCCGAAAGCAGCGCCGTCAGTACCATGAACAGCAAACAGACCGTCCAGAAATACGGGTTGCCGGCCGGAAACTGCATGTCCTTTGCCGCCAGCTCGTTGAAAACCGGCAGCAGGCTGTACACCAGTAACAGTGTAATCCCGAACGCCAGGCAAACGATGAGAAACGATTCACTCAGAAACTGCTGCACCAGCTGCCGTTTAAGCGAGCCGATGGCTTTCCG
The DNA here is from genome assembly GCF_057652235.1 of Arsenicibacter sp. R0_47. NCBI lineage: Bacteria > Pseudomonadati > Bacteroidota > Cytophagia > Cytophagales > Spirosomataceae > Arsenicibacter > Arsenicibacter sp. R0_47. The sequence continues at coordinate 127,113 of NZ_JBYFCJ010000012.1, read as the reverse complement.
GATGCCGACTTCCTTCGCGCGTTTTTCGGAGCGGGCGGTGCTGAGGTTCATGAAGTTAATGCACGCAAGCAACAGCACAAATCCGCCGATAATACTAAACAGCCAGACAAATTTTAACCGCCCCGGAGCTGGCCGGCCATCTTTAAAATCGGAGTACAGATGCCACTGTTCCATCGGATAGAGGTAGAGCACCATCTTGTATTCATCTGCTTCGCGGCCCAGTTCCGGCGGCATATTTCTGGGATAAAAACCGGTCAGACCGGCATTGGCGGCTTCCAGCGACGTATTATCGGCCAGCTGGACATAGACTGAAAAGGAAGTGTTTTCCCAGCTGGTGACAACGTCCCGTATCCAGTCGTTCGACGATACCCAGAGTGCCCACGGGGCAAAGAATTTTACCTCGCCGAAATCGGAATTTTGGGGCAAATCCTCGTACACGCCCGTCACCGTCACATCCATGCGGTTGTCGATTTTAAGCATTTTGCCAACGGGGTTTTCCTTGCCGAAGACCGACTCCGCCATTGATTTGGAGAGGATGATGGAGTGCGGGTCGTTGAGGGCGGTTTTGTTGCCGGACAGCATAGCGAGTGACAGCATGTCAATTACGCCGCCTTCGATGAACTTGCCCCGTCCGGTCAGTTTTTTGTTGTTGGTTGTAAGGGTGTAGTCACTGATCCAGTTACCCAGCAACACGTGTTTGAAATAAGTGTTGTAGCGCGTTTTCAGGGCCGTTCCCAGCGGAATCTGGCAGGCCTGACTGCCCCGCGTGATGCCGGTCGTGGGTTCGGTGCCATAGTGCCGAACCTCGGCAATGCGGTTGTAGTTGGTATACTGTCTGTTGTAGGCTACTTCATCATAGACCCACAGACCGATCAGAATTGCTACTGCCATACCAATGGCAAGGCCGCCGATGTTGATCACCGAATAGCCTTTGTGTTTGGTCAGCGTCCGGAACGCTATTTTCAGATAATTCAGAAACATGATGGAGCAGGTTTACAGTAGAGACGCAAGATCTTGCGTCTCTAGTCGGCACGTAACGATTTAACCGGATTACTGTAGGCCGCTTTCAGCGACTGATACAGCACCGTCAGCAGGGCGATGCCGATGGCAACAATACCTGCCCAGAAAAAGACCCAGCCATCAATCGTAATGTGATAGGCAAAGTCCTGCAGCCACTGGTTCATACCCCACCAGGCCAGCGGCGAAGCGAGCACGAGCGCAATCACAACCAGTTTGATAAAGTCACGCGAGAGCAGCACAATGATGCTGGCAACAGAGGCACCCAGCACTTTCCGGACCCCGATTTCCTTGGTCCGCTGTTCGGCGGTGTAGGCCGCCAGCCCGAACAGGCCGAGGCAGGCAATCAGAATCGCCATCGCCGAAGCCGCCGTAAAAATCCGGCCCTGCTGCTGTTCGCTCTGGTATTGTTTCTGATACTGTTCATCCACAAAGAAGTATTCAAAGGGGTTACCGGGAAACAGTTGTTTATATTCCTGCTCAAGCGCTGCCAGTTGCCGTGGCATGTTTTGCGTAGACAGCCGGATGGTGTAATTACTGGATGGATAAGACGGAAAGATAATCAGCGGTTCAATGGCCTGTTTCAGTGACTGATGATGGTAATTCTGTACAATGCCGACCACTTCATACTCCTCACCGAACTTGATTTTCTGCCCTACGGCTTCCTGCGCCGAACTAAATCCAAGCTTTTTAGCACCGTTTTCATTCAGCATGACTCTGTGTGCCTGCATCCCTTTCTCACACATATCGGGGGTAAAATTCTGTCCGGCAGTAAGTGCGATACCGTATGTTTTCAGGAACCGGTCGTCGATGTAGGTAAAGGCATAATTCTTTTTCTCATCGCCCGGCGACGGGTTCATCCGTGTAACACCGTCGGAGTTAAAGTTATACCAGCCTCCCGGCACACTACCCGAGTTGCAATAGTCGCGGACAAACGGTAATTGCGCAATCTGATACCGGAAAGCCACTTTACCGGCGCTTTTGACCGAATCAGACCCTACTTCAGGGCCTTTAATAACCAGCAGTTGCTCCAGGTTCATGCCCAGATTCTGGTTTTGCATAAACGACAGCTGCCGGTAGAGCACAACGGTGGCAATAATCAGCAGGATGGAAATCGAAAACTGGAAGACAACCAGCAGCTGACGGGTACGGATGCCTTGTCCGGAGCGGACAAACGCATTTTTGACAATGCTCACTACCGGAAAACCCGACAAGACGAAGGCCGCATAACTGCCCGATAATAAAGCGCCGATCAGCAACGCCCCGACACCGGCCAGCCACATCGGGCTCTCGCCGATGGTGGCCAGACTGAGGGACCGGCCAACCAGGTCGTTGAACGGTTTTTGCAGCCCGCTGACCAGCACCAGCGCCAGTGTCAGGCCCATGATATTCAGCAGCAGCGACTCGCCCAGAAACTGACCGATGATCTGTCCGCGGTTAGCACCGACTACTTTCCGGACGCCGACTTCTTTAGCGCGTTTCAGCGAACCGGCCGTTGAGAGGTTGATGTAGTTCAGCCACGCAATAACCAGAATCAGAAAGGCGATGGCGCCGAGGGTGTAGACAAAACTGAGCTTACCGGCCGTCGGGCGCTGGTCGCCGAGGCTTTCGCCGAGATGCAGGTGCGAAAGAGGCTGGAGCAGCATGGTTTCCTGCTCGTCGGGGCGGTGTTGCTTCAGCAGACCGGCTGATTTCTGTTCGAGGGCCGTTGGATTGGCCGTCGGGTTCAGCAGCAGCACGGTTTGTGAAAAGGCCCCGTACCAGTTATCCAGACGCGCCCAGTCATTTCCGCTGTTTTTGGCCGCGTTGTCCAGCGAGCTGAGGGCATACACCATGTCAAACTGAATATCCGAGTTTTCCGGAACATCGGCAAACACAGCAACAACCGTATACGGCGTTTTGCCGAACTGGCTGTTCAGGGTAATTACCTTGCCAATCGGGTCTTGTTGCCCGAAATATGTACGCGCCTTTGATTGAGACAGGGCTACGGTATTAGGCCGGGCCATTGACGGAGAGCCCGATACGACCGGAAATGAAAAAATGCGGAAAAAATCACCGTCGGCCGACAGGGCATTGTCTTCGCGGAAAGAACGGAGATTGGCCGTTTTCTGCGTATCGGGTACCGTAACAATGCCTTTCTGAACATAGGCCAGCCGGCAGGTTGCCGCTACTTCAGGGAATTGTTGTTTTAGGGCACCCGCCAGCGCAGAGGGCACAAAATCGTCGGTCGGGCCGTTTTTATGCTGTACCAATACCCGGTAAATCTGCTCGCGCTTTTCATGAAACCGGTTTACATTCTTCTCAAAACTGACGTATTCCAGAATCAGCACAAAGGCAGATATGCCGAGTGCCAGCCCTGCGATGTTGATGCCGGAAAACGTTTTGTTTTTCCAGAGGTTGCGCAGGGCGATTTTGATGTAGTTCTGTAGCATAGCCGTAGCCGTTGACGTTGTTTTATTCTGGTTCTCAAAAGCTATACCATATTTGTAAGTTATTGTTTTTTAGTGTGTTGTATTTTTGGTGTTCCGGTTAGTTGTCCGCAAACGGACGATGACCGGATAGGATCCTGCGTCTCCTGTCCGGATGGTTTTTATAAACTGGCTGGCGCAAGTAGAGACGCAATATCTTGCGTCTCCTGTCCGAATGGTTTTTATAAAATGGCTGGCGCAAGTAGAGACGCAAGATATTGCGTTTCCTGTCGGATGGTTTTTTATAAAATGGCTGGCGCAAGTAGAGACGCAAAATCTTGCGTCTCCTGTCCGGATGGTTTTTATAAAATGGCTGGCGCAAGTAGAGACGCAAGATATTGCGTCTCCTGTCCGGATGGTTTTTATAAAATGGCTGGCGCATCTGAGACGCAAGATATTGCGTCTCTACTCGGACCGCAATGCGTTTACCGGGTTGATTAGCGCTGCCTTGATCGCCTGTGAACTGACGGTTGCCATAACAATCAGGGTGGCAACTACCAGCGTAAGGACGATAATGCCCGGGCCAATGGCAATGCGGTAGGCATAACCGGCCAGCCACTGATCCAGCGTATACCAGCCAATCGGGGCACCGATCAGGAACGCGATCAGCATCAGTTTCAGAAACTGAACCGATAATAGCTGAATAATACTGCCCACGGAGGCACCGAGTGCTTTCCGGATGCCAATTTCTTTGGTACGCTGTTGGGCCGTATAGGCAGCTAAGCCGAACAGTCCGAGGCAGGTAATGAAAATGGTAAGTCCGGAAAAAAGGCCGGTCAACACCCCGATCCGTTGTTCGGCGACAAATTTGGCTTTGTATGATTCATCCGCAAAGGCGAAATCAAACGGGTAGTTGGGTTCGTATTTTTTAAAAACGGCTTCAATCGTTTCCAGGCTGCCGGCAACCGGCCGTTCGGGGTTCAGGCGGATACTGGTCCAGTTAAGCGCTACGGATTTATTCGGCCCCGAAACAATAACGGGATTGACGGCTTCATAAGGGGAAGCAAAAATAAAATCCTTCACAACCCCGACGACATGCCAGTCCTGATTCAGAAAACGGATGGTAGCCCCCAGCGGCTGACTAAGCCGCATGGTTTTTACGGCGGTTTCATTGAGCATCACCGCGTTTGAATCGGTGGGGTACCGGTACACGTCGAGTTCACGACCGGCGGCCAGTTTTGTGCCGGTGGTTTGCAGGAAATGCGCATCGGTGCCGAAACGGTCAAACTCAAGGTCTTTGTCGGCTTTGGTACTGCCCTGCCAGCTGAGGCCCCACTGCCGCGTATTGATTTCGGTCATCGGCCCCATTGACTGACTGACCGAAACAGCAGCCCCGCTTTTGATCAGGTCCTGTTGCAGCGCTGTAACATGGGAGGATAGGTTGCCGTTGAGGTAACTGAACAGCAGGTTGTTCTGGTTATAGCCGTTGTCGCGCTCCCGGGCATAGCTGATCTGTTGTCTGATCACCAGCGTACCGATAATCAGCACAATGGCAAAGGTGAACTGGAGCACAACCAGCCCTTTTCGCGGCGAAAAAGCGGACTGTGCCGGTCTGAACGTGCCTTTTATAATCCGGATGGGCTGGAAATTAGCCAGATATAAAGCGGGATAACTGCCCGCCAGCAGGCCGGTAAAGAGGACAAAGGCAAAGGCCATCAGCCAGAAGGTCCAGGAACCAAAGCCCGGTGACAGGTGCTTGCCGGTAATTTCGTTGAAAACCGGCAGGCAGCATAACAGCAGCCCCAGCGTTACCACACCGGCGACAACTGCCAGCAGCACCGATTCGCACAGAAACTGGAAAATAAGCGATGATCTCAGCGCCCCCGCCACTTTCCGGACCCCGATTTCCTTCGCCCGTTTTTCGCTGCGGGCAGTACTCAGGTTGACAAAATTGACGGCTGCCACCAGCAGGATCAGCGCCGCAATGACCGCAAATAACCGGACCGTAACGATTTGGCCGGCAACCAGCTGCCCGTTTTCCTGCTTTGCATAGAGGTGCCACCGGCTGGCCGGATGCAGAAAAATTTGCCGGTGCGAAACATCATCCAATATACCGTTCAGTTGCCGGGCCGTCACGGCCTTGATCTTCGCATCGACTGCACTGGCGGAGGCGTTGGGTTTCAGCAGGACAAATGAATAGTCATTGTTGGAGCTCCATTCGTCGGAACCCCGGCCCTGAGCAATAAAATAAGCGTAGGGCAGGAGGTATTCCACCTTGCTGAAGCGTGAATTATCGGGCAGGTCGTCCAGCACGCCTGTAACCAGAAAGCTGTCGGTATGATCGAGCTGAACGGTTTTGCCAATGGCTTCGGCCGTGCCAAAAAGTCGGACGGCCAGTGATTTGGTCAGAACGATTCCCGTTGGTTCGCGGAGGGCGGTCTGAACGGTGCCCGCCACAAACGGGAAGTCGAACAGCGTCAGAAACGACGGATCGGCGAAGGCGCCGTCGGCATTGAGGTGGTTGCCGGTCGTTGTGAATAAAAACGACGTGGGCCGGTACCGTGCCGTAGCCTCAATGTCCGGATAATGGGCGGCCAGATACGGTGCCAGCGGGCGCGGGGTGGTTTCCCAGGCCTGTGTTTCTCCGCTGAACGTATCGCGGTTGTAGACCTGATAAATCCGGTCAGTTTTTGGGTAAAAACGGTCGTAGGTCTGTTCGCTCTGAATCCACAGGCCGATGAGGGCGGCGGCCGTCATGCCCACGGCCAGCCCGGCAATGTTAATGAACGCAAAGCCTTTGGCACGTACCAGGTTGCGCACCGCAATTTTAAGATAATTCCGGATCATGATCGTATTTGTTGGGTTCTGGGAAAAAACGGTATCGGTATTCCGTTGGGCGAGTGCCAGGGGCACCAGCGAGAGTACATCGCGTACATACCGCCATTGTGCCTGCCGCAGCCCTGCCTCCCTGATGCGCTGCTGAAACAGCTCGTCGAGGTCACCTTCCAGCTCCTCGGCCAGGTGGGGCGGGCAGCACCAGTGCAGCAGGCGCGTGGCCAGTCGGGGTGGTTTGTTTGGCATAGGCTTTAGAATGGATAATGAATAATGTATAATGGCTTGATAAAGAGATGATAATGATTGGCCGGGACATTTTACGGGCGCATTATACATTGCTCATTCTCCATTATTCATTACTAGTTACTCAGACCGTAAGGATTTGACCGGATTCATCAGGGCGGCTTTCAGGCTCTGGTAACTGACAGTTAACAGCGTAACGACTAACACACTGAGTCCGGCCAGTACAAAAATCCACCACGACAACTCAATCCGGTAGGGGTAATTCCGGAGCCAGTCCGACAGGATAATGTAAGCCAGCGGCGTTGCCAGACAGAAGGCGATGGCTACCAGCACCACATATTCTGTTGAGAGCAGTTGCCAGACGTTAAACACCGAAGCGCCCAGTGCTTTCCGGATACCGATTTCTTTGGTACGCTGCTCGGCCATAAATGAAGCCATGCCGAATAGACCCAGGCAACTGATCAGGATAGCCAGGATGGTAAAGCCGCCGGCCAGCCGGCCAATCCGCTGTTCGGTCCCGAATTTCCGGTTATACTGATCATCGGCAAACTTGTAGTCGAACGGTGAATCCGGGCTGTAGCGTTTAAAGACCTGCTCTACTTTTGCCAGAGCGTCAGTAGTCGATAGCTGTGGTGCCAGGCGGATGTTGATGGTGTTCACATTCCTGTAGTTGACGGCGAAAAAGGATGGACTGACCGGCCTGAACGGGTCTTCTTTGATCATGTCATGGATAACACCGATTACGGTATATTGCCGCCCGCTCTGCACAACGGTCTGGCCGATTGGCGACCCGCCATTCCGCTGCCCGAAGCCCATTAGTTTCACGGCTGCTTCATTCAGGATCATTGAGGCGCTGTCGGTCGGGAAGTCGCGGGAAAAATCCCGGCCTTCCTTAATCTGCCAGCCAACTGTTTTGCCATAGTCATGCGTTACGTAATTTGACATCACCAGCGGTTTGCTGTCGTCCTTTTTACCCTTCCACGAAATATCGGTGGTGCCCCCGGCTTGTTCTGTGATTAAGTCCGTCGATTCAGACATACCGGCGACGGCGCCTGTATTGAGCAGATCAGTACGCAGAGCGGTGTAGTGGCCACGCAATTCCGGAGCATTCATACTCATCTCAATCAGACCAGTGCGGCTATAACCCACCGGACGGCCTTTGGCGTGTTCGATTTGCCGGAATACGATAACTGTCCCGATAATCAGTGTAACGGAAACCGTAAACTGAAAGCCCACCAGTACCCGGCGCGGAATGGTAGCTGACCGGCTGGACTGTAATACGCCTTTAAGTACTTTAACGGGTTGAAAGGCTGACAGATACAGGGCAGGATAGCTGCCCGCAATCAGGCCGGTCAGCACACTGAAGCTCAGGCCGGCCAGCCAGAATACCGGATTTGTCCATAAAATGACCAGCTTTTTTTCGGCAACCTGATTGAAGAAGGGGAGGGTGAGCAGTACAATCAGCAGGCTTATCGTAAACGCCAGCAATGTCATCAGCAGCGACTCGCTGAAAAACTGGCCTATCAACTGGCTGCGCAGTGACCCGATTGCTTTCCGGATACCTACTTCCTTCGCCCGTTTTTCGCTTCGGGCAGTGCTGAGGTTCATGAAGTTGATACAGGCCAGCAGCAGTACAATAACGCCGATGCTGCCAAACAGCCAGACAAATGTGATGAGCCCTCCGGTATTTACCCCGTCTTTAAAATCGGAATACAGGTGCCATTTGCTCATCGGGTGCAGGAAAAATTCAGGTTTATAACCCGGCGGATTATCCCGCTTCATCCGGATATCTTTTATTTTGGCTGAAACAGCTTCAAAATCAGCACCCGGCTTGAGTTGAACGAAAATCTGGTACGAATTTGAATCCCATTGATCCTGATCCCGTTTGGCATTTTCGTTATTGGCCGCAAAAAACTTCCAGGGAACCAGAAACAGTACGTCCTTGAACGTGCTGTTGTCCGGAAAGTCCTGGTAAACACCAGCCACTCTGACAGTCTGTTTGTTGTTCAGCCGGATCAGCTTGTTGAGCGGATCTGTGGTGTCGAAAAGGGTATGTGCCAATGATTCGGCCAGTAAAATCGAATTAACATCAGCGCTCCCGAACCGTGTGCCTGAGCGCATATTTAGCGAGAGCATATCAATCAGTTCAGGTTCAACATAATTGCCGGTTTTAAAAAGTTTGCGTTCGCCGGCCGCCACAATAACGTTACGCGATACAGACAGTCCAACGGATTCAAAATCAGGGTATTTGCTTCGTAGCTCCTGCGCCAGTGGGATAGGCATGACATCATAGGCTGCTTTTTCGGCATCAAACTTGACAAACTGCCACAATATCGCCAGCCTGTCATGGTGTTTGAACTGCCGGTTAAACGACAGTTCGTCGTATATCCACAGACCGATCAGCATCGCCACAGCCATACCTGATGCCAGCCCGAATACGTTGATGAAGGAATAGACCTGATTTCTGGCCATATTCCTGAAAGCGATTTTAAAATAATTCCGGATCATGATCGTATTTGTTGGTTTCTGAGAAAAAACGGTATCGGTATTCCGTTGGGCGAGCGCCAGGGGCACCAGCGAGATCACATCGCGTACATACCGCCATTGTGCCTGCCTCAGCCCTGCCTCGGGTATGCGCTGCTGAAACAGCTCATCGAGGTCGCCTTCCAGCTCTTCGGCAAGGTGGGGCGGACACAACCAGTGCAGCAGGTGCGTGGCCAGTCGGGGTGGTTTGTTGGGCATAGGCTTTAGAATGGATAATGAATAATGTATAATGGCTTGATAAAGAGATGAAAATGATTGGCCGGGACATTTTACGGGCGCATTCTCCATTGCTCATTTTCCATTAGTCATTAATTAAATCCCGGAATGGCATTCCACATCTGGTTACGCAGTTGCCGGACTTCTTCCAGCACACGACGCCCGTAGGCCGTTACGGTATAGAGTCGTTTGCGGCGGCCACCGCGTTCGGCCGTCATGCCGCCCATCTCGGAGCTGACCAGTCCTTTTTCCTGAAGCCGGTTGAGGGCCGAATGAACAGCCCCCAAATTGACTGACCGCCCCATCTGCTGTTCAATTTCGTTGACAACGGCTGCCCCGTAAGCGTCGCCTGAGCGGATGGCTACGGCCAGTAAAACCACTTCTTCAAACTCGCCTAAGTACGTTCCTTTCATGTTCTGGTAATTACTTGTGTAAATGTATGACAAATGGCAGGCCAGAATATTAAATACCCTGTAAATGAGATAATTTGCCTTAAATCGTGTGAGCTATTGATGACGTATGTGTCCATTAATGGACACTTGCTGTACAGTGCCGGACAAATAACCGGCGGAATCGGTAGGTTCAGACAGGTAGTATGCTTTCAATTACTGACCCGGCTAACCGGGATAGCCATTATCCATGAAACCACAGTTCGGTATAAACCTGTATGACCTGTTTTTCTTTGCGGCCATCTGCGTGGGCACCACGTTTGGTCTGCTGTTGCTGCTGGCAAAGCGGATAAACCGGCCGGCCAACCGGTTTCTGGGGCTGGTCCTGCTGACGATTGTGCTCTGGATAGTCTGGGTTGCGGCGATTGACATTGATCTGGGACGGTATATTCCGCGCTGGAGCTGGTGGCCGCTTCAGTATTCGCTGACCATCGGGCCGCTGCTGTATTTCTACGTCCGCAAACGCACCGATCCGGCCTGGCACATCCGTTCCCGCGACCTGTGGCACCTGAGTCCGTTGCTGCCCGAGCAGGCCGTGCAACTGCTGCAAATCCGGGAAAGCTGGCAGACGCAGCAGCCGACCTACAACACAACGGTCTTTGGGTTATGGAATCCGGTACTACAGCTGGGTGCCATCATCTCGGTAACGGTTTATCTGGTACTGTCGCTGAAGCGCCTCCGGGCGTTTGACCGCGACGTGGCCGGTCAGCTGAGCGACGCCAGCCGGTACCAGTCGCAGTGGCTACAGCGGTTGCTGGTGCTTTTCGGTGTCTTATGGCTGACCTGGATACCGTATACGCTGGTCGATTATATTGTCTACGACTACCGGCTGGACATTGTCAGCTATTACCCGCTTTACCTGCTGCTCGCCGTGATGACGATCTGGATCGGGGCAGAGTCGTTTCTGCGGCCCGAACTGGTGATTGTGGAGATTGACAAACCAAAAACTGTCGTCACTGAAGGAGAAACGCCTACCCCCGAGCTGCTGGAAAAAGGGCGCTGGCTGCGGCAGCAACTCGAAGAAAACCTGTTTTACCTGGACGCCGGCCTGACCCTTCGTTCACTGGCTGAAGCCTTGCAGCTGCACCCCAATGAGTTGTCGCGGATGATCAATCTGGGTACCGGCAAAAACTTCAGCGACCTGATCAATGGCTACCGTGTCGGCGAGGTGATACGCAAAATGAAAGACCCTGCCTACGACCGGATCACGCTGCTGGGTATTGCCTATGATTCGGGCTTTAATTCGAAGACGACCTTTAACCGGACCTTTAAAGAACTGGTGGGCGAGACACCGGCAAGCTTTAAAAACGGGCTGAAAAAAGCGACCAATTTATAAGCCGGGGCGTTTTGGACAGGTTTTCCGGCCATTTTGCGGTGTTTTCAGGTCAACACACTTATGCAACGCCGCTTTTATTACGTACTCTTCGTTTTGTTTTTCGCTGGTACTGCCGTCGCGCAGTCGCCGGAATTTGTCAGTACACAGGGCATTACGGCTGACATCCATCGGGCCAATGTCGGTAAAATTATCTTTACCGATAAAGACATTCCGCTGGCTTCGCTACGGGAGACCGACTTTCTGAACCAGTACACACTGACCAACAAAAGTAACCTGTTCATGACGGTGTTTATGGGCACGTCGCTGACCAACGCCATGCACCAGATAGCGCCCGGACTGTCAGCTGATTCGCTCACAAAAAACGGCGGTTACCAGTTTACGTTTTTTGTCGACGGCCGGCAGATTTATCAGAGCAATCTGCACCCCGGGGCGCCCTATGCCCGCATCAAAAATACCGAAACCCTGATCCGGAAACCCCTGATCGATAACCAGCACGAAGGCGCGTGGTGGAGTCAGTCGGCCTGGGGGCGGTTTATCTATAACGGCGGCGATCAGGCCCTGACGGACGGCCCGCATGTGTTCCGGCTCGACATCCGGCCGTATGTGAATTACGCCAGTCCCGTGGCCGGTGAATTAATAGCATCCGGTGAACTGAAACTGACTGTAAAGCGCAGGCCCGTCATCAATCTGGCGGCAGTGCAGCTGACCGCTCCGAAGCCGTATCCTGGTCTGCCGGTGTCCGCGGAGCCGTTTGATGCTGACAAAATCAAGATGCTGAAAGGGAGTATTGACGAAGGCGTTTTCCGGAACATTACGAGTGTCGTGGTGCTGAAAAACGGGAAAATCCTGATCGAGGAGTATTTTAATGGCGCTGGCCGCGATTCGCTGCACGACGTGCGGTCGGTGGGGAAAAGCTTTGCTTCGGCGCTGACCGGCATTGCCCTGCATGATGGGTATCTGAAAAGCGTTGACCAGCCATTATCGGCTTTTTATGACCTGAAACAGTACGCTGATTATTCAGCCGCCAAGGCCAATACCCGGCTGGCTGAGCTGCTGACCATGAGTTCGGCTTTCGATGGTGACGACAACGACGACAGCTCGCCGGGCAACGAAGAAAACATGTACCCGACGCCCGACTGGATTAAGTTTGCGCTTGACCTGCCGGTGTTGCCGCAGAAATTCGGGGGGAAATGGCATTACTTTACGACCGGCGTTGTGCTGCTGGGCGATGTGCTGAACAAGGTAGTGCCTGGGCAGCTGGAGCAGTATGCAAACCGGACGCTCTTCGGGCCGCTGGGCATCACAACCCATCAATGGGCCTACACCCCGCAAAAGGCGGTCAGCATGGCGGGCGGTATCCGGATGAAAGCCCTGGATTTTGCCAAATTCGGTCAGCTTTACAAAAATAACGGCCGCTGGAATGGCCGGCAGGTGTTACCGGCGGCGTGGGTGCAGCAGTCGTTTCAACACCACAAACCGCTGCCCGACCGGCCGGACGAGTTCTACGGCTATCTGTTCTGGAACAAGACTTATCAGGTGCAGGGAAAGCGCTACGAAACGTACTATTGTACGGGCAATGGCGGAAACAAAATCTTCGTGTTCAGGGATCAGCCGCTTGTGGTGGTGGTGACGGCCAGGGCCTACAACCAGTATTATGCCCATCCGCAGGTTGACCGGATCATGGAAGCGTTTGTGCTGCCGGCGGTAGTTTTAAAGGGCGAGAGAATGAAAGAATGAAAGAGCGGCTGTCGCGTAGCGGAACCTGCCTTTGTGGAAAAAGAGCGGCTGAAGCATCGTATAAAGAGCGGCTGTTGCGGACGGATAGGGAACTGGCCGGAAATTTGCTGCCATAAGAAATCATGCCCATCAGTCAATCATACTAATCATAGGGCAGTAAACAACAACCTGATGAATCGTCGTTTTTTTTTGAAAGTAGGCGCCCTTACCGGAGGTGGCTTGCTGATTGGCATTGGAACCCCGGGGCTGGCAGATGCCGGTGAACCGGACGAAACGTATACGCAGCTCAGTACATTTCTGAAAATCGGCCGGGACAACAGCATCCATGTTATGCTGTCGAAAGTAGAAATGGGACAGGGGATCTGGATGACCTTGCCTATGCTGATTGCCGAGGAGCTCGATTGTGACCTGAACAAAATCAAGGTCGAAGCCAGCCCGCCGGGGCAGGCAGCCGATTTTACGGGAAAACTTGTCTACCGCTCAACCGGCGGCTCCGAATCGACAAAACAGGAATTTGACCGTTACCGGCAGGCTGGCGCTGTCGCCAGAACGATGCTCGTGGCGGCGGCCGCGCGGAAAATGGGCGTTACCCCCGCCGAGTGCCGCACGCAAAACGGCTGGGTTATTTCCGGGACGAAATATGTCCGCTACGGCGAAGTAGCCGCTGCGGCGGCCCTGCTGCCCGTTCCGGAAGTGACGTTGCGGGAGCCCAAAAGCTGGAAATACAGGGATTTTTCAAAAACGGATGGATATACCGGATGAAATTTATCGGAAATGGTAGCGCCAGACCATGCCCTGACGCTACCGTTTCCCATTTACTCCGATTTCAGCGACTTCACCGGATTCACCGTGGCCGCTTTGATGGCCTGATAGCTGACAGTCAGTAAGGCGATGAAAATGGCCGCGATACCGGAGACCAGGAACATCCACCATTCCACCTCAATGTGGTAGGCAAATTCTTCCAGCCATTTGTTGGTCGCCCACCAGGCAACCGGGAAGGCAATGGCGTTGGCAATCAGGACGAGCTTCAGGAAATCTCCGGATAACAGCGCCGTCAGGCTGAACGTGCTGGCACCGAGTACTTTCCGGACGCCGATCTCCTTGATACGCTGCTCGGCGGCATAGGTCGCCAGACCGAACAAACCCAGACAGGCAATGAAAATCGTGGCCAGAGACACCCAGATCAGCATGGTTTCGCGCCGCTGGTCTTCCTGATAAAACAAAGCCAGCTGGTCGTCGAGGAAATGGTATTCGAGCAGGTGGTCCGGGTCAATGCCGGTCATGATGTGATTCATAGCAGCCAGGGTTGCCGGTATGTCATGCCCGTCAATGCGGGACGTGAAATAGTCAATATTCGTAACCGGATTCCGTTGGTAGGCCAGCACCATCGGGGCAATCTTCTCGCGGATCGACTGAAAATGAAAGTCTTTCACGATGCCGATCACCCGCGCCTTAAACGATTGATTTGTCTCGTAAACCGGCATAAAACTTCCGCCGAATGCCATAGCGGGAATATCAATCAGCTGGTCGGAGGGTTCGTTGATGTTGAGCGCCTTAGCGGCCGTTTCGTTCAGGATGACAGACGATGAATCGCTCAGCCCGGCAAACGTCCGGCCCTTAAGCAGTTGTACGGCAAAGGTCTGACTGAACTGCTCATCAACGCCGAGGATATAGGCGGTTTTGGGCTCCATCGTACTGCCGTCCTGCTTTAGTTTGATCAGCGGAATATTCTTCCACTCTCCCGGCACCCGCGAGGTAACCGACACCTGTTTCACCGCCGGCAGTTTACTGAATTCAGCCTGAATCGTAGCCGCTCCGTTTCTGACCTTTCCGCTGTTAATATCGACCACCAGCAGCAACTCCTTGTTGAAGCCAAGGTCCTTGTTGTTGGCATAGCGCACCTGCCGGTAGAGCACAATCGTGGCCACCATCATCACCACTGAAATGGCAAACTGAAACACCACCAGACTTTTCCGCAGTGACAGGTCACGTCTGTTCGAAAACCGTACGCTTTTGAGTAACAGCAGCGGACTGAACCGCGAAAGCAGCAGCGCCGGATAACTGCCCGACAGCAAACTGGTCAGCACGAGGGCGGTAACTGCCAGCAGCCAGATGCGGTAATCGGTCCGGAAACCGAGCGACAGAGCCTTGTTGGTGAACTCATTGAAAGCCGGCAGCAGCAGGTTTACCGCCAGAACGGCAAGTGCAAAGGCAATGGCCGTAACAACCAGCGATTCAGTCAGAAACTGCCCGATGAGGTGGCTGCGGAACGCCCCGCTGGCCTTCCGGACACCGATTTCCTTCGCCCGGTTGGCCGCCCGGGCGGTGGCCAGATTCATGTAGTTGATGCAGGCAATGAGAAGAACAAACAACGCAACAATGGCAAAAATCCGGAGGTAGAGCAACGTGCCCGTAGCCATGCTCTGCACGTTTCCGTTCCGCGCGCCATCGGTAATGTGCTGCGAATGGAGGTGCATATCGGCCAGCGGCTGTAGTGCGTAGCGGACCGATGTACCGGCTTCCGGTTTGGCGTTGGCATTGAGCAGGGTATTAATCTTATTGGCCGTTGCTACAGGATCAGCCTGTTCTTTCAGCAGAAAAAAGGTCTGGTAGGACTGCGACAGCCAGTCGGATGTTTGCTGCTCAAAACGGGGCAGGCCTTTTAACGTTTCTTCAGACAGTACGTAGGTAAAGTCAAAGCTCGAATTTCGCGGGTGATTCTTCAGAACGGCGGTAATTTTCAGCGCCTTATCGGGAATGAAATCCAGAAAAACGGTTTTGCCGACGACATCGCTGGTCTGAAACAGCCGTTGGGCGAATTCTTCGGTCATCACTACCGAGTTCGGTTCGTCGAGTGCGGCCTTGCCGTTACCGTCCAGTGTCTCAAAATCAAAAACGGCCAGCAGACCTTTATTACCCAGTGTAACGGTTTCCTGAAACGCGTGCTTGTTGGCCGGATTGGTAATGTTGGCTCTGCCGAGGCGGACCAGCCGTGCCGTGTTTTCGACCTCGCTGATCTGACGGGGAGCCTGCTCGGAGATGTTGTAGCTCGATGCTGCAACCGTAACCTCGTCGGCAGGCATTTTTTTGTGCTGAATCGCCCGGTAAATGCGGGCCTGCCGACTATGTTGCTGATCGAACGTCAGTTCATCGAACAGATACAGGCCAATGAGCAGAAAACAGGTCAGACCAAAGGCCAGCCCGGCCACGTTGAGCGACGTATATACTTTGTGCCGCTTCAGCGAGCGGAGCGCTATTTTGACGTGATTACGAAACATAAGCACTTGGTTTGGAACGGGATAATCATCGATACGGGGTTTTTCCGGACGCCGGATGAACTCCGGCCGAACATAGGCCAGCACATCGCGCCAGTACTGCCGCCTTGCCCTGCCCACACCCTCCCGGGCGGCGCGCATAGCAAACCGTTCGTGGAGGTCGCCGAGGACGTCCTCCCGCAGGTGCGGTGCACAGAACCAGATCAGCAGCCGGTCAGCAAGGCGGGGCGGCGTTTGGGGCATAAGGGCAGCGAATTGACCTTCCAGGAAGTTCAAAACTTCCTGGAAGGTAGCAATGATTATTCCGATTTCAGTGATTTAACGGGGTTGATGAGTGCAGCCTTGATGCTCTGGAAACTGACCGTCAGGAGGGCAATGCTGATGGCCAGCATACCGGCCAGCACAAATACCCACCAGTCGATGGTGATCCGGTACGCGAAGTCGTCTAACCACTGGTTCATGACGTACCAGGCGAGCGGCGAGGCAATGACGATGGCAATCAGAACGAGCTTCAGGAAATCTTTGGAGAGCAGGGCCACAACGCTGGTGACACTGGCCCCGAGCACCTTCCGGACGCCAATCTCCTTGGTCCGCTGTTCGGCCATGAAGGCGGCAAGCCCGAACAGGCCCAGACAGGCAATCAGGATGGCCAGCACCGAGAACAGGAGTACCACCGAGGCAATCCGCTGTTCGGCGCGGTAAACCTGATCGAAGTTGTCCTGTAAAAACGAATAGTTAAACGGCTGACCCGGTGCCATTTTTTTCCATTTCGCCTCAATCTGGCTGATTATCGCCGGAACATCGGCCGTTTTGCTGAGCCGGAAAGCGGCCGAAGTGGTGTTCGGCTCCAGCACCAGCGACAAGGCACCGATGTTGCTCCGTAATGACTCAAAGTGGAAGTTTTTCACAACCCCGATGACCGTGTAATTTTTATGCGTTTTCCCTTCCGGATCGTTAAAACGGTAGATACGCATCCCAATCGGGTTCTTAACGCCGAGGATTTTAACCGCCGTTTCGTTCAGGATAATACCGGCGGAGTCGGTGCCGAAGGAGCGGGAAAAGTTGCGCCCCTGCATAATATCCATACCCAGCGTTTTCACGTAATCGTAATCGACGGCCCAGCTCTGCATATTCAGACTTTTGGCCGGATCGGATTCGCCTTCCGGAAAAAAGCCGCTGTCGTTCCGGTTCGACGGGGTTGGTAAAAAGCCGGATAAGCTGCCGGCAACTACGCCGGGTAACTGCAACACCTCTTTCCGGAACGTTTCGGGGCCGATATTGCCAAGGCCGTATACGTCGTTGATAATGAGTAGCTGGTCGCGGTCGAAGCCCAGTTTTTTGGTCTGGATGTAATGAATCTGCCGGTAAACCACCAGCGTTCCGACAATGAGCAACACGGAGGTGGCAAACTGAAAGACTACGAGGCCGCTGCGCAGGTTCAGGCTTTTGAGGCTGTTCTTGACCGTGCCTTTCAACACACTGACCGGCCGGAACGACGACAGGAAAAAGGCCGGATAACTGCCCGCCAGCACGCCGACTACGATTGGCAACAGAGCGATGCCGGCCAGCATTCGGGGTGTCAGCAAGCGCTCGAAGGTTAAGTCTTTGGCGGTAAGGTCGTTGAACAAAGGCATTACGGTCGTTAGAATGCCCAGGGCCAGTACCAGCGACAGCGTTGTCATCAGGATCGACTCGGCCATAAACTGCCCGATCAGCTGGCTGCGTTCGGAGCCAAGCACTTTGCGGACGCCGACCTCGCGGGCCCGTTTCGATGACCGCGCCGTTGCCAGGTTCATGAAGTTGATGCAGGCAATCAGCAGGATAAACAGCGCAACGGCCGAGAAGATGTACACGTACTGAATGTCGCTGTTGGCACCCAGCTCAATGGTCTGTTTCGACCGCAGGTGAATGTCGGTCAGCGGCATCAGCCAGAACCGCATGGAATTGCCGGTTTTGGTAAATTCTTCCAGTGTACTGCCCAGAACCTGCTTCACCTGTGGCCCGGCATAGGTTTTAATCACCTGATCGAAATTACGTTCAAAGACCTTCGGATCGGTGCCGGGCTTCAGGACAATGTAGGTGTGGTGGTTAACGCTCAGCCACTGCCCCCACGGGTAGTCATCGTTCTGCATCGACAGCAGAAAATCGCTCCGGAAGTGGCTGTTCAGCGGCATATCGCGCATAACGGCCGTTATGGTAAACGTCAGCCGGTTGTCGAAGGTCAGTGTCTTGCCGACCGCCTGCTGATCGCCGAAATACCGTTTGGCTGCCGATTCGCTGATCACCACTGCGTTCGGGGAAGCCAGCGCGCGTTTGGGCTCGGCACCCGCAACGAGCGGCAGCGTAAAGACATCAAACACGGTAGAATCGGCAAAAAGGATGTCTTTTTCACTCCGGCTCTGCACCTCGTCGGTCCGCTTAACCAGCCATGTACCCCGCTGATGCAGGCGCGTGTAAGCTTCTACCTGCGGGTAATCTTTTTTCAGAGCAGCTCCCAGCGGATCGGGCGAAACGGCAAAATGCATGTCGTTGCCCCCGAAATGAATATCCGAATTAATGCGGTAAATCCGGTCGGCTTTGGTATGGAAGCGGTCATAGCTCAGCTCATCGAGCACGTAGAGCGAAATAAGCAGACAGCAGGCGATTCCCAGCGCCAGTCCGGAGACATTGATGACGGTAAACCCCTGCTGTTTGCGCAGCGTCCGCCAGGCGATTTTAAGATAATTTCGAAGCATTGTCGTATTTGTTGGTTTTGTGTATTCCGGTATCGGGTAACGTGCCGGTTCGGGTTGTCGTCGAATAAATTCAGGCCGGACATAAGCCAGCATATCGCGCCAGTACTGCCGCCTTGCCCTGCCCACACCCTCCCGGGCGGCACGCAGGGCAAACCGTTCGTGGAGGTCGCCGAGGACGTCCTCCCGCAGGTGGGGCGCACAGAACCAGTTCAGCAACCGGTCAGCAAGGCGGGGCGGCGTTTCTGACATAGGGTTATAGATTAACCTTCCAGGAAGTTCAAAACTTCCTGGAAGGTAGCAATGATTATTCCGATTTCAGTGATTTAACGGGGTTGATGAGCGCGGCTTTGATGCTCTGGAAGCTGACGGTCAGCAGCGTGAGCAGGAGCGCCCCCAGCCCGGAGAGGACAAAAATCCACCACGACAGGTCGGTACGGTATTCGTATTGCAGCAGCCAGTCATCGAGGAAGTACCAGGCCACCGGCGTGGCAATGGTGAAGGCGACCAGGACCAGCAGGATAAAATCGCGCGACAACAGCCCCCACAGGTTCAGGACCGAAGCACCCAGTACCTTGCGGACACCGATTTCCTTCGTCCGCTGCTCGGCAACAAACGAGGAAAGCCCGAATAAGCCAAGGCACGAAATCAGGATGGCCAGTACGGCGAAACCACCGGCCAGTTTCCCGATCCGTTCTTCAGAGGTAAACTTCTTGCCAAACTCGTCGTCGGCAAATTTGTAGTCAAACGGGGCGCTCGGAATCAGCTTTTTAAATGTCGATTCGATACCCGCCAGTGACTCCGTCGGACTTTTAGCCGGATTCAGTTTCAGAATCATCCAATTGACGTTTTCGTAGTTCATCATGTACACCGTCTGATAAACCGGCGTATATGGCGACTCCATCAGCATATCCTTGATCACACCGACAATCCGGTACTGACTGCTCCCCCAGGTAACCACCTTCCCGACCGGCGACCCGGTCAGGCCCATGAATTTAACGGCTGCTTCATTGATGACCATCGCCGAGGTGTCGGTCGAAAACTGCCGGGAAAAATCGCGGCCTTCCTTAAACTGCCAGCCGATGGTTTTGCCGAAATCATGCGTGACCCAGATGGTGTTAAACTCGCCGTCGACACCCGGTTTTTTGCCCGGCCATGAAAATCCGCCGTTATTCGACCACACCTGCGTAAGCGGGCTCGACGACTCCGCCATGTCCGTGATGAGGCCGGCATTGAGCAGTTGTGTTTTGAGTAGGTCATACTTGCCGTAGAATTCCTGTGACATCATCTGAATCATCACGACCCCGTCATTATTATAGCCGAGCGGCCGGTTTTTGGAGTGCTGAATCTGGCGGTAGACAATGACCGTTCCGATAATGAGCGTTACCGACACCGTAAACTGAACGACCACGAGCACCTTGCGGGGAACGGCGGCAAACCGGCCAACCCTGAACGTACCTTTAAGGACTTTAACCGGTTGGAATGAAGAAAGATACAACGCCGGATAGCTGCCTGCCAGCAGGCCGGTGATGATGATAAAGCCCAGACTCAGCAGCCAGAACAGGGCCTGTGTCCACGGGAAATCCATTTCCTTGCCTGCCACTTCGTTGAACCACGGCAGAAACAGTAACACAAGGTTCACGGCACCCACAAAGGCGATACCGACGATCAGAAACGATTCGCTGAAAAACTGGCTGATCAGCTGCGACCGTACCGAGCCGACGGCCTTGCGAATGCCCACTTCCTTGGCCCGTTTTTCGGAACGGGCGGTGCTGAGGTTCATGAAATTGATGCAGGCCAGCAGCAGGACAAAAATGCCGACAATGGCAAACAACCGAACATACTGGATATAGCCGCCGGTGTTGACGCCCTCTTCCCAGTCGTTGTACAGGTGCCAGCGCGACATGGGGTACATAAAAATTTCTGGTTTGTATTTTCGGTCTTCGGGATCAACGTTGTCGAGCTTTACATTTTTGATACGCGTGTTAACCGCTTCGAGCTGCACATTGTCAGCAAGTTGTGCGTAGAGCTGGAAGGAGTTGTTACCCCACTGGCGTTCGTCGTATGCTTTTTTTACCCACGTTTGGGTGCTGACATACAGCTTCCAGGGCGCAATAAACGTCAGCTCCCGGAAATCACTGTTATGGGGAAAGTCTTCGTAAATACCCGTCACCTTCACATCCGATTTATTATCGAGGCGGATGATTTTGCCCATCGGATTGGTCTCGCCGAACAGCGATTTTGCCGTAGAGGCCGACAGCAGCACCGAGTTATTGTCTTTCAGGCCGTCGCGGCTGCCTTTGATCATCGGCAGCGACAGGATTTCGGGCATATCCGCGCCCATGAAATTGCCGGACCGGGTAATTTTCTTGTCGCCATAGGTCAGAATACGGCTTCCCTGCCAGGTAGCCATTGCCATGTGTTTAAACGAACTGCCGTATTTGTTGCGCAGTTCATCTTCCAGCGGAACCGGAATAGCAATCTGTGTACCTGTTTTGCCGTTACTGGTCTGATGCTGCATGGCCTGCACTACGCGGTCGTAATTGGCAAATGACTTGTTATACGACAGTTCATCGTACAGCCACAAGCCGATCAGCATGGCCACCGCCATACCGGTAGCCAGCCCGAAAATGTTAATGAACGAGTAACCCTTGTGTTTCAGGAGAGTCCGCCACGCGATTTTGAGATAATTCCGGATCATTGTCGTATTTGCTGGTTTACTGTAGGTTTCGGTATAAGGAAATAAGGGTATTTCTGTCTGTTTTTGTCGTCTGATAAACTCCGGCCGTACGTAGGCCAGCACATCGCGCCAGTAGCGCCGGCGTGCGTTGCGCACACCCTCCCGTGCGTTGCGCAGGGCAAACCGCTCGTGGAGGTCGCCAAGGACGTCCTCCCGCAGGTGGGGGGCACAAAACCAGGCAAGCAGCCTGTCAGCGAGTTTGGGAGGTCTCATGGGGTAAAGAGTGAAAGAGTGGAAGAGAGAAAGAGTGGCTAAATTGTTTTCCGCTCTTTCTCTCTTCCATTATTCTGATCGAAGCGATTTTACCGGATTCATGAGCGCTGTTGCAATCGTTTTGCTGCTAATGGATACCAGTACCAGCAGCATGACCAATAGGGCCGGGGATGCAAAAAGCCACCAGCTTAATTCAATACGGACCGCATAATTGGCTAGCCAGTTTTTAATGATAAAGTAGGTGATTGGCAAGCCGATAAAGATGGATATCAGCACGGTTCGGATAAAATCCCCTGAGAGTAAGACCATTAAATTGATGGTACTGGCACCAATGACTTTACGAATGCCGATTTCCTTAGTCCGTTTGGAAACGGTAAACGTAGCCAGACCAAATAATCCTAAGCAGGAAATCAGAATGGCAAAGCCCGTTAAGGCCCCAAATACTTGCTGAAAGCGATCATCGGCTTTGTATTGTTTGTCATATTCACTGTCCAGAAAGAAGTAGCTGAACGGTGAATGAGGAAAGTTAGCCTCGTACACTTTTCTAAGCATAGTCAGCTGATCCCTGGCATTGCCACCTGCAAACTTCACGCTGGCGAACGAATCGAAATTGGGCGAGTACATGTGAATAATTGGGATATAGGCCGCCTTGGGCGATTCATAGTGGTAATTTTTGACAACACCCCGAATCGTTGCTTTGCGCCCCCAGAGGTCTACCTGTTTCCCGATAGCTGCTGCGGGTGTGGGAATTTCCCAGAGTC
Source organism: Arsenicibacter sp. R0_47 (assembly GCF_057652235.1). Classification (NCBI taxonomy): domain Bacteria; kingdom Pseudomonadati; phylum Bacteroidota; class Cytophagia; order Cytophagales; family Spirosomataceae; genus Arsenicibacter; species Arsenicibacter sp. R0_47. Next base: position 104,607 of record NZ_JBYFCJ010000012.1, on the reverse strand, counting down.
GTATGGTTTCTTCGTTCACAATGAGTTGCCGGTTTGTTGGATCCGAAAAGGCTGGCTGGGTCGAAGCATCAAAGTTTTCCCCCGCCAGTAACGTAAGGCCCATCAGCCCGATAAATGATGTATCTATCTGAGTCAGGTAATAATTGTAGGAGGTTTTCTTGATGGCGTCTGACAGATTAACGCCTGTTGTCGTACCCATGTGGGTCGATCTCAAGCCTGGTACAGTACCGGAAAGAGACACCGCTTTGACCTGTGACTCGTCAAGTAACATTTGTCGGAACGCACCGTAATCCTTTTGGGCATTGGCTCCTGCCGGGGCTTTTACCACCAGGGTATGGTCTATGTTGACGCCTAAGTTTTGGTCACGCAAAAAGTTGACTTGCTTGTAAACCGCGAATGTCTGGGCCAGCAGAATAACGGTAACGGTGAATTGGAAAACCACCAGCGATTTGCGCAGCAGCGTGCCTCTGACAGAGCGGGAAAAGCTGCCTTTGAGAACAACAACCGGATCGAAGGACGACAGAACAAAGGCCGGATAAAAACCCGAAAGGCCAATGCTTAACAATAAAAAAGCCCCCAGACTTTCCCAGAAAAATGCGTCCTGAAATACGGTAAAGCCTTCAGGGAGGCCCGCTACCTCAACGAACACTGACCGAAGGGCGGCTACCAACCCCACCGCCAGTCCTCCGGCAACCAGGTTGATCAGCAACGTTTCCGTAAAAATCTGGGTCTTTATCTGTCTCCGCGTTGAGCCGACGACCTTTCTCATACCGATTTCCCGCGCCCGGTCGAGTGCTTTGGACGTGGTCAGATTTACGTAGTTGACAAAGGCGCTTAGTAACACTAGAAACGCTACGCCCAGCAGAAAATACACTGACCGTGCTTCATTATTGGGCTCCGTTTCGAAGGTTTTGTGGGAATACAAGTGAATATCGCTGATTTTCTGGCCAATCACCTGCTCATTCACAAGCCTCTTTTCTTTGTGTAATCGGTTGTTGAAGGCGATCAGCGATTTTTCAAAACGTTCGTAGCTGGCATTTTCGGCTAGCTGGACGTAGGTAAGGGTATTATTGCCCTCCCAGTTATCTTCCCGTTCGCCAAAGTCTGACAGCATCGTTGGATATGATAAAAGCATATCGAATTTCAGGTGCGTATTGGCCGGACTATCCGGCACTACGCCAATGACCTCCAACAGAATGCTACCTGCTGACTTTGGAATTTTCACAGTTTTACCCACCACATCCAGTGTGTTAAAGTAAGTCAACGCCATAGACTCCGTCAGAATAGCTTGCCGGGGCTTGGTAAAGAGGGCATTTCGGTTGCCCCGAATGAGCGGGTAGTTGAAAAGAGAGAAAAACGAAGAATCCACCGCCAGTACGCGCTCTACGAGGTGATAATTCTCACCAATTTGAACCGTTATATTGGGTTCACCGACTGGATAAGCACGGGTATAGTTGACTACCTGGCTCATTTCCCGCTTTATTCTGGCCCCAAGCGGTGGGTTTGTTTCCGTATCCTGCGAATAAACGGTACCACCATTCATATAGTCCATGGTAAGTCGCACGATCCGGTCTGCCAGCGGGTGCGTGTTCTCGTAGCTTAACTCAAAACGCACATACTGGATGATAAGCAGTGCCACTGCCAGCCCTGTAGCCAAACCAACCACGTTAATCATGGTGAAGGTGGTGTCTTTCCTGAATGTGCGCCAGGCAATCTTGATATAATTCCGTAGCATAGTTGTATTTGTTGGTTGAGGGTATACCTCAGGTTGTCGTCTGATAAACTCCGGCCGTACGTAGGCCAGCACATCGCGCCAGTAGCGCCGGCGTGCGTTGCGCACACCCTCCCGTGTGGTGCGCAGGGCAAAGCGCTCGTGGAGGTCGCCAAGGACGTCCTCCCGCAGGTGGGGGGCACAAAACCAGGCCAGCAGCCTGTCAGCGAGTTTGGGAGGTCTCATGGGGTAAAGAGTGAAAGAGTGGAAGAGTGGAAGAGTGAAAGAGCGGCTACTGCGCGGTAATTGAGCGGTCACTCAATCACTCAATTACTCAATCACTATTTTAGGTCATCGCCATTCCAGCCGGATGGTTGGTACGATGCGGTCCCAGAGGCGGGTGCGGACATCGTGAACCTCGTTGAGCACGCGGCCGCCAAGGGCTGTCACGGTGAAAAACCGTTTCCGGCGGCCGCCCCGTTCGGCGGTGGCTTCGCCCATTTCTGAGCGCAGATACCCTTTTTGTTCGAGCCGCTGCAGAGCCGCATGAACGGCTCCCGTACTAACGGGCCGGCCGGTTTCCTGTTCCAGCTCTTCGGCAATGGCCACTGAATAGGCTCCCGGCGACAGGGCCGCTACCGTCAGCAGTACCACTTCTTCAAACTCACCCAGATCGCTTCGTCGCATATCGTTAACCGGTATGGAGGCCGGTGTTTATATCATCTATTTCGGTATGTCAAATCCTGCGCCAAACGGGAAACTAGCAGGCAGGCACGCTGGAAATGCCATTTTTACTATATTTAAGGAAACCTGAACTGTCCGTTCGCGGACAATGGTTGTACGCAGCCGGACAGTTGGATACAACCCATGAACAAACATCTCCTTTATTTTCTGGTATCAGCATGGCTGCTCTGTCAGGGGGCACAGGCCCAGACATTCACCTTCGAGGCCATTAAAAGCTATCCGTTTCCGAATGAGCTGACTAGTTCGGCGCAGGGGGCGCGGATTGCCTGGGCATTCAACGAACAGGGCAAACGCAATGTCTACGTCGCCGAAGGACCCGCTTTTACGCCCCGTAAACTGACCGGCTACACCGAAGACGACGGGCAGGAAATCACCAGTCTGTCTGTTTCGGATGATGGCAGGTGGGTGGTCTATGTCCGTGGCGGCGATCACGGATCGAACTGGGATGATGACGTGCCGGTGAATACGGGGTCGATGCCGGTAGCGCCTAAGGTGCAGATCTGGGCCGTTCCGTTTGCCGGAGGGGAGCCCAAAGCCATTGCCGAGGGCGACGAACCGGTAATCTCACCCAAAAGTGACCGGATTGCGTTCATCAAAGGCGGGCAGGTATGGAGTGCACCGGTTGACGGATCGGCACCGGCCAAACTCCTGTTTACGGCCCGTGGCACCAACAGCGGTATCCAATGGTCGCCCGACGGCTCGAAAATTGCCTTTGTCTGCGACCGGAAAGACCATGCGTTTGTCGGGGTATTTACGTCCGAAACGGCTCCGGTTACCTGGATTGCGCCGTCCTTTGCCCGTGATGCCTCGCCCCGCTGGTCACCCGACGGGCAGAAACTGGCCTTTGTCCGGACGCCGGGTACTGGTGGCGCACCCGATTCTATACTGGCCCGCCGCCACCGGCCGTGGGCGATCTGGACGGCCGACGTGTCGACGGGTACTGCCTCCAAAATCTGGCAGGCACCGAAGACCCTCGCCGGCTCCGTCCCGACGACGCATGGCGGCACCAACCTGCACTGGGCTGCCGGAGACCGCATTGTGTACCTGTCTTACGAAGATGGCTGGCCGCATCTGTACTCGCTGCCGTCGGCGGGCGGCAACCCGTTACTGTTAACGGCCGGCCCGTTTATGGCGGAACACATCACCCTGACCCATGACCGTAAGTGGCTTGTATGCAGCGGCAATACGGGCCCTGACAAACTGGATATTGACCGCCGCCACGTGGTTCGTGTGCCCGTCGATAAAGCCGCTATGGAAGTCCTGACGCCCGGCACCGGTCTGGAATGGATGCCGGTGGTGACCGGCGACGGAGCAACGGTCGCTATGATCAGCGCGACGGCACAACGCCCGCCGCTGCCGGCCACCATGCCGTTTGCTGGCGGTAAACCGGCGGTACTGGCCGAAAACCTGATGCCGGCAAATTTCCCGTTGCAGCAGCTTGTGACGCCGAAGCAGGTCACCTTTACCGCGCCGGACGGCATGACGGTACACGGGCAGTTGTTTGAACCGGCCAACGGAACCGGCAAAAAGCCCGCGATCATTTACGTACATGGCGGACCGCCACGGCAGATGCTGCTGGGCTGGAACTACTCGGACTATTACGCCAATGCCTACGCGATGAACCAGTATCTGGCCAGTCAGGGGTTTGCGGTGTTATCGGTTAACTACCGGCTGGGCATCGGGTATGGCTATAATTTCCATCAGCCGGCCAATGGCGGGGCCAACGGGGCGTCGGAGTATCAGGATGTAAAGGCGGCGGCGCTGTGGCTGACCAAACAGCCCGGGATTGATGCGTCGCGGATCGGTATTTACGGTGGTTCGTATGGCGGTTATCTGACCGCGCTGGCACTGGCCCGTGACTCAAAACTGTTTGCTACCGGTGTCGATATTCACGGCGTGCACGATTGGGGGCAGCAACGGGCAACGGGGGCTTCGACGGGCTTCGAGAAAATTCCGGATGCCGAACTGGCCGCTAAAATTACCTACGACTCGTCGCCGATTTCGTCGGTATCGGCCTGGACATCACCGGTCCTGATCATTCACGGCGATGATGACCGGAATGTCCGGTTTTCGCAAAGTACGGATCTGGTTCGCCGCCTGGAAGCCAAAGGCGTTCCGATGGAAACCATGGTCATCGTCGACGATACACATCACTGGATGAAACACGCCAACGCTCTCCGGCTGGGTAAAATCACCGCCGACTATTTTAAACGGAAACTAAGGGGTATTGAGTGATTGAATGATTGAATGAGTGAGTGATGGTACATGGTACGATTTTGACGGGGCCGCCTAGTCGTGCCACCACTAAATATGGCCCGGTAACTCAGAACCACCAGCAACCATCAGAACAACCAGCAACCCGGAACAACCAATACCTAAAGACAACACGTAAACGAATCGTTTTCCGGAAACAAAAGCGGGTGATGCCGGTTTGTGTTACAGTACACAACAATACAGACATGAACGAACAAACCGCTAAAAAAGTAGCCCGTATCCTGCTGGGAACCAACCTGATTGTGGCAGGGATCAGCCATTTGACATTCGCCCGCCATGCCTTCAGGGCGCAGGTGCCCGACTGGGTGCCGCTTCAGAAAGACGATACCGTCGTATATTCCGGCATTGCTGAAATCGCGCTCGGCAGCAGTCTGGTCTTAACCGACAACGCCCATCAGGAAACCGTCGGCAAAGTGGCGGCGTCATTTTTTACGGCCGTTTTCCCGGGAAATATCTCGCAATACGTCAATAAACGCAGCGCATTCGGCCTCGACACCGATCAGAAACGCCTGGCCCGTCTTTTTTTTCAGCCGCTTCTGGTGTACTGGGCGCTGAAAAGCACGAATAATCTGTAAAAAGGAGTTGCTGGTGGTTGCTGATTGTTCTGGGTTACTGATAGTTTTTTCTGGGTTGCTGGTTGTTCTGGGTTACTGATGGTTGAGTAACTCAGAACAACCAGCAACAACCAGCAACAACCAGCAACAATCAGCAACAATCAGCAACAATCAGTAACCACCAAAAATAAAGACTATTCTGACTTTAACGACCTGACCGGGTTGATCGTCGCGGCTTTAATGGCCTGGAAGCTGACTGTCAGGAGAGTAATGAGCAGGGCGCCACCGCTGGCGGCGATGAAGACCCACCACGACAGGTCGGTACGATAGGTATAGGTTTGCAGCCAGCCATGCAGGAAATACCAGGCGATGGGGGCCGATAAGACGCAGGAAATCAGGACCAGTACGACAAAATCCATCGAGAGCAACCGCCAGAGTGACGGTACCGATGCGCCGAGTACTTTACGGATACCAATCTCCTTGGTCCGTTGTTCAGCCATAAACGAGGCCAGCCCGAAAATGCCCAGACAGCTGATAAACACCGCCAGTATGGCAAAAAAACTCGCCAGTTTTCCGATCCGCTCTTCGTTGCCGAACTTCTGCGCAAACGCCTGATCCGTAAAACGGTACTCAAATGGCTGCGACGGATTGTGTTTCTTAAATACCGCTTCAATGCTGATCATCGCCTCCCCCGCGCTTTTGGCCGGGTTAATCTTCAGGACGGCAAACGTCGCATCACGCCCCAGGCTGAAAATGGTAGGTTTCACCTGCTCATAAGGCGACTGAATAACGAGATCGCTGACAACACCGATGATGCGGTAGGGCTGCTGCCACCACTGAATGGTTTCGCCAACCGGATGTTTCAGCCCCATAAACCGGACGGCGGTTTCGTTCAGAATCAGGGCGCTGGTGTCGGTGCCGAAGGAGGTCGAAAAGTCACGGCCGGCCTTTATGTTCCAGCCAATGGTTTTGCCGTAATCGTGGGAAACGACCATCACCGGGAAGTCAACCGACAGGTTAGGGTCTTTGCCTTTCCAGTCGAACGTACTGCTGCTCGACCAGATTTCGGTGGGCGGGCTGCTGGCCTGGGCCATGCTGACGATGGTGCCGGTTTGCAGCAGGTCATGTTTCACGGCCTCAAAATGGCGCTGGATGTCGCCCGTTACCAGCGGAACCGCGACCAGTCCGTTGCTTTGGTACCCGATCGGGCGGTTGCGGGCAAACTGAATCTGCCGGAACACCATGATGGTGCCGATAATGAGCGTAACCGACACCGTAAACTGCAACACCACCAGCGTTTTTCGTGGAATCGCCGCCAGCCGGCCGGCTTTGAACGTGCCTTTAAGGGTTTTAACGGGGTTGAACGATGACAGGTAAAACGCCGGATAACTACCCGCTATCAGGCCGGTCAGCAGGCTGACACCCAGACAAATGCCCCAGAACAGCGGTTTGTCCCACAGAATCCGGACGTCTTTGTCGGCCACCTCGTTGAACGCCGGTAAGAGTGCGGCAGTCCAGATCAGTGCCAGTACCAGGGAAAAAAGAACGACCATGATTGATTCGGCAAAAAACTGATAAATCAGCTGCGACCGTACCGAGCCGACGGCCTTGCGGATGCCGACTTCCTTGGCCCGTTTTTCGGAGCGGGCGGTGCTGAGGTTCATGAAATTGATGCACGCCAGCAGCAGCACAAACACACCGATGATGCCAAAGAGCCAGACGTACTGGATTTTGCCCCCGACGTTGATACCGTTTTTAAAGTCAGAATACAGATGCCAGCGCGACATCGGATGCAGGAAAAGTACCGGCTTTTTCTTGGCCAGTTCAGCACTGACTCTGTTCAGTTTGGCGTCTTTGATTTTTGCCGATACCTTGTCAAAATCGCTGTTTTCAGCGATTTGTGCGTAAATATGGAAGGCATTCGGCCGCCACGGGTCCGGTGCGGCTCTAACCCAGTCGTTGGTGTTGTAATAGAGCTGCCACGGGGCCATAAACGTCAGTTCGTGGAACGTCGAGTTGCGGGGCAGGTCTTCATAAATACCCGTCACCTTCACGTCCAGCCGGTTGTCCAGCCGGATAATTTTGTCCATCGGCTCGTCTTCGCCAAACAGCGCCTGTGCCGTAGAGGCCGACAGCAGCACCGAGGCCGGTTCGTTGAGACCGTTTCGGCTGCCTTTCAGCATCTTCAGCGACAGCATCTCCGTAACGGCCGGTTCGAAAAACATACCCCGTTTCGTGAATTTGTTGTTGCCGTAGGTCAGGATATGGTCGCCGTCTTCGCGCCCCAGAACCACATGAGTAAAGTCGCTGCCGTAGTTTTTCCGGAGTTCTTCGGCCAGCGGATAAGGGGTAGTCGACCAGGTCTGAACCTCGCCGTTGTTGTTCAGGTGCTGTTTAATCTGCCCGATCCGGTCATAGTTGTCGTGGTATTTATTGTAGGACAGTTCGTCCCACAACCACAGCCCGATCAGCAGGGCCACCGCCATGCCGACCGACAAACCGGCCATGTTTAAAAAGGAATAGCCTTTGTGTTTGGCCAGATTCCGGAATGCAATTTTCAGGTAATTACCGATCATGTCCATTAGCGTGATGTTGTTGTATTGGTTGGTAAAAAGAGGTGATTCATTCAGGTAGTCGTCATTGGCTTTCCAGCGGAAAAAGAGCGGGGTCAGGTGACAGATTACTGCCCATGCGTACTCACGGCGGGCCTTCGCCGGCCCGACCTGCGTGAGTCGTTTTTCAAAAAATTCGTACAGATCGCCCTGTACATCTTCGAGCAGATAGGGCGAAATAAACCATTCCAGTAAGCGGTCGGCCCAGCGGGGCGGTGTATGTTGAGGGGCTTTGTGCATGGGGCTTAGGGCTTAGTGTTGGGGGCAGGGGGCTTAGGGCGTAGAGCTTGGGGCTTGGAGCATAGGACTCTAAGCTCTCCGCCCTAAGCTCTCTGCTCTAAGCGCTCTGCCCAACGCTCATCAGTTTACCGTTGGGGATGGCCTGCCAGAGTTGTTGGCGCATGGCCTGAATGTCGAGCAGGGCTTTGCTGCCTGCTTCGGTCAGGGTAAAAAAGCGTTTGCGGCGCCCGCCGCGTTCAGCCGTTGCGCCGCCGAGTTCGGAGGCGAGGTAGCCTTTTTCTTCGAGGCGGTATAAGGTGGCATGAACGGCGCTGATGGTAATCTGCCGGCCCGTCTGCTCCTGGAGATGCTCCAGAATCATGTTCCCATAGGCTTCTTCCGTACAGGCAGCCACTACCAGTAGCACCACCTCTTCAAATTCTCCTAAAAACGCTCGTTTCATATCGCAAAACCGGTCTGGCCGATACAATTTCTGATTAGTTATAATAATGCAAATCAAATCCGGTGCCAAACTCCGGAATGCCCGTCCGGAGCGTTTTTTTGGGGGTATGGTCTATTTGCTTGTCCGGCTCCGGACAGAAACGTGTCCGGCAATGGATAAAGAGTCCCTGTCCAACTTCCAGGAAGTTTTGAACTTCCTGGAAGTTGGACAGGGACGGAGAGTTGCGCGTCCCATCCCGTACAAAACACTGTCCAGAAACGGACAGCGCCTCGGACCATACACCCAGAAACGGGCCATAAAAGGCATTTTTTACGCTCTGGCAGCAGATTTGCGCATATAAAACAAACAACAAGTACTACCGAACCTCAACCAATAGCCCCGACTGCTTATGTTACGGAACTACTTCACGATTGCCTGGCGGAACCTGCAGAAAAATAAGGCGTATTCATTCATTAACATCGGTGGGCTGGCCGTGGGTCTGGCCGTAGCGATGCTGATCGGATTCTGGATATACGACGAACTGAGCTACAATAAGTACCACACAAATTATGACCGCATTGCGCAGGTTATGCAGCACGGGACGTTCAACGGCAAAGTAGAGACGCAGACCGCGAACCCTGCTGCTATGGGGCCGGAAATCCGTGATAAGTACGGTAGTTATTTTAAATACGTGGTGCAGACGTCGTGGCCCGGCTCGTATGTGCTATCGGTTGGCAATACGCATGTGAGTAAAGAAGGGATGTTTATGGAGCCGGACGCACCGGCCATGCTGGCGCTGCACATGCGTCAGGGTACACAGGCCGGCCTGAAAGATCCGTATTCGATCATGCTCTCTGAATCGGTAGCGAAATCGCTGTTCGGAGACGCCAATCCGGTGGGGAAAATGATCAAGCTCAGCCGGCGGTTCGACGTTAAAATAACCGGTGTTTACGAAGACCTGCCATACAATACCTGGTTCCGCGATCTGAAAGTAATCCTGCCGTGGTCGTTGTGGCAGATTGATAACCCGTGGGTGAAGACCATGAAAAATCCATGGAACAGCAACTTCAGCCAGACGTTTGCGCAGGTCGCCGACAATGTAGCGATTGAGGATGCTTCGGCGCGGATCAAAAACGTGAAGCTGGCTAATGTTGGGAAGGAAGAGGCGAAGTATAAATGGGCTGTTTTTCTGCACCCGATGAGCAAATGGGAGCTGTACAACGAATTCAAAAACGGGGTTAATACCGGCGGGGAAATAAAATACGTCTGGATGTTCGGCATCATTGGTGTGTTTGTGCTGATGCTGGCCTGCATCAACTTTATGAACCTGGCCACGGCCCGCTCCGAAAAACGGGCCAAGGAAGTCGGCATCCGCAAGGCTATCGGCTCGGTACGGTCACAGCTGATTAGCCAGTTTTTTGCCGAATCCTATCTCGTTGTGTTTCTGGCGTTTTTATGCTCGGTCATGCTGGTATTGGTGCTGTTGCCGCCGTTTAATGAGGTGGCCGGCAAACGGATTGAGTTCATGTGGGCCAACCCGCTGTTTTGGGTTATCTGTCTGCTTGTACTTGGTCTTACCGGATTGCTGGCAGGTAGTTATCCGGCGTTTTACCTGTCGTCGTTCCAGCCGCTTAGCGTCCTGAAAGGTACGTTCCGGGTGGGCAAATGGGCATCGGTGCCGCGTAAAGCGTTGGTAGTGGTGCAGTTTACGGTGTCGGTTGTGCTCATCATCGGCACCATCATCGTATACCAGCAAATCCAGCACGCCAAAAACCGGCCGATTGGCTATGACCGTTCCGGGCTTGTCAATATGGCGGTTGATAAAGAAGTAAGGGACCATTTTGACGCCTTCCGGAATGAACTTAAATCTGCTGGCGCAATTGAAGAGCTGGCCGGATCAAACAGCCCGCTGACGGGTGTCTGGAACACAAACGGCGGATTCGACTGGGAGGGCAAAGACCCGAACCTGGCTGTCGACTTTCCGAACTCGAACGTGACCTACGAATGGGGGAAAACGGTGGGCTGGAAAGTAAAGGAAGGCCGCGATTTCTCCCGCGAATTTGCCACTGATTCCTCGGCGTTTATCGTTAACGAAGCGATGGTCAAATTTCTGAATTTTAAGGGGTCTCCCGTCGGTAAAATCCTTAAATGGAACGACAAACCGTATACCATTATCGGTGTAGTGAGCGACATCATGGCTGAGTCACCGTTCTATCCGGTGCGCCCGTCGATCTACCACATTAACACCGAAAATACGTACAACATGGTGATTCGCCTGAATCCGGCCAGAAGCTCAAGCCAGTCGTTGGCGCAGATTGAGAAAATCTGGCGGAAGTATGTAATCAATGTACCGTTTCATTACGAGTTCGTCGATCAGCAATACGGCAGCAAATTCGAATCGGAAGAGCGGATCGGTAAGCTATCGTCCTATTTCGCCGTATTGGCCGTACTGATCTCGTGCCTGGGTATTTTCGGCATGGCAAGTTTTGTGGCCGAACAGCGTACTAAAGAAATTGGTATCCGCAAGGTGCTGGGTGCCAGTGTTTTGAGTTTGTGGCAGCTGATGACCCGTGATTTTGCCCTGCTGGTGCTGTTCTCTTCCCTGATTGCCAGCCCTATCGCCTGGTACTATCTCAACGATTGGCTCAGCGGCTACGACTACCGCGTCGATATCTCGTGGTGGGTATTTGTGATTGCGGCTCTCGGTGCCCTGGCGGTCACGCTGCTGACGGTCAGTTACCAGAGCCTCAAAGCCGCACTCATTAACCCCGTTAAATCATTGAAGTCGGAATAGTTTTTTGGTTCTGAATAGTTCTGGTGGTTGCTGATGGTTCTGGTGGTTACTGGTTGGTTCTGGTGGTTGCTGGTAGTTCTGGTGGTTCTGAGTTGCTGATTATTCTGAGTTGCTGATGGTTCTGGTGGTTACTGGTTGTTATCGTAACCCAGCAACAACCAGTAACCCAGCAACAACCAGTAACCCAGAACAATCAGCAACAAAAAAACAACCAAAAGTTTATTCCGTTTTCAACGACTTTACCGGATTGACCAGCGCTGCTTTGATGCTTTGAAAGCTGACCGTCAGCAGCGCAATGGCGATGGCCAGCGCACCGGCGAGGACAAACACCCACCACTCGACATTGATGCGGTAGGCAAAGTCCTGCAACCACTGATGCATACCATACCAGGCAACCGGCGTGGCAATGATCAGGGCGATCAGCACCGGCTTCAGAAAATCGCGGGAGAGCAGGACTACGACGCTGGCTACCGACGCCCCCAGTACTTTCCGGACGCCGATTTCCTTGGTCCGGCGCTGCGCCGTAAAGGCTGCCAGACCAAACAGCCCCAGACAGGCTACAAAGATGGTCAGGCCCGCAAAGATGCCGAATAGCTTACCGACGCGCTCTTCGGACTGGTACATGGCGTTAAAGCGTTCATTCAGAAACGAGTAGGCAAACGGGTTATTGGTCTGCGCTTTCCAGATTGTTTCCAGTGTTTTCAGTAACTCAGGCAACTTGTCGGTCCGGATCCGGATGGCCATCTGGTAGTTATCTTCGCCGTAAAACATGATCAGCGGCGCAATGGCCTCGTGCATCGATTCAAAGTGGAAGTCCTTCAAAACCCCGACGACCGTATACCGGCGCTGGCTGTTCGGGCTACCGTCGCCAACCGCCCAGATTTGTTGCCCGACCGGCTGTTTGAACCCAAACCGTTTTACAGCCGCTTCGTTCAGCAGCACCGCCGACTGATCGGCAGGGTGGGCAGGCAGGAAATTGCGGCCCTGTGCCAATGCGATGCCGAGCGTATGAATGTAGCGGTCATCAATGTAAAAGCTCTTTTCCCGATACAGAGTCGCCTGCGGATTGCCGTCTTCCAGCCGTATGCCATCGACTGAATGGTTGGAGGGGCCGGCGGGCATGTAGCCGCCGGAGGTAACATCAACCACCTGGGCCAGTTTCCGGAGTTCGCTTTTAAACGTACCGGTCTTATCCCCAAGCGTATAGGTGTCGTGGACCATCAGCACCTGCTCCTTGTCGAAACCAACCTTTTTGTGCTGGATAAAGTGAAGTTGCCGGTAAACGATCAGCGTCCCGATGATCATGCCGATCGACACCATAAACTGCACCGTTACGAGCGAGTGCCGCAGCCAGCCGCTTCGGGCGCCTGTCTGAAACCGGCCTTTCAGTACGCTGACCGGTTTGAAGGATGACAGGAAAAAGGCCGGATAGCTGCCTGCCAGTAGCCCGATCAGTAGACTGGACAGCAGAATGGCGGGAATCATGCGGCCGCTCAGCAATGCGCTGAATGTAAAATCCGTGCCTGCCAGCTGATTGAATACAGGCAATGCCATGAACACGAGCCCCAGGGCAATAACCAGCGCCATGAACGTGACCAGCATGGATTCGCTCAGAAACTGCCCGATCAGCTGGCCCTGATGAGAGCCCAGTACTTTACGGACACCCACTTCGCGCGCCCGTTTTGCCGACCCTGCCGTTGATAGGTTCATGAAGTTAATACAGGCCAGCAGCAGAATAAACACCGCGATAACCGAGAAAATATACACATACTTCAGGTCACCGTTCGGCTCCGCCTCCTCTTCTAAATGTGAATGCAGGTGAATGTCGGTAATGGGTTGAAACCCAAACCGGAAACTGTTGCCTTTATGTTGGAAATCGGACAGGCTGACGCCGAGTAGTTGCTTCATTTCACTGCTGATGTGTTTCCGGACCATCTCCGGTATACGGGCTTCCAGCTGGCTGATGGCGAAGTTCGGCCGGAGCACAATATAGGTCATGATGCCGCTGCTGAGCCATGTGTCACGCAGTTTGAGCGAGCGTAGGGAGCCGATGATGTTGTAGTGAAAATGGGTGTTCGACGGAATGTCTCTAAACACACCCGTTACGCGGTATAAGCCGAGTGTGCCGAGCGTAATGGTTTGTCCGACAGGGTCTTCGTTGCCGAAGTATTTGCGGGCGGTTGATTCGTTGAGGACAACCGTATTGGGCTGGGTCAGTACATCGCCGGCTCTGCCTTTCAGCAGCGGAATCGAAAATGTATCGAAAAAATTGGAATCGGCGTGGGCAACATGTTCTTCCTTGAAGCTTTCCGTTCCGCGTGTGACAATAAAGGTGCCTTGCCTGTTGTCCACGCGGGTAACGGCCTCCACGCCGGGATAGTCGTTGGCGAGCGTCGGGCCGGCGGGCACGCTGCAATAGGCGATATTCAGGGCTTTGCCTTCGACTTGCCCGATAATGGTCATGCGGTACATGCGGTCGGCTTTAGCATGGTAGCGGTCGTAGCTGAGCTCATGCATCACGTAGAGCATAATCATCAGACAGGTGGCCAGGCCGACGGCCAGCCCCGTGATGTTGATGGCGGCAAAGGTTTTGTTGCGGAGCAGGTTCCGCCACGCAACGGTCAGGTAATTCCGGATCATAGCTGGAGAAAGAGTATATGTTGTTGACTGTTCGCCCGGTTGCCGTTTCAGCGCGAAAGGGCGCAGAAACGTAATGACTTCCCATGCATATTGCCGCCGTGCCATCGGCAGGCCGAAGAGGCGTTCATTTCGCAGAAAGCGCTCATACAAATCGCCCTGCACTTCTTCGAGCAGGTGCGGGGCGCAGAACCAGTCAAGAAGCCGGTCGGCCCAGCGGGGTGGTGTATGCATACGATAGAATGAATAATGTAAAATGTAAAATGTAAAATGAATAATGTAGAATGAATAATCAGGAATGATGCTGTAGGTGGTTACTGACGGACATGGCGACAAACCATTATCCATTGTTCATTATCCATTTTACAGTATACCCGTTGCCGGTAAGGTGTTCGGAGCAATGGCGTCCCAGAGGCGGTTGCGCATGTCGCGGATGTCGTGCAGGGTACGGCTGCCCAGGGCGGTGACGGAAAACAGCCGCTTCCGGCGACCACCCCGCTCGGCCGTGGCATCGCCCATATGCGAGGTAAGCATCCCTTTTTCTTCGAGCCGGTGCAGGGCAGCATGAACGGCGCTGATACTCACCGGCCGTCCTGCCTGCTGGTCCAGTTCGTCGGCAATGGCCACGCCGTAAGCCCCCTGACCCAGCGTGGCCACGGTCAGTAAAACCAGTTCTTCGAATTCGCCCAGATAACTGCGTTTCATAAAAGCGGTATTAATTTCACTTTTGTAGAACAAATCTTCTGCCAGAAAAACAAAAAGCCCGTTCAGGCGTAGAACGGGCCGTTTTTGTCTGATTTTGTATTGGTTACGCTGTCCGTTTCCGGACGCTCTTTGTCCGGTTTTAGTTTGTTGTTTTGGGGTTCTGGTGGCTGCTGGTTGGTTCTGGTGGCTGCTGGTTGGTT
>NZ_JBYFCJ010000012.1:65168-89615 GCF_057652235.1 Arsenicibacter sp. R0_47 | reverse complement strand
CTGGTGGTTGCTGGTTGGTTCTGGTGGTTGCTGGTTGGTTCTGGTGGTTGCTGGTTGGTTCTGGTGGTTGCTGGTTGGTTCTGGTGGTTGCTGGTTGTTCTGGTGGTTGCTGGTGGTTGCTGATGGTTACTGGTTGTTCTGATGGTTACTGGTTGTTCTGATGGTTGCTGATGGTTACTAAAACGATCTGTAACTTCGAACAATCAGCAACTCAGCAACCACCAGCAACAAAAAAAACGCCAGCAACAAAAAGAAAAAAACGTCATTCCGTTTTTAACGACTTGACCGGATTCATCCGCGCGGCTTTAACGGACTGGAAGGAAACGGTGAAGAGCGCCAGCAGCACGGCCAGCAAACCGGCCAGGGCAAATAGCCACCAGTCGATGGTGATTTTATAGGCGAAGGCTTCCAGCCAGCGGGTCATGGCGTACCAGGCGATGGGGGAGGCTAGCAGAACCGCGACGGCAACGAGTTTGAGAAAGTCCCGTGACAACAGTACGACAATGCCCGACACCGACGCCCCCAGCACTTTCCGGATGCCGATTTCCTTGGTCCGCTGCCGGGTGGTGTAGGTCACCAGTCCGAACAGGCCCAGACACGAAAGAATAACGGTCAGGATGGCGAAACCGTTGAAGAGCGTCATCATCAGGCGGTCTTTCCGGAATTGCGCGTCGAAAGCACTGTCGAGAAATGAATAGTCGCACGGGTACTCCGGAAAAGTGCTTTTCCAGATCGACTGTACCAATGGCAGGTGTTCGGGGCGGACTTTGACGAGGACCGTACTGGCCGGAAAGGTATTGTATATCAGTACAAGGGGTTCAACGGCGTTGTGCAGTGTCCGGTAATGAAAATTCCTGACGACACCGACCACCTTGCCTTTGTGCATGAACCCCTCAATGGCCTGGCCGACCGGTTGTTCCCAGCCAGCCATTTTGACAAAAGCTTCATTGACCAGAAAGCCTTCCTGTTTGTCGGTACTAATGGTATTGGTCAGGTTACGGCCGCTGCTCAGCTTCATCGACAGAAGGGGGATGAAATGTTCGTCGATGAAAGCGTAGTTCGTCATCGTTTCCCGTTTTTTCCCTTTTGCCTGAAAAATAGTCGTTGCCTGTGGCAGTAAGCCGTCGGGATGAAGGCCTGATCCCAGCGACACCTGCCTGATTTCACTGCGCTGGCGTAAGGCATTAACGAGAACCGGCGCCGAGGCTTTTGCCGCCGAATCATCGGGCAGGGCAAGGCTCAGCACCTGTTCCTGATCGAAACCCAGCGAGCGGTTTTGCAGGTAATGCATCTGCTTCCAGACAACCAGCACACCGATGATCATTGCCACCGAGAGCGTGAACTGAAACAGCGTAATGCCCTGGCGTAGCCATGCCTGTTGCCCGGTTTTCCCTGACCAGCCACGCAGTACGCTGGTCGGCTGGTAACCGGACAGGATCAGAGCCGGATAAAAGCCACCCAGCAAGGTGGTGCCCAGTGCAGTGAGTAGCACAAACAGCATACCCCAAAGCGGCGCGACATGAAGCTCAATGGATAGAAGCCGGTTGAATGGCGGAATGAGGATGGCGAGTATCGCAGTGGCAATGAGGATGGCACCAGCGCTCATGAGGCCGCTTTCAAGCAAAAACTGACCAATAAGCTGGTGACGGAGTGCACCGTTGGCTTTGCGGATACCCACTTCGCGCGCCCGTTCGGCGGCCCGCGCGGTCATCAGACTAACGTAGTTCAGCAGGGCAACGATGAGTACGAAAAAGGCCAGGAACAGAAAGAGATAACCCAGCTGCCGGTTCCCTTTGGGATGGTCGGCTAGTTTACCGGTGCTGAAATGCGCGTCGGGCAGGGCTTCGGAATGAAACAGAACGGAGTACTCCTTCGCGCCCATTTTGTTAAGCTCCGGCTGAACGGCTGAGCGGGAAAGGTTGGCAAGTTTACGGTCAAAACTGCCCGGATTCGGTACGTTTCTGAACAGCACAAAGGTATACGCGCTGAAGTCATCGGCCAGCCAGCCGGTCACCTTAGAAAAATCATGCGACAATAACGCATTGACTTTCAGGTCGGAGTTGGATGGCGGATCAGCAATGACGCCGGTGATCTGATACGTCTGCTTGTTGCACTGAAACGATCGGCCGACCACATCTACCCGGTTAGCGTATTTACGGGCAAACGATTCGGTCACAACCGCGCTGTTGGGCCGGACCAGCACCTGAGCCGGATTTCCTGCCAGAAACGCATAGGAAAAAACCGAAAACACAGCCTGATCAGCATAGTAAACCGAGGATTCATTCAGCAGCTTGTCACCAAACCGGACGACGGCCGATGTTGGTGACAGCCGTACGGCCTTATCGACTTCCGGATAATCGCGGTTGAGTACCGTGGCGAGCAGCGTCGGGCTGGAGGCCATTGCCATCGGGTTTTCCGGTGTTTTCAGTTCAGTGGTAATGCGGTAGATGCGGTCGGCGTTGGCGTGGTAACGGTCGTACGTAAACTCGTGGCGTACATACAGCAGCATCAGCAGAAACGCCGCCAGCCCGATGGCCAGTCCGCCGAGATTGATAGCGCTGTAGAGCCGGTGTTGCCACAAATTCCGGACGCTGATTTTCAGGTAATTGGCTATCATTTGTATCGTTGTTGTTTATGCTCAGGGCAGGGATTTTTTTCTGGTGGTTCTGATGGTTCTGGTGGTTGCTGATGGTTACTGGTTGTTTCTGGTGGTTGCTGATAGTTCTGATAGTTACTATAACGATCAGCAACTCAGAACAATCAGTAACCCAGAACAATCAGTAACCCAGAACCACCAGCAACAAAAACAACCACCAGCAACAAAAAAACACCAGTAACAAAAAGGAAAACGTTATTCCGTTTTCAACGACTTGACCGGATTCATCCGCGCGGCTTTAACGGACTGGAAGGAAACGGTGAAGAGCGCCAGCAGCACGGCCAGCAAACCGGCCAGGGCAAATAGCCACCAGTCGATGGTGATTTTATAGGCGAAGGCTTCCAGCCAGCGGGTCATGGCGTACCAGGCGATGGGGGAGGCTAAGAGAACCGCGACGGCAACGAGTTTGAGAAAGTCCCGTGACAGCAGTACGACAATGCCCGACACCGACGCCCCCAGCACTTTCCGGATGCCGATTTCCTTAGTGCGCTGTCCGACCGTGAACGCGACAAGTCCGTAAAGACCCAGCCCGCAAATAAGCATGGCAATGACCGAAAAGGCGTTGACAAGCTGTGAAATCGTGGTTTCTGTCTCGTAAAACTGCGACAGCTGGTCGTTCAGGTACTCATATTCGAAAACGTCGGTCGGGTAGAGCTTCTGCCATACCTGCCGGATACGGGCCAGCGTTTGTTCCGGATGGCTGCCCGACAGCCGGATGCCGGCCTGCTGGTACATGTTCGGAAACGACGCAATGAAGCAGGGCGCAATCGCTTCGTGCAGCGACTTCAGGTGAAAATCCTTGAGAACGCCGACAATCGGCAGCGGGACATTCGACAGGTAATACTGCATGGGCTTGCCCAGAATAGCATGTGGATTTTTATAACCCAGTTTACGCGCCAGCGTCTCGTTGATGACATATTCCCGGATGGAGTCGCCGGGAACGATGTTGCGGCCCGCAATCAGCGTCAGGTTATACGTCTCCAGGTAACCCGCATCGGCCAGCCGCTCGCGGATGGGGTAGGGCTGCCAGTCGGCTTTCGCCCCGAATTTAAACGACCCTCCATTCATAACCTTCGACGAGGGGGGGCGGTATTGAAGCGTCACCGACCTGATATCGGGGTACTGGCGCAGGTTATTTTTCAGGGCTTCCCACACCTGTCTGTCGTGGTTGGGCAGGTTAACAATCAGTACATTGTCGCCTTTATAGCCCAGATCGGTCTGCCGGATAAAATGCACCTGCCGCATCACCACAAGCGCGCCCACCAGCAGTGCCTGGCAAATGACAAACTGAAGCACCACCAGCCCTTGCCGTAGTGAAAAACTGTTTCCCCGTTTTATCGGCAACGTTCCTCCTAAACGCCGCAGCGCCAGATTGGGGCTGAAGCCGGACAGTACAAAAGCCGGATACCCGCCTGCCAGCAGTACAACCAGGAGCATAAGGCCGGCAATGAAGAGCACCAGTTGCCCGTCTGCGTTGAAGGTCAGCCGGAGATGTACCCAATTATTGAAAACGGGCAGGGTCAGCCAGGCAAGCAGCATGGCCATTGCGGTAGCCAGCAGCACAATCAGGCTGGTTTCGAGCAGAAACTGTTTGGCGAGCTGGGGCCGTGAGCTGCCCAGGGTTTTCCGGATGCCCACCTCCTTGCTGCGCCGGAAGGCCTGTGCCGTTGCCAGGTTGACGAAATTGACGCAGGCGATCAGGACCAGAAAGCCACCGATCAGTGCCAGCGACCAAAGCAGTGACGGCCGGATGACGCCGCCTGTCCGCTGCGTGTCAAAATGAATATCGGCCAGCGGCTGGATGTGGAACTGAAAAATGTGGGCCATTTCGCCAAAGTGCTTTTTCGACAGGGCGGGCAGGCTGGCTTCGATCCGCTGCGCCGTGGCGGAACCGGCATCTTTCGTGGTGAAATACAGGCGGTTGGTGCTGATCAGCTGCCCCCATTCGTCCTGGTTGTATTCAGGGTCGAGCTGCCGGAGGGTAGGCATCGAAATGTAGAGGCCGATCTGGTTGTCGGTCGGCTGAATCGGGTCGGCCACCACGCCGGTTACCGTTGCGGTCACCTTATGATTGAGGGTAAGGGTGCGGCCAACCGGATTGGGTTCGCCGAAGTACCGCTTCGCCGACGATTCGGTCAGAACGACCGTATTGGGCTCGTGAAGGGCCGTTTTCGGGTTACCGCTGAGCCATTGGAAGTCAAAAATCCGGAAAAGCTGCTCTTCGGCAAGGGCCGTTTTTTCATGTTCCAGAAACCGTACCGGACTGGCTTCATGCTGCCGGTTGATGCTCAGGGTCATCGACTTGTTGATGATCACAAACGCCGCCTGTTCGACCTGCGGGTATTCCTGCCGCAGGGTTTTGGCCATCGGCAGCGGCGCCTCGGGGTAATACTCTACCGAACCGTCTTCGAGGTGCAGGTCGATCACAGCGCGATAGATGCGGTCGAACCGGCTGTGATGGCGGTCGGTGGTGAGGTGATGGCGGATGAACAGGAAAATCAGCAGCCCGCCCGCCATCCCGACAGTCAGCCCAAGCAGGTTAAGCCATGTAGAGACGCAATATGTTGCGTCTCGTTGCCTGCGCCACGCGATTTTAAGGTAATTCTGAAGCATAACGTCCGTATCGGTTTCGGCAACCAAGGTACGGACAATGTTGATTAGCAGGCCGTTAAAGTTTGTTAAACCCGTAGAGACGCAATATTTTGCGTCTCATTTAACCGTAAGACCTTCCAGGAAGTTCTAAACTTCCTGGAAGGTCTTACGGTCTAAAACATCATTCGGCCCGCAGGCTTTTAATCGGATTCACCACGGCAGCTTTGATACTTTGAAAGCTGATGGTAATCAGCGCAATGGCTACGGCCAGCAAACCGGCAGCGGCAAACATCCACCATTCAATGTCGATGCGGTAGGCAAAGCTTTCCAGCCAGCGGTGCATCGCATACCAGGCCAGTGGCGAGGCCAGCAGGATGGCAATCAGTACCAGCTTTACGAAATCTTTCGACAACAGCGCTACTACCCCCGCCACGCTGGCACCCAGTACTTTCCGGATGCCGATTTCCTTCGTCCGCTGGTGGGAGGTTAACGTCGCCAGCCCGAACAGGCCAAGGCAGCTGATCAGGATTGCCACGCCGGTTGCCAGGTTGATGATCCGTGAGATCTGCTGCTCCTTTTTGTAAAAATCGCCGATGGTCTGATCGTAAAATTTGTACTCAAACGGCGCATCGGGATAGAGGGTATGCCAGGTCCGGGTAATGGTATTGATCGTCTGTGGCCAGCTATCCGACCGGCCTGAAAGTTTGATATTCAGCATACTCAGCGACTCCCGGTTGGTCATCAGGGCGATGGGTTTGATCTTTTCGTGGAACGACTGGGCATGGAAATCCTTCACCACACCTACAACCGGTACGGTCCGGTTGGCATCGCCGCCGTTTTCTTTCAGGAAGGCCCCGACGGCATCAGCGGGTCGGGCAAACCCCATCTCCCGTGCCGCCGTTTCGTTGATCACATATTCGCGGATGGTATCGCTCGGTTGCAGGTTCCGGCCGGCCACGAGGGGTAGCTGATACAGCGGAATATAGTCCGTATCAACGTATTTGCGGAATAGGTTGAATGAAACGATTCCTTTGCGGGTCTTAACATCGTGGATGTTGCTGCTGTAACCGCGTGAGGCAGGCTGCGTGCCCAGACTAACCATTGATACACCGGCAATGTGTTTTACTTCCTCCCATAGGGCATCCCGTTTGTCCAGCTTAGTGTCCATTATGGTTTTCCACGGAATCTGGGCGGTAATGATGGCATCGCGGGCAAAGCCCATGTCGGCCTGAATAAAATACCGCAGTTGCTGGTTGATGATCAGGGCGCCGACAATAAACAGCTGGGCAATGAAAAACTGGAAGACAATCAGCGATTTACGGAGCGTAATCCGCTTAGGACTGCCCTCAATGGCAAAACCCTGCCCGCGCAGAACGGTAACCGGCTGAAAACGGGCAATGAGCCAGCCGGGGTACAGTCCGGCCAGTAACGTAATAATAATCAGCAGACCTGCCAGAAACAGCACCAGCAACGGCCAGTTGACGTAATCGCGGGTGCCGGTCGGCAGCAGGTCGCTGTACTGCTGAAAGAAAAGATGCGACAGGCCATAGGAGAGGGCAAATGACAGGCCGGTGATAACGGCGGTTTCGCCCAGAAACTGGAGAATCAGCGTGCGGCGGCGACTGCCGAGCGTTTTGCGGATCCCGATTTCACGGGCCCGCTGCGGGATCTGGGCCGAAGCCAGGTTGATGTAATTGATCACCGCCAGCACCAGGATAAACGCGGCCATTCCCATCAGGCCGTACAAGACGCTTTTGTCGGCGCGGTGGCCATGTTCTCGGTAATCAGTGCCGAAATGCAGGTCAGCCAAAGGCTGGAGTTTGTGCCAGCGTTTGGCCCCGCCCCATTTCTTGAAAAACTCCTCTGAATTCTTGTTCGACAGGGCATTGATATTCGCTTCCACCTGATTGATATCTGCCCCCGGA
The DNA here is from genome assembly GCF_057652235.1 of Arsenicibacter sp. R0_47. Classification (NCBI taxonomy): domain Bacteria; kingdom Pseudomonadati; phylum Bacteroidota; class Cytophagia; order Cytophagales; family Spirosomataceae; genus Arsenicibacter; species Arsenicibacter sp. R0_47. The sequence continues at coordinate 82,442 of NZ_JBYFCJ010000012.1, read as the reverse complement.
CTCAGGACAGCATACATCTGCGAGTCGGAATTGGTGTTGCTCCATTCGGCTGGTTCATACTTGCGCCTGACGGTCGCCAGCGACAGAAATTCCTTCCCCGTAAAGTCTGACAGGAACGGCAGGTCCTGCACCACACCCGTTACCTGTACCGCCAGCGTATCCCAGAGCGTGATGGTTTTGCCGACAACCTGCCGGAGCTCCGTTTTCGGGAAAAAAGCAGTTGCCTGGCTTTGGGTGAGCACAATTTGGTTGGGTTGGTTGAGCGAGACGTCAGGCTTCCCGGCCAGCCAGGTATAGGGCACCATCCGGAAATAATTGCTGTCGACGGCAATTACCTGATCGTCTTCCGTCGGGAACGATTGCGGTTTGCCGCCCGGTTGCGGTACCTGAATGGTTTCAACCCACGTCAGCCGGACCGGCACGACCCGTTCTACGCCCCCAATCTGCTGCCGCACGGCATCGGGCATCGGCATCGGAATGCCGGGATTGCCCTGCTCTTTGCCGTCGAACACGAAGCGGCTCACGGCACGGACGACGCGGTCGCGGTTAGGAATCCGGGTATCGAAGCCGAATTCAAACGACACCAGCTGGTAGATAATCCAGCAGGCACTGACGCCGATCGATAAACCGACCATGTTCAGGCCGGTAAACAGCCGGTTGCGCCACAACTGGCGGCGCGCAATTTTGATGTAGTTACTGATCATAACGAGACTAAGCGAAAAAGGCGGTGAATACGGTTCATTGTGCCGGGATTGAGCCATGGGCCGCATCAGTTTCAGCGCACTGAGGGCATACCGGCGGTCGGCCGCAGCCTTGCCGTGTGTTTGGACCCAGTAATCGTACAGTTCCAGCAGGTCGCCCTCCACTTCTTCCAGCGTGTCGGGATGCCCAAAGGTTTTCAGGAGCCAGCTGGCCCAGCGCGGCGGCGTTTGCATTCGGGGTGTATTTGGCATAGTGTATAGAGCGTAGGGCAGCGTGCGTATGATAAAGAGCCTGGGGCGTAGGGCAGAGAACATACGGTTCGGAGACGCGCTATGCACTCAGCACTGTGCTCTACGCTCCCAACAGGTGCAATGTCTGGGGCGGCAGGGCGTTCCAGAGCTGATCGCGGGTATGTTTGACCTCGGCAAGGGCTTTGGTCCCGGCCGTCGTAATGGTAAAGTACCGCTTCCGGCGACCACCGCGCTCGGCCGTAGCCCCGCCCATGGCCGAGGAGAGATACCCTTTCTCTTCGAGCCGTTGCAGGGTCGTATGGACGGTACTGAACCCGACACTGCGGCCGGTTTTCTGCTCAATTTCCTGCGTAATGGTGACGCCGTAAGCCGACTCACCCAGAATGGCGACGGTCAGCAAAACCACTTCTTCAAACTCGCCGAGGAACGCACGTTTCATGGGATTGGTATTTATTCCGATAATGTCGATCAAATGTAATGCCAATACATAAAAAGTGCCTGTACGGCGTGTACAGGCACTTTTTATAGGATCAGGGCGTCCGGTAACGGACATGAGTTGTTCTATTGCGGACAGGCCGGTTAATGGTTCAGCCAGTCGGAAAAGCTACGCGGTTTATGGGTAAGCCAGCTGTAAATAAAAGCCAGCACGCAGTTAATGAGCAGTCCGCTGCCGATGATGGCGATCTGCCCGTTGAGGGCGGTTGCCTGGGTGAACATGCACCCTGTGATCAGAAAGACCAGTGCCATGACCGGTGCAATACTCGCTTTAACCCATTTCTGCATAACCCAAAGGAGCTGATTTATGCACAAAAGACAAGGCCGTGCAAAGTCTCCTCATTTATGAAGCCGCTGCCCGATTTCGCGCTCCAGTTCGTCGGGAGGCAGGTTATAGGCAATGATGCGCCGGTTTTTGTCGAGCAGGATGGTGTCGTGCCAGCCTTTATAAAGATACGCATCGAGAGTCGTGGCCTGTTCAGCAACCGCACCAAATCGCCACGGGTACTGCTGCCGGATTTTCGTTATCAGTTCCGGCGCGTTTTCCACTTCTTTTAAGGGAATATCGGCACTGATACTGACAATTGTTAAACCCGCTGTCTGGTACTGATGGTGGAGCCGTTTCAGCCGTTTATGGTGTGTGTCGCGGTCAATGCCAAACAAAAAGGTAAAGTCAATAAGCACAATATCGCCGGGGAGTTGTGAGAGTGTGATGCTGTCATTGCCGGTTAACGATTTCAACGTAAAATCCGGTGCCAACTGTCCCGGCTGGTTTTGCGCCAGCTTTTGTCTGATCGCCTGATACGAAGGCAGCGTCTGAAAAGCAGCCAGGGCATCGAAGGTTTTTTGGGTTTCGGCAAACGATGACATCGGGAAATTCTCCGCAAACAAATACCAGCTGGACGGAACAGTCGGGTGGTCGAAAATATGTTTCCGGAGCAGGTACTCCGCACCGGTCCGCAGTGAGTCCGTAAACTGCTCAAAGCTGCGGGTATGCAGAGAATCAAGCGGCAGCGCTGTCATCCGCTCAACCCGCAGCGCCTCCTGCGCTTCGGCCAGCTCATGGTCCTGCTGCAGTTTTTGTCGCCAGATGTCCGTGCTGAGGGAGCCGGTGAACATAGGGGCGGGGAAGTTAACCGGATCAATCGCCACCGAAATGGCGGGGGCGTCAATAAATAGTTGAACGTCTTCCGCGTATTCGTCGATCCAGATGTAGGCGGGACAAGGTTCATCAACCCTGATCGTAAAAATGGCATGCCGGTTTACCACAAAGGCCGTATCAAAAAACATCTCGCGGCCACGGGGCTTAACGACAAGCCGGGTTTCGCGGCCCTCCCAGGCAGCCGGATAAAAGCAGTCAATACGGCTGGTCAGCTGCGCGAAGGCCCCTGTGAGCGATAGGCAAAGCAGGCCGAAAATGGTGTAAACGTACGTCATCATATCCGGATACAATAACGTACGTTTTCTGTATTGACATGCCTGTCAGTGAAATTTTTTGACAGGATTACAGGATTTACAAGCTGTTCCGAACCCTATCCTGTTCATCCTGTAATCCTGTCCATCATTCAATCATACAAATCATCGTCATTCGCTGGCTTTCTTGTCATCGTTGCTGATCCGCTTTTTCTGGCGCTGACCACCGCTCATTTTCCCGAATTCATACTTCAGGTTGATCCGCCAGCCGCGACGATACATCGCCACATCAGTTACCTGGTTGAAATTCGGGCCGGTAAAGGTGTTAGCCCAGCCGATGGTTTTGTTGAACGGATTGTCGTAGCCGAAGCCAATGGTTCCCTTTTTCTTCAGTACTTCCTTCTGAACCACCACATTGTAGAACCCGAAGCCACCGAATGATCCCTGTAACCCGACACGGTCAGAGTTGTAGAAGCCGAAGAACTGTGCCTTAATACCCTTGCCAAAATCGACGCTGGAGTTGAGATTCAGGCGATACATCCAGTCGGCGTTGCGGGTTTTGAGTTCGGCGCTTTCCAGCACGTTGTAAAAGAGGTTCAGCGAGCCGTTGACCGACCATTGCTTCATCAGTTTCGTGTTGGCGCTCAGGTTTACACCATAGGCCGAGTTCTGGGCCACGTTCTGGAATTTAAATGTCTGCACGCCCTGATTATCAACCGTGCTGACATTTTCAATGGCGTTGTTGGTCTGCCGCAGGAAAAACGATGCGTTCAGGCTCGTTTGCTTGATCGAAATGCTGTAATTGGCTTCAATCGAGTGGGTCAGTTCCGGTTTGAGGTACGGATTGCCGCCGTACCGGTTTTTCGAATCGGCCTGATCGACGTACGGATTCAGGTAAAAATACTGCGGGCGCTGAATGCGCTGGGTGTAGCTCAGGCGTATCTGCTGGTCTTTTTTCAGGCTCCGCGACAGGCTGATGTTCGGAATCACGTTGCCGTAGTTGTTCGAAAACGCCGCCGAACCGTTCAGGAAGTTGGCCTGAATCATGGTGTATTCATAACGTGCGCCGAGGTTAACGCCCCAGCCTTTTTTCGGATTGCGGCTGTAAACCATATACCCCGACACTACCTGCTGACCATAGTCAAACACATTCGCCAGTGACGGAATTTCGGTAAACCGGTCCGAGCCATCGACCGCCGACGATATGCGGTAGTCGCTTTTGATTTGCCGCAAAATACCCTTAGCGCCGATTTCCAGTTTGCTGATGCTGTCGAGCGGGTTGGCAAAATCCAGCTGGAACGTACCTTCCTGGTTGTTGCCGGTGTTCAGGCTTTTTTCGCGGTAATAGATGGTGTTGCTTCTGTTCAGCAGGTTCGACCAGTAATCGCTGTCTTCGCCCTCGAAGGAGTACATGGCCAGAAAATTCAGTTCGCGCTTCGGCTTTTTAAACAGGTGGGTATAGTCGAGGTTTACCGTCGCGCCCGCCCAGTCGTAGGTGCGGCTCATGTCGCGGTGGTACTGCTGGCGGACCGTACTCTGAAAGTTCTCGACAAAATTCATGTCGAAGTTATTGGTATTCAATCCGTTGTAGTAGTTGATGCCTGCCCCGATCCGGTTCAGGGTGTCGATATCCCAGTCAATATTAAAGTTGGCGTAGAGGTTGCGGCCATTGCCGGTTACCCACTGATCCTGCCGCTGCGTAAGCACTGAGTCGGCGGCTGTAAAGGTCCGGCGCATCAGAATTGACCGCTTGTTTTTCCAGTCGTTAAAACCACCGCTGGCCGATAGCGATACGTTTTTCATGCGGTGGTTGATGCTGGCGTTTTGCCAGTTGTTCCACTGGCTGAAGTTCGGGCTGATGGATCCGTTGGTGCCTTGCAGGGTATTTTTCTTAGTGATGATGTTAATGATACCGGCCGTTCCTTCGGCGTCGTATTTGGCCGAGGGGGTGGTGATTACTTCCACCTGCTTGATAATGTCGGCGGGAATCTGCTTCAGGGCGTCGGACAGGCTGCGGGCCACGATGCTGGATGGCTTGTTGTTGATCAGTACCTTGATGTTGGAACTACCCCGAAGCTGCACATTGCCTTCGATATCGACCGCAATAGACGGGATCTTTTTCAGAACGTCGGTCGCGTCACCGCCTTTGATGCTGATGTCTTTTTCGGCGTTGTAGACCATCCGGTCCGACTTTTCCTCGAAAAGCATTTTTTGTTCGGTTACGGTTACTTCGGCCAGTTTCTGTACTGACTGACTTAGTTTAATAATTCCCAGTTCAACCTCCTGCCCGTCGGTAGCCCGCACGTTTTTCAGCGTTTTTGTTTCGTAGCCCATAAACGAAATCTGAACGTCGTAGCTGCCCTGCACAATTTTGGTAAACGTGAACCGGCCCTGTTCATTGGCCGTAACACCCTCCTGAATCTTACCGGCTTTCAGCAGAGCGACTGTTGCAAATTCGACGGGTTTGTTAGCCGTTGAGTCCAGGAGTAAGCCTGTGATTTTCGTTTGTTGAGCCAATACAAGGTTGGCGCTGCCCACCAGCGTGAGCAGGATAACTAGAAAACGTGTCATGTGATTACGCCGGAAGGCGATTAGTATTTGTTGTTAACCGAACAAGGAGCGGAAGTAAGCAAAAGACGAGTGAGGCGGGAAAATGTTGCAGGGTGGGAGAAAAAAAAGTTTCACAGGTGGTGCCGGATAGTGTCCGGCACCACCTGTGAAGGCTATTTCGCTTTGCGGATATAAATACTGCCGTGCATGTTCTTCATCATTACTTCGCGGCCGCCACCGTTGACCTTGCCCTGTACCCAATCGTCGATGCTGACCTTGTACATGCCGTTTTCGCTGCTGCGGTTTGACCTGGGCTGACTTTTATCGACATCTACGTCGAAGTCGCTGTAGATGTCGCCACGGTCTGATTTCAGCTTAGCGTTGAATTTCGCACTAGCCGGAAACGTCACGTCGATGTTGCCGTTTAGCGTTGAAAAGGCCATAGGCGTATCGTTATTCAGGCTTTTGAAGGTCGCTTTGAGGTTACCGTTTATAGTATTCACCACGGCCGAACCCGAGACATTATTGAGCGTAATCGGCCCGTTGACGTTTGAGATCTCCAGCTCACCGTTGATGTTTTCAACCAGAATATCGCCGTTGTTGATCGTATGGAGCTTCAGGGAGAAATTCTGCGGGACTTTGATGTCCAGCTGCATGTTGTTTTTAAACGACTGCGTCGAGACTTTTACGTTGTTATTACGCTCTTCAGCGGTCATCTCAATGCCGCCCCGTGTCGAGATTTTCTTCATGCCCGAGGCCAGCTCATCTTCCCTTCCTTTGTGCTTGCTTTGGTCGGACCGTTGAACCATAACAGCGTCGATAATAACGTCTTTGCCGTTGTGCGGCTGAACATGGATTGAGCCATTGATCAGACTGGCTTCCAGACGGCCGGATTTGCCGGGATCAGTAAGCGGTACAACCAGTTGTTCCTTAACCTCATTCTGTGCCTTGAGGGTTGTACTCATCAGCAGGGCAAGGCCTGCCAGTGCGGTGGTTATTGCGTTGATTTTCATGTTCTTCAAGATTGTTTTTTCAGGTAAATGTTGCCATTGAATGTTTCGAACCGGAGTGTCTGGCCACCACGCCCGATCCGTATATGCGAATCTTTATTCAGTTTGTAAACCGTTTTGTCGCCTTTCTGCTCTTCGTTTTTCGTCACCTGCGCCGGTAAGACGGCAACATCGGAAAAGTCGGTATAAAACTCGCCGTGGAAGGTCTTGAACAGACAGTCGGCCGACAGATTGTTAGGGTATGTAATTCTGATGTTGCCGTTCAGCGTGTAATACGACGATTGATCGGGTGGCGCGGTCAGGTAACTGGCTTCAACATCGCCGTTAATGGTCCGGAGTTTGGTGGCGCCTTTGATATTCGTCAGCCGGATGGCTCCGTTTACGTTAGTGGCCTGCATTTTTCCATTCACATTCGCCACCGTTATATCCCCTCCATTCACGGTTGAAATGGCTAAATTGAGTCCGTAGGGCACTTTTACCGTAAAGTCTAGATGGTAGCGATAGTCGATCCGGCGGTAATTGTCGCCACGGTTCCGGTTGCGGTTCGGGCGCGAATCGTTGGGTTCGGCAATATAGGCGATCAGGCTGTCGGCATTCTGGTCAAACTGGAGCAAAAACTCCCGTTTTCCCTGCTCAAGCAGTTCTTCGGTCTTCGCCGAGATCTTTTTCTCCACTTCCAGCACGATTTTATCACCGGCATAGCCTTCGACCTTAATGAAGCCGTCGATGTTATAAATAGCCAGCGTGCTGTTTTCGGCCGATTTTGAGAGCGTGAACTCCCGCTTGATCTGTTCTTTGAACTCCGGGTTCTGGGCGTTAGACTGGCTACAAGCGATCACCAGTCCCGCCAAAAGGGGGATGTACGAGAGAAACATTAGTATCTGTGTTTAAGTGTTTCTGAGTGAGTAACTGATTCCTTTACCACATAGACACATAAGGCACATTAGTGTAAAAAAAACTATGTTTTTCTATGTGACTATGTGGTAAAATTCTATTCCTGAGGTCTGAAAATACCTGCGGGTTTAATGCCCGAGGGTAGAGATTATCTTACAACAAGTCCCTGATTGTCTGCTCGATCTTGGTTTTGACCAGATCATTCAGCCCATCCTGTTTGAGCATCTTCCGGAAGCCTTTGATGGCCCGTTTTTCCTGTAGTTTCGCCATCACATCAGCCATCGCCACCTGCACCATCGGCGACTCTTGCCGGGGCAGCGACTGGACAAGCCCTTCCCGGACGTGCGGGTCATCGGCATACTGCACCAGTGCTTCGAGCGTCACCAGCCGGACATTCACATTCGGGTCGTTATTGAGCGTCGTAAGCAGTGCATCCGTGACCTGCCGGTTGGCGTCGCTGATCTCTTTCGTGTAGCTCACCGCCCGCAACCGCTCACTCGCCGACGGATTGTCGAGCAGGGAAAGCATCATCATCTGCCGCATTTGCTGCACCTGATTCGACAGGGTATCAATCTGTTGCTGATAGGCTACTGCCGGCGTCTGTCGCTGGCTGAACCAGAAACCCGCCAATATCCCGACGGCCAGCACGCAGAGACTGTAGGCCAGCTGGAAGGCAGGTTGGGCCGGCCACAATGCCTTTAATTTTTCCAGCCAACCCGACGGTGCCGCTTGCTTTTCGCTGCTAACGGTGTCTTTATACGTTTCCAGCATTGTGTAAAAATTACTCCGCATTGCTGTACTGGCGGCAGGGACAGGCAGGTCGCCCATCAGTTGCCAGAGTTGCTGGTTTTGCCGGTACTCCCGCTGACAGCCGGGGCATGCGGCCAGGTGGCTGTCGATGGCCTGGCGTTCGGCGTCTGATATCTGATCACTAAGCCAGCCTGTTAACCGTTCGTTTGCCTGTTCACAGTTCATGGGCTTTGGTTCCGTTTTCAATGGTAAAAAAATGTTTTTTCAGTTCATGCAGCGCCCGATGGACCCGCACCTTAATTGCCCCTTCCGATGTGTTCAGCACGCGGGCGATTTCCCCGTACTTCAACTCCTGAAACCGGCTCATCACCAAAACTTCGCGGTACTCGGGGCTCAGCTTGTTCAGCGCCTGTTCCAGCGTATCGACATCCTGCCCTTTTTCCAGCTGCTCATCGGCCGGTAGCCCGCCGCCCAGTTTATCGGCGAAGCTATTGACATCGACGTGAAACGATGACCGTTTGGTATTCCGTGCCGAATCGTTGATCACGTTACGGGCCAGATGGTACATCCACGTTCTGAACTCGCCGTCGCCGGTAAACGTGTGCCGGTATTTCAGCATCCGGTAAAACACCGTCTGCACCATGTCCTCGCAGGCGTCGGCCTGTGCGGTCATGTGGTAAAGGAAAGCGAACAGCGGGCGATGGTAGCGCTCAAAGAGCAGTCCCATCTTGTCGAGGTCGCCGGCCTTGACCTTCAGCATTAGTGCGTTATCCGATAGCGCGTTCAACCGTATTTGTTGTTTTGGTGATTTGTACGTGGAAACCGGGGTAATTCCGGAAGGTTACAGTAAAACTGAAATTTTTTTCACAGTGTGGGAAAAGGGGAGGCAATCAACTAACTGTAGCGACAAGACAACAAGTCTTGTCGCTACGGGCTTACAGGTAGTTTAGCATGTCGTTTACCATTTCCGGAAGGCATCGGGGCAATGCATACCATACGGAATCAGCCAGAGCAGGAGCAACATCAGCGCAATAACCTGCATCAGAAGGTATTTCATCATTGTATTCGCGGAGTTTTCAGTAAAACTACCCCACCCGTCAGCGGCCGTGGCCGAAATGGGGTGAACCGCGCTGAAAATGGGATGAATTACTCGGAGCGCAGGGATGACACGGGGTTCATCAGGGCGGCTTTGATGCTCTGGAAACTGACGGTCAATACGGCGATCAGCAGGGTGATGGCACCGGCCGCGGCGAACATCCACCATTGCATCTCAATTTTATACGTGAACCGTTGCAGCCACTTGTCCATAGCATACCAGGCAACCGGTGAGGCAATGACCAGCGATAGGACTACCAGCTTCAGAAAGTCTTTGGCCAGCAGCGACACGATGCCCGGCACGGAAGCACCCAGTACTTTCCGGACGCCGATTTCTTTGGTGCGGGCTTCAATCGTAAACGTCATCAGGCCCAGCAGTCCCAGGCAGGCAACCAACAGGGTCAGCGCGGTAAAGCTGTTGACTAGTTGCATCAGGCGTGCTTCGCTGGCATAAAGCCGGTTATAGGCATCGTCGAGGAAATAGTAATCAAACCGGTCGGTGAGGTGGTTTTTTTTGTAAATGGCTTTGAGTTGGTCAATCGCAGCTGGCACATCAGTGTGTGCCGGCAGTTTAACCAGAAGATTTGTGCCATATTCCGGAAGCGTCCGGACAGTGTCACTGAGGACAGTGAACATCATGGGCGTAATTGGGGTATGCAGACTACCAATGTGAAAATCATTGATAACGCCGTCGGTTTTCATCTCTTTAAATGGGGCTGGTTGCAGTAGCGGGTTTCCCTTTACATCTGCTTCGTTTAACAATGCCTGATTAAAGATCGTCCATTCTTTGATTTCTGTATTACTATTCCAGTTTTCAGGTTTGTATATCCACCGTGTTCCCAACAAACTAAAAAAGTTTCGGTCAACCTGTAGCCACGTGAAGCCTATTTCTTTTTTTGTTTTTTCTACATTCTTGTACCAGGTGGGCACCTGTAGCCTAAAAAGTGCGGTGTTACAGGTTGCCACATGGCCCGGGCCTGCCCATTGTCGGATGGCATCCCTCAGGCTTCCGAATTGTGGAGCCATTTCCCGGCTAATGGAAAGCGAAAGGATCTGATCGCGGTTAATGCCTACATGTCGGGTACGCAGATATCGTATTTGCGTATAGAAAACAAAACTGCAAATCAGCAGTCCGATAGAAGTCGTAAATTGAATAGTTGTAAAGACCTGCCGGATGCTGGTACCGCTTTGTGGACCCATGATTGCGCCTTTGAGTATCAGCGCGGGCCGGAAACCCGATAACTGCAGGGCCGGATAGCCACCCGACAGCAACGAACAGCCCAGCCAAAGCCCGAACATCAGCCCCCAATACGGTCCCTGCGTCAGTACGCGGTTATCCATGTGCAGATCAAGTGTAGTATTGGCCCAAGAGAACAGGAGTTGCAGCAGCAACAGCGAAAGCGCAAAAGCAATGGCAGTTGTCAGGAATGATTCAGTAAAAAACTGAGTAATGAGTTCGGACCGTTGCCCGCCAATGGCTTTCCGGACGCCCACTTCGCGGGCCCGTTTGGTGGCCCGTGCGGTGGTGAGACTTATATAGTTGATCATCGCCAGCGCCAGAATCACCAGCGAGATTGACAGCAGAATGTATAGCGGCTGGCGGATTTCTTTCGGGGAAAGCCGGCTATTAAGGTGTAAATCCGGTAAGGCTTCGAGAACAAAATACTCTTTTGAGGTTGAATTGAAGGTTTTTTGAATGGCGCTCAGCTTTTGCTCAACGCGGTGTATATCAGCATCAGAACGCAGTACCACATACGTATTCAGAAAAAGAGCGTTGTCATATAAATTCTTTGTGGATGGACTCAACGTGGGCATCGACGACAGAGAAACCAACGCATTAAATTGAAAAACAGAATTAGTGGGTAAATCGTCAAGTACGGCAGAAACAGTCAGCGGATATTGGTTGTCATACAACATGATCTGGCCGACCGGGTTCTGTCGGCCAAAGTATTTTTCGGCCATTGGCCGTGTCAGAATGATTTGACCTGGCTCATGCAAAGCTGTTTCCGGGTCCCCATATAGCAGCGGTAAACCAAGAATAGCGAGTATAGACCCATCGGCAAAGCTAATATCGCTTTTTTCAGCAAGCTGCCCTTTCAGGGATTTCAATACGGTCTTGAATCCCTCGCCATAACGGAACATGCCCTCTGCCTCCGGAACGTCATTCTTTACCTTTGAACCAAAGGCTTGCGTGAATCCAGTGCCGGCGAATTCCTGACCTGCCATTGTGGAGACTGTTACGATACGATACGTACGGGCGGCAAAAGGCTCAAAATTATCGTAGTGGAACTCATGCCAAACATAGATGGCAATAAATGTACTCACGGCCAGACCTACTGTCAGGCCGATAATATTCAGTGTGCTGAAGAGGCGGTTTCTCCACAGTTGACGGAGTGCAGTGATGAAATAATTACGGATCATAAGAAATCGGAAAATTAACTCTGTTGATCGCTGAGTGCGGCTAGATTGTTAAGGTTTTCTGCTATCGTCGCTGACCAAAGAATTTGTTACGATTAGGTAGTTTATATGTTAATTTTTTGTCCGCAAATCCTTTGCCATTCTGTAAAAAGCCCGTTTCTCAGCAAGAAGCGGGCTTTTTTGTATAAATGAGGGTGAGTATTGTCCATAAGCGGACAGAGTCCGTCCGCAATGGGACAAGCATAGTAGAGACGCAAGATGTTGCGTCTCCGTTTGGATATGGTCGTTATCCGGGAAAATGAGACGCAAGATGTTGCGTCTCCGTGTGGATATAGAAAATGAGACGCAAGATGTTGCGTCTCTACGTGGTTTGGATATGGTCGTTATCCGGGAAAATGAGACGCAATATCTTGCGTCTCTACTCGGATCGCAGGGACGACACGGGGTTCATCAGGGCGGCTTTGATGCTCTGGAAACTGACGGTCAGCACGGCGATCAGCAGGGTGATGGCACCGGCCGCGGCGAACATCCACCATTGCATCTCAATTTTATACGTGAACCGTTGCAGCCACTTGTCCATAGCATACCAGGCAACCGGTGAGGCGATGACCAGCGATAGGACTACCAGCTTCAGAAAGTCTTTGGCCAGCAGCGACACGATACCCGGCACCGAAGCACCCAGTACTTTCCGGACGCCGATTTCTTTGGTGCGGGCTTCAATCGTAAACGTCATCAGGCCCAGCAGCCCCAGACAGGCAACCAACAGGGTCAGTGCAGTAAAGCTGTTGAATAACTGCATCAGGCGTGCTTCGCTGGAGTACAGCCGGTTGTAGGCATCGTCGAGGAAATAATAGTCGAAAGGAGCCGTCGGGTTACTGCGGTCGTAGATCGCCTTGAGCTGATCCATTGCCTGTGGTACGTCGGTATGCGGCCGGAGTTTCACCATCAGATAGGCATTTTGTGCTAAAATAGTGCGGTTGGTGTCGCTCACGACCGAAAACATAACCGGCGAAACGGGTCCCTGCAGGCCGCTGATGTGAAAGTCAGCGATAATGCCATCCGTATGCTGCCCTTTAAACGGAGCCGGTTGCTGTAGCGGATTGCCCGTAATTCCGGCTTCTTTCAGCACAGTCTGGTTAAAGATCGTCAGCTCTTTGGTGATGGCACCGTTATCCCAGCCCACTGGTTTGTAGGCCCATTTAGCGCCCAGCAGAGAAAAGAACTGCCTGTCAACGGTGAGGGCATTGAGCATCACCTGTTTTTTGGTTTTCTCCGTTTCCATAAACCAGGTCGAAACGCGGTTGGTGAACAGTGCGGTATTCGACACGGCCACGTTTTCAGGGCCTGCCCATTGCCGGATGGCATCACGTAAACCGCCAAACTGCGGTTTCATTTCGCTGTCGATGGTGAGGGCCACAATCTGCTCGCGGTTAATGCCCAGGTTATGGGTGCGCAGGTAGCGCATCTGGCTGTATAGCACCAGACTACAGATCAGCAGACCAATGGATGCGGTAAACTGAACGGTGGTAAAAATCTGCCGGACGCCTGTACCGCTTTGGCGCCATGTGGTTGCGCCCTTGAGTACCAGCGCCGGCCGGAAATTAGACAGGAGCAGCGCCGGATAACCACCCGCCAGTAACGAACAGCCCAGCCACAGCCCGAACATCAGCCCCCAATATGGCCCCTGCGTCAGCACGCGGCTATCCATTTCCAGATTCAGGGCGTTGTTCGCCCACGGGAAAAAAAGTTGCAGCAAGAGCAGCGACAGGGCAAAGGCAATGGTGGTTGTCAGGAATGATTCGGTAAAAAACTGGGTAATCAGCTCGGACCGTTGCCCGCCGATGGCTTTCCGGACACCTACTTCGCGGGCCCGTTTGGTGGCCCTGGCGGTAGTGAGGCTGATGTAGTTAATGACCGCCAGTGCCAGAATCACCAGCGAAATGGTTAGCAGAATGTACAGCGATTGCCGCGTTTCTTTTGAGGCTGTCCGGCTGTCGAGGTGCAGGTTGGGCAATGCTTCCAGCTCGAACTTACTGGATGCATCCATGAAATTGAGTCCTTTATTGACCTTTTCCAGTTTTTTAGCCACCTGCTGTACGTGCGCATCCGGCCGCAGAACGAGATACGTGCTCAGGAAACCGGCGGCTTTGTAAATATTCTGATGAAAAGCGCCCAGCGAAGGCATGGAGACAAGCGACACCAGGGCCTTAAACCGGATAACGGAGTTGGTCGGCAGGTCGTCGAGTACGGCCGATACCGTCAGCGGGTAATGTTTGTCGTAGATGATTGTTTTCCCGACGGGATTGGTGTTGCCGAAGTATTTTTCGGCCAGCTGGCGGGTGAGCACAATGCGTCCCGGTGTCGTCAGGGCGGTAGCCGGATCGCCGTGGAGTACTTTGTAGCCAAATGTCGTAAGGGTTGGTCCGTCGGCAAAACCAATGCCTTCTTCTTTAAATGACGGGCCGTCTTTCTGTTTCAGGATAGCTTCAAACCCGTCGGAAATACGAACGACGTCGGCAACATCCGGAAGCTGTTTCTTCACCTGTGCGCCAAACGACTCGTGAAAATTCGGGAAACTGACTTCCAGTCCCGCATAGTTTGCAAAGGAGGTGACGCGGTAGGTACGTCCGGCAAACGGTTCAAAACGGTCGTAATGAAATTCGTGCCAGACATAGAGGGCAATAAAGGTACTCACGGCCAGCCCGACGGTCAGCCCTGCGATATTGAGCGCACTGAACAGCTGGTTTTTCCAGAGCTGCCGGAACGCGATCGTGACATAATTACGGATCATAGCCAATTGAAAAGTTGAGTCAGGAAGTTGTTCGGTATCACGTCGTTTCAGGAAACGGGGTTTCATAAACCCCAGTACATCAAGCCAGTACTGCCGGCGGGCCCGCCGTTCGCCCGATTGCCGGACTTGCCAGTAGAACTCTTCGTGCAGGTCGCCCAGCACCTCTTCCTGCCGGTGAGGGGTCAGCAGCAGGCGCAAAAGCCGGTCAGCGTATTCAGGAGGATGGGGCATGTTTATTCCTTTTTATTCTGGTCTTAACGATTTGACGGGGTTCATCAGGGCTGCTTTTATGCTCTGAACGCTGATGGTGATGAGCGCAATGCTCAGCGCCAGTATACCGGCCAGCGCGAAGATCCACCATTGGATGTTGATGCGGTAGGCGAAATCCAGCAGCCATTGGTTCATCGTATACCAGGCAACCGGTACGGCAATAACAATGGCGATAAGCACCAGCTTAACGAAGTCTTGCACCAGCAACCGGATAATGCCCGATACACTCGATCCCAGCACTTTCCGGACACCGATTTCGCGGGTACGGACCTGCGCGGTGTAGGTCGCCAGCCCAAACAGGCCAAGGCAGGAAATCAGGATCGCGATTCCCGCAAAGATGTTGAACAGCAGCCCGGTCTCGCGCTCCGACTTATACAGGTTGTCGAATGACGCATCCAGAAACGTGTAGGTAAAAGCGTAATCTGTATCATATTGTTTGTAAGCGGTTTCCGTCGCGGCGATTGCCTGCTGCGCCTTGTCGCTGGTGGTTTTAACGTACATCGCCGACATGTCGCCGGGCTCGTAGAAAAACACTGCCGGTTCGATTTTGTGGCGCATGGAAGCAAAATGGAAGTCTTTCACAACCCCGACAATGGTGCCCCGCCGGTTCCAGAGCCGGAATGATTTGCCGATCGGGTTTTTGATGCGGGCGCGTTTGACTGCCGTTTCATTCAGGATAAAGTGCAGAGAGTCAGCAGGCGTACCGGCAAAGTTCCGGCCCTCGGTGAGCTGCATTTTAAAGAACGGGATAAAATCCTTGTCGATGGCTACCGGGTTGACAAACATGGTTTCACCGGCTTCCTTACCATCCCATTCGTTATCGCCCGACTGACCATCGATCCGGATAATGTTGGCGCTTGCCCGGGTTACACCCGCCACCCCCGGTTGTTTCAGCAGGTTGTCCTTGATGGCATCGAAATGCTTCGCCATGTTATCGCGCATGAAAAAGCCAAAGACGTGGGATTTGTCGTAGCCCAGTTCTTTCGACTGGATGTAATGCAACTGGTTGCTGATGATAAAGGTGCTGGCAATCAGGATGACCGATACCGAAAACTGCACCACCACCAGTACTTTCCGGAACATGGCCTCGCTGAAGCGCGCCGAAATTTTGCCCTTCAGTGCCTTGAGCGGGTCGAACGACGACAGCAGGATTGCCGGATAAATGCTGGAGGCCACGAGGGTGCCGAAAATCGTCAGGCCGATAAGCTCCCAGATGCGGATGTCGCTCAGGGAGAGGACCAGTTTTTTGCCGGACAGCTGATTAAAGAACGGCAGCAGGGCGTACATCAGGCCCATTGCCAGGATGGTCGACAGTAAAAACAGCAGCCCGGTTTCGATCACGAACTGAAGAAACAACTGCTCGCGGGCCGCCCCGACGATTTTCCGCATGCTGACTTCCTTCGACCGCAGCATGGCGCGGGCCGTCGAGAGGTTTACGTAGTTGATGCAGGCGATGGCCAGAATCAGCAGGGCAATAATCCCGAACATCCGCACAGCCCCGATACCGGCTTCGGTACCGTCGGCATGGTACAGGTGTATGGCCGGTAGCGGCTGGAGCAGGTAGGTCAGGTCGGTATCGTCGGGTTTGTTACGCAGGTGAATGGTCCGCAGCTTATCGGTCATCGTGGCAATTGAGGCATTCGACTGTAGCAGAAAGTAGGTGTTGTAGTTGAACTGTGAAAAATCGTTATACTGGTTTTTGCCGTTCGTACTAGCCTGATACAACCGGCTGAATTTCAGCGAAAGCGGCAGAATGATGTCGCTCTTGATACTGGAATTTTCCGGAATATCGTTGATAATGCCGCTGACGGTAAACGCCGTGTTGTCGTCACTCATCAGGACCTTGCCGAGGGGTGCTTCGTCGCCGAAATAGCGTTTGGCGGCGGTCGCGGTCAGCACAACCGAATGGTCGTCGGGGAACGGCTTAGCCGGATTGCCGTCAATCAGCGGAAAGTCAAAGACTGAAAAGAAGGTAGGATCGGCAAAAAGCGTATTTTCTTCAACAATGCTTTTGTCCTTGTATTTGAAGAGGTTATACATCCCGTTATGCGATAGCCGGACGGCTTCCCGGATGCCGGGCACTTCCTTTTTACCCATGTCGGCAATGGGCGCCACGGTTGAGGTCCAGATTTGCCGGCTGCTGCCGGTACCGGCCCAGTTTTCGAGCTTGTAAATGTGACTGGCCTCCCGGTGGAACCGGTCAAAACTCAGTTCATCCTGCACCCAAAGCAGAATGAGGATGCCAACCGCCAGCCCGACGGTCAGGCCCGACATGTTGATGAGCGAGTAAAAGCGGTTCTTGAACAGGTTTCGCCAGGCCGTCCGGAAATAGTTTCGTAGCATATCAGGGCTCACTAAATTTGTTGTTGTTGAATATACGGATTGGTTGTCTGCGGGTGTCTGTCGGCGTATAGCCCACGGCTTCAGGAAGCCCAGAACATCGAGCCAGTACTGCCAGCGTGCCCGCCGCTCGCCGACGGTCCGGACCTGCCAGGCAAATTCTTCGTGCAGGTCGCCGAGCACTTCCTCCCCGCGATGCGGAGCCAGAAACAGACGCAGCAGCCGGTCGGCATATCGGGGCGGTTTGTGTTGCATAGAAAATGAATAGCACCTATCTGTAGAGACGCAATATTTT
>NZ_JBYFCJ010000012.1:0-65068 GCF_057652235.1 Arsenicibacter sp. R0_47 | reverse complement strand
GCGTCTCATTTTTTCAGGTTATGTGGGTTACCCCGTAGAGACGCAATATTTTGCGTCTCATTGCATTACAGTTTTTTTCAGGTTACCGTGGGTTGCCCCGTAGAGACGCAATATTTTGCGTCTCATTTTTTCAGGTTATGTGGGTTACCCCGTAGAGACGCAATATTTTGCGTCTCATTGCATTACAGTTTTTTCAGGTTACCGTGGGTTACCCCAGCGGAGACGCAAGATGTTGCGTCTCTACGAGTTTAACCGGGTTCAGGAGGCGGGTCCAGAAACTGACCCGTACTTCCTGAATATCCTGAAGGGTAAGGCGGCCGTATCCAGTGACGGAAAACAAGCGTTTGCGGCGGCCACCGCGTTCGGCCGTGGGTTCGCCCATTTCTGATTTGACCATGCCTTTTTCTTCAAGCCGTTCGAGGGCCGCGTGAATCTGGTTGAGTCGGACAGGGCGTCCCGTCTGTTCAATAATCTCGTGGGTAATGGCCACACCGTAAGCCTGCCGTTCGACGTCCAGTACGGCTACGGTCAGCAGCACAATTTCTTCAAACTCGCCCAGATATGTTCGTTTCATGCCGGAATAATTAACTCTACTTTTGCTGAGCAAATGCTTTGCCATAAACGCCAAAAGCCCGTTCCGGGCGCAGAAACGGGCTTTTGGCAAAACCAGGGAATACATTGCCTGTCCACTTCCGGACAGAATTACGTCCGCAATGGGACAACGGTCATTCCGCTGGTTCCGGTTTTGAATGCCACTCGTGGAAAATGGCATTCGGGTCGCGTTGGGCACGGATCGCCTGAAACCGGCGCAGGTGGTCGTCCGACATAAACGGCGCTGTTCGTTTATGCAGCCCTTCGTCGGCGAGCTGGATGCCGGTCGAGAGGTGGGCCATTTTCTGCATCATGTGTGCTGCCCAGTCGCCGTATTTAGCGGTGTCGGCTGCTGATTTCCAGGTAGCATACAACGCCAGATAAATTGCATCTTCTTTTGAATAGGCCATGTTATCGCTGAGGCTGCCGGGGTGCCAGTTCAACCACAGGAAGTGCGACGGTGCAGGTGGTAGTGTCCGGGCAATTTCCTGTATGAACGGCATCAGGTCATCAATCGGGGCGTGTGTCCACATGTTATCGACGCCCCAGTAATGATTGTCGGGATAGTGCATCATCGTCCCTTTGTAAAGCGCATCAATACCAGGGTCAATAGCCGGTGTGGCGATTAAGGCCTTGTGTTTGATCGGGCTGTTTTTCATGAAGTTTATCGCTTCCTGAAATTCGTCTTCGGTATCGGCGAAAACCGGCGCAATGGCCTCAATGCCCGGACCGAACAGATTTAACATCCGGTTGCTCATAATCATCTGGAACTCGACGGCTTTGGGGATGGCGGGCCCTACCTCATACGCCCAGTTGTAGACCGCTTCCAGATGTTTCATATAAAAATCATGGACAATGATGGCGCGGTATTTAGGTAAGGCAAACAGCTTGAGGTAGAAGCAGGTGACAACCCCGAAAAAACCGCCGCCTGCCCCGCGTGCAGCCCAGAACAAATCTGCATTTTCGGTTTCGCTGGCATGCACAAATTCCCCGTCGGCCGTTACCATGTCGTAGCCAGTGATGCTTTGACAGGCAATACCGGTTTTGCGGCCGTTCCAGCCGTAACCGCCCTGCAACAGATACCCGCCAATGCATACACCTTTGCAATGGCCTGCCGGAAAAAACAGATTCTGTTTGAATAACTCGCCCATCAATACGCTGCCGCCTACACCCGGACCCGCTTTAGCGGTCATTGCCTGCGCATTGATTTCGTATTGGTTAAAGCCCCCCATCATGATCAGGATGCTGTCGTTGCGGAGGTGGTTGGCCGACCAGCTGTGTCCGCCCGAACAAACTGTAATTTTTTTGCCGGTTGACCGGGCATGCCTGACGGTCGCAATGATATCCTGCACCGATGTTGGCTCGACGATTTTGCACGGTCGCCGGCCCGGATCAACTTTATTGAACAGGGAGTCCATCAGGATTTGGTCGAATTCATTGTCGGTCTGGGTAATAATACGGCCTTCGACTTTCAGCTCCGGGTGTTTGCCATTGATGTGGGCATAGAGTTGCGGCAGGAACGATGCCAGATGGTTCATTTCTTCCGAGCAGTGGGTAAGGAGGTCTCTGGCAAACTGTTCGGACGGGTTTTTAAATTGCCGGAGTAGCTTAGACGCAATCCCGGCCAGAACCCCTTCCTTACGTAGCTGTAGATACGGCCCGCCCATCCAGAACCGCGACCGCATTTCTGCACCGCCTTCTACTGCCCGCACCTGATGTACCAGCCAACCCATATCGACCGGCAAGGTGGCATGGCCAACCCGTGCGCAGATATAAACCACCTGGCCGGGATCTTTGAGGTCATTGTGGGTGAATCCCAAAAGAGTCGGTGAGGTAAACTGAATCGCCCCGTTCAGCAGCTCTTCGCCGATGTATTCATCAATGAGCGATGTACGGCCGATGTAAGCAATGTCGTCTTTGCCGTCTGCCCATTCGGCGTGCAGGTGGGCTTTCGGGTGCCAGAGTTTATAACGGTTCGCTTTCGAGCCATGCCAGCCAAACCACCAGTCGATCATGGCAGGCGTAACCGCCGGCATCAAGGTATGAATTGCCACGTGGATGGCGCCGTTTGATTCCAGCGTATAGCCGGTTTCGACGGGGAGGTGGCCCGGTGCTTTCAGGGCTGTGACATCCGTAAAGGCGGGCAGTGAACCTGTCGGGGCGGGGCCACCATGCAGTCTGTCGGCAACACCATCCGGAATAGCCTGAACGGCTTCAGTATAGTATTTAGCATAAGGGGTTGTGTAGTCAACTAAGGAATAGCCCGGTGTTTTCTGTGACATGGTTCATCATATTTTTGCTTGTTGACAAAGCTAGAGAGACCATGGCGGACCAGACGTTGAATTAATTCAAGAAATCAGATGCGGTGTTTAAGTTTACTGAGCCATTCCTGCGAAATGCCCATGAATTCAGCAATGTACTTAGACGGAACCCGTTGAATAACAGACGGATGATTGGTGATCAGGTAGTCGTACAGATTGACCGACGGATAGGAGATAATCTTCATCTTCAGGTCGTTTTCGCCTTGCAGGGCGTCAGTAACGAGGGCGTGGTAGGAATGCATCAACCCCGGATGCTCCGCAATCAGCCGGTCGATATCCTGCTTGTTGAACCCCAGCACTTCGGAGTTGGTAATAGCCCGTAGTTCACACTGCGTTTTACCGCCTGTAAAAAAGCCGTCAATGCAGGTCATAAACGGATGGAAATCATCGAGGTAGAAATTAATGGTTTTTTCGACCTCAAATGCCTCGTTGATGTAGCGGCAGACAAACCCGCCGCTTAGTACGAAATAAACCTTCGTACACAGCTGACCGGCTTCGATGAGTCGTGACTGGGGTTTCACTTTTTCATAGGTGCCTAACGGCAGTATATTGTCAAAGTGTTTCTGATCAACGGCAAACCGGATCAGTTCATTCATCAGTTTTTGCATAGAAGAGAAAATGATGAGGACTAATATAAAGAAATTGTCATGAAGTGTATCGCGGCATTCCGGGAACTCAATTACGTTATGGATTTGGAGTAGAATCCTGTACCTCTTTATTTTGATTCATAAAGCTATTTAAGCCAATATTCATGTCTTCATTAACTACATCGTTGCGGGTACTGGTTGTCGGATGCGGCAACATGGGCTCATCGCACGCGCAGGCGTATCAGTCGCTGGACGGATTTTCCATTTGCGGCATCGTTTCGACGGGTAAGAGCAAGGAAGTACTCAACGAAAAACTGGGCGGTGGCTATCCGCTGTTCAGTGATTATGCCGAAGCCCTTGCCGAAACCAAACCCGACGCGGTTTGTATTTCGACGTATCCGGATACGCACGAGCAATTTGCCATAATGGCGTTTGAGCAGGGTTGCCACGTATTCATCGAAAAACCGGTAGCCGACACGGTTGCGGGTGCTGAGCGGGTCGCCGAGGCAGCCCGTAAGGCCGGTAAAAAGCTGGTGGTCGGCTATATTCTGCGCCATCACCCGTCGTGGGCTAAGTTTGTTGAGGTGGCCCATGATCTGGGGAAACCCCTGGTGATGCGGATGAACCTGAACCAGCAAAGCCACGGGTTTATGTGGACGGTGCACCGGAATCTGATGAAAAGCCTGAGCCCGATTGTGGACTGCGGTGTGCATTACATCGACATCATGTGCATGATGACACGCTCGAAGCCGGTGCAGGTGAATGCCATCGGGGCGCGGCTGACCAATGATATTCCGGTTGATAACTATAACTATGGTCAGCTTCAGATCCGGTTCGAAGACGGGTCAGTAGGTTGGTACGAAGCCGGCTGGGGGCCGATGATGAGCGAAACCGCGTTCTTCGTGAAAGACGTGATCGGGCCGCGCGGCTGTGTGTCGATCGTTGCGAAAAATGCCGGGGCCAGCGGAAAATCCGATGACGTTGACTCGCATACCAAAACCGAGTCGCTGCGGGTACACTACGCTGATCTCGACGAAAACGATACGTTCACCAAGGCCGATGAGTGGATCGATATGCAGGACGAGCCTGATCATCAGGAGCTGTGCAATCGTGAGCAGCTGTATTTCCAGAAAGCCATTCTGGAAGACATCGACCTGACAGACCACGTACAGGACGCCGTCAACAGCCTGCGCATTGCCTTTGCCTGTGACGAATCCGTCCGGACGGGCCTGCCGGTTTACCTGTAAGGGCGACCCCACGTGGTCGCCCAAAACAGCATATTGGGCGACCACGTGGGGTTTGGGTATATGATGGGCGACCACGTGGGGTCGCCCCTACGCGTGAATGTCTTTTACTTCCAGAATCGGTTTGGGATAACCGTGCTTTGTCACCTTCAGCATGGCCTGCCCCAGTTCGGCGAGGGTAGAGGCGGTACCAGGGAAAAGTTTGCGCAGCAGCGGATACATCCACGTAACGTATTTGTAGTACTTATTTACGTTTTTGAGGCCGGGCGTAGGGTGCAGGTAGCCGGGCCGGAACATGTAAGCGGCCTTGAAAGGCAGCTTCATGATGTCGTTTTCGGTCTTGCCCTTAACGCGCGCCCACATCAGACGCCCCTGCTCCGTACTGTCCGTTCCCGATCCCGACACATAACAGAAAGTCATATCCGGGTTGAGTGGGGCCAGTGTCCGGGCCATGTGCAGGGTCAGGTCGTAGGTCATGCGCCGGTACTCATCTTCCTTCATGCCCACCGACGATACCCCCAGACAGAAATAACAGGCGTTATACCTGGCCAGCTGGTCCTTGACCGGCGCAAGGTTGAAAAAGTCTTTGTGGACAATCTCCTTCAGCTTCGGATGACTGAAACCGGACGGGCGGCGGTTGATGATGAGCACCCGCTCAACATCGGGGTCATTCAGGCATTCGTGCAGCACGCCTTCGCCGACCATGCCGGTTACGCCGGTAATGATAGCGCTGATTTTCATGAGCGTAGTGATTAGGTGAAACGGGATTATGCTTGTTCCAGAAACCCGCTCAGCTGCGCTAATTGTTCCGTATGCCGTGCGTTCAGCTGTATAATTTCTTCCTGAATTGATTTTATAACCGGAATCAGCTGGTCTTCAAGCGTCCGGCCGGCTGACTGTGCCTTTTCGATGCGCGACTGTACCGCCCAGTCTGTGAAAATATTGTCGAAAAAAATATCGACAAACCGGGTGGTATTGCTGGTAAGCAGCTGGTTGAGCGGTGCTGTCCGGCCGAGATCAGCGTATTCCTGCTGAAATAATGTTAACCGGTGATTGACCGCAAATGTCTGGTCGCGGACCTTGTCCAGCGTCTGGTATTTGGCGTAGGAGATCAGCGACGAGTCAAGAAAAAGGTCCCAGTTGCCACGGCTGCGGGCTTCGGCCAGCAGTTTGTTCAGGCGCAACACATCATTCAGCAGCAGTTTACCTGCCTGTTCTGCTTCGGCAAGTTCCTTCTGTTTCCGGTCCAGACGTTCTGTTTCTTCCAGCTGTTGTTGATACTGCCGGGCGGTTTCATCCGTTCGACGGGCCATAGCCTCTTGCTTTTGCCGGATCAGGGAATCATACGCTGCGTCGACGGTGCTGAAGGGAGCCAGTTGCTGCTGCAGGTCATGGCAGCGGGCGCGGGTGGCTTCCAGCGTGGCATTGATGCTGTCGAAACGGGCATGGGCCTGCTGCGCTTCGGCCTCTTCTTTGGTCAGCTGCTGTTCTTTCCGGTTCAGAAAATCGTAGTAAAGGCTGGCCCAGCTCAGCCGCTGAAGCCGGTCAACGTCGGCCTGCTCGCGTTGCCAGCTATCGTACTGCGCCTTCAGGTCAGCGTCGAGTTGTTTGGCAAGTGATTCGCTCTGAGTGAGTTGCCGCCTAATGTGGTCGCGGCTGGTACGCTGGCTGATAACCGCCAGTAGTTGTTCCTGTTGTGCAGATGTCCAGTGCATATGAGTTAAGAAAAACGTTGTAAAACAACGCAATCGGCGGGGACGGCCCATCATAAATCTGACCAGTGGTTGCCCGGAATGCCAGACGATATGTAGGGGCGGTAAGCGGTATTTTGTACATTTGTCCAACAACGTTTGTCTGTTATGGAAACGCCTGACCCTTATCTCGTTCAGTCGCTTGAGGCGCTGACGAATCTGTACGATATCCCGACGGAACGGGTAATATTAAAGCAACTGGACTATCTGGATGCCTATGGCCGTCAACTGATTGCGGCGTCGCCACTGATGATGCTGGCCACCACTGGTCCGAACGGTGTCGACTGCTCGCCGCGCGGCGATTATCCGGGTTTTGCGGAAGTACTGGACGAAAAGACAATTCTGCTGCCCGACCGGCGGGGCAATAACCGGCTCGACAGCCTGAAAAACATTGTGCAGAATCCGGCCGTCGGGTTGCTGTTTTTCTTTCCCGGCCTGTTTGAAACGTTCCGCGTGAACGGGAAAGCGGTGATCAGTACCCGTCCTGACCTGCTGGAGCGGTTTGTGCATGAAGGCAAAAAGCCCCGGACAGTGCTGGTGATTACGGTAGAAGAAGCCTTTATGCAGTGTGCCCGTGCGCTGCTGCGGGCCGATGTCTGGAATCCGGATACATTCCTGAAAAAGGGCGATCTGCCCAGCATCGGCACCATCATGCAGGCTCACACAAAAGGGAATGTAGATGCCTGTGAATACGACACGGTCATGCGGCCGGCAATGGGCAAAACATTATATTAACCGAAACGGGGCCGGCATTTACCGGCCTCGTTTCGGTTGCGTTAGTCTTTTTTGATCATAATGAACGGACCGTCCTTCCAGTCTTTCAGGTATTTCTGGTAAGCAGCTTCCGTCATGATGTCAAACTGATAGATATAGCCTTGCGGCTGGCGGGCGTTTTTATGGACATAACTACCCGAAAACGCAACGATGTCTTCTGGTTTATACTTGTTCAGCTCACTGTTTTTGATGTGCTTGCCGTCCAGCCAGATACCGAACTTCTTCGGGTTCTTCCAGTCTTCAAACTGTTCCGGTGTGGGTGTTTTCCGTAACTCATAGGGCTGCGGGCTGGTAACTTTAATATACTCTTTCTCTTCTTGACTTAACTGGTTGTATCTCAGGGGACCGGTTATCGGAGACCGCTTTGCTGAGTAATAGCGCCCTTTTTCCAGATTAAGCTCGCTTAACTGAAACACTTCCTGTGGCTTTGTGCCGGGAGCGGGGCTGGTGGCGGTTATGACCTTTGGCGGCGATTTTTGTCCGGCTTTCGGTGTCTGGGCCGTGGTGGTGCTGCTGCCTAGAAAAAGTGTACCGGCGAAAGCCAGCAAGGAGGTGCCGATCAGGGCCGTTTTCTTCAGTGAACCCGTGTGTGTACGCATCATGATAAATCGTTGTTTTGTGGTTTGGACTATGAAATGACTCGTCAGGGCAAGGGGAGGCTGAACGGTTAGTTTGCTCAGTAACAGGTGCTGATACTGCGGAATATCCTGATAGGTGTGGTTTACCCGTTCGTCGGCCAGAAACTCGTGGTTGAGTTCAATGGACCGGCGGAGGAAATACACGACCGGATTGAACCAGCCAAAACAGATCACCAGCTCAGTCAGCAGCCGGTCGAGGGTGTGCCACTGCCGGACGTGAGCCAGTTCGTGGGTCAGCAGCTCGCGCTCAATCTGCATGCCCCGATAGCCTTCCTGACTGATAAAAATGTAGCGCAGAAACGTGTAGGGCAGGGGCAGTCCCGGTACAAGCACCAGTGTGGCGTCAGGGGTGGAAACAGTCGGATTCGTACGGGTACTGCGGATCAGCCGGTAGAGGTTATAGCCAAAACGGAAGAGCAGCAGCGCGGTCACCAGCCCGTAGAGGCTCCACCAAATTGGTTGCCAGTCAAACGGCGCGGCTGTGGCAGGAGACGCGGCCCCCGCTGACCGGAGCACAAACGGCGCGATCTCCGTGGGGGTTGGTAGTCCGGCTATGGGCAGGGCATCGGTTGCGGGCATCCCGGCCGGCAGACGCAGCTCAAGGCACGGTACGATAAACCCGGCGGCCAGGCTACCCAACAGATAAACCCGTTTGAACCGGTGAAAGTCTTCCTTCTCAAGCAAAAGTTTGTAGAAAATCCAGAGTGCAGCCATGCACAGCGTGGACGTGATCAGGTACGGGATCATCCTTTTTTCTTTTCGATCTGTTGGTCAATCAGCGCGCGCAATTCTTCGAGCTCCTTCGCACTCATATCCGTTTCTTTGGTGAAAAACGAAGCGAACTGAGCCGCTGAGTTATTGAAGAAATTCCGGATGAGTCCGTTCACGTGTCTGGCGAAATATGCCTCGCGGGTAATGACCGGGTAGTACTCCCGCGAGTTGCCGTATTCGCGGTAGGCGACAAAGCCTTTGTCGGTCATGCGTTTCAGCAACGTCGCCAGAGTGGTGGCGGCGGGCTTCGGCGGATCATAGGCATCCAGCAAATCCTTCATGAATGCTTTCTCCATGACCCACAGGTGATTCATCAATACTTCTTCGGTCGCTGATAGTTTCATTCTACGAGTATAGAATTGTTTCTACAAATGTAGAATAAAAATCTGTTCTCTAAAACAGATAGCAATTTTTCGGGAAAATTTTGACGGGGAGTCGCCGGATAGTGACAATAAATAACCTGACAGGCTGATTGATTGCGTTAACGAAAGGAGATGGTACAGTAGTTGTAAAAATAGTACATGGTTGTGGCCATGAAATTACGCAAATAGGCTAAACATTATTAAGTTTGGCTATCTCTGCAAATCATCATAACATCATGTACTATACCGTCTCTACGCTGCTTTTTCTTACGTTTACACCACCAGGGGTACCGTACCCGCCTCCGGATTTTCCGCGCGAACTGATTGTCCGGAAAACGATTTATTCACCGCTGACCTCCCGCATCCGGCAGGTCCCTGAGAACCGGATGAAGGCAGACACCTTGCCGGGGCAGACAGCAAACGGGAGTATGATGACGGATAGTCTGGTTCTGAAATTAGACCGGAAGGTAGAGCAGATACCGATGGTGCGCAGACAACAGTACAAGGAGGTTCGTAAACAGTTTCAGGTAACGGTCAGTGAGTCGGACGATGCCTTTTTTTACTATGCTCTTGGGTATCTGAATGAGAAAGGCTACGGCGGACCGGCAAAGCTTTCGGAAGCTAAACGGTGGTATAGTTATGCCGCGCAGCTGAATGACCCGGCGGCGACCTACAAACTGATTTCACTATATGAATCCGGCCGCTTACGGATCGACAATCCGGCGGCTGAGGTAGAGCGGTTGCGTAAAAACCTGAATGGTGGCCGAAAACGGTTTTCGATCGACGCCAAACAGGCGGACGGGCAGAAGGTACTGGTAAACATTTTTGCGGAAGACCAGCCCGCTGACCCCGCTAATCCACTGGCCGATGAGATCCGGCGGCTAAAAGAGGTGCGGAACGTAACGCCTTCGCCGGAGGTGATTGTCAGTTTTAACCAGTTGTATACCCTTGCGGCTCAGCGAGGTGTTTCATTTTTGAATTTTTACAAATCTGCCAATCAGGGATCGGCCGGCAAAACGGTTGTCACGGAGCCTAAACCAGCAGTGGCCGCTACGCCTCCACCGGTCGTAGAGACTAAACCGGCCGTTGCCGAAGCCAAACCAACGCCGCCGCCGGTCGTGGAGACTAAACCGGCCGTTGCCGAAGCCAAACCAACACCGCCGCCGGTTATGGAGACTAAACCGGCCGTTGCCGAAGTAAAGCCAACGCCTCCGCCGGTTGTGGAGACTAAACCGGCCGTTGCCGAAGCCAAACCAACACCACCACCAGTCGTGGAGACAAAACCAGTCGTTGCTGAAGCCAAACCAACGCCGCCGCCGGTCGTGGAGACCAAACCGGCCGTTACCGAAGCGAAGCCAACACCGCCACCGGTCGTGGAGACTAAACCAGCACCAGCGGAGAAACCCAAAGTTGTCGTTAATTACTCAGACATGGCGTTAGCGGCTATTCAGAAAAATCAGCTGGATAGCCTGAACAACTGGATGCGGCAGGCAGTACTGACAAACCTGAACGTTGACCTGGCAAAACCTGAGCAGGAAAGTAAGCGATTACTCGATTCGCTGCGGGTGGGTAACGGGCAATCCGGCTTACTGTATTACGCCCTGGGTTATTTGTACGAGCACAAGCAGAGTGGCAAAAGTTGGGGTAATGCTGAGCGTTTTTACCGCTATGCCTTCCAGACAGGCTACGCACCGGCCTATTTCCGGTTATTGACTTACTACACCCGCGAAACGATTTCATCGTCGCAGTCGCAGTGGTTGCAGATGAATTACAATGCTAAGATTGATGCGTTGCCGCTACAGATCGCCGGTCGTAACCGGCCGGTAATGCTGTATATCCATGATTTCCCGCAGGATACCAGCAACCCGATTTCCGATGAGTGTGAACGGTTGCAGGAAATTTTCAACGCAACGGTACCTGCCAAAACGGTTCAGCATTACGCTAACCTCTACCGCCTCGCCCAGACCAACCACAAGTCGTTCAAGGAGCAATGTAAACTATGATTACTATGATTACTATGATTACTATGATTACTATGATTGGTGTGATTGAATGATTGAATGATTACTATGACTAAAGGATTGAAGTGCTGGATGCTTGAATAGTCAAATGATTGAGCAGCGGAAGGCAGTGATTGAGTCATTTGCTAAATGACTCAATCACCTAATCATTCAATCATTGAATCATGTTAATCATAGTCCTATTGCGCCTTCTGTTCGCGGTATTCTTTTTCGATGGACTGGATGATGTAGCCGGAAATCCAGCCGATTACGCCGCCTCGCGGGAAGATAAACTCTTTAGCTTCAGGGCGACTGCGGCGGCA
This sequence comes from Arsenicibacter sp. R0_47, assembly GCF_057652235.1. NCBI lineage: Bacteria > Pseudomonadati > Bacteroidota > Cytophagia > Cytophagales > Spirosomataceae > Arsenicibacter > Arsenicibacter sp. R0_47. The sequence continues at coordinate 53,706 of NZ_JBYFCJ010000012.1, read as the reverse complement.
CTCTTCCAGTACGCCTCGCAGCATGGTGGCGCCCGCAATGATTTCGTCGCGTTTAAAGACCTTTTCCCGTACCGTTTTAATGTCGGCCTGGGCCTTCCGCATCGCTTCTTCGTTATCCAGTCCGCTCAGGTCGGGGTTGGTCAGGGCATCGTAGTTCTGGATAGCCATTTCCTGTAGTTTCACAGCATCTTTATACGTAAACTTAACCAGCTGGGTATTAATCTCACGTGGATGCAGATACGTCACAAGCGCATAGACGATGCCGCCCATCATGTATACCCGCTGGCGGTTCTGGAAACCGGCTTTCCGACCCATTTCGCGTTTCACCACCGACTGCAATTCATCGGTATATACCTGCTGCGCCGACTGATCGACCGGTTTGCCGCCTTCCTGGATTTTTTTCAGCATTGAAACGGTACCCGGGAAGTCAATGTAATCGAACGTATTATCGGCGGTGAAATAACCCCCTTTGGTGTTGCCGCTACCAATGTCGATAGTGCTTGTGGTGAGCCATTCGCGGCGGGGGATCGTACCGCGCACCGTCAGTTCGGCTTCACCGGCGGCGTCGATAAACGGAATGGCGGTTGGCCAGGCACTGCCCAGCTCATCGTGCAGGGCTTTTTCCAGATCAGCCTGTTTGTTGTTTTTCACCAGAGCCGTTTGCAGGCCGCTGCTGCCGACCACAAAAATCCGATTTTTGGTCAGTTTGCGGCGGGTCATCAGCGAGTCCAGATAGATGTGGACGGCTTTAGCCGTTTCGGCAAAAACAGCCGGTGTACATTCTATCGGGGTCGTGTTGCGGGTTTCCGACTTCACGACCCGGAAGAGCGCATGGCCGTCCGGCGAAAACTTCAGGGCTACTACCGACAGCTTGACGCCCTTGGCCCCGATGTCGATGCCGCCATAGAGTTCTTCGGTTTCTTTCAGGCCGCTGAGGATTTGCCGCAGTACTTTTTCACTGACGGTATACCCGCCTGCCTGATACAGGTCGATGGCCTGGTTCAGGTATTGGCCGGCACGTACCATATCATTACGGTCGCGGGCGAGCAGGCCGAGGTTTTCGTAGACGGCCGCGGTCCAGTAATTGTGCTTTGCTGCTTTGACACCGGTAAGTGCCTTCGTCAGGTATTCGTCTGCTTTGTCGTACTGTTGTGCCTCGCGGAGACTATTCCCCGTTTTGAGGTAACGCAGCGACTGCATCAGTGAGGTGGAATTACTCTGGCCATAGGCAAGCTGAACCAGACAGCAGAGGCCGATAAGAAAGGTAAAAACATGTTTCATGAGTGAGTACTGAGAGATATGAGATGGGTTTTACTAAATTCGACGGGAATGTAATAAGGATTTTGTTTAATAGACATATAGTAAAATGTTATTCTTTGTCTTTTTTGTTGGTGGGTGGCTGAAAATGGTTTATTAGTCGCAGGAGAAACCACGAAGAAGGGAAGAAAAGAGATACACGAAGTGATATCAGCCAGTTATGTATAAAAAAAAGGAGCATCAAGATCAGTCTTAATGCTCCTTTTTTGTGTCGTTTACAACAACATTACTTCGCTACCCGTCCCGGTTCTCGGACGTTAGCGCCGGTACGTTTCTGGAGGTCATCACCCAGATCGGCGCGGGCTTCTTCGGCTACCTTTTCGAGGCGGGCTACAATCTCAGGGTGTTGCTCGCGGACATCATAGCGTTCGCCCGGATCGCGGCGCAGATCAAACAGAGCCGTCGGAAACGGGTGGTTTTCATTTGTCTGACCCGGCTTGCCGTTCTGTCCGGGCAGGAACCCTTCGTAGGTCCGTCCCGGATGCGCAAACACCAGTTTCCAGTCGCCTTCCCGAACTGCCTCGAGGCTGTTCTTGCGGTAATAGTAATAGAACTTAGTACGCGGCGTCATGGCATTATCGCCTTTAAGCAACGCCAGCCAGTCGACACCGTCGATGCGGTTTTTAGGCAGACGTGCCCCGCAGATTTTCGCTACCGTCGGCAGAATGTCCATGGTCGTCAGCAGTTTATTACAGACGCGGCCTGCCGGTACAACACCCGGCCAGCGCACCAGACAGGGCACCCGATGTCCGCCTTCAAACGAGGTGCCTTTACCTTCACGGAAACCACCCGTTGAGCCGGCATGGTCGCCGTAGTTGAACCACGGCCCGTTGTCGCTGATAAAGATAACCAGCGTGTTTTTGTCCAGATTCTGCTTTTTGAGTTCAGCCATGATCTGGCCGACCGACCAGTCGAGTTCCGTAATCACATCGCCGTACAAGCCTTTGGCTGTCTTGCCTTTAAAGCCTGGCGAAACCGCCAGCGGGACGTGGGGCAGCGGGTGGGGTACATACAGGAAAAACGGTTTTGTCTTATGCTTCCGGATAAAACCCAGCGCCCGTTCGGTGATAGATGCCGTGATCTTACCGGCATCGTTCAGGTCTTTAATTTCCTCTTTTTTGTCATTTCCCTCAATCCAGTGCAGCGGCGGGTAGTTGGCCTGTGCCTGCCACGGATGGAGCGGCCACATATCGTGCGAATACGGCACGCCGTAATACTCGTCGAAGCCCTGCTGGAGCGGCAGGAACTGTTGCTGGTCACCGAGGTGCCATTTGCCGAATATGCCGGTTGTGTAGCCGCGCTCTTTCAGCAGTTCCGCCAGCGTCTCTTCATTCGGGTTAAGGCCGACGGGTGAGTTGGGGCCGAAGGCACCCGAAACGCCGAGCCGGTTCGGGTAGCAACCCGTCATCAGGGCTGCCCGTGACGCGCTACACACGGCCTGGGCAACGAGGAAATTGGAAAACCGTGACCCTTCGGCCGCCATGCGGTCGAGGTTGGGGGTGGTATAGTCAAGTGCGCCGGTAACCGACAGGTCGCCGTAACCCATATCGTCCATAAAGAACAGGACAACGTTAGGCGGTGTGGCAGCCGGTTTACTGATCCAGGCACTGACCGAAAAACCGATGCCGATGAGGGCAAATGAGCTTAGCAGTAAATGTGAAAAACGCCGGGGTATAATACGCATAGCGGGTTGTACAAGGTTAAAAAAGCAACGTAAAAGACTGTTGAGCAAAGCGGCTCATGTATAAATCTCAGAAAATGGCTTATTTACCACTAGCCGGTGCAAGTTTAGGCGAAATAATTTCCCATTCGTTGATATGGGTCGGGGTATGTTCGCGGGCCAGAATCGCATCGAACTGCCGGATCAGGTCAGGGTGCTGCGCGGCTATATTGGTGGTTTCGCTTACGTCTTTCGCTAAATCATAGAGCTCCCAGGGGGCTTTCCGGTTGGTCCGCAGATTGGTTTTGACCGCTTTCCAGTTACCCATCCGGATGGCCAGCTGTCCGCCTTTTTCGGGGTATTCCCAGTACAGAAACGGGTGTTTTTTCTGTTTATCCGGTTGGGCAAGCAAGGTTGGCAGAAACGAAAGCCCGTCGGTGGCGAAAGGCTGTTTATGGCCGATCAGCTCGGCGAGGGTGGCCAGCAGGTCATACTGCACCGACACATGGTCAGTCTCCTGCCCGGCCCTGATTTTTCCCGGCCAGCGGGCAATCATCGGTTCGCGGATACCGCCTTCGTACACGTCCATTTTCAGGCCGCGCAGATTACCGACACTCCGGAAATACGCCGCATCGACCCCGCCGGTCGTAAATGTTGCCCCATTGTCGCTGGAGAACATGACCAGTGTGTTTTCGTCAAGATTCAGCTCTTTGAGGAGTTTCATAATCTGGCCGACCTTAGTGTCCATGTAGGTAATCATGGCGGCATAGGTTGCCCGCGGATAAGGGGTTGACGCATAGCCTTGCTGCCCCAGATACGGTTTGTCGTCAAACTTACCGGCGTATTCCTTCACGGCTGCTTCCGGCGCCTGTAATGAGGTGTGGGGCGCGGTAAAGGGCAGGTAGAGGAAGAACGGGCCGTTTTTGTGTTGCCGGATAAACGCTTCGGCCTTATCCGCCATCTTGTCGGTAGCGTAGTCATTGCCCCGGTAATAGGCAAATCCTTCGGGCGTAGCGTTTTCCGGTGCCAGTCTGCGGTGCACCTCAATGTAGTGATTGTTAAGCGCTACCGGCCTGCCGTTTTCCCAGAGGTGGGTCGGGTAATGGTTATGGGCCTGTTTCTGGTCGAGGTAGCCGTAAAAGTAGTCAAATCCCTGGTCGTTGGGGTTGCCGGTTGTGTTGGCCATACCCAGTCCCCACTTGCCGATGCAGGCCGTTTTATAGCCGTTCTGCTGCAACATCCGGCCAATTGTAAAGGCACCGGGGTAAAGCGGCATCTGCCCGCCTTCCAGCGAATCGGCGAAACCGCCCATCTCATAATTGCCCCGGATGTAAGAATGGCCGGCGTGTTTGCCGGTCAGGAGCATGCAGCGGGCGGGGGCGCAGACGGGCATGCTGGAATAGTGCTGTGTAAACCGGATACCTTCGCGGGCAATCTGGTCCAGATGGGGCGTCCGGATTTTTTGCTGGCCATAGCAGCCCAGATCGCCATAGCCCAGGTCATCGGCGTAGATGTAAATAATGTTCGGCTGTCTGGCGGTTGGCGCGGGCAGGGTATACGCGGCGAGAAGGACGGTCAGGCCGGTGAAAAGAATAACGTTGAGTAAACGAAAGCTGATTTTCATTGGGTTAACGGGGATAAGGTACAGGCTGCTTCGGATTTAAAATCCGAAGTTATGTGATTGCGGATTTTAAATCCGCAATAGCTGTTGTCCGTGGCTGATCGAAGCCACGGACAATGGAATAGCTTACCAGCCCGGATTCTGCGACAGCGACGGCGTCAGGTTGCGCTCCCGCTGCGGAACCGGCCACAGATAATGCCGCGTCTTGTCGAACACCCGGTTGATGCCCACCACCTGAACCGTCGCCAGTTTGCCGTCGGTACCTTTGTAGGTGATGCCATAAACCGGCCCCGGCAATACGGTTTCGGCCGTTTTCCAGCGTCGGATATCAATCAGGTGCTGCCCTTCAAAGGCCAGTTCGACCGTGCGCTCGCGTCGGACAATCGCCCGCAATTCGGCCTGCGAAGCGGTCGCACTGATGGCCGGTTGTTTTACGTCGGTCCGGCCGTTACGTACGGCATTGATGGCACTGATGACACTGGCGTCAATCTGGTTTTGCTCAATTTTCGCTTCGGCATACGTCAGCAGAATTTCGGCATACCGCAGCAGAATGATATTAATGCCGTTGTTGGCCGGATTGGCATAGTCGTCGGCATTGATGTATTTCTTGAGGTTGAAGCCGGTCGTGGAGGCAATGTAGGTATTGCCGACCGCATCGGCGGTGCCGCTGTTGGGTTCCGGCCGGAAGGCGATGCCGCTGGGCAGGAGATCGCCGGTCAGGTATACCGAGAACTTCAGCCGCGGGTCACGGTTGACATACGGTGCTGCCGGATCATAACCGCTGGTAGCGTCCGTAATCAGTTTACCGGCTGTGGTTTCGTACATATCGACGAGCGCCTTGGTCGGCACAAAGGTGCTGTTGGCGTTTTTCTGGCTGTAAGGTCCCATGTAGCTGAAAACGTTTACCGGATAGGTATCCTTGATAAACTGGCGGTCCAGCAATACCTCCCGGTTGTTTTCGGCCGCGTAGGTAAACAGTTTTTCGTACGAATCATACAGTCCGTATGTGCCCGATTTGATGACCTGATCGGCAGCATCGGCGGCCTGCTGGTAGCGGCCGGCATAGAGGTTAGCCCGCGCCCGCAGGCCGATGGCAGCACCTTTGGTAAACCGGCCTTTGTCGGCAGCGGCGTACGTAGCCGGCAGCAGAGCCGCTGCTTCGGATAGCTCCTTGTCAACAAAATCCCACACCTGAGCAACCGGTGTCCGGGTAAGGGCACGGCTTTCTTCCAGCGTAATGGCCTTGGTTACCAGCGGCACATCGCCGTACAGGCTGGCCAGTTTCAGGTACTGATAGGCCCGGAGCGCCCGCGCTTCGCCTTTGCACTGACTGATCAGGGCTGTGTTGGTCGTCTGGATTTTATCGATATTGTCGAGCAGGTAATTGCAGGCGCGGATGCCGCGATAGGCCTTTGACCACTCGCCGAATATCCGTGAGCTGGTGGCATCATACTGGCCCAGTTCGATGTACGCGTGCAGTTCAAACGGCTGGTTTACGTGGCCGATGTCGGTCAGGGCATCCCAGCTGAAAATGTTCGTACTGTCGAGGTCACTGTACAGGGAGTTGGTTGCCAGCCGGGCGTCGTTATCGGTCTTCCAGAACACACTTTCCGACAGCCGGTCATTCGGCACCGTATCCAGCAGCTGGCGGTCGCAGGCGGTCAGTGCCAGCCCTGCCGTAATGGCCAGTAAGGTATATTTGATCGTGTAACGTATTGATTTCATAATGTTCAGACGATGAGTTGAGTTAGAGTCCCAGATTTAAGCCAACGGTGTACAACGCCGTCTGCGGGTAATACACACCACGGCCTGAGCCCACTTCCGGATCGAGATCCCACTCGTTCAGTTTTGAGATCGTAAAGACGTTAGTGGCCGATACGTAGGCCCGGATGCGGCTCATTTTCAGCTTGCCGGCAATTGCCGCAGGCAGCGAATAGGCCAGCTGTACGTTTTTGAGCCGTACATACGAGGCATCAATCACGAGCCGGTCGGAGGTGGCCACATTCCGGAGATCAAACTTCCTCGGGCGCGGGAACCGGGCGGTCGGGTTTTCAGGGGTCCAATAGTTATTGGTATAGATTTCGTGCGTAAACCCTTCCTGGTTACCCATTTCGGCCAGTGCGCCTGCCAGACGGGTATCGACCTTGGCCGCCCCCTGGAACAGCAGACTCAGCTCAAAATTCTTGTAAGAGAAGTTTGCGTTCAGCCCGAAAATGTATTTCGGAAACGAATTGCCGATAGTTGTCATGTCGTTGGCGTCGATTTTACCGTCGCCGTTGAGGTCAACGTATTTTACGTCGCCGGGTCTGGTGTTGGCGGCGTAGGTCGCTTTGTAGCTGTCAATCTCCGACTGAGTCTGGAACAGGCCATCGGTTTTGTAGCCCCACAGGGTGTTAATCGGCAGACCAACGGCGATGATGTAGCGCGGGTCAATGTCCGAACCGGTGATGTATGGGCCGGTGCCTTTCAGGTCAACTACTTTGTTTGAGTTGATGCTGAAATTACCGCCGAGATTATACTGAAAACCCGATGAACTTTTGGCACCCCGATAGTTCAGGCTGATTTCCAGCCCTTTGTTCTCCACCGAGCCGGCGTTCTGCGGCGGTGCCGACAGCCCGACCGTAGCCGGAATTTCGAGATTCAGCAGGATATCGTTGGTCCGTTTTTTATAATAATCGACGGTCAGGTTCAGGCGGTTGCGCAGGAACGACGCATCCAGCCCAAGGTCAAGCTGTGTGGTCGATTCCCAGCCCAGATTGGTGTTGGCCAGGCTGCTCTGCCGGTAGCCCTGCACGGCCGCGCCGTTGAAGTTATAACCCCGTGCGGTGAGAGCAGCGTAATAACTATAAAGATCGACCGACTGGTTACCGGTGATCCCCCAGGAGCCACGGAGTTTCAGCTCATTAACCGTAGATTGAAGTCCCTGCCAGAACGCTTCTTTCGAGAGCCGCCAGCCCGCCGAGAACGACGGGAAAAAGCTATACTGTTTCTCACCGGTGAATTTCGACGATCCGTCATACCGGCCGTTGGCTTCGAAGAGGTATTTGCCGTTGTAGTCGTAGTTGACACGGGCAAAGTAAGAGCGCAGGCCAAACACGGCATCGTTTCCGGAGTTGCTCTTGGTTCCGTCGTTAGCGCCCTGGCTGATCGACTGAATGTCGTTGCTGTAGAACCGTTCGCGGTAGGCACTCAGGAAGTTCTGGGTATTACCGATCTGCGAATAGCCGAGCAAACCTTTAAGACCATGATTACCAATCGTTTTTTCGTAGGTTAACAGGCTGATAAGGGTGTACTCCCGCAACGAATTCCGTACTTCGGTCAGTGTGTTATTGGCGACCGTTTTCGTTATGTTCGTGTTTTTGTCAAGGTTCGTAAACGCATTGGCGTAGTTCTTTTCCTGGGTGAAATAACCACGGCCGGCCAGCTGCGTCGAGAATGTCAGCCCGTCCATAATTTCCCATTCGCCTTTTACGTAACCGGCCAGAAAATCAGAGAAACGCTTCGAATCGCCGCCGATTTCAGCATTCATCAGCGGGTTGTTACCCTGCGGACTCAGGCCATAGGTGCCGTCTGCATATTTAGGTACTGCCCACAGCGAGCCGTGGAAAAAACGGTCGATCGGGTCAACGGTCGGCACCTGCGAGTAGTTATACCGGTAGTTAAGGTCACCGCTGAGCCGTACCCGGCGTGAGACCGTGTAATCGGTGTTCATCCGGATTTCGCCGATTTTACTGGTATAATGCGTAATGATACCGGCCTGATCCTGGAAGCGTAAGCTCAGCCGTGTGCGGAGGGCTTCGGTGCCACCGGCAATCGACAGCGTATGGTTCTGTTGTGGTGCCGCATGCAGCATGGTCTGGAACCAGGTGTTCGGCAACGGATATTTTTCGCGGTCGGTCGCGTTTATGTAGGCCTGAATCGACGATTCGGTGAAGCGGGCAGGGAGGGCGGCACCGGCGTTGGTATACGCCACGACCTGTAGACGCATGTAGTCTTCGAGACCCATCATCTGCGGGGCGTTGATCGATTTCTGGATGGCGTAATAGCCGTTGTAATCGACCTGTACCTTACCGCCTTTCGCGCGCTTGGTCGTTACGAGCACCACCCCGTTGGTGGCCCTTGACCCGTAAATGGCAGTTGAGGCGGCATCTTTCAGGATCGAAATGGTTTCGATGTCTTCGGGGTTGATGTCGGTGAGACGTTGCTCAATCCCGTCAACGATAACAAGGGCGTCATTTTTGCCCAGGTCAAAGCTGCCGGTGCTGTTGCTGCTGCCGGCCGAACTGGTTCCGTTGATATTAAAGGTGGTAACGCCCCGTACACGGATGGCCGCATTTGACCGTCCCGGCGCGCCGCCCTGATCCAGCACGGTCACGCCCGGCATCTGCCCCTGCAAAGACTGCTGTACGTTGGAAACCGGCCGGCGGGCAATCTCATCGCTGCCGATCTGGGCAACGGAGTTGGTCAGCGCTTCCCGCTTCTGGGTACCATAGCCCACGACAACAACCTCTTCGAGCAGTTTATTATCAGAAACGAGCGTGACATCCAGCCGGCTGCGGCCGCCGATGCTTATTTCCTGTGTTGTAAAACCAATGCCCGAAAAAACCAGTACCGCGTTAACCGGCACATCGAGCGTATACTTACCGTTTACGTCCGTGCTGGTGCCTTTGCTGGTACCTTTGATCACCACATTAATGCCCGGTAGTGTTTCCCCGTTTTCGCTTTTAACCGTACCCGTAACCGGATTGGCGGCCAGTTCGGTTTTCAGGCTGACAGACCCTATACTGTTCAGCAGCTTTGCCGCATTATCGGCCGAAGGGGCTTCCTGTACCGGTAATGACTCTGGCACAAGTGTTTCCAGCGAGGCAACTTTCCGCCGGTTGCTGCCGGTCAGAATCAGGTACGAATTGCTGTTTACTTTTTTATAGCGCAGCCCGAGCGGCCGGAGCAGGTTGTCGAGGTTTTTTTCGAGCGTTGCCTTGCTGTCGAGTTTTTCGCCCGGAACGGAAACGCCGTCAACGGTGCGGAGTTCAAACAGAATTTCCGCACCATACCGGGTTTTCAGATCCTGTAGTACATCTTTCAGCTGGCGCCCCTGCGTATGCGGGGTAGTCAGCTGTTTGCGCTGAACGTTATTGGCCAGCACGACTGACTGCGACCAGCCCGGCCGGAAACCGACCAGCAGCGAGGTGGCCAGCAAGCATTTGGTTACGGCATTTGGTAAAGGATTTGTCATAAAAACAAACGATTAAAAAAGTGATCGTTGAGAAACAGGGTTGAGTGATTGTACCAGTCAGGATGGCTTTGTGAACCACCGTTCCGGAGGCTGTATGCGAGCTTCCGGGTTACATAATATTGTTAATCAATAGGCAAAGATTAGTGCGTGATCAGGTTTTTGCAAGAGAAATTTAATATTTTGATAATCAATTAGTTAGTTAATAGTCTATCGGGAAATACGGTTATTCTCCGGATTTTTTGAAAACAAAAAGCCATCGTTATGATACAGAACCGGTTAGAAAAGTCCCTGTTACTGATCGGAAATACGGACTTTGTTTCCCTGCCGGACAACCGTGATGTCGAGCAATTCAGAGATGGATTGCAGGAGCTGATCAACATTGTCGGCGCGGAAGGATCCCATCAGTACCCGTTCGGCCAGTGCCTGGTCGTTGATGGTTACCTGAAGCCCGTAGTTATCTTCGAGCAGCCAGGCAACCTCCTGCAGTGAGGTTTCGTCGAAAACAAAGCGCTTGTCTGTACCGGTCAGTTGCGGCAGCGGATGATCGGCGCGGCGCAGCTGCATGTGGTTCTGCCGGTCAAGCGTGGCCAGGTCGCCGGGTTTCATCGTCAGGTGGCGGGTGGCCTTGCCTTGCCGGTAGTCCAGTTGTACTTTGCCTTTGTGGAGCTGAACGCGGGCACCCCGTTTGCGGGCAAAAACGGAGAATTCGGTTCCCAGCACCACAACCGTAACGTTGTTGGCCGTTCTGACAGTAAACCGCTGGTCGTCGGGTGTATGGACGATGGAAAACGTAGCTTCGCCGGTCAGCTCAACGTCGCGGGTACTGGTGCCGAAGCCCCGGCGGGGTATCTGGAGCGAGGAATTAGGGCTCAGTATCACCTGACTGCCGTCAGGTAGCCGGATCGGGCGGGTCTCGCCATAGGCTGTCGAGTAGGTCTGGTACATGATCGGGTTGCGCAGCAGCCAGGCGCCCAATCCCAGCAACAGCAGTACTGAGGCCGCTACCAGCCACTGCCGCGCGGGCCATTGCCGGATAACCGGTACTACATCCGTTTCAGGGCCGGCCGTGTCGCTGTGCTGGTTACTGGCCATAAAACCGGTAAACTTCAGATAGGCCGGTTCCGTCTGCGCGAGGTATTGCGGGTGTGACATTTCCCATTCTTCGAGCCACTCATAATATTGTTCTTCATGGGCGGGTGTTTGCAGCCACTGGGCAATAAGCTGCCGTTGTAACGGGGATGTATTTCGTTCAAAGTGGCTGAAAATTAGCTCTTTGTTGATTTCTGATTCCATTTCGTTTCGACGTGTAAGTGTGCAGGATACGTTCAGAGGTGTGCCGCTTAAAACGGCAGCAGGCGGGCGACAACCAGCAATAAGGTAAGCCAGTGTTCTTTCAGCCCTTTCCGGACAATGCCCAGGGCTTTTCCGATGTGTACTTCGACAGTTTTTATGGAGATGCCCAGTTCACTGGCGATGTCCTGGTATTTTTTGCCTTCAAAGCGGCTGAGCAGAAATACTTTCCGGCATTGGGGAGAGAGCGATTCGACAAGGTCTTCCAGCTTATGAAAGACTTCTTCAAACTGTAACAGCTGGTCGGGCCGCTGACCGAAGGCACTTTCGCGGGCGTCGGCGTTGTCGATGGTATCGAGGTCCTGAAATTCGAGGCGGAGGTAATTATAGGCTTCGTTCCGGACGCTCCGGAAGAGGTAAAAGCGGTATGAGCTGGTTACGCTTTCATAGGCTCTGGTCTTCCAGAACTTACAAAAGACCTCACTCACAATATCTTCGGCTGTTTCTTTAGAATAAACAAAGCGGACTGCATGGCTGCATAAGGCCTGATGATACCGCCGGAAAAGCAGCTCACACCCTTTTTGCGGGCTTTCCTGAAACGCTCTGCGGATAAACAGTTCCGTATCGTTAACCGGCGACGGTTCCCGGGCATCCGGCAATATATTGTTTTCCAGCTGGATAGCAGGTAGTGAATCGGGTTGTCCTGAAGAATGGATCGGTCTGATAGCTTGCATATCCTGGGTTGACTACTACGTAAGTCCGGCAACGGGCTTCTATACTATCAGACAACTTTTTCAGAAAATCACCTTATATATTTTTTAAAAAATCTTAAATAAATTCAAAAGTATGCTGTATTGCCCTTCCCGAAAGCCGGAAACCGTCGGGAAGGGGAGGTGCTCAGCGGGGTTTAGCCCGTACATACTGCACAGGCCAGTCGTGATCAGCGCCAAGGGCCTGCGCTGCCTGCATCGGAAAATACGGGTTCCGTAAAAATTCGCGGGCGAGTAAAATCAGATCGGCCTGACCATCCGCCAGAATAGCCTCGGCCTGCTCAGGCGATGTAATCAGCCCGACGGCTCCGGTAGCGATACCGGCTTCCGCCCGGATGCGTGCGGCAAACGGAACCTGATAGCCCGGACCAACCGGAATCGGGGCCTGCGGTACATTGCCGCCCGTTGAGCAATCGACTACATCAACGCCTTTTTCTTTCAGCAGTCTGGCCAGTGCCACCGAATCATCAATGGTCCAGCCGCCTTCGGTCCAGTCGGTGGCGGAGATGCGGACAAACAGCGGCAGATTAGCCGGCCATACAGCGTTGACCTCATCGACAATCTCCAGCACAAACCGGACGCGGTTGTCGAAACTACCGCCGTAGGCATCGGTCCGGTGGTTGCTCAGGGGAGAGAGAAATTCGTGAAGCAGATAGCCATGGGCAGCGTGGATTTCGGCCACCCGGAAACCGGCTTCGGCTGCGCGTTGGGCAGCGGCTTTAAAATCGGCACGGACCTTCGCCAGACCGGCTTCATCGAGTTCGGTAGGAGCAATTGTCCCGTCCTTAAACGGAACCGCACTTGGTGCTACCCGCTCCCAGCCGTCGGGTTGGTCAGCCGGAATCAGATTCTGTCCTTCCCATGGGATCTGGTGACTGGCTTTCCGGCCTGCATGGGCCAGCTGTATGCCGGCAACCCCACCCTGTCCGTCAATAAAGCGGGTGATTCGCCGGAGACCGTCCAGGTGTTCATCTTTCCAGATACCGAGATCGCCGGGGGAGATCCGGCCTTCCGGCGAAACGGCTGTTGCCTCTGTAAAGATCAGTCCGGCGCCGCCAACTGCGCGGCTCCCCAGATGGACCAGATGCCAGTCACTGGCGAAGCCGTCTTCAGCCGAATACTGACACATGGGTGAGACAACGATCCGGTTTTTAAGCAACAGACTCTTAAGCGATAAAGATGAAAAAAGTAGTGACATGGAAGTAAAATATCTACTATATTTGGTTTTTGTATTATATGATAATGAAACCGATTCAGACTGTTCGGAATCAATACAACGCGTCAGTAAGGCACTTTTGGCGATGGATAGTTAATCATAAAAGCGTCGTAGCGGCTAAATGATTCTGTAACAGTTGAAAAAGATAAATAAATATTAAACCACTAGACTTTGTATTTTGTTGTATGGGAGTGCATGTATCGAATTGGTAATGAAAAAATGCTGATTCATATAAGAAATGTACCAAACAACAAATCAATGCGTCTCAACACTATTCGCTGAACAGGCGTACAGTGAAAGAGGCCATTAAATGAAACGTAATTATGAGAACGAGAACAAAGAGAAACCGTTTATTAAAGCCTGATGAAAATCGTGTAGAGTTAGTTACCATGTATCTTGCTGCGGCCCGCCGCCGGCTGTTGGCGAGCCAGTCGGGCGACCAGTCGTTACATGATATGATTTCGCAGGAAATGGAAAGTATCCGTCAGCAGATGCGTCCTAAAGCACCGGTACTGGCAACCGTTTTTTCAAACCCCAACTGATTTATTTTACATATGTACTACTCCGACAGACCGGTGTGTATGAAGCATAGATCCTTCATACACACCGGTTTTCTGTTAGTAACTAAAAAACAAGCTGTTAATTATTCTTAAGTCGATACAATTGCAGAATGTGTAATGTACCTTTGTTGTGACACAACAAGATGAACGTCCACAATGAAGTTAATCTTTACCACCCTTATTGTATTAAGTACAATTTTCGCCTTTGCGCAATCATCAACAACTACCGGCCGTATTACAGGATCACTGATTGATTCACTATCGACAAAACCTGTCCCTTTTGCTACTGTTGCCCTGCAAACGCCTGATGGTAAGCTTGTAACGGGCGTTACTACGGACGAAAAAGGCGGATTCGCTATTGAAAAAGTCTCATTTGGTACGTATCAGCTAACCTTAACGTTTGTAGGGTATCGTTCAAGAAAACTGCCGGGTATTACCCTGACTGCTGATAAACCGGTTTATACGACAGGTACTGTGTTGCTGGTCGCCGATACGAAAAGTCTGAGTGAAGTTAATGTCGTAGGACAGAAGGCACTGGTTGAAGACAAGGGCGACCGGCTGGTGTATAACGCTGAAAAAGATGCCACGACAACGGGCGGTACGGCGGCCGACGTGCTCCGGAAAGTGCCGATGCTGACGGTAGACCTGGACGGCAACCTGAAAATGCGGGGCAGCGGCAACCTTAAGATCCTCGTCAACGGAAAGCCCTCGTCGATTATGGCGCGGAATCCGGCCGAAGCCATCAAGCAGATGCCGGCCAACATAATTAAGTCGGTGGAGGTCATTACGAGCCCGGGCGCAAAATACGATGCGGAAGGCGCGGCCGGTGTGATTAATATCATTACCAAAAAGGCACTGCAAGGTACGAACGGGACGGTTAATCTGACCGGTGGCAATATGAACCGCTCACTGGGCGGCAATATCAATGTCCGGGGCAAAAAACTGGGCTTAGCCATGTCGATGAATGCCTATCAGTACCGCAACATCGGCGATAACTTCAGCAGCCGTACGACCCTGGTCGATGGTAAACCAACCAATATTCTGGAACAGTCGTCGGCGCGGGACAACACCGGCACCGGCGGTTACGGCGAAATGAGCCTTGATTATGATCCCGATTCACTCAACCGGATCAGCCTGTCAGCCAATGCCTGGGGCGGTAATTTTCCGATGAACAGCAGCCTGTTCAGCCAGCTCCGGCTGATCGACGGTACCATTGTGCAGGATTTCAAACGGGATATCCGGTTCCGGAACCCCTACGGCAATACCGAATTCAACCTCGGCTGGACCCGCACTTATAAAAAGCCCGGCCGCGAGTTTTCGATTCTGTCGCAGTATAGCCGTATGCCCGACAATTACTATTATACCATCGTGCAAACGCCACGGCTGTCGGAAGTAGCATCGTATCTGGAGCGGAGCGCAAACAAAAGCAGTAACAACGAATACACGTTTCAGACGGATTACATCCATCCGTTTACGTCGTACACAAAACGCGATACACTGAATTTAAAATGGGAAATAGGGGCCAAGGCCATCAGCCGGGACATCAGCAGTGCGTTTACCATTGATCAGGCTACAACCGGAAAGGAAGCCGATTACGTACTTGATCCCAACCGGTCAAACGAGTTTTCGTATACGCAGCGGGTTTTGTCGGGATATTCATCATTCCGGATGGATACAAAGAAAAAGTGGGGCCTGAGCGCTGGGCTGCGCTTTGAGCAGACGTATATCAACGGGGATTTTGTATCGACAAAAACGCAGTTTAAAAGCAATTACAATAACCTGATACCGAGCCTGAACCTGTCGAAAACACTGAAGGAGAAGCATACGATCAAGGCAAGTTATACCCAGCGGATTTCCCGTCCGCTGATCTGGTACCTGAATCCGTTTAAAAATTACAGCGATCCGAAAAACGTGCAGACCGGCAATCCATACCTTAGTCCGGAGCTGACCCACGCAACCGAGCTGGCTTACAGCACCTACGGCAAAGAAGGGTCTTCGTTCAATGCGGCTTTGTTCTGGCGGCAGACCAACAACTCAATCGAATGGCTGTCGACGGTCGATGCACAGGGCGTGGCGCTGACCACACCGCAGAATATCGGCCGGAGTGCAGGCTTTGGCGGTAACTTCAATGTCAGCCTTCAGCCAAATAAGAAGACGCAGGTTAGTCTCAATGCTGATCTGACGTATAACTCGTTGTATAGCCCTGCACTGAACCAGCGCAACCAGGCCTGGATCTGGGGAGCAAGTCCTAACTTTTCGTACAAGTTTCCGAAAGACCTGATGTTGCAGGCGTCGGGTTATTACGGATCGGGCGGAGTATCCTTGCAGGGCCGTTATTCCGGATGGTATTATTACGCTGTTTCGGCCAAGAAGGAATTCTGGGATAAAAAAGCAACCCTGACGCTGAACCTCAACAACCCCTTTAACCGGACGGTGCGGACAAGCTCTGAACAATTTGCCCCGACGTTTGTGTCGCAGGGATACTCAAATTACGTAAACCGGTCTGTCCGCCTGACGTTCAGCTATAAGTTCGGCAGCATGAATGCCGGCGGCAACAGTAAGCAAAGCAAGAAAATCTCGAACGACGACAGTAAAGGAAGCCGGTAAAACGATTGCTTTATAGAAGGTGTTACGCCGTTTCTTGACCTGTTCAGGTCAAGAAACGGCGTATTTATGTATGTCGTGTATCAACTCGAACATTACTGCGTCTTAAAACAGACCCTTTTGCCTTGGTAAGTGCAAAGAGTTTGGCTTTAACGATACCGTAATGAGATTTTTGTTTATTTTTTTTATTATCACAGGCACATTTCACTATGCCGCCTACTCATCAACGAGTCAAGGACGTATTACTGGCTCGATCATTGACTCGCTTACGTCGAAACCTCTTCCGTTTGTAACAATCTCGCTGAATACATCTGACGGAAAAGTCGTTACCGGCACTGTTGCCGGAGAGGATGGAATATTTGCAATTGACAAAGTGACATTCGGGACGTACCAGTTAGTATTAACGTTGGTAGGCTACCGTTCAAAAAAACTGGTTGCACTGACGTTATCAGCCGAACGTTCGGAATTAAATATTGGTCATATTCAACTGAGTTCCGAAACGAAGCTGCTCAGTGAAGTTAAGGTTGTCGGGCAGAAACCTTTGATTGAGCGCAGGAACGGACATCTTATTTACAACGCCGAAAACGATCAGACTACCGTTGGCGGCACTGCGGCTGATGTACTGCGGAAAACACCTATGCTAACGGTTGAGCCGAATGGTAGCCTGAAAATGCGGGGTAGTAGCAGCATTAAAGTATTAGTGAACGGCAAACCATCAGCGATAATGGCCAGTAATCTGGCTGAGGCTATCAAACAGATGCCTGCCAGCATGATAAAGTCAGTTGAGGTGATCACTAACCCCGGTGCTAAATACGATGCAGAAGGTCTTGCGGGTGTAATTAATATCATTACAAAAAAAGCGCTCGTCGGAGAAAGCGGGATGGTGACGCTGGCAGGTGGTAATCTGAATCGTTCACTAGGAGCCAATCTGAGTATGCAAGATGGCAAATTTGGTATGAACATTGCAATAAATGGCAACCAAAAACAAAGTTTTGAAGCATTTGACGGTAAGCGTACTACGTTGTTAAACGATCAGCCTGTCAATCTGTTAAGCCAGACTAATTCACATAAAGACACCAATTTCGGTGAGTATGGGACACTGAGTCTGGACTACGATCCTGATTCCCTGAACCGTATTAATCTTTCTGCAACATTCAGCGGTGGAAAAGCTAAAAATAACAGCCATATATTCAGTCGGCTGATGAATATAGATGGTACTGCCGAGCAGGAATACAGACGGGATATTCAGTCCGTAAGCCCGACCGCTAATACAGAATACAACCTTAGCTGGACCCGAAATTATCAAAAGTCCGGACGTGAGTTTTCTGTCCTGACCCAGTATAACCGCATGCCGGGCAATTCAGGTTATTCGGTTATACAAACACCGTTAACGTCAGATTTGCCGGAATATCTGGAACGAAGCCAGAGTAGCAGCATGCACAATGAGTACACATTGCAGACAGATTATACGGATCCGTTTACGTTGCCAATGAAGCACGATACTTTGAGTATCATGATTGAAACTGGCTTCAAAGCGATTAATCGCAAAACCGGAACAATGAGTACTGTGGAGCAATCGGAGACGGGAAAGGAAACGGATTATCAGGTCGCTCCGGCCCGGTCAGCTGAGTTATTGTATGGACAGCGCATTTTGGCTGGTTATTTGTCATTACGAGTGGAAACCGATAATGAATGGGCATTAACGCTTGGAGGACGTTACGAGCATACGCAGATCAGCAGCGATAATGTATCCGATCAGTCGCAGTTTAAAGGGAATTATCATAACCTGATACCAACCATCAATCTGTCAAAAACAATAAAAGAAAAACATACGATAGAAGCCAGTTATACGCAGCGGATAGCGCGCCCGCAGATAGACGACCTGAATCCGTTCAAAAATTACAGCGATTCAAAAAACGTATCCGTGGGTAATCCGGATTTAAAAGCGGAGCTGGCTCATACTATTGGACTGACATATAGTATGTATACAGATAAGGGTACTTCGTTAAATACTAACTTCTATTGGCGGCAAACGAATAATAGTATAGCTTGGTGGAAAGAAGTGGGTACCGACGGTGTTGCCTTAACAACGCCAAAGAATATCGGACGGAATGCCAGCTTTGGCATAAGCGGGTATGTTTCATTCTCGCCCATAAAAGAATTCACGGTTACAGTAAATAACGATCTAAGCTATAATTTATTAATTAGTCCGTCTTTGAATCAGCGAAATAGCGGCTGGATTAGTGTTGGTGGTCTTGTTTTATCCTACAAACTTCCGAAGGATTGGTTTTTAGGAGGCTCTTATGCGTACACTACAGGCTGGCTTTTTATTCAGAGCCGGTACAAGGGGTATACGTATTTATCGTTGACAGGAAAAAAAGAATTTCTGAATAAAAAGGCAACACTTTCACTCACGTTAGACAGTCCTTTTACTAAATACACTAAACTCTCAGGCGGATCAAAGGCTGATACGTATTACTCCAATGCGACTTCATCTTCCATGTACCAGGCATATAACCTTTCGTTTAGCTATAAATTTGGTCACGTTAGCGTAAAAGAGGGGAGAAGGAATAAAAAGATAGTAAATGACGACAAGAAACAGGGTACTAAAAAGGGATAGCAGGGTTTGACAAATCAGGAAGTAGCTTACGGTATCCACTAGCGATACTGTAAGCTACTTTTTCTTTATAAGTGTTTTGAAGCGTTAGAAAACAGTTATATACTGTTACCCCTGTTAATAATTCGATTGTATTCGTGTAAGGAAAAGTAGTAAAGTTTTGTAGCTTGCAAGGCAGATCACCGTATACCTATTGATAAACTGATTGTATCCACCAATCAGCATTGTAATGCCTGTATGAAACAGATAGAGCCGAATGATATTCCTTATTTCCTGCAGAGCGGCGGAGAGATGGGAAAATTAATTGCTGAAAAGGACTGGAGCAGAACCAGGCTAGGGGCTATGGAAACATGGCCGCAGAGCCTCCGTACTACGCTGAGTATATTGTTACACTCCCGGTTCCCGATGTTTTTGTTCTGGGGTGCTGACTTGAATTGCTTTTACAATGATGCCTATCGACCTAGTTTAGGTGTGAACGGCAAGCATCCGGATGCGCTTGGGGAACCGGGCGAGCTTATCTGGGCGGAGGCCTGGCCGGCGATCGGGTTACTGATAAGTACGGTCATGGCTGGCGGAGAAGCCAGCTGGCAAGAGGATCAGTTGGTCCCGATTTACCGAAACGGCCGCATCGAAGATGTATACTGGACATTTAGCCACAGCCGTGTTTTTGACGAAACCGGTAAGGTTGGCGGTGTACTGGTGACGTGTGTCGAGACAACCAGAAATGTCCGGTTTCGTAATGAACAGCAGAAGTTTCTTGCTCTCTTCGAGCATAGCCATGATTCGATGGCTATCTCAACGGCGAATCACCGGATGATGCATATCAATAAAGCCGGTCGCGAGTTGTTGGGCCTTGGTCTGGATCAGGATATAACCACACTAATTGGCCGCGATTTTTATCCTGAGGAAGAACTGGACAATATCATTGCAAAAGTAATTCCTACTTTGGATGAGGCTGGGCGCTGGTCAGGTGAAATACCTTTCCGGCATTTTGTGACGGGAGAGTCCATTCCCTGTCATGTTCATTTTGTCAATATCTATGATCCTGAGTCGGGGAGCCTGGTTAGCCGCGCAACGGTATTGCGTGATTTGCGTCCTGAGATTGAAATCCGGCAACGATTAAGCCAGAAGAATGAAAAGCTGCAACGGCTCATTCAGGAGTTTACGTTTGTGACCGACTTTATGCCGCAACTGGTCTGGTCGACCGAGCCCGATGGCTATCATGATTTTTATAACCAACGCTGGTACAATTATACGGGGCTGACTTACGAAGAGTCCAAAGCGGAGGGTTGGAGTTTAGTATTACACCCCGACGATGTGGCTGCGACCACAAAAGTATGGCAACACTCCCTGGAAACGGGGGCGCCCTATGAGGTAGAATACCGTTTCCGGCGTCATGACGGGGAGTATCGCTGGTTTTTAGGCCGTGCTTTGCCGATGCGGGATGAATCGGGTCGTATTATCAAATGGTTTGGTACTTGTACTGATATTGATGATCGCCGGAAAGTGGCCGATAAACTAGAGTTTCTGGTGCAGTCGCGGACCCAGGAGCTGAGTATGGCGAATCAGACCCTGACGCGCAAAAACCATGAACTGGAGCAGTTTGCCTACATCGCCAGTCACGATTTGCAGGAGCCTCTCCGGAAAATTCAGAGCTTTGCCGATTTGTTAAAAGAAGAGGTTCTGCAGGAAGGGGTACCACCCGTATACCTCGAAAAAATTGTCTCGTCGGCGCAACGTATGTCGTCGCTGATTAAGGCGGTGTTGAACTATTCACGGTTGTCGAACGGTACCGAAGCCCTCACGAAAGTTGATCTGAACACGGTTATCCGACAGGCCTTGTCCGATTATGAGGTGCTGATCGGGGAGAAAAATGCTTCTGTCACGATGGATCCGATGCCTGTCATTATTGGCGATGAGATACAAATGAATCAGTTGTTTTCAAACCTGATCGGGAATGCCCTGAAATTTTGTGAAAGGGCGCCGGTAATCCAGATCAAGGCTGGCCGGTTGCATCCGGATCATGTTGCCGGCATAGCAGGGCTTGAACCGGCAACCCGGTATGTACATATCCAGCTGGCAGACAATGGTATAGGGTTTGATCAGAAGTATGCCGACCGCGTATTTTCTATCTTTCAGCGGCTTGGTGCCAGCCGGTCGTATGAAGGAACCGGTATTGGGCTGGCGTTGTGCAAAAAAATTGCTGAAAACCACAAGGGCCATATCTGGGCCGAAAGCAGCCCTGGCAAAGGCTCTGTATTTCATGTTTGTCTGCCGGTTATCTGATCAGGGATTTGTATGAATGGCAATGAGCCAATTATCATTTGGTTTTTTGTATAAAAGTGGCGAGAAGTTTGTACTGAGGTGGCTAATTAATCATAGTTAAGTTGGGCTATAAGTCCTTGTTAACCAATTTAATATGGCTTCCCTTTGCTTCGTCAATCGCTGGCACTGCCGGTGGGTACACTGGTGTTGTCCGGGGCTGTAATGGCTCAGCAGGTAGATGATTCCTATAACCAGAAAATACGGGAGTATACGACTGATCCCCGTTTCCTGCCGCCGTCGGTCCTGAACCTGACCGGCTATCAGACGATCCCGTCGCCGCATAAGTACTTCAGGCAGATTATGGCCCATCATGACATTACGACCCTTAATTCACGGCTGCTGCTGAAAAACTTCTACCAGAAAGGGCTGAACAGTATCCGTAAGGGAACCGGGGAGGCACCGCGGGCCTATGTGATTCCGGCGGGTAAGCGCGATCCGTTGATGGCGGCATACCTTGTGAGTCAGCTGCGGGCGCGGAAGCCGGATAGTCCGGTGCTGTATGGTTTTCCGGAGACGTTCCCGATTGTTAAAGGTATTGCGCCGCTGTTACAGACCGATAAGAACATTCTGGTGTCGAAGGAGTATGCGCGGACGCCGGCCGGTCAGATGTAGATTACCGGTCAGGCGGCGCGTTCGCAGGTGACTACCGGCGATACGGTTTCGATAGGGTATACAACCCACCTGTCAACGGCCGACAAAACCGGCATGATGGTGGCGCTGACCCAGGCGATCGGGACGTTGATGGGGTCCGGAGTCGCTACGCAGGGCCTTGGTTTTATGTACGCCCAGACACTTAGCGGTAGCTATCTGGCCAGTATGAAAGGGGGCGAGCGGGCTTCGTCGCACATCTCGCCGGTCTTGCTGACCAAAGGCGGCAAACCGTTTATGGCCCTCGGCACAGAGCCATAGACTATAAAGCAGTTAGTAGCGTCACCCGCTCTTTCACTCTCTCACTCTTTGTATTTATTGCAAGATTAATCTGTGTTAAATCATGCAACCGATTGCATAAACCTGTGTATATTGCTGTCGTATTTAACCTCTTCTATACTAACTATGGTTTTTCGTTTAAACGTAGTACGGCCGGTGAAAGCGCTGGCGCTGACGGGGGCGTTGCTGGGTATCGCTCTTGGAAGCGAGGCGCAAACCGTAAAAGGCACGAAACCGATTTCAAAGCCTTTGGTAAGTCATATTTTCACAGCCGATCCGTCGGCGCACGTCTTCAACGGTAAGATTTATATCTATCCGTCGCATGACTACGAAGCGGGCGTAAAGGAGGATGATCTGGGTAGCCACTTCGCCATGAAGGATTACCATATCCTGTCAATGGATGCGATTAACGGTAAAGTCACCGACCATGGGGTCGCGCTTGACCTGAAAGACATTCCGTGGGCAGGGCGGCAGCTCTGGGCGCCGGATGCGGCCTATAAAAACGGGACGTATTACCTGTATTTTCCGGTAAAGGATAAACAGGATGTGTTCCGGATTGGGGTGGCAACCAGCAAATCGCCGTCCGGACCGTTTAAGCCCCAGGCTCAGCCGATGAAAAACAGCCTCAGTATTGATCCGGCTGTTTTCACAGATGCCGATGGGAAAACCTACATGTACATCGGTGGTATCTGGGGCGGACAACTGCAACGCTGGAAAACCGGTAAATACGATCCGAACGGTAAGGAGGTTGCTCCTGATCAGCCGGCATTAGGCCCTAAAATAGCCCGCCTGACCGACAACATGCTGGAGTTTGCCGAGCCGCTCAAAGAAATTAAGATTCTGGATAAAGCCGGTAAACCGCTGCTGAACAAAGACAATAACCGCCGCTTTTTTGAGGGAGGCTGGATGCACAAATACAAAGGCAAATATTACTTCTCGTATTCAACCGGCGACACCCATTACCTGGCCTATGCCACCGGCGATTCGCCGTACGGACCGTTTACGTATCAGGGCGTTATCATGAATCCGGTAAAAGGCTGGACAACGCACCACTCGATTGTTGAATTTAAAGGCAAATGGTACATTTTCTACCACGACGTGGAGTTGTCGGGTAAAACGCACCTGCGTAACGTTAAGGTGACCGAACTCAAACGCAACGCCGACGGATCGATTCAGACGATTGAGCCGTATGTGAATTAAGGCGTTTAGCGTGCGGTTAGTGGTGGCACGACTTGTAGTCGTGCCACCACTTTTTTTATGCACCGCCACCACCACTTTTTTATTGTACTTTTACAGGATGGAACCAAGCCATCAACACTATACGGACATACTCGCTAATCTGGGGATTGAGCAGTTGAACCCTATGCAGGAAGCTGCCTTTGACGCGATCAGCAGTCCGCAGGATACCTTTCTGATTTCTCCTACGGGCTCAGGCAAAACCCTGGCCTTTTTATTACCGCTTCTTAACCTGCTGCAACCCGGTCAAACCAGCGTTCAGTGCCTGGTGCTGGTGCCTTCGCGCGAACTGGCGCTTCAGATCGAGCAGGTGTGGCGCAAAATGAGCACCGGCTTTAAGATCAATGTTTGTTATGGCGGCCACCCGATTCAGACCGAAATTCAGAACCTGAGCGAGCCGCCGGCCCTGCTGATCGGTACGCCCGGCCGGATCGCCGACCATCTCGACCGGCAATCCGTCGACCTCTCGGCGGTGCATACGCTGGTACTCGACGAGTTCGACAAATCGCTGGAGCTGGGCTTTCACGATCAGATGACCTTTATTCTGGACCACCTGCCTGCTCAGCGGAAACAGGTGCTGGTGTCCGCAACGGCCGGTGTCAAGATCCCCGGTTTTGTGGAGCTGAACAACCCGAAACGCCTGAAGTTTACGGCCGAAGAACTCGCCCCCGCACTGACCCTGAAACAGATTACCGTCGCCAGTGATGAGCGGATGCCGGTACTGGTCCGGCTGTTGTGCACGTTTGGCACCGACATGTCAATTATCTTCTGCAACCTGCGGGATACGACGGAACAGGTCAGCAACTACCTCAATGACGAAGGGTTGAGTGCTACATTTTATCACGGCGGTATGGAGCAGGAAGACCGCGAACGGGCGCTGATCCGGTTCCGGAATGGCAGTGTCAGGGTACTGGTTACGACTGATCTGGCGGCCCGTGGCCTGGACATTCCCGAAATGAAGCACGTGGTACATGTTGATTTACCGCTGCATAAGCATGAATTTGTGCACCGGAATGGCCGCACCGCCCGTATGCAGGCTACCGGAACAGCCTACGTGCTGCTGCCCGAAGCTGCCGAACGACCGCTTTACCTGACCGACGATATCGAGGAGGCCGTACTGCCCGAACACATAGCCTTGCCGCCCGCTCCCGAATTTACGACGGTTTACATCAGCGGGGGCCGGAAAAACAAGCTCAGCAAAATCGACATTGTCGGGTTTTTCTCGCAGAAAGGGGGCCTCGAAAAGGCAGACCTCGGCCTGATCGACGTGAAGGACTTTATGACGTTTGCCGCCGTCCGCAAAAGCAAGGTTCCCGACCTGCTGCACCGCGTCCGGGATGAGAAGATGAAAGGCAAAAAATACAAGATCGCCGTGGCGCGATAAGCCCGGAATGAAAAAGGCCGGTTCTCAGAACCGGCCTTTTTCATTGTATAGGAAGGGAGGTTTATCCCTGATAAGCACCCAGGTGCTTATTGAAGATCGCTTCGAATTTCTGCGCGGCAGCCGTTTGTTTCGCCGACTTACACGCATCCACAATTACCTGCAGGCTGTACAGATCCGAGTTGGTATCCCCGAATGTGCGGCCCGACTGCTGCGAATAGGTCAGGTTCTGGTCGGCACGGCGGGCGATGGTTTCGGCAATTTCCAGCGCTTTCTTCGTATTGCCGGCTTCGAAGTAGAACCGTACGTAGTTTGAGCAAACCTGATCATACGGAATCGTATTGTCCGGAATCACGCTCAGCGAGTAATCCAGTACCTGCTGGGCACGGGCCTTGTTGCCATCGCGGAGCAGCTGATCGGCAAGGCGGAAGAACGCAATCCGTGCTGATAATACCGGCGAGCCTTTGTAGGTCTCGTCGTAGTATACCTTCGGATTGTTCATCTCACGCCAGAACATTTTGGTCGTCATGTTCTTGTCCATCAGGCTGGTATTGACGTATCCGTCCTGTGCACCCTCCATTTTAACCGGCATCAGGCGGTATGCGTAGCCTTCCAGCTGCATGTTTTCCTTCAGATTCAGGTAATTCGACGACGCCAGCGTGCTTGAGAAATAAATCGGGCGCTGCCAGTTGTTGGTCGCAATGATATCCAGCATGATCAGGTCAGGCTTGTAGAGGTCGCTCTTGCCGATCGTCCACTGCAATGTGTCCTGTACCATTGGCTGCAGATCAGCCGGCACAAAGTTTGCTTTCGCCACGGCGGCCTTATCAATGGGCAGGAACAGCACCGACGACGGCAGAATGCTGGTCATATCACCGGTTGTCAGCGGCACCTGCACGGCCGGGTTGTTCGACTTGATCAGGTTGATATACTGCTTCAGGTCAATGCCGTTTTTCACCGCTGCCACCTCATAGAACGGCAGAATGTCGTTTTTGCCCTTGTTGAAGTTATCAAACTCCAGCGAGATTGGCAGGGCGTCCGACTCGTAAGTACGCCGCTTCATTTGCTCGATATACCACTCCGTACCCAACAGACTCAGGTTACATACCCGGACATCGGTTCGGAAGCCTTCCACTTCCTGAGCATACCATAACGGGAACGTATCGTTATCGCCGCCGGTAAACAGAATCGCATTCGGCGCACAGCTGTTGAGCAGGTTTTTCGCAAAGTCAACGGAGTGGAAGCGGTCCGAGCGGTCGTGGTTATCCCAGCTCTTGGCGCCCATCATGACCGGTACCAGCAGTGCCAGACCCGCTACCAGCCCGCTGCGCATGGTGTCTGCCTTCATGTATTCGCGCAACCCTTCGGCCAGCGCCATGACACCCAGACCGAGCCAGATGGCAAAGAAATAAAACGAACCGACGTAGATATAATCCCGTTCGCGCGGCTCAGACGGCGGCGAGTTCAGGAAGATCTGAAGCGCAATACCGGTAAAGAAGAAGAGCAGCAGCACCACCAGAAAATCTTTCCGGTTGCGGAAATACTGGAACAGCAACCCGAACAGACCGAGAATAAACGGCAGCATGTAGAAGTTGTCGCGGGCCTTGTTGGCTTGCAGTAACTCCGGCAGGTTGCTGCCCGATGACCACGGCAGCAGGTAACCCGCGCCTTCCTGATCACTCTCACGGCCGGCAAAGTTCCACATCAGGTACCGCCAGTACATATGGCCCAGCTGGTAATTGAAGAAGAATTCCAGGTTATCACCCATGGTTGGTTTCTGGCCTTCCGGAATGTTCAGCATTTGCCGGTATAGTTGCGGGTGATTCATCTGGTTACTGTATACCCGCGGGAACAGCATTTCGTCCCCTGCTTCATATACGTATTCCGGCTGGTGATCAAATACAACGTACTTCTTACCGTCTTTTTTGTACATCGCCGCACCTTGCTTCTGATCAACAGGGCGGGATGTGAAGACCGGACCATACAACAGCGAGCGACTGCCATATTGCTCACGCTTCAGGTACGAGATAAAGTTCAGCGCATCGCTCGGGTTGTTTTCGTTGATCGGCGGGTTGTAGCCCGAACGCACCATGACCTGCATATACGACATGTAGCCGATCAGTACGAAGGCCAGCGACAGCAGGGCGGTGTTGAGTACCACCCGTTTCTGACGGGCCGACCAGATGATGGCATACGTCAGGGCGGCAATAAAGATGACAAAGAAGGCAGTCATACCCGAGGCAAACGGCAGCCCCAGCGTATTGACGAAAAAGCGCTCCAGCACGAATGCCGCACTCGGCAGCCCCGGAATGATTCCTGAGTTGATAATGCCCAGAATGACCATACCCGCCCCAAAGGCAATAATGCCGCCTTTCAGGTTTGGCTTAGCCGTTTTCTTAAAGTAATAGATCAGCGCCAGCGCCGGCAGGGTAACGAGGTTCAGCAAGTGAACACCGATTGAGAGGCCGGTCAGATAGGCGATGAGCAGAATCCAGCGGTTGGCAGCGGCTTCGTCTTCGATCCGCTCCCAGCGGAAGGCAGCCCATACCACAATGGCCGTAAAGAACGACGACATACCGTATACCTCGGCCTCAACGGCAGAGAACCAGAATGTATCTGAGAACGTATAGGCCAGTGCTCCGACGGCAGCCGAGCCCAGAATGACCAGCGTATCACCGAATGTATAATCGCTCTCCGGTTTATTGATGAGTTTTTGCGCCATCATCGAAATGGTCCAGCACAGGAACAGAATCGAGAACGCACTGGATAGTACCGACACCATGTTTACCCAATAGGCGACGGTGGTTAAGTCGCCGAGGGCAAAGAGAGAAAACAGACGGCCTGTCAGCAGGAAGAATGGAGCACCAGGCGGGTGAGGAACCTGTAGTTTAAATGAACACGCAATGAATTCGCCACAGTCCCAGAAGCTGGCCGTACGTTCGACTGTCATGGCATAGGTGAACAGCGCGACAACAAACGTAGCCCAACCGGTGATGGTGTTAAGGCGTCGGAAAGATTGCATAGAGATATCGGTTAACTGACTTTTGTGGAGCAAGTCTGTGAAAACAGTGGCAGATTTGACCCCAATCAAACAATGAATCGCCAAAAATAGCAAAATAAAACCCTATGGGCGGGTATGGGTTGTTAAAAGTTCTTAACGCCGGGCGCGATTCCCGAAAAATAACCCGGGTGCTTTCCTGCCTGACTGATGCCGGTCATTCCATGTCAATTACTGCGCAGACCGGGGTTATGGCTGACCCGTAAAAACTGCTTTCAGCGGTGATGAACAGATCACGTTTCTGAACTAAACAGGGAATAGTATACCCGTATGTCTCACCAACCGGTTGTCTGCCCGTTAGCATAAGAGTTTCAACAGCCTGTCTATCGTATCCAATTGGCTCTTTATTGGTATTATTTTAGTAATAATACGTATAATATTAACAATAATTTAGGTACTGATAAAATAGTGCATGGTTGTTGCTGCGTTAAATGTATTAATGTAGCAATGCATTGAAGAAATATAAACGTTATAGTTAGAAAAGCTGTCCCGGTTTGCGGATAGCTTTTTTTTATTATCAGTAGATACCGGATGGTTTACGCTTTTGTGTAGAAAGAGGAAAAAATACGTAAATGGCAGAGGGGATTCTACATTTTTTCCGATTATCCATATAACTTGCCGGTGCATACCAAAAGGGTAGTTACTCCCCCCTCCAAATACTGATAATTCACGACGTTATAATCTGGAAAAGCAATGCGCCTGGAAAGTCCGGACAATGATGCCTGGTTGTGGCAGCGGTTTAAGGAAGGTGATTCGGAAGCGCTGGGTCAGCTGATGACCGATCATTATACCGCCCTGATCCGCTACGGCACGAGGTTTACCCGCGATACTGATTTTGTGCGCGACTGCATGCAGGACATTTTTGTCGAGCTGTGGAATCGCCGCGAAACAGTTAGTCTACTGACCAGTGAGCGCGTCCGCCCATACCTGATGACGATGTTGCGCCGGCTGCTGCACCAGCAGTTCCTTGAGCGGCAACGCTATGAGTTTGAACCCGTATCTGAACAGGAAAATGGTCTGGTGTTCGATGTGACGTTTTCGCCGGAAGACATGCTGATCGAAACCGAACAGTCGCAGCACACCGCTGACCGCATCCGGCAACTGCTCAATCAATTGCCCCGCCGTTCCAAAGAAGCCATTTATCTCCGTTTTTACGACAATCTCGACCGCGCCGCCATTGCGCAGGTGATGGGCATTTCCGAGCAGTCTGTGTCTAACCTGTTTCAGGAAACCTTCCGCTTATTACGCCGCCATGTACAGTCAAAACAACTGTGGCTCTTTCTGCTGGCACACCTAATGCTCTGATTTTTAATGATCAGAGAAAAAGTTAAAAAAAACACAAAAAAATTACAGTATCTCCCTTCTTCTTTTCCCTATCAGCAGATGAACCCGTTTCATTATGCCTGATTACGCTGCCTATACCATCGAGGACTTCGTGTTTGACCCGGAATTTCAACGCTGGGTAAAACAACCCAATGCGAGTAATGAAGACTTCTGGCAGCAGTGGCAGGAGGCGCATCCTGATCGTATGGCCGACATCCAGCAGGCCCGGCAACTGGTGCTGAGCATGGAGGTAGGCGAGGTGGCCGTCAGTCCGGAGCAGATTAAACACGATGTGCAGAAAATGCTGCACCGGATCCGCTATCAGCAGCCGGTACGCCCTGCATTTACGACTGTAACACGGTCATCGCCGGCATGGGGCCGGTGGGCAGCGGCCGCCGCCGTCGTGCTGGCCATCGGGCTGGGATGGGTTTATTACCGCCAGGTTGCTACACCGGTTCAGCAGCAATATGCCGTTACCGATTCTGTAGTAGCTGACGAAAAAGATGGTATGGTAACAGAGCGGAACGCCACGAAGGCGTTGAAAATCTGTACGTTGCCGGATGGCAGTACCGTTGAGCTGTCGCCCGCTTCGGCAATCAGTTACCCCAGACAGTTTGATACCGATAAACGGCAGGTCACCTTAACGGGCGAAGCCTTCTTCAATGTGATGAGAAATCCGGCAAAACCATTTCTGGTATTTGCTGACGATGTCGTAACCAAAGTATTAGGAACCAGTTTCCGGGTGAAAGCCTACCCCGATCAGAAGGATATTGTGGTTGCGGTGCGTACCGGAAAGGTAGCCGTCTACGCCCGGCAGGCAGCTACAGATCTTACCGGTAAGGCTGTTGACCGGCGGGTGATTTCGCTGACGCCCAACCAACAGGCTGAATTTTCACGGATTCGGGCCGAGTTCCGTAAGACGCTCGTTGCCCGCCCGATTGTGATCGATAAAGAAATACGACCTGCCGAATTCGAGTTCGACGAAACACCGGTTGTTGAGGTATTCCGGCGTATCGAAAAAGCCTATGGCATCGAAATTATCTACGATTCGGATGTACTGCGTGATTGTGCGCTGTCTGCCTCGCTGAGTCAGGAAACGCTGGACGATAAGTTACGGATTGTGTGTCGTGGTATTGAAGCCACCTCCGAGATCATTGACGGTAAGATTGTGATTCGCTCAAACGGTTGCCGGTAATCAAAAAAGACTGTTCATATCCCTTGTTTAATAAACCCTGCTCTGTAATCTAATCTATCATCTGTATGACACATCTCTTTGACCCGTGAAATTCCTCCCTGAAAAAATGTAGCCGATAGTGCGGCCAGGCACTACCGGCTACTATGTCCCCAAACCCCTGCGAGAGCATCCGTCAAGGACGGATGAAGGGGACCCTTTTGTTTTATTTTCCATAAAACCGCTTAAATCTAATGAAAAACTCTTTACTAATCAGGATAGTGAAACTTACCGCATATCAGATTTTTCTGGCTGTAGTATTCACTGCGGCCGCAAATGCCACTGATGCTTCGGCGCAGGAAGTGCTTGATAGAAGGGTAAACCTTACTATTCAGCAAGCTACGCTGAAGCGTGCACTTGCCCAGCTGAGTCAGGCTGCTGATGTGAAATTTGTCTTTAATTCGAAGGTGCTCCGCGCCGGCGAACAAATTACATTTTCGGCCAGCAATGAGCGTTTAAAGGATGTGTTAACCCGATTGTTGACACCCAGACATATTCAGTTTGAAGCTACGGGCCGGCAGATCATCTTTTTTCGCGATGAAGCCCAGGCCGGTACCGCCGAAGCCGACGAAATTGCTGAAGAAGCCGTTATCGCGGACATCGTAGTTGCGGGCCGTGTGCAGGACGAAAAAGGAGCCGGACTGCCTGGTGTGAGTGTCGTCATCAAAGGCACCATTAAAGGTACGACTACCGACGCTGACGGCAAGTACCGCCTCGAAGTACCGACAACAGCCGGTACAACACTGGTCTATAGCTTTGTCGGCTATAAGAAAAAAGAAGTGGTGGTGGGTGCTCAGAAGTCACTCGATGTAGTATTGGCTCCCGACGATCAGACGCTGAATGAGGTGGTCGTTGTGGGTTTCGGTACGCAGCGCAAGGCTACTGTAACCGGCTCACTGGCAACCATTACAACGGAAGACCTGAAACAAAGCCCGACGGCCAACCTGACTAATGCCCTTGCCGGTCGTTTGCCGGGTCTGATGGCTAACCAGTTCAGCGGTGGTGAGCCGGGTGTTGACCGCAGTAACATCCTGATCCGCGGGATGGGTACCTACGGCAACACGGCGCCGATTGTGATCATCGACGGTCTGGAACGGAGTATGGATTACCTGGCACCTTCCGAAATCGAAACGTTTTCGATCCTGAAAGATGCCTCATCTACAGCTCCTTACGGGGTACGTGGCGCCAACGGTGTTATTCTGATTACCACCAAACGCGGTAAAGTCCAGGATAAGGCATCGGTGAACTTCAAGGCATCGACGGGGATCAACCAGCCGGTTAAATTCCCGACTTATCTGGGGTCGGCCGACTATGCGATGCTGTATAACGAATCGATCATCAACAACAACCCGGGCGTAAATCCGTCGACACTGAACCTCTTTACCGATAAGGCCATTGCCGACTTCCGTAACGCGAAAGGCGACAACTCCGACGGACTGGGCTACAACTGGAATTATTTCGACTATGCGTTTAAGCCGGGTGTGCAGCAGGATTACAGCCTCAATATCTCGGGTGGTTCGGCAAAGGCGCGGTATTTCGTACTGGCCAACTATTTCCAGCAGGACGGTAACTACAAACACACCGACCTGACGGCCTACAACACGCAGGCGGTATTTAAGCGCTACAACTTCCGGTCGAACATCGACATCGATATCACGAAAGATTTCTATGCCCGTCTGGACATCGGTGCCCGGATTACTGACCGGAATGCGCCGGGTACAACTGCCGCCCGGATCGTTGAGATGGCGAACACGCAGCCTTCGTACCTGCCGATCGTGCTGGAACCAAATGATAACCCTGGTAACAGAAAAACAATAGCCAACAACCCGCTGGGGATGCTGTACGGGGATCAGATCTACCGCTTCAACATTCTGGGTGAGCTGAGCCGTACCGGCTTTTTGAACGAGAAAAATACGTACCTCAACGGGTCATTTGTACTGGGACACCAGCTGGATTTCATCACGCGCGGCCTGAAAATCGAAGGGCTGTTCGGTTATGATGCGTCAGAAGGAATCTGGGTTAACCGCGTCGTAAACACCTACTCAGAAGGCTACCGGGTGTATCCGGGCTATGCTACGCTGATGCCGGATGCCGGTAGTGACGTTTACCGTACGCCGGGAAACTATACCGGTCTTTACAAACGCGGTAATAAATACGACGTTGACCAGACAATTGGTAACAGTACGAGCCGCAACCCGAGCGACGGCCGGTCGTATACGCAGATCAAGCTTGATTACCTGCGCAACTTCGGTATTCACGGTGTAACGGGTATGGTACTGGTAAACCGTTCACGCCGTGTAGTAGACAATCAGGTGCCGTTTGGCTATCAGGGTATTACGAGCCGGTTTACGTATAGCTACGACGATAAGTACCTGCTTGAATTCAACGCTGCCTATAACGGATCAGAAAACTTTGCACAGGGCAAACGGTATGGTTTCTTCCCGGCGGCCTCGGCCGGCTGGGTGATTTCCCGCGAGAAATTCATGGCCAATGCGCCGTGGGTGAACAACCTGAAAATCCGTGGTTCATACGGTCTGGTTGGTAGCGACCGGATTCCGAACGATCAGCGGTTTATCTACCTGCAATACTTCGGCGGTGGCAGTGATTACAGCTTCGGTACCGACAACTTTGGTTCGGGTGCCGGTGGCGGTCTGCGAGAAGGTAACCTTGCCAACCCGAACCTGAGCTGGGAAAAGGCACGGAAGATCAACATCGGTATCGATGCCACGCTGTTCCGTAAACTGACGTTTGCCGTTGACCTCTTCCACGAGCACCGCTACGATATTATTACCGACATGAGCGGCGGTGATAAACTGGGCTTCCCGACGATCGTAGGGAAAAGCGCGCCATATCTGAACTCGGGTATTGTCGATAACCGGGGGATTGACTTTGAAGTCGGCTGGTCGGGTACAACCCGCAGCGGCCTGACGTACTTTGTCCGTCCGAACCTGACGTTTGCCCGCAACAAAATTGTGTTCATGAACGAGATTCCGTATGCGGCACCGGGTCGTGCACAGACCGGCAACCGGATCGGCGATCACTTCGATTATGTGTTTGACCACTTTGTACGTGATGCAGCCGAAGCGGCTGAGCTCAATGCCCGTAACAACGGCGGCGGCTATCAGCCATGGGGACGTCTGACACCGGGTGACGTGGTCTATAAAGACATCAACGGCGACGGCGTGATCAATGACCT
Organism: Arsenicibacter sp. R0_47; assembly: GCF_057652235.1. Classification (NCBI taxonomy): domain Bacteria; kingdom Pseudomonadati; phylum Bacteroidota; class Cytophagia; order Cytophagales; family Spirosomataceae; genus Arsenicibacter; species Arsenicibacter sp. R0_47. The sequence goes on along the minus strand of NZ_JBYFCJ010000012.1, from coordinate 20,138 downwards.
GGGCGACCGCGTTGTGGCGGGTAATCCGCGTAACCCGGAACTGATGTTCGGTGTTCCGGTGGGTGCCCGGTACAAAGGTTTTGACTTCAGCGTACTGTTCCAGGGAGCAGCTCTGACGTCAGTGCAGCTGAGCGGCGCGGCCGTATGGGACTTCCCGCTGTTCTCGAACGATAAGTATGGTAAGGTTAAGCCAATGCACCTCAACCGGTGGACACCGGCCACTGCGGCAACGGCTACCTATCCGGCCCTGCACTTCGGCGACTATACCAACAACAAGAACCCGAACAGCAGCCTTTTCCTGTATAACGCAAAATATATCCGGATGAAAACGGTCGAAATCGGCTACAACCTGCCGAAATCAGCCATCCGGTTTGCCGGTCTGCAAACCTTCCGGATTTATGCGCAGGGCCTGAACCTGCTGACGTGGGATAAGCTGAAAGATGCGGATGTAGATCCTGAAATCCGTGAGGGATCAGGTGACTGGTACCCCGTACAGAAGGTGTTCAACTTTGGTATCGACGTGACATTCTAATCCCCTAACCGCTCAAAATCATGCGTTTTAACCGAATATATACTTACCTGCTTGTGGTGGTTGCAGGCGTTAGTCTGAGTGCCTGCGACGATAAGTTTCTGGACCGCCGTCCGGATGATCAGGTCGATGAACGACAGACCTTTACCCGGTATAACAAGGCCAATCAGCTCGTAACCGATCTGTATGCCCAGATTAAGACAGCAAACCGGCCACTGGTATTTTTTAACCACTTCTCGTCGGCAGCCGTCACGGATGAAGCAGAAGGCTCAACCGCAGAAGGCAGTCTGACCAATAAATTCAACGCCGGTGATTGGAGCCCTGCGGGTTTTCCGGACCGGAGCAGCACCGGGCAGTACTGGTGGGATCTGTACTCAAAAATCCGCCAGGCAAACGTATTCCTGGAAGGGGTGAAAAAATATGGGACGCCGGATAACCCGTTGCAGGAAGGCGACTTAGGTAAGCGGATCGGTGAGGTCTATTTCATGCGGGCTTACCTGCATTATCTGGCCGCACGGATGTATGGCGAGATTGTCTATGTAGACCGGACCATCCTGCCGACCGAGAGTATGGACTTTAAGAAAGAGTCGTTCCACACCATTGTTTCCAAAATCGCACAGGATTGTGACTCAGCGTTTGCCCGGGTACCGGCTACATGGGGCGGTGCTGACTTCGGGCGGATTGACAAAGGGGCGTGTCTGGGTCTGAAGGCAATTGTACGCTGGACGGCAGCTACCCCGCTGTGGAACGGGGGGACATTGCCCAATGATAACCGGCAATTCAAGGGTGATTACAGCTACAACCAGAACCGCTGGGCGGCTGCCCGTGATGCGGCAAAGGCCGTGCTGGACTATAAAGTCGAAGGTGCACCGCGCTACAGCCTGTATGTTGGTCACGATCAGACTGATTTCAAGGACGACGCCGGCGTAAATAACAACAACTCAAAGGTGTATGGCCGGTTGTGGGATATGTACTACAGCATGGATGCGTACCTGAAAGAGGCTGTTTTCTTTGTAACAAGAGACAAGGATAACAACTGGCAGGGTGATATTTACATGCCGACCTGGGGTGGCAGCTCACGGCAGATGCCGGTGCAGGAGCAGGTTGATGAGTATGAATACATTGCGGGAAATGGTTATGGCTATCCGGTTTATAGCACACGGGCAAAAGCCGACGGGTACGACGACGAAAACCCGTATGAAAGTGTGAAGCGTGACCCGCGTTTCTACCGCGATATTGTCTATCACGGTTCAACGTTCAAAGGCAAAGTAATCAATACGGCGGAAGGTGCCGACCGCCTGGGTGCGTCAAACTCCACAACGACCGGTTATTTCCTGCGTAAACTGTTGCGCGAATCATGGAACCGCGATAAGAGCTTCTCCATCAACGGCCCGCCGGTATGGCGTCTGCCGGAGTTTATTTACATCTACAGCGAAGCCGTCAACGAAACGACGGGGCCGAACGCTGAGATTTATGAACTGCTGAACCAGGTTCGCCGCCGGTCGTTTATGGCGCCGATTCCGCCGGAAGCGCAAAGCAACAAGGCCCTCATGGACGAGTACATCAAGCGGGAACGCCGGGTGGAATTGTTCTATGAAAACAACCGGATCTGGACAACCCGCCTGTATCTGGAGCCAAACGCAACTACGGAGCTGAACAAGGAGGCCGCCTGGCAGGCAGCCGGCACAACGAACGATGAGCGTTCGCAGAATGCGTGGCCCTATGCGAAAACACAGCGTATGATCAACGGCATGAAGCCTGTTGAGGACCCGAACGGGAAAATTGTAATTGGCACGAAGAAATACAAAATGAAGCGTTATTTCGTCGAGAGCCGCGTTTTCGTTGCTCCGCGCCACTACCTGTTCCCGATCATGCAAAGCGAACTGCAACGGACGCCAAGCCTGATCCAGAATCCGGGATGGTAAATATACAATGAGTGAATGAGTGATAGAGTGAAGAGGCCTCGCCGGCTAACTCTACGCTTTCCGGTTGTTTAGCCGTTTTTTCACTCATTCACTCATTCACCGCGCGGCGGCCGCTCTATAATTCCGTTACCTTTGGGGTATGGCCTGTGCCATATCCCTTTTTTTATGATTCAGTTTAAGCGATTTGACCATATTCTGATTACCATTCCGCCGGGAACAACGGAGCTGGCACGGCTATTTTACGGTGAGATTCTGTCACTTCAGGCCATTCCGGGTGGCCACCCGCACAACGCAATCTGGTTTCAGATGGGCGACATACAACTGCATATCCGCGAAGAAACCGAAGGACCGTTATCGAGCCGTCACCCTGCATTTGAGGTAGTCAGCCTCACGGATGCCAAACAGTTTCTGACCGCCCGCGGCATTGGCCTGACCTATTCTTCCGACATCGAAGGCCGCGATCGTGTCTTTTTCCGCGACCCCTTCGGCAACCGCTTTGAGCTTATCGAATACATTGAGTGATTGAGTGAATGAGTGATTGAGCGGGGCACATAGCCTGAAATGGGTGCTCATTACCATCACGCTCACTCAATCGCCAATCGCTCAATCACTAAATGAAACCCTGCTCTTTACATCCTTTGGCGTGTGGCCGAAGGTTTCGCGGAAGCATTTGGTGAAGTAGGAGGGATTTTCGAAACCCACCAGAAAAGCCACGTCGGCGATAGGCTGACCCAGCTTCAGGTAGGGAATTGAGCGGCGCAGCCGGTGGTTGCGGATGACTTCGGTAGGGGGCAGACCGGTCTGACTGATCAGGCGGCGGTGCAGGGTACGCCGGTTCAGGCCGAGGCTATGGGCCAGTTCCTCCACCCCGAATGCCGCATCGGCCAGGTTGGCGTCGATCAGGGCGAAAAGACGTTCCATAAAATCGCTGCCCTGCTCCGGTAGCGGCGGGGTTTCAGAGGGCTGCTCCAGCATCCGTTGATAGTGCTCCCGTAGCCGCTGCTGCCGGTCCAGCCAGTTCCGGACTTTCAGCTTGAGTTCCTGCTCATTAAAGGGCTTTGTCAGGTGATCGTCGGCTCCGCTGTTGAGGCTGATGAGCCGGTTTTCGGTGGCCGTTTTGGCCGTCAGCATCAGGAGCGGAATGTGACTGGTCCGGGCATCCGCTTTCAACTGCTGACACAGACTGATGCCGTCCATGTCGGGCATCATCCAGTCCGTAATGACCAGATCGGGAATGAGGGTTTGCGCTTTAGACAGGCCGTCAAGCCCGTTCACGGCCGGAACGACATCATACGAACCGGCAAACAACTCACACAGATACTGCCGTAAATCGTCGTGGTCTTCCACGAGTAATAACACGCCGCGGTCAGGCGGATTGTTGTCGGGACTACCTGCTTCTGCGGCAACGGTTTGTTGCCCGGCAACCGCTGCTAATGCCGGCACGAACGAACGGACGGGTAACGGCTCTACCGGAATCGCTATCCGGAAGCAGGTGCCTGCATCTGCCTGACTGTCAACGGTAATCGCCCCGTCCAGAACATGAACCAGTTCGCTGACCAGCGACAGACCGATGCCTGAGCCCCCCGCAGCGCGCGTCCGGTTGTCATCGACCTGATAAAACCGGTCAAAAATATGCGGAATCTGCCCGGCCGGAATGCCGATGCCTGAATCGGCGATGCATATCTGTAACAGGGCAGGAGCAGCAGCAGACTGGCTGATGCCGGCCATGAGCTGCACCTCACCACCCGCCGGCGTAAACTTCATGGCGTTTCCCATCAGGTTGGTCAGGATTTTACCCAGTTTATCGGCATCAAAGAGCCATTCCGCTGCCGGCAGGTCGACCGATACGTCCAGCCGGATCTGCTTTCGTTCGGCCAGCAACCGGAAGGAGTCCTCGTGCTGCCGGAAAAAAATAGACAGGTCACCCGACCGGATATCGGGTTTCAGCATACCGGCATCGAGTTTGGAGAGGTCGAGCAGCTGATTAATAAAGTCGAGTAGCCGGTACGCATTCGTCTGAATGGTTTTCAGGCGTTGATGTTGCGGTAATTCGTCAATCAGTCGTTCGAGTGGACTCAGAATCAGCGTCAGCGGCGTCCGGAATTCATGCGTGATATTGGCGAAGAACCGCGTTTTGGCCTGGTCGAGCCGTTGTAGTTCAGCGCTTTGTTGCTCAATAATCGCTTTCTGAGCGGCCAGCAGCCGGAGTTGCGAACGGTTCCGGAAGAAGGCAAAGGTAGCAATGCCGACGAGCAGCAGCAGCAGAATCGCCAAGCCGGTCAGCCACCATTGCCGGCGCTGTTGTTCATCAATCTGAAGTTCTTTCTCCCGCGTCCGGAAGCGGGTTTCCCACTGCGTCATGCTCTGGTTGTTGCGGCGCAGGTAAATCCGCTCTTTCTCGGCCAGGGCCTTCTGGTAGAATTCGTTGGCCAGTGCCGCATTGCCGAGGGCCTGCTGCACCTCCGCCTGATTCTGGTAGAAATAATCTTTTTCCCAGTCCGGACTGTCGAGTTTGCCGGCTTCGGCCAGATAGGCTGCTGCCTGTGCATACTGTTTTTGGTCAACCGAGAGATCACCCAGCGATAAATTCAGCCGCCGTATGTCTTCAGGTATACCCATTTGGCGGGCAACCGGCAGCAGGGAGCGGTAGAGGTCGATGGAGTGCGTAGCATAGTCCGGCCAATAAGTGAGCGCATCGGCCAATGCCCAGACAAAATTATACCACATGATCCCATCCCGCGACTGCCGGAGGTAAGGCAGGCTTTTGTCCATGTAGTCCAGGATAACCGGCAGGTCCGAGGTCTGGTCATACATGTGTGCGTAGATCAGGCTGCGGCAGGCATCCAGTATGCGTGTGGTGTCATGCAGCGCGATGGCCAGTTTTTCGGCCTGCTGCACGGAAGGCAGGTACTTTTCCGGAACCTGCCGGTAAATATCGCGGGACGTGTTTCCAATGATGTCGAGGGCATCAATTTCGAGTGTCCGATCGCGGCTGGCTCTGGCAATGAGCAAAGCTTCATTAGCCGCCTGCAGGGCTTCCGGGTACTTAATGGCATGGTTCAGGGTAAATGCTTTCTGGAGCCATAACCGGCCGGCGAGGTTCTTATTGTGCCTGCTTACCGGTAGCAGACTGTCAATCACCTGAAGTGTGAGCGTATCGTTTCTGGTACGGCGCAGGAGTTTAATGCGGGTCAGCTGCCACGCCGCGAAGGTTTCCGGCTGTTGTTGCGCTACCGGTTTTAATGCACCGAGTAGCTGGAAGGCGCAGGTGGTTTGCCCCTGTCGTTGAAGCAGGGCGGCGGTTTCCAGCCATGCGGTCAGTTGCGGGGTGCCGGCAGGCGGCCGGTATGATGCCATCGGGCAGGGGAGAAGCAGGGAAGGAATCCGCGCTGCTTCCTGACGAAACGTTTGTACAAGGGCCTTCACGCGGGCACGTTCTGCGGTAGCCTGTGCCTGGCTGTTCCGGAAAGAGATAAAAAGCAGCAGTACGAATACGAATCGATAATAGATCATTACCACTATGCTTCCTGAGAAACGTAACTTATTTCTTTACGATGGGTAGGTTGTGGAGTCTAATGTAAATGATTGCCGTGAAACGTAAAAAAAGTATAGCGTCACTTTCGAACGAAATAAATTGATGCCTTAGCAAACGGTCAGTGATGTAGAAGAAAGCAGCCGTTTTGTTACCTTTGCGGGGCACAATCTCTCCCTGTGCCTGACCGCTTGACAAGCCATGTAATACGTATCCGACATCGGAATTAACACCGGAGCCTTCATCCGAAGGTCTTATGGCTATGGTATTATCTATAAAAAAAGAAAATGGCTTTATCTGAAAAATACGGGCGGACGTATCACTATCCGTTTTCGCCCGGCACAACAAGCGATGACCGGATCAATCACCACTTTGCGGCCGATCTTGGCCGGATTCAAACACTGATCCATACAGAAAAACTGGACGGCGAGAATAACTGCCTGTCCCGTCACGGCGTCTTTGCGCGCTCACATGCTGCCCCGACGGTTTCGCCGTGGACAGCGGCGTTGCGAGAACGCTGGCAATCTATCCGCCATGATCTTGGTACACTGGAGGTGTTCGGCGAAAACCTGTTTGCTGTCCACTCAATTCTATATTCCCGCCTGACAGAACATTTTTATGTCTTTGCGATTCGGGATCAGGACCGGTGGCTGTCGTGGGAAGAGGTAATTTTTTATGCCGCTCTGCTCGGGTTGCCAACCGTACCGGTACTGGCGCGTCAGGAAGCACCGTTTACAGCGGCTGAGGTAGAAACGGCCGTAAAGACACTGGCGCAACAGCCCGGCGTCTTTGGCTCGGTGGCGGCAAACACGGGGCTGCCCTGTACGTGCGAAGGCCTTGTGTCACGGGATGCCGGTGAGTTTACTGTTACGGATTTTAGCCGGCGGGTGTTCAAATATGTGCGGAAAGGCCATGTGCAGACCGATGCGCACTGGACGAGGCATTGGCAACGGGCAACATTAGTACACGAAAGGAGGATGGTATGAGCTGGCAACTGACAAAACACACCCGTCCCGATGAACTGGCACGGGAGTTTGACTGGATTCGGGCGATGGCCGGTGTTCCGCAGGATCCGGTACACCATGCGGAAGGCGATGTGTTTACACATACAATGATGGTACTGGATGCGCTGACGACGCTGCCGGGGTACCAGGCATTGCCGGCTGGTGATCAGGCAGTGCTAAGGGCAGCGGCGCTGTTGCATGATGTTGAAAAACGCTCGACAACCATGCCGGATGATCAGGGCCGGATTACGTCGGCGGGCCATGCGCGGAAGGGCGAGTATACTACACGGGTGCTGTTATACGACGAGATCCCGACGCCGTTTGCTACGCGGGAGGCAGTCGCTAAACTGGTGCGGTATCACGGCCTGCCGCTGTGGCTGTTTGAGAAAACCGATCCGGTAAAGACGTTGCTGCGGGTTAGTCTGGAAGTGAACACGGCCTGGCTGGCGCTGCTGGCGCGGGCCGATGTGCTGGGGCGGATATGCGCCGACCAGGCGGAGATGCTCTACCGCATCGACTTGTTCGAAGCCTTCTGTCAGGAACAGGGCTGTTACGGCAAGCCTTACCCGTTTGCGTCGGGTCTGACGCGGTTTCAGTATTTCCGGCGCGAGGATGTGGCTCCTGACTTTCCGCTGTACGATGAAACCGTAAACGAAGTCGTACTGATGTGCGGACTGCCGGGTGCCGGCAAAGACGTTCACATTCTGACCCATTACCGTGACTGGCCGATGGTCAGCCTCGATGCGTTCCGGCGGCAATACAACATCGACCCGACCGACCGGAAGGGAACAGGCCGTGTGGTGCAGATGGCCAAGGAACAGGCGCGTCAATACCTGCGCTGGAAAGAACCGTTTGTCTGGAACGCCACGTCCATTACCCGCCACCTGCGCGAACAGGTGATTGAGTTGTTCGTAACCTATCGGGCGCGGGTCCGGATTGTGTACGTGGAAGTGCCGCAGGCAAAACGCATGGAGCAGAATGCCAACCGCCGTTATCCGGTGCCGGAGCCGGCCGTAAGCCGGATGCTCGAACGACTGGACGTTCCGGCGCTCTGGGAGGCGCATGAGGTCATCTATGCAATCAGGGAGTAGTGCGCTTTTTTGTGAAAAAATTGTCTTTTCCTTCCAACGCATGGCGGTCGGGTGGGGTCATTACCCTATAATACCCCACCCCAACCCCTCCCCTGGTTTCAGGTGAGGGACTAATAGCTTCCGCTGCCCTCAGGGCAGGGCGGGAGATAGGGTAACCATCTAAACCTCTCCAGACATCATGCGCAACTATTTACTTTTGCTGAGTTTGCTGTGTACCGGCATCGCGTGTAAAGACAAGGAACCTGAGCCGGGCATCACGTTCTATAAAGCCAAAAAAGCCTACTGCGGCGTCGGGGACCCGCTGAACGAACTGACGTGGCTCAAAGCGAAGGTCGATACATTCAGTACCGTAAGGGTGGGTAATTACACGGTTGCGGTCGTGGAGTATAAAGGCAGTGAGTATTTTATTGCCGGCAGCGCGTTCTCGTCGAGTCCGGCCAGTGAGATTTTTACCTGTTCGGGGCAGCAGGCGCTGAAGCCGCTTGGCGTTACCTATAACCAGTTTATGGATGCCGCCAAAACGGTGCAGACGCTGTATACGCGGCGGTAAGTAAATTAACTTCCAGGAAGTTCTAAACCGCCAGGCGGCCCTGTTCCTGGAAGTTAATTCACTTACCGCCAGGCGGCCCTGTTCCTGGAGGCTAAATTTCATAAGTAATTGTGCAGAATCAGATTAGATTTAGCCAGAGAGTAAAGGGTTGTATTTCAATGACTTATTCGCTCAATCGCACATTCACTAATTCGCTCAATAACTTAACCCTACAACGTATGCTTCGTTGCCTCTTCATACCGGCGGATGCGCTCCGGCTGTAGGGTTGCCTGCTTTTTCCATGCCGCACTGCCGTACACACCTGCCTGCATGTAGTCAAAGGGCGTAAACCCGATCTTTTTTGCCGTTGCCGGCGATTTGAAGCGGAAGTCGTACGCCAGCGGATTGACAAACAGCGGGTCTTCACTGATTGAGTTCGTTTCTTTGCCTTGCTGCTCCCACTCGGCGAGGGATAATTTGTTGAACGTGATGTTTTGGCCGGTTGGATTCCAGTAGCAGTTGTTACTGGCCTGCAGGTTGATTTTAACCCAGTTGGGGTTGGTCAGCGTAGCGGAGTTGAAGTAAACAATATTGTTGGTAAACCGGAACGACAGATGCGGTTCTACGCGGGTTGCCGCCAGCTGGCTGTTATGATTCAGGGCGAAAATGTTGTTACGGATGATGTTCTCCTTGCCGTAATGCTGGTGAAAACCATTGCTTTTGCAGGCATAGACCAGGTTCTTTTCCATCACCACGCCGGTAGAGCCCTCATCGGTATAGAGACCCCAGCCGCCGTAGGTATATGCCCAGATGTCGTGCACAAGATTATGGCTGATGACTGTCCCCTCCGATGAACCGAGGGTATAAATACCGCCCATGTCACTCAGTTCGCCCCAGCCGAGGTGGTGAATGTGGTTGAAGCTGATCGTGTTTCGTTTGGCCGTGCTGTTGGCGTAGCCCCAGATCCAGCCCACCGAAATGCCGGTGTATTTCAGGTCCGAAATCTCGTTGTGGGTAATCACATTATCCGGCGAGTGAAAAATCAACACACCAACGGCCGTCGGGAACAGCAAGCCGCCACGGGTAATAATTGAGTTATCGACGGTGATGCGGCGCGTCAGCTCGGTTGTGTCTTTCTGTACTTCTTTTTCGCCGATTTTGATGCCGCCCCCGCCGAGATCGTGCAGGTAACACTGCTCAATCCGGCAGTTGGTTGCGCCGCGTTTCAGCCACATGGCATACAGGGCTGTACTCCGTATTTCGCAGCCGGTAAACGTGATCCGGTCGGCAAAATCGACCATAACGGCCGCCGGAATGGTCGCTGCTGCCTGCTGGGGCTCGTTTCCGCCATCGGGCATCGTATAGCCGGAAACGGCAAACGTAATGTTCCGGAACGACAGGTCGTGAGCCTGTTTGCTGCCCATGCCCGATCCTTTCACCACGACCAGCTGTTCCAGCGTCGGGGCGATAATCCGGGTGTTGGCGATGGTTTCACCGGCTTTCGGCATGTAGTACAGCGTCCCGTTTTTCTCCAGGAACCACTCGCCGGGGCTGTTAAGCGCCGTTCGGTAGTTTTCGAAGTAGGCGAGTGTCTGGGCGTCCAGTTTATTCCACGGATAATAACCCCGGCCGATAGTTTCTACAAAAGCGGTGGTGTCGCGGGTCAGCGTGGCGTTGAGCAGGTGGCGGCGGGTGAAATCCCACTTGTGGTGCATGACAATAATGGCGCTGCTGTCGCTTCCGGCGGGCAGCGGGTCACTGATATTGGCCAGATTGAGACGGGTTTTCTGGGTGGCGCGGATGGCGGCCGGTGCCGTGCCCTTGTCGATAATTGTTTCCTGGTTACCGTTGACCTTGTAAAAGCCCTCGTCCGGACTTTTGGCCCGGCTTGCCCATGTGCCGTTGACAAACAATTGCTCAAAGCGCCATGGTTTACCGGTTTGGGGTAGCTGAGCCACCCACAGCGACTTGTTTACGGGCCGGAAACCGGTAATGCGCCGGCCGCCGTAAAAGACAGGTATTGTGCTGGTCGCGGCTTTGTAAGTAATCGGGGCTTCAGGCGAGCCGCTGTCTTCGTCGGTCAGTTCCAGCGGTTCCGGCATGTAATACTCGCCGCCCTGAATCAGGACGAAGACCGGTTCAGTTAGCTTGCCTTGCTTTTTGAGGGCCCGTATTTTGTCGCGGGCAGCGGTCAGCGAATACAGCGGCTGTTTTTGGGTTCCGGTGTTGTTGTCGTTTCCGTTTGGCGCGACATAAATATTGAGAGCCGACAGCGCGCCGGGAAGGATAAACAGTGCCAGCAGCAGGCCGCAGCGGATCAGGTAATTCATACGTCAAGGTTGTTCAGGAAGCCGGCTGCGGCAGCACTTGCCACCTGCCTCCGGCTTAACCGTTATCATGAAAAGTACCGGACACGGACCAATTACTACTATTCGGCCTGAAAATTACCGTTACTGGATAAATAAGCGGCCGGGATATGATTGGTTAGCCAAACCCCGTTTTCAGACTGAAAAAAAACAAAACCTGCCCTGGCCATTGCTTCTGCCTGTACCACCAGGACAACAGGTTTACCATGCCGGCTTCCGACTTGCCGGGCCGTTGCTTCGTTGTCACTCAGGTGTACATGATGCCGGCCCATTTTTTTCAGGCCCTGGTCCATGATGCTGTCTATAAACCGTGTAGCTGTACCGTGAAAAAGCCATTCGGGCGGAGTTGATTGTCGGTAGCCCAGGTCAATCTCAACCGAATGGCCCTGATTGGCACGGATACGTGTACGATCGTCCGTCAGCGCAAACCGTTTTTTAGGATTAGTATCCACCAGATCATAAAGCTGGTCCGGAGTAAGCTGGTGGCCGTTAGCAGCAAGCCGGGTCAGTAGAGTCTGAACATCGGTCCACCCGTTTTCATCGAGGGTAATGCCGATGGCCTGAGGCTTGTGCCTGAGAACAAGGCTCAGGAGTTTGCTGATTTTAATAGATTCTGATGCGGTAAGCATGTTGGTTCTACATTTGTTAGTGCATAATTACAGGAAAATGTGTAAAGTGCTGTACGTTAAACTTAACATCAGTGATTTTGAAAACTATAGGTGCTTATGTTGTCTTCGTACTAATTTTATTCCTGATCGTTTGCTGTGAAACGAAGCGCGGGAGTGTTCTTGAGACTAAGCGTTTTCGCAGTCTTAGACCAACTAATAAGCCAGGTGTTGTTCCGCTTGCGTTCACAATAGAACGTAAGCGGTTAGGGCCAATTAAAATCGGAATGCGGATAAATGAGGCGGATGCCCATTGTAAACAGCTTCAAAAAAAAACCGTTGAAGCGTGGCTGTATGGATACGATGGCGGCGGTGAGGCCTACCTGTATCACAATGGTGATCAGGATGTGTTTGCCCTGATTCCATGGGCAGATACAGATACGATTTTAGCAATCGTTGTACTCGATTCGCAATTGAAAATGAAAAATGGCCTCGGGCCGCATTCTACAATCAGTACCTTGATGCGGATTTATCCGGGTATAAAGCTCTATTACAACCAAATGATGGAATGGGAAAGTTGTGAAGATCCTCGGAATGAATTAAGTTTTGTGTTTGCAACAACGCCCGAAAATCAAATCGGAACTTATGACGAAGATACTGACATGCCTTCGACAAAAAACAAACGGCCTGATGCTAAAATCGACTGGATTGTCATAAAATAAGATCCGTCTGCTGCCACAGCCCCGCTATGTATTCACCTGTTATTTGAGCCGGATCTCCACCTCCTTCGTCTGCTGATTGTGCAGCATCGTGGCCTTTACGTGCCCCTGCCACATGACCGTTTGCAGCAGGCTCAGCATCTCCGCCACGCCGGAAATTGCTTTGCCGTTGATCTGCCGGATGACATCGCCCGGCTCCAGCCCGCTTCGGGCGGCAAGGCTGTTGGGGCTGACACTGACCAGTAACACACCCTGCTTGTCCGGTGCCCCCGAGGCCGACTGCTCGCCCAGGGTTTCCAGATTTTTGATGGTGGCTCCGAGCCACGCCGTCGTGGCACCGGCTTTACCGGTCGCCAGCAGCCGGATGCCGGTAATGGCCGGACGGGCCGCCAGCTTCCGGAGGGTCGGACTGACCACGCCGAACGCATCCATCGGAAAATTTCTGAAACCCACCGCCAACGCTTTTGACCCGGTTTTTACCCTGAAATCGCCTGCCGCATCATGCATAAACTGCGGATTACCATGCAGGCTGTTGCGGTCGGTAAGGCGGGCCTGTGCCTGTTCAAGAGCGCCCGGCGCAATGAAAAAATTATGGTCGACCCGCTGCCCCCAGACCGGCACACGGATTGGCGCATAGTCGGTCGTGACAATGTTGTGCTCGAAGATATCGTTACTTTTCGCATACCAGACATGCGGATGAAAGGTATTGTTGACCAAAATATTATTCGTCACCGTCCGGTTGAACCCCTCGCGTAGTTTCAGCCCGCCGTTCAGGCACAGGTTGTTGCTGATCTGGTAATTGCTGCTGCCGTCGTCGAGGTCGATGTCCCAGCCGTGTTCACAGTGAAAGCGGTTGTTGCGGAGCGTAATCGGTTTGATGACATCGGCCAGGGGCAGGGTCGGGTACTGCGCCACGAGCGCGTTCACATCACTGATGCCCGGAAGCCAGAACCGGTCCCGTCCCCACGAGTTAAAGGCCCCGTGATCACCGGTTTCGAGAACCGTATCGAACACATCGTTGAACGCAATGTCGTGGCCACCCCAGCAGCCGTCGCCGATGTTGATGCCCGCGCGCGGCACCTGATAAATCGTATTGTGGCTCACTGTAATGGCCATTGCCATACTGATTTCAACCCCCGCCACCTGTTTTTCAATGGTGCCGATGTGATGAATCAGGTTGTCATGCGCTGTGCATTGGGCCGGATAATTGTCGCTCTTCGGGCCTGGTGTTTTGTCCATGCCGGCAACCGGCACCTTGTCTTCATACCGGAACGCCGGCGACCGCACCGCATCGGGGTCACCGACAAACGCGATGGCATTGCCGCCATTGTGGTGAATGTGGTTGTGTTCGACCGTAATGCCCCGATTGAACCGGCTGACAAATACCGCATGACCACCCAGATACCGGAATGTACAGTTGCGGATAACACAGTGCTGCGCTCCTTCTGTCAGCACGGCGCCACCCCGGTAAATGGTCCAGTCGCTGCGGAGAAGCGGTTCGCGGGTGAGCATAAACGTGCGGTTGGTACCGGTAAACGTCAGGCCCGTCAGCGTAACGTGTTCGGCCGGTGCGTTTTGTGTACCGGTGATACGGATAAGCCCGTCACTGACTGAGCGTTCGAAGCTGGCTTTTTTTAGGTCCATACCCGCTGGCGGATACAGGTAAAGCGTGCCGGTGACCGGATTGTAAAACCACTCTCCCGGCGCGTCGAGTTCTTCGAAAATGTTTTCCACAAACCGGTGTTCCCGGTGCATGGGTGCAGGCCGGTTGTTCTGCCATCCCCCTTCCAGATGCAGGCTGTCACCGGTTTTGCCGGTAATCCGGTAATGAAAATCACCCCATTCGCCCTGATGCAAAGCATGTACATAACCCCCCAACGGATTCGCCCACGTCCGCACCCGTTGGGGGCTGATGGCGTCGGCCGCCGTCCCGTTGAACACCCGCGCCTCAGGCGTGGCATTCGGGTAGCGGGCCATCGACAGCGGCAACCCGTTGGCATAGAGCTGATCGATAGACAAGCCCTTGTCGAGGGACGTTTGCAGGATATTCCCTTTGTAGGGTTGCCAGTCGGGCCGAAGGGGGACTGCACCACTCAGTACCACCGGTTCACCGGCGGCGGCGGCAATCTCCAGCCGGTGGCCATTCAGGAGGTCGGGTGTGATGCTGACGGGTTGCAGAAGCGCATACCGCCCCGCCCGCAGCCGGATGGTGACGGCCGGCGTTTTAGCCGATGCCACCTTCCGGAGCGCCGCTTCCAGCGTTTTGAGCGGGCGGGCGACGGTTCCGGCAGCCGCGTCGTTTCCATCGGGAGCCACATAGAGCACTGTTTGGCCGTAACTTCGGGGGATCAGACCAAGACCGATCAGCGCAAGGAGAAATAGCTTTTGCATAGCGTAGGGGGAGTGACGGCATTTGCCTGTACCTGCCTTACCGGTAAAGCAGATTCAGGTAAAAATATAAGGTCGGGGGCAAAAAAGAATCGGCAGCGCTGTTGAGACTCCTGATGGTTTGCCCGCTGTTTGTGCTTTACTGCTAGTTTTGCCGTATGGAAGAGCTTATCACGTATTTGCTGCAGTTCGGTGATCTGGATACCGTGCAGCGCGCCTTGATTCAGGAAAAGGCCCGCTGGAAGACCGTTGGCAAGGGCGCCTATTTTGCCGAAGCCGGTAAGGTGTCTACGCAGATCGGGTATGTCACCGAAGGCGTATTCCGGGTCTGTTACTACGATAAAACGGGCGATAGCTTTACCCGTTACTTTGTCTATGAGAACCGGTTTGTGGTCGATATGAACAGCTTCCGCGACGAAACCCCGTCGGCTGAGTACATCGAAGCGATTACTGACTGCCGCGTGCTGGTGTTTTCGAAAGCCGATTTCATGCAGCTGTCGGCGCAGATTCCCGGCTGGGATGACATTTTCGTGAAAATCACCTCCTACGTACTGGAAAACAAACTGAAATTTACCGGTAATATGCTGGTGCAGGACGCGCAGCAGCGATACCTGAACTTTCTGGCCCATTACCCCGGCCTTGCCAACCGGGTACCGCTCAACATGCTGGCGTCCTATCTGGGCATTACTCCCTCATCGCTGAGCCGGATCCGGAAAAATATCCCCTGACCGCATTTCTTGTCATTTGGCAATTGCGGTTCGCCGGTGGTGACTGAATTTTGTGGCATAAACCAACACAAGCCGATGGAACTAACGGATCTTTTCAGACAAATCGAGTTTATTAAGGAAGTAGACAAACTCAAGTATATTGTTCGCAAAACAAAGCTGTTCAACAGTGACCGGAACGAAAACGACGCCGAACACAGCTGGCATTTAGCCCTGATGGCGATTGTTCTGGCCGGTCATGCAAACGTGCCGGTTGATGTGCTCAAGGTCGTTAAGATGCTGCTGATCCATGATATTGTCGAGATTGATGCCGGCGACACCTTTATTTACGACACCCAGAAAAGCCACGATAACACCGCCGAAGAGCGGGCGGCCGCCAACCGGATTTTTGGTCTCCTGCCCGAAGCGCAGGCGGCTGAGCTGATTGCGGTCTGGGAGGAATTTGAAGCGCATCAGACCAATGAGGCGAAGTTTGCCCGCGCGATGGACCGGCTTGAGCCGCTGCTACAGAACACCTCCAACAACGGCGGGACCTGGGCCGAATTCGGGGTGACTTACGAAAAGGTCTATGCCAAAAAGCAGGTCATTCAGGAAGGCTCCGCCACTATCTGGCAATACGCCGAACAACTGATCAACGAAAGCGTCGAGTCCGGGATTTTAGAGCGGTAGGGGAGGACAAGTGTTAAAAAGCAGCAGCTATCCCGGGGAACTACTGATCACATACCGGCAGAAATATGGGTGGCAGTCAGAGGACATTGAAAAAACGCTGGCCGTTATCCAGCGGAAGTAGCGGAAAACCAAGATTGAATGCCTGACATGGAGTTACTAAAAGAGGGAGTTTAATACTCCCTCCCACTATTTGTATCGTAATCAATAACCGTATGGCCAGACTTGAGTTGTGTGCAACTTGTTCCTTCTACAGTTATGGTATTCAGACCTGTGGCGCAATTTCCATCATAAACCATCAGTTTATATTGTCCGGGTGTAGTAATGTTACCGGCCATGAATGAATGAGCGCCTGTAGTCCGGAAAACGTTGGTAAAGACATAGCCCCCCGGGCCTGTAATCTCAAATTTGCTGCCTGTGCCCATACCTGATATGGTAGCCGTACTCTGGCAATTAGCCTGACCCTGAACGGCAAGCGTAGCCGTGCCTAGGCTGATCTGCGGCGATAATCCATTTAGTTGTATTGTGTAATCGCCACAGGTTTGACCATTATCAACACCGTAGGCAACAACAACGAACTGCGTATTTGCCGGTATGATAAACGAAGTCACGTGGAAAGTACCGCTTCCGCTGGGAGAGGCAAGGTAATTAGTACAAAAATCAGCAGGGTTAAAACTGTTCAGGTAAACAGAGAGATAAACGGCATTGTCACCACAAGATGTACTCAATGTCATAGTGACACAGACGGGAGCGGAGGTATTATTAGCCAACGTATGCGTATCATAATAATGGGTGCCCGAGCTTCCGTTGGCTCCCGGACAACTTTTGGCAGCTGCACATGTAGGGTTAGAGCCACCTCGGGTTGGCCGGTCAGACGTAGATAAATCTGTTGAGCTGATAGATCCGCTTAGCGTTGTAATGCACTGTGCTGAAGCATTTTCAGTAGTGCAGGCCGTTAAGCACAATGCAAAAAGTAGTAGAGTTCTGTAGATCATAAATGTAGATAAGAATTGGTTTTCGTTAAAATTAAGAAAACGGATTTTAATTGTAACCAACAAAAAAGTTTGCTACTAGGATATATGTATTAAGTATAGCCTCCATTGTCTTAAACAGTGATTTATTATGTCCTGTTTTACCCCGAACGGACTGCTGAACTTCGGAGCAGGGCAGCTGTCTATATTCAGGATTATGTGTGATGGGACGCAATCTTTAACTGACAGGCAACCGATATAAGGGCCATTGTGGTAGGGGAGAAAGTAGTAGTGGCCATGGAACGTACCGCCAATAATGGTGATTTCAGGGCGAACCTCTCAAAAGGTGGTAGCGGCCGTCAAATCGAGTTGACCAACGACGAAACCCAAATGTGTATTGATGCGGCCAAAGTAGTAAAGCTGGAATTTGCCGGCGTCGATCTGATCCGGGAAAAGAAGGGTAAAACGTATGCGACGGAAGTAAATGGTAATCCGGGAACGGGCATTATCGACATTACGGGCCATAACTACTTTATCGACCTGGTTAAACACATTGAGCAGAAAACGGGTAAACGGTCATCAACACAATCTAAGCCCAAGGAGGAAAGTAAGCAATCAACGACCAACGCTGAAAGTAATGACATGGGCCGGTTAGCTGAATACAAACGGCTAAAAGCTAAGGAAGCCCAATCTGGTTTAAACTTTCAAGAACATGCTCGTTTAGCTTGGCTTCATGCTCGCGTAGAGTGGTGGAGATAACCAGCCCGATATCATACCAATATTTTAGACAGCTAAAGGAAATGTCAACAGAAAGAGAGTTAGAAGGCATGAGCTTGATGAAAAAGCTTATGGGAAAGAAAAAGCGCAAGGAAGCGCTAACGGAAGAAGAACAACGCTTTTATAATTATAATCGGCAAAAGAGTAAAGATTATGCATGGTTAATTGGTTTGCCTTACTCAGACCGGCAAGACGATAAAAAGATATGAGAAAACGGCGATGACTTAGAGAACCCCAGCATATTTCTGTTTATGTGAATAAAGTTTTGCTATATGCAAAAGTGCCACTCTCAAATGTTTTTACTAAAGTTTACGTAAATAAGAGTATAAGTAATAAAGCAAAATAATTGTAAAATATTAGTATTGGGTACTATAGCTGTGATAAACCAATATAGATATATTGGTTTATGCTTTTCTGGGGTTATGAAATTTATTTTAGTGTTTTATAAATATTATTCTCCATGAACCCTGGAATTAATGTGGACTTACTTTTGCCAAAGCTAAATTCTCTTTCATAATTTTTAGTTATTAGACTAGAATATATATCCTTAAAGAAGCTTCGGAATATTATATCAAAAAAAAGCAATGGATCTAGTATCCTGTCTAAAGGGAATCTTATGTTTTTTATTGCTCCGAACTGAAGTTCGCATTTATGGTGTGTTTTAACGTCAGCATCGTAATCCATTCTGAAGTGAGAAAAATTTGTTTGCTCATAAACTTCATCAAACATTATACCTCTGAATGTATTACCTTCCCACGAATAGCCATATTTATTCTTAAAGTGAGCCTTAGCAGAACTTATTTGGCTGTCTATATTAAATCCAAACTCCTCTGACATGCATAAATAAGTGTCAAAATAATACTGTTTGATTATATCATCTTCTGCTTCTTCAAAGTAATATTCATAATCTTCCATTTTCTCTTTTAAATGAACAGGGAAAGGATAATAGCATAGTTTTATTTGTTTAATATTTGCGGTTTTACCTGGCTTGTCAAAAAGGTAATAACATTGAATTAAGCTATTATCTGAAAACAGAAATGAATATTGACGCTTCCTTAAGATAAGTTCATATTCCCTTGCGTATATAAATTTCTTGTTTATAGCCTCATATTTTGGCCAAGAAATACTGACCTCATTAGACCAAAGATTAGAATCTAAAATTTGCCTAGAGAATAATGATTCAATTACTTTGAGCCGATTCAATACTGCATCTACATTATTCATCTAATTTTCTTTTAACTTCTTGTGCTAACTGTGGATTATTCTTAATAAGGTCTAAAAGCACTGCCTTTTGAACCTCATCACTTAGAATATTTTCAAACGACTTTTCATACTCATTTAGTTTGTCATCTGAAGTCATTATTATTTTTGTTAAATTATTGTACTCCTGTATATCTGGATAATAAAATTCAAATCTTGGATAGTATTGCAAGATTGAATTTAACTCATTCACTACATTACTAGGATAATAGGAGCTGGAAGTGATGTAGCACCAGCCTCTAGACCTAGTAACTGCTACGAAGAAGGCATTTCTTACTCTAAATGAGTAATCAGAATCTATTTTGTTTGTGCCTATAACAAACACTATGTTGGATTCATTGCCTTTTGCCCTAACAGGGCTTTCTCATAAAACCCTATGCATGGTCATAAATTCGATTAGTGAGTTAAAATCATCCGCAAACTGATCGATTTTGGCGGCCATATTCTTCGCCATTGTTCTTTTTAATAGATTGTATGCCAAGCTTCTAAGGCCGCTCATTATCCGGCTCAATGTGTTGTTTGAGCTGCGTAAGCTATCCTCCTGCAAGGTGACATCCCGCTGATAATGCATCGCTTCAACCCGCCAGTGCCCTCTTATGGCATCAAATAACTCATCGGCCTGCTGCTGACTTTGTACCCCATAGTTGCTCAGAAAATAGCTGATTTCTTCGGCGGGCTGACTGCCATCCAGTTTTCGCCGTACCCGCTTAACGCTAATCAACATACAAAGACCACAGGTTTGCCAGCGAAGGGCTAAATGGCTTCTATTCACCCTGAAACATGCATAAGTACGTTCCTCTTGCCGCCCATGGCCTCGTTGAGCGGCATCTTGCCGGCTGTAAACCGGCTCTTGCAGCAGCGTATGACAAATCGCATACCGGTACAACACCGGCTGATTCGATTTCAACCCCACTAAAAAGGTACCTCCCTGTTGGTGAATCGTCGTTAAGGCAGCCGGGCTACAATGAAGTGCATCAAGGGTTACTTTTTGCCCCGCCAGCCCGGTTTGGGTTAGCAACTGCCGCACTGCCGGCTGCTCGCTATCTTTTGA
>NZ_JBYFCJ010000011.1:0-207664 GCF_057652235.1 Arsenicibacter sp. R0_47 | reverse complement strand
AGGTTGGCACTCGTCGCATCGGCCAGATAACCGATAAACGTATTATAGTTTCCCGTGGTAGTGGCCACGCCGGCACCACGGCCGATACCTACGTTTCCGATACCTGTAGTTATATTGTAACCCGCTGCGTAGCCGATAAAGGCATTTTCGCCCCCGTTGGTAGCAGAGGCCCCGAAGCCCGCATACCGGCCCACAAACGTGTTGTTTGAGCCTTTTGAATTCACCCCGGCCCCGTCGCCCAGAGCTACGTTGCCTTCGCCCGATACGTTATTGGTCCCCGAAGAGTTGCCGATAAACAGGTTATAATTTCCTCCGGTATTATTAAAGCCAGCCTGCTGACCCATAAAAAAGTTACCCACCCCGGTTTGGTTGTTAAAGCCCGACTGTGAACCGATAAAGACGTTAAAGCCACCGGTCTGGTTGTTGCGGCCCGCTTCAGGTCCTAAAAACAGGTTAAAGCTGGCTGATGTATTATTGCGACCGGCCAAATAGCCCAGGAATACGTTGTTATTACCTGTTGAGCCGTAACCAGCCTGGAAACCAATGGCTGTATTACCGGCACTTGTCTGATTTGAGTAGCCTGCTTTCGAGCCAATGGAAACGTTCCCGGACACAGTGTTACGATATCCAGCAGAATCTCCGATTGCGACATTGTTGGCACTGGTACTATTTGAAAAACCGGCAGAGGCACCGATAAATACATTGCTGAAGCCGCTTGTATTGGTATTGCCTGAACGCGCACCAATAAACGTATTAAACAACCCTGTTGTATTGTTAGAGCCGTTTAGCGAACCAAGGAACACGTTTTCACGACCCGAAGTATTTGTAGACCCTGCATCAGCCCCAAAGAACGTATTGTCGCTTCCCGTTATGTTACCATAACCAGCTCCGGAACCCAAAAAGGTATTATTTGATCCGGTAGTATTATTATAACCGGCCCGGTACCCATGAAATATATTGTTCGATCCGGTAGAGTTTGTATAACCCGCTTCTGAGCCGGTGAACGTGTTATTAATACCTGTTGTATTGGTATAGCCCGCAGAGAAGCCGAGGAATGAATTACTCTGACCGGAGGTATTCTGATTTCCTGAATAGGCCCCCAGAAAAATATTTTTAGTACCTGCCATATTCAGTATACCTGCTCCCCGACCAATAAACAGGTTGCTGGCACCACTCATGTTAAGATTTCCTGCACCAATCCCCACCAGCGTATTATCAGCACCGGGTGCGGCGGCGGCTGGCGATGTAGACACGTAATTATTCTGAGCAGTAGCTACAGATACTGTGCTAAAAAACGCTAAAATGGATAGTAGTCGCTTCATCTCGTCCCTTTTTTGAGTCAAAAATAAATGCCTTTTGGTTAATAATCTAACGCCTGTTATGCTTACGACGATGGATACTCCAAATCGGTTTGTAGCGCATAATAAGTTTTCTGCCTTATTGGTGCGTTTTTTTCCATATTTACCTAAAAACCAACGGATAACCCAATATCCTCTCTTATTGAAACTTTATTTACTATATGGCTTTCAACGTCAAAGATTATGGAGCGTTAGGAAACGGCGTTAATAATGATACAACTGCCATTCAGAACGCAATTAATGCTGCCAAAGCAGCATCGGCTCCCGGCGGCGGTGCGTATCGGGTAACCGTTTATTTCCCATCCGGATATTATTATATTACCTCACCGATCAACATCACTAATACAACCGGAATATGGCTTCAGGGTGACGGCGGAACTTATCTTAATACCAGCATCATCGGTAATACAAGCGGTGCCATCTTTGACTTTAGCGGCTCTTCGGTTGTTGGTTGTGAAAATTTTTCCTTTTTGTCGTTAACCGGCTATAACGCTACACGGTCCACCATCGGTGTACTTTTTGCCCTGGCGGGTAATGGGGGGCTAAACAACGGGATTCAGAACTGCTATTTCCAGATGGAAGATTTTCCTTCTGCAAACGGGGGGGTTGGCTCTATTGGTATTCTGAATGTCCGCAGCGAAGAATTTTATGTACATAAGTGTCTGATACGCGCAAACGCTCCGGTTATTATGAGTAACAGCGCCAGTTTAGGTAGCGTAGGGCTTAATTATACAGCTTCCAGTACTCACATCGCGCTGGCAGCCGGAACAGGTACTATGGGCGTTACCAGTATGCGGGCAACCTCTATTCAGAACTACGAAAAAAGACGGCCAGGCCTGATTCTTAACGGTACAAACAGCTTTGCGTTTCAAGGATATATCAGCCGTATTTCAGCAACTACCGGCACTGAAGATACGGCCATTCTTTGTGCACAATATACAACCAACCTCAGCGTGCATGCCACAATTGAATCATTCTCACGTGTTTGCCGAACACTGGTAGCTGGTTTTGAGACAAATGAGTTTAATGTCGTTGTGGCAAACTCAACAGCGCCGACAACTGAGTTATTCGATTTTACCGGCTGTATTATAAAAGGGCTAAAGGCGCGTATTTCTCTACCGGTTCCGGCAGAGCGACCCAATCGTACCTTAATTTATCATGCTCCGGCAGGCGGTGGTTATCAATCGATACCTGCCTCGATCAGTAACAGTGAAATTACCTGTAGCGATGTCGCTGGCAACGAATTTGTAATCTCAGCGAATCTGCTAAAAAATGGTACTAACCTGACCTTTAACACCAACTTACCCTTTGAGAAAAAAGGAGGAAAAATCCGGCAGTTGTATAATAATACACTCCAGGCAGGTCAGAATGGCTCTCCGGTCACCATAAACATTTTTCAGTTCCGGCAAGCCAACCAACTTCCGTTCACCAATGCAAACTCTTTCGGCGGTTTTTATCGTATCTGGATCGACGGGGTAATTCGTGCGGGCAGCTATGGGTCCGGCGGTACGGCTGTTATGAGCTTTCAGGCTCAGCTCCTGGTTAACCAGCGGAATACAGGTGTTTTCGACCCTAGCTCTGCGACTGTTATTGTTCTGGACAAAACCAGTACCAGTCCTGGCTATCTGGACATTGCCGGAGCGTTAATTGACGTCAGCTTTGCCAACGGAGTTGGCAACGTGACGTTTACGCCAAGAGTGATGGGTACTGGTACCGGCGAGCCGATCTTCTATGAAGGTCAGGCTGAACTTCAAAGCGATTTTCTGGTGAACGACCCGATTCCAATTGGTTAATTTTTCCAGAAAGAGGCATGCATACTGATTTTCTGCTTCAGGCTCAGTGGCAGGTGTTTTTGCCATTTGCCAAGCTTGTACCCGACAAGCTTGGCTGCCGTACGCAATACCTGGGCCGGAATTAACGCCAGGTGGTTATTCCCGGCCAGATATTTCCACTCCTGAATTACATATTTCAATCCTTCTGACTCAGCACCGGTAAAGGGTTGAAGAAGCTTCTCTTGTTGCTGATGAAAGGCCCCGATATCAAAATACCGCCGGAATTCTTCAGTAAGCGCATAGTCATGAGAGTGATAGACAGGTGCCTCTGCACAGTAGGCCAGCGACTTACCATTGGTAATCAACTTAGCCGCCAATACCACATCTTCGCCGAGAATAGTATCTGTCGGGAACCCGCCAACAGCCAGGAAATCTGCTTTTTTATAAGCGGCAAATGAGTTAGAACAATGACAGGTACGAATGCCCAGCGAAGGAATATCTTTCCAGGCTTTGAGGCGGCTTTCTGCCGGATAATTGGTCATACGGGCAAACTGACTCAGGATACCAGCCTCGGGATAGGGTAACTGCCTGCCATAAGCCATACCGATATTCTCATCGCGCAGGAGCATGGCAACCAGATTTTTCAAGGTATCCGGATGGACCGGCAATGCATCCTGAGTCATCATAATTACCACCGGATGACTGGTGAATGACATGGCCAGATTACGTGTCCCGCCATGATTAAACAAAGCCGGCGAAACCTCATGAAACGGAATATTCCGTTCCCGGAGAATTGCCTGTGTATTGTCCCTGGAAGTCGAATCAACAATGATCAATTCGTGCGCCAGCGTCTGTTTGGCTAACGCATCCAGTAACCGGGGTAAATAATTACCTGCATTATATGTGGGAATAACAACTGATACCATGTGCCGGCAAAACTACAACAGCTAACGGGTTAACACATACCATGCCATCCAAAAACGATTCATAAACCGCTTTGACCAGCTGTAACGCCCCTGCCCGGTAGGTGATACGTTCTCGCCGTGGCGTACATACTTTAGCAGCCTCTGATTCAGAAAGACAACCCTTCCATATCGTTCGGCTACCAGCCCGATCCACCAATCATGCATGTGAATATGAGCCGGGAAGGGCAGGACTTGTTTCAGGAGACTGGCCCGGAAAGCCATACAGCACCCCATATACGGATTTTTCCATAGGTTACGAAACAGTCCGGGCGCACTCTTACGGTGTTCAAAAAAGGACGGGTGGATCACCTGGCCCTGCACATCAACCACACGGCAGTCACTTAATACCAGATCCGCTTCCTGCAACTGAGCCAGCATGTGCGTCAGTTTACCAGGCAACCACTCATCGTCCTGGTCAGCTAAAAATATATATTGCCCCTGTGCCGGTCTTAGTGCCCGCTCAAATGTCCGGATCGCCGATCCGAGGCGTTTCGGTTCCAGAATACGGATACGGCTATCGGCAAACTGCCGGATAATGCCGAGGGTCTCATCCGTAGACCCGTCATCAGCGACGATCAGTTCATCATCCTGATTTAACTGTTTCAGGATCGATTCGACCTGCCGATGTACAAACCTGCTGCCGTTATAGGTAGCCATACACACACTTACGCGTTTCATAGTACTAAACGACGAAGTGTAAACTGTGGTCGCCGGATCACGATTTTTTTATGTTTAATAAAACAAACACCAATATAGATTGGCAAAACAAAAAAACAGGTATCAAACAGCTGCGCAACAAACAGGTTAACATCAATCAGCAAGATGCTGGCAAGCTGGCAAACATAGCAGAAAAAGACAAATAAGAAAGCGGGGGATTTTTTCAGAGAAAAATAGATCCATC
This sequence comes from Arsenicibacter sp. R0_47, assembly GCF_057652235.1. Lineage (NCBI taxonomy): Bacteria > Pseudomonadati > Bacteroidota > Cytophagia > Cytophagales > Spirosomataceae > Arsenicibacter > Arsenicibacter sp. R0_47. The sequence goes on along the minus strand of NZ_JBYFCJ010000011.1, from coordinate 202,668 downwards.
GCAAAAAAGCATAGGCACCACCAACCAGACCACTATACAGAATTCCGCCCAAATACCCGAAAAATATCTGACCTTCAATGTAGAAAGATGTATTAGGGCCCACTATTACATCCAGTATGGTATCCGGTGGTAATGAGTTTTCTACCATCACATTACCGAAAGCTTCATTATAGGGAACAATTCTGAAAAAACCCAGTATCGGGTTAAGTATGTAGGCCGGATATTGCCAGAAACGATACTGACTGAAATAATCCTGATTTATATCATTATAGAAATAAAGGACCGAGTCTGCTCCGTAGAGCAAACGCCTTAAAAAAGCAAGCAACGCCAGCTCGGGCGTATCATTCTCTTTAAATAAGACTATAAAAAATACAGTAAAAAGCCCAACTATAGCAACAGGTATATATTTAAAATAAGGACGGATGATCGCTTGTTTTTTCTGAAAGTACGGATGAAAAAACAATAAGGCTGCACTAAATACAATTTTGAGTAGTGAGGACTTTGATCCTTCCAATGCAGTAAAAAATACCAGAATAAGCAGTAATAGCTGGTATCGCTTATTCTGCTGGGTAAGATTAAGATAGATCAGCCCTATTCCCAATACCCCGCCTACCGACCAGTTTATTTTCCTGAATATACCGAAACCCTGCTGAAAATTAGCAACTTTAGCTTCAGTAGGGTTATCGGTCAGAAGCGCCGAACCCTTTGTATAAAACAGAACAGAATTAGCTAAGATATAGAGAAAAGCCAGACAATACACTGTCAGTTCCAGCAAGTCAACGTCATAAAACCGGTATTCGTCCTGCGGTTTATTAATTATGGCATATGTCTTAGTCTTTTCCTGAACAAACGCAAAACCCAGATAAAGGAATAACTGACATAGAAAAAAATGAAAGATAAATTTAGGTTCTTCAACCACTTCAATAATTAATACACTTGAAAAGGTTGTATTGAATATAAAAATAAACAACGGATCAATAACAGAGAATAAATACCGCTTATATAAAAAGAAATATATAATTCCCAGCGACAGACTAAATCCCAATATTTCAGGAATTATTTCATAAGAAACTTCCATATAATTACATGTCGCCTATTTTTCCGATTTTATTACGAAATGCATCATGGATACCTGAGTAAATTAGTTTCAGACGATATTTCTTTTCGCGTTCGAATAAAGCAGCTTTAATAATTTCCTTTATAATTAACTTGTAAGCTATCCATCTGAAATGTTTGTATTGGCGGGCAACGATAATTCCGTTTCTGACAAAATAATATCCACGTACCGGACTGTGCGAGACATATTTTTGGCCGGAAAGAGGAATTAGTTTTGCTTCTCCGAGATTATGTTTCAGCAATAGTGCAGGCAGTTCGATAACCTGATATCCTTTTTGGTTAAGCCTTAATCCGAATTCATGATCAACATGATCAATGAACAGACCTTCCATGAATCCGCCAGTCTCTTGGTAAATGCGCAGATTCAGTAAATTACCGGAGGTCATGGTAAAAAGAACGGATCTGTACTTTTCCGGGCTAGTCTCATAAGTATGAACTGCAGACACGATTCCTACGCGTTCCCGATCCGTATAGCCACTCAGAAACTGACACATTGACTGAACCATATCCGCCGGTGCACTGCTATCGTCATCCATCGTCAGGAGGTAATCATATCCGTCCTTAATTGCCTGTCCGGCAGCCATATTCAGCGCATGCGCAATCCCCAGGTTCGTCCCGTTATGAATATAGGTTATAAATGAATACTGGGTGAGCAGTTCTTTCAGACCATTATCGACCTGTTCTGAATTATCGATAACATATAGCTTCTCAACCTGACGCCAGTATGTTTCCAGGATTGGCAGACACGCTGGCGTACTATTATATAAAACTACGGTACCGGCAATTCTCATAACATTACGCATTAAATACGATGGCCATACATATAAAACCGAAGTTGTTTCTGTGCATAGTATAGCCATAAAAACGCCGATAATCCCCGTTTCTTCCACCAGCCGGACAGATAACGGCTTCGTACAGTATTCGTTTCCCTTAGAGAAAGCGACAGATTTCCGCTTGCCCCTCCGGTCAGACAGGTAGCAATGATTACCGGTATGTAGCGGACGGGAAGCTGCTCAGCATATACTTTCAGGTTTAGCTCAAAATCAGCGATAATTTTTAATGAAGTGTCGTATCTGAATGTCGAAAAAAGCGAACGATGATAAAAGGCAGATTGGTGATGTAAGGTATTCTGAAGCCATGTTCTGCTACCTAAAAACGATTTCATCCGGTAACCGTTCTCGAACAAAACATCACCGAAAACAATCCGGTCTGTACTTTGTAATTCAGCCGCAATGGTGGTTAAAACATCCGGCATCAGCTGGTCATCTGACCCCAGAAAATAAATCCATTTTCCCCGGGCTTTCTCAACACCCTTATTCATCGCATCATAAATACCACTGTCGGGCTCACTGACCCAATAGTCGATCTGCGCTTGGTTGGCTTTTAAAAACGCTGCTGTACCATCGGTGCTTCCGCCATCGATTACCAATACTTCCCGGTTTGTAAACGACTGCTGCCATACCGAATTCAGGGCCTGCTGCAACAGTGGTCCGGGGTTGTACGTTGGAATAATAATGGATATATCTGGTTGTATTGACGGCATCTAACGAATAGCCTCCAGCCAGCAGTGTTATAAGCTAACAAGTGACAGAAGTGTTGAAACAAAGTTAACAGGCGATTTGTAAAAGTAGCTTATATACCCTCATTCAGGCGGCGGACTTTACTTTTAGGTACACGTTTTTTATGTCCTGAAGCGGATTCCGGTCGCGTAACCGGATTTGAGCTTTCTCATTATTAGCCAGGCATGCAGCCCTGTACGCGTCATCCTTAACGATTTGTTTCAGGTGATCGGCTATGTCAGGCACATCAAGCGGATTAAAAACAAACTGTTGATCTCCGATCGTCTCCGGCAGCGACGTTACTGACGAGCAAATAACCGGAACATTCAGAAAAATACTTTCATACAACGGGAAACTACCCGCTTCATAAATAGTAGGAATAACAACTGCCCTTGCCTGCTTGTATAAACTGTACAACGTTACCTCATCAACAATATTGAGAAACGTAATCTGATTGTCGAGCCCCAGCTGATTTATTTTTTCCCGGATAGCCGAAAAATGTGGTGTATGATGACCAGTACAAACCAGGTTGACAAGCAGCTGGTCCTCGTCACGCAGGCGGGCAATCGCCTCAATCAAATGTATATGGTTTTTATGTGGCCATGTAGCGGCTGGCAGCAGGCAATAGGTTTCCGGTACTCCTAGCTTCTGTGCCGGAATAATATCGGTCCCGGAAAACCCCTCAAACCACAGTTTTCCCAGACTTAGAGCACAAACGCTGACATTTTCCGGTGTCCGTTGAAAAAAGCGGATCATGTCCTGCCGCACATGCTCAAAACTGACGACAATATGGCGCGCCCGCTCGGCGATCCCCATAAAAATCGTTGCCCGTTCGGCCCGCTCTAACGGAGTAAACAAATAAGGCAGGTGGAGTTCCTGTACATCATGCATGGTCGAAATAACCGGTACACTGGTATACGGAGCATGCTGATAAGGGCAGTGAACGGCGTCAATCCTGTACTTACGGCAAATGCGGTTGACATAGCTGCCAATACCAAACTGCTTTTTTTGCCTTGATTTAAGAATCTGATTAACCAGCTTGGTAGCATCAGTTGATAAACGTTCTGAGAAGCGCTCCTGTCCGACCTGTGCGGGAATGGCAATTAACTGCGGGTTATCTTTAAGAATTTCATTTACAACTTCATCGCCGACATTGTGTAAGACATAATAGGTGTGCTCAGTATCTTCAGCCAGCGTTTTCAGCAACGCACAGGCATATTGGCGAATACCTCCTGCCGACTGAGAAATAGAAGGGATATAATACAGAATATTCATTCAAACACGTAACTATATTTGTAATAGTGTGGTCCTTCTTCTATACAGACAAAGCCCTGTTTTTCATAGAGTTTTATCGCAGACTGGTTTGTTTTATCAACGGTAAGGCAGACCATAGGCTCGTTCAGTTCTTTTGCTACAGTCAGTAAATGAGACAACAGCTGCCGGCCAATACCACGTCCACGTTGCTGCTGCGCAACGGCGATGCCCAACCACAGCGTTTCGCCGTCCTTTTCAAGATGGCCATATGCAACAGGCTCGTCATTATCCAGTAGCAAACCGGCATACAGGTGCGTCAACACGATAGCAGCCGGCCGTTTAGCGAAATAGCGGAATGTGCCGGCACCATCACCAAGCTTTGTCAGAAAATGCTCAAGCAGGCCTAACTGAGCCTCATTAATGCGCAGAAACGGCATGGCCTGTTTTGGGTTTGTAGCTAAGGATACCGCTTACGATATAATCTACATCGTCGCGGGTCAGCCCCGGATAGCTTGGCAGATTCATTCCGCGCCAACCCAGATGCTCGGCTACTTTGTGACGGGCGTATTTCTGAGAATACATCGGCATGGTATGTACCGGATAAAACAGTGGGCGGGTCTCGATCCCTAAACCATCCAGATGAGTCCGGAGCGGATCCCGGTCTTCGGGAGAAGCAACTAAAACGGAACACATCCAGTATGAATGATACACATCGCCGACTGGTTCATGAAACGTATATTCAGTACCAGCCAGGCCATCCCTGTACCACTGTGCGATCTGCTGCTTTTTAGCAAGAAAGGTATCAATCTGCTCCAGTTGTGCCAGCCCGATCGCGGCACAGATATTGGTCATCCGGTAGTTATAGCCAATGACATCATGCCAGTACTGCCGGTATTTGGCAAGTCCCTGCCCTCTGAAATGGATGCAACGCTCGTACAGTGTTTCATCATTCATAACCACCATCCCTCCCTCACCGGTTGTGATCGTTTTATTACCGTAAAAGCTGAACGTAGCAATATCTCCGAATGTACCGGCTTTCCGGCCCCGATAGGATGTGCCGAGCGCTTCCGCACAGTCTTCGATCAGAAACAGCTGATGCTCTTTAGCAATCTGCCCCAGGCTATCCATTTCGCATGGATGACCGTACAGGTGCACACACATAATGGCTTTAGTCCGGGGAGTAATTTTGGCGATAACATCCGTAGCCGACATTTGCCACGCCGCCTCTTCGGAGTCGACAAACACAGGTGTAGCACCGGTATACTTGATCGCATTCACCGAAGCGATGTAAGTAAGGGTGGGCACAATCACTTCATCACCTTCTCCGATTCCCAGAGCAATGAGGGCAAGATGAAGCGCTACCGTACCATTACACACAGAGACTGCATGCCGCGCACCCAGGTAATCTGCAATGCCATCTTCGAACAGGTTTATGAATTTACCCTTTGAGGATATCCAGGATGAATCCAGGCATTCAAGTACATATTGCCGCTCGTTTCCGCTTAGTGTCGGCTGATAAACCGGAATTTGTCGTTTCATTCGCTCGTTAAGTTCTGTTCCCGCTACGGACTATCCGCTGATATTGTACAGGCTGTAAGATCATTCCCGGGATCATGCAAAGAATGGTTGACAAAGATATGCCAACCAACCCTAACTTTAATGTACTGCTCAGGTAGATTGCCATCGGTATACACCCGACGGCCATGACAGAAGCAATCGCAATCTGTAATTTAATTTTACCAAAAGCATTCAATACTGTAGAATACAAAGCGTTCCAGGCCATGATGATTACGCTCAGCGCCATGACCACCGTCACCTCAAATGGTATTGGCGGCGAAGTATCATCCAGCCATAGATAATAAAATATATCGGATCCGGCAACCATCAGCATGGTCAGTATGGCAAGGCCAAGCCAAAGTTTCTGCATGTTAGCGACCGCCCCCCTGATCCATGCAAAATCCTGCTGATGGGCGGCCTCAGTAATACCAGACCAGTAAGGAGCCATAACCACATTCGCCAGTATATTCACCAGGCTCAGATACCGGTAAGCCAGGCTGTAGACGGTAACCTGCGTTGCATCAAAAAGCTTTACAATCAGAAACTGCTGGGTCGAAAAAAAGATCAGACTGATTAGCTGCAGCAGGAAAAAGCTACCTCCTAAACCACCGAGGTCTTTAACTGTTTTCAGATTTACATACTGCCATGAGGGCCTGACAGACTGTAAACGTCCGTAAAACACCGACAGCGTTGCTATAATCAGCACAATAACCGGCGCCATTCCGTAAATAACACTGACATATAGCAACGACGCTTTCTCAGGCCAGCGCATCAACAACAGCATGAATGCCAGCGTTGCTGCGTTCGTCAAAAAATTGATCAGCTCTGTTTTGGCCGCCTGATGTGTCGCAAACAACACAGCATTTACCGGCAACATAGCCAGCCGCAGACAGAAAAAGCCAAAGGTCAGGATAGTTACCGCCGTCACTTCGGTAGCCGGTATAAAATAAACATTGAATATCCGCTGCCAGTCCAGGAAAGGCGTTATGAATAGGCTGAGCAGAAAAACACCCAGAAAAATGAATGTTATGGCTGCATAAGTAGTGCTGACGTACTCTTTCGCCCGGTTAAAGTCCTGATCGGCAATAGCTGCTGTAAGTTTATTCCTTAGTCCGTTAACAAACCCCAGATCAAAGATATTAAACCACATAAGCAACGAGCTCAGGACCAGCCAGAATCCGTAATGATCAGCGGATAACGATTTCAGCGTAATCCGTACAAGTATCAATTGTGCGGCAATATTTCCACCTTTATAAACAACGGATGAAATAATATTTCTGAGTACGCCTGCTTTGTCGGCCTTCGTCCAACGGGATAATCCTTTTTCCAATACCTTACTAAGTATCATTGCTGCTTTTTCTGATATTGGTTAGTACTGTCGCAGGAACCGGATACCGGTCATCAGCAATGCCCCGCCAATAGCCGTTAACAACATAATAATGGTACGTGACGGCTTACTTTTCCGTAACGGCACCTGAGCCGGATTCAGAATTTTGAAAACCGGTGTTTGCTCCTGTACTTTGATTTTCGCCAGCTCGAGTTGTTTAGTTAACGAATTGTAAAGCTCCTGAGCCAGTAAAAATTCAGCCTGGATACGCTGTTCTTCAATCTTAGCCGTATTCATAAATAAGTTCCGGTTCCGGTCACGAAAGCCTGATAAACTTATTTCGGCCTGTTGGTAGCGCTTCCGGGCACTGTCCACCTGTTTGTTCAGGAATTCAACTTCTTTATGTGCTTTTTCTGTCCGGTAGCCCGTAATGTAGTTGGTCAGATAATCCAGCGCCTGTTGGGCAACAGTTGCCGCCACCACCGGATCGGGCAATATCGCGCCAATCGTTACAATACCGGTTTTTTTGTCGTAGTTGATCGACACAACCTGTTGCACATATAATACCTGTTCTTCCTGTTCTTTCGACAATGCCAATACACCCGGATTTGACAAACGGGGGCCGGTACCCTCCTCTTTCGACGGACTCAACCATGATCCAACCAGGCTAAGGATGCTTTTAGAGGAATGTTTTTCAATGAAGGCTTGCAGCGAAATAGCCTTTTGCTGGTCTCTTTCTGTAACAGGCTGCTTTAACAGATGCAGCGCAAACGGTACGCTCTGCATAACCGTCGGATACAAATCAGGCCGGATGGCATCCGACGAAGCCGAAAGGCCCTCCAGATTTATGCCTGCCAAACCTGCCAATGACCCTAAATTACCCAGACCACCCGCACCTTTAGCCTGTACCTCGGGCATGACCGTAACCTGCGAGCTATACTGATTGGGCTTGCGGAATGCATATATCGCACCCACAGTGAAGCCAACAAGAAAACCAGCCAGAATCCATAGCCGATTCCTTCTCAGAAAAGTCCAAATATCGGCTAAGCGTATTTCGATTGCTTTATCCTCCGGTGCCGGCAAGCCGCTATCCGTTTGTTTTACTTCCATGGTCGATCAGTTTCCGTAAATCAATTAGATTGCTATTTGCTTAACACGTTAATCAGAATAGTGGCTGTTGTAGCTGCCAGGGTTCCAATCAGCGAGAGAATACCAACCCGCTCGGCCGGGCTCATCCGGTTTTCCTGTAGCGGCTTGAACGGAACATTGATGATTGATCCCGGCTCTACTTTGGAGCGGCGTCCAACCTGCTTACGGCCACTTGGATACACTACGTATGATTTATTTTTACGGGCGTTTTCCGTGTAGCCCCCCGCCTGAGCTATGTAATCCCGGAAGTTAAATCCGCGTTCAAAGCTTACAGACGATGGGTTAAGAACCGCCCCCTGTACTCGTACGATTTCTGATTTGCGTGGAATCAAAAGCGAATCGCCACTTTCCAGTAAGAGATTTTGCTCACTTCCGGTATCCTCCAGAATTTTCCGCAGGTCTGTGGCGACCAGATCACCGCGGCGTTTGAACTGGGCTCCTTGTAAATAAGCTTCTGTCTTTAGTCCGCCCGCCCTTCGGATGAGATCATTAATTCGCTCTGAACGCCCTACTATCGCATAGTTTCCAGGATGCATAACTTCTCCCCCCACAAAGACCCGCTGCTGATTTTCGTAAAAAGGCGCGGTCCGGACATAAACGATATCAAACGGCTGTAGCGTAAACTCTGCCGGCGTCGCTCCGTTGGTGTTACTGCTGGAAATTCCTAATGCCGGATCCAGCGCAAATGAAAATAGTTCAACGGTTGGCTTTGCACTTGTTATACCCGGGTTATCTGTGCTGATACGACGGGCGACTTCAATCCTTGACGGGGCAGCGCCTTCTTTAAAGCCTCCGGCCATAGAAATCAGATCGGCCGCACTCAGATTACGGACAAACGGGAACGAATCCGGTTTGTTGACTGCCCCCTCAATAATTACATAATAAGTTTCCCGAAGGTCACGGATCGACTGAATCACAACGCTGTCCTGTCGCTGTAACGGAATGTCAGCAATCTCTCCCTTTAGTAGTTTGCTGACTGAAAAGGAGATATTCTCGGTATCCATATCCGAGCGCTCGCGAAAAATCTGTGCCCGGTTCATAAATGCATCATTCCGTAAGCCTTCTGCCCGTTTAATCAGGTCTTTGACCGTTCCCAGGCCCGGCTCGAGTGCATATTCTCCCGGCCGCATAACAGCCCCGCTAATCTGGACCAGGTTTTCGTAGCGGTTCAGAATTTTGCCAACGATGTATTTATCCCCGCGTTGCGGCACAAATCCGGCAAGCTGCTCTTCGGTAACCGTCAGAATTTTACGTTCCCTTGATGTGTTACGGCGTACAGTAAATGACGCAGTATAGGCTTCATCGGTGAAACCACCTGCAAAGCTCATTGCCGTTTTCAGATTTTCACCGGGCAGCAGTTCATAAATCGCCGGGCGACGTACTGCACCCATAAATTCAACCCGCGTTTCATAATCGCCGACACGGATTACGTCCTGATCCTGCAACCGGATATTATCTTTCTGGTCGGCACGGAGCAGGAAGTCATACAGGTCAATTGTCCGCACTACCTTGTTACCCCGTAAAATAGTAATCTTCCGGAACGAGCCCGTTTCCGGATTGGGGCCGCCGGCTAAGTACAATGCATTGAAGGCAGAGCCCAGCGATGAGATCGTATAGGTACCGGGCCGCACAACTTCACCGACAATGGTAACCCGGATGCTCCGTATGTTGCCCAGGGAAACCGTAGCATAGGTCCCGTTCGAACCAAGCCCCTGATAGGCCTGCCGCAACCGGCTGATAATGCGCTGTTCGGCCTGCTCTATCGTCAGCCCGTTCACAACAACCGGAGCGAGGTTTTCTATTTTAACTGTTCCTTCCGGACTGACCTTCAGGCGCATATTGGCGACTGAAGCGCCATAAATGTCCACCAGAATTTCATCATCCGGACCAACAATATAGCTTTTTGGGGTAGCAATACGCAGATTAGGCTCAAATGACAGGTTGGCATTCTGGAAAAGTGATGCGCCGAACACGACCGGTTTCTTTACCGTGTCCAGGCTAAACAAGCCAAGAGAATCTGACAATATCCTGCGCGAAAGTCCGTCCGGCAGCGTTCTTACAATACCCGTATCGGTCACAGACTGCCCCGTACTACGGTTGGTCTGTGTGCGGAGCTGGGTCATCCGGCGGCGCATTTTGGTGATATCATCAAGTGTATATCCCTGCGACATGGCTGCCTGTTCGATCTGCATCTCTGTCAGACCGCTGGCCTGAGCCCGCCGGTAAAATTCCAGCACCTGATCATCAGAGAGCTGATCGACACGGGACACCGCTTTTTGTTGTGCCAAAACCGCCGCTCCGGCTAACATCATCCAGGTTACGAGGGCTAATTTTTGGCTATAAAGCCGGATATAGTGCGTATAAACTGACAATTTGTCGTGAGTAGTCATTTTCTATGGCCTTTGGGCCAACAATTGCAGGGCAAAAATAACGGAATAATCCTAAATTTTTCGTTCCTGTTATTCAAAGGCTCAGACCAGGACATAAATCGGTTAGGGTTAGAGGCTTGTAGTCCGGTTGTAATGAACTAATTTTGTATAAAAATGAATAAGTAGTGCTTGTTTACATGGGGTAATCTCCGAGGCCGTTGCCTGATTAGCCCATTGCCCACAATGACTACGAATCTCTGATCGCTAAACGAAATGATTAACCTCATCACGAAAAGTATAACCAAGCTGTTCGGTACGAAGTCGGAGCGGGACATCAAGGAACTGCTACCGTACGTAGAAAAGGTAAATGCCGAATTTGCCCGGTTAAAAGAACTTTCCAATGACGAGCTGCGCGGTATTACAGCCAGTCTGAAAGAACACATCGCGCAGGAGTTATCGGAAATTGATACTCAGGTGGCTGAGCTCCAGGAGCAGATTGCCAGCCAGCCGGACATGGATGTCAATGACAAAGAGCAGATTTTCAACCAGATTGATAAGCTCGAAACGGAGCGCAATAAAGAACTGGAGCGCGTTTTACTTGACATCCTGCCACAAGCGTTTGCCGTTGTAAAAGAAACAGCCCGCCGTTTCACAGAAAACAATCAGCTCGAAGTAACAGCGACAGAATTTGACCGTCAGCTTTCGTTTCTGAAGAGTAATGTTCAGATTGATGGTGATAAAGCTTACTGGGCCAACGAATGGAGCGCGGCCGGTGCACTGATCAAGTGGGACATGATCCACTATGATGTGCAGATTATCGGTGGCGTTGTTTTACATCAGGGTAAAATTTCTGAGATGGCAACCGGCGAAGGTAAAACGCTGGTATCTACGTTCCCTTCCTTCCTGAACGCACTGGGTGGCCGTGGTGTCCACCTCGTAACGGTCAACGACTACCTTGCTAAACGTGACTCGGAGTGGATGGCTCCGCTGTTTGAGTTCCACGGTCTCAGCGTTGATTGTATCGATAAGCACCAGCCGAACTCTGAAGCCCGTAAAAACGCGTATCAGGCCGATATTACCTATGGCACCAACAACGAATTCGGTTTTGACTACCTGCGCGATAACATGGCCCGGACACCGGACGAACTCGTGCAGCGTAAGCACCACTTCGCGATGGTCGATGAGGTTGACTCCGTACTGGTCGATGACGCCCGGACCCCGCTGATCATTTCCGGTCCGGTACCGCGCGGCGATGAGCAGGATTATACGGAACTGAAGCCACGGGTTTCGCGGGTGGTTGAAGCCCAGCGCAAACTGGTGTATGATTTACTGAATGAAGCCAAGAAAAAAATCGCGGCCGGCGACGAAAAAGAGGGCGGTCTTGCCCTGTTCCGTGCTCACCGTGGTTTGCCGAAACATAAACCACTCATTAAGTTTCTGAGCGAAACCGGTATGAAGGCCCTGTTACAGAAAACAGAGTCGATCTACCTCGCCGAAAACCAGAAGCTGATGCCGGAAGCGGACAAGCCGCTTTATTTTACCATCGACGAACGGCACAACAGCATTGATCTTACCGAAAAAGGTATCGATTTCATTACCGGAACCGGTGAAGACCCGAACTTCTTTATCCTTCCGGATTTGTCGGTTGATCTGAACGTTCTTGATAAAAATGCTGAGTATACCGATCAGGAAAAACTCCTCCGCAAGGAAGCTGTTATCCGCGATTACTCCGTAAAAACCCAGCGCATCAACACTGTCAATCAGTTGCTGAAGGCCTATAGCCTCTTCGAGCGCGACGTTGACTATGTGATCATGGACGGAAAGATTAAGATCGTTGACGAGCAGACCGGCCGTATTATGGAAGGTCGTCGCTGGTCAGATGGGTTGCACCAGGCGGTTGAAGCCAAGGAGGGTGTAAAAGTAGAAGACGCTACGCAGACCTACGCTACCGTTACGCTCCAGAATTACTTCCGGATGTACCACAAACTGGCCGGTATGACCGGTACAGCCGAAACGGAAGCGGCCGAACTTTGGCAGATCTACAAACTGGATGTAGTGGCGATTCCGACGAACAAGTCAATCGTTCGTAAAGATCAGGAAGATAAGGTGTACCGGTCGGTACGTGAAAAATATAACGCGGTTGTAGAAGAAATTTCGAGTCTGGTGAGCATTGGCCGCCCGGTACTGGTCGGTACAACCTCGGTCGAAAACTCAGAATTACTGAGCCGTCTGCTGACACTGCGCAAGATTCCTCACCAGGTTCTGAACGCCAAGCAACACCAGCGTGAAGCCGAAATCGTGGCCGAAGCCGGTAAACCGGGCACCGTAACGATTGCTACCAACATGGCCGGTCGTGGTACAGATATTAAGCTGACGGCAGAATCGAAAGCTGCCGGTGGTCTGGCCATCATCGGTACCGAGCGTCACGAGTCCCGCCGCGTTGACCGCCAGCTGCGTGGTCGTGCCGGTCGTCAGGGTGATCCGGGTACGTCACAGTTCTTTGTATCCCTCGAAGATAGCCTGATGCGTCTGTTCGGTTCCGACCGGATTGCGCGGGTTATGGACCGCATGGGCCTCGAAGAAGGTGAGGTAATCCAGCACTCGATGATTACAAAATCAATCGAGCGCGCGCAGAAGAAAGTTGAAGAAAACAACTTTGGTATCCGGAAGCGCCTCCTGGAATATGATGACGTCATGAATTATCAGCGGGAGGCGATCTACAAACGTCGCCGGAACGCTTTGTTCGGTGAGCGTCTGCCGCTTGATATTGCCAATACCATGTATGACGTGGTAGAGGAAATTGTTAATAACGCCGAAGGTAATTTCGATGAAGTACAGCTGCAGTTGCTGACAACGCTTGGTCTGGTGACGACCATGACGCAGGAGCAGTTTATGAAGCTGAAAAAGCAGGACCAGACCCGCCGCCTGTACGACGAAGCCGAAGCCAACTACCAGGCCAAAAACCACGCCATTGCCGACAAGGCGCTGCCGGTTCTGACACAGGTGCTGGAGCAGCAAGGCCAGTTTATCCGGAACATCGTCGTGCCGTTTACCGACGGTATGCACGAGTTGCAGGTTGTCAGCGATCTGCGCGAAGCCGTAGCCTCAGATGCCCGTCTGCTGGTAACAGAGATGGAAAAATCGGTTACCCTGTCGATTATTGATCAGGAGTGGAAAGAACACCTGCGCGAAATGGACGACCTGAAACAGTCGGTTCAGAACGCGGTATTCGAACAGAAGGATCCGTTACTGGTCTATAAATTCGAATCCATCGAACTGTTTAAGCGCTTCATCAATAAGGTGAATTTTGATACCATCAGCTTCCTGTCGAAAGCCGATATTCCGGCTCAGGAAGCCCAGGAAGTGGAGCAGGAAATCCGTCAGGCACCGGCCCAGCGTTTCCCTGAACCGCAGCCGGAACTCCATACCAACATGGAGGACTTCGACGACGACCACCTTGCCAGCGGACCGGAAGAATACGCCCGTATGATGGCTGAGCAGCAGTCGGCACCGAAGCAGGCACCTGTCCGTTCGCAAAAAATTGCGAACCGCAACGAGCGGGTAAATGTGCAGTATCAGGATGGCCGCGTGAAGCGTGATGTGAAGTACAAACTCGTTGAAAATGACTTACTGAGCGGCAAAGCGGTCTTGATCGACTAAGCCGAACTTAGCGTTTGTTTTCTTTGTATATTAGTGGTGGCACCAGTCCGGAACGGATCGTGCCACCACTTTTTTTTAACACCGTTTTTCAGAACTATTGTTTCCTATGCCTATGCGATTGCTGCTTGGTTTGGTGGTACTGGCGGGTCTGCTCCTGCCCTCAGCCACGCAACAGGCAAATACAATTTCGTTAAAACCTGAATCTGTTTCCTTTACGCCGACCGAATACTACATTGCAGAAGTACTTGATCAGCGTGCGGTTAAAACAAGCATCGGCCGCTGGGCAACGACCCAGAACCAACCAGTCTCCGCCGTTAATCTGACAGGCGGGGCTGCCGCCGGTATTCAGCAGTTCATCCAAAAAAGTGTACGTACAAACACGAAGCTCCGGCCGATTGCCATCCATCTGACTGATCTTCAGCTATCCGAGGCAGCCCCGCAAAACCGCCCGTTTACAGAAGGGCAGCTGAGTTTCGGCGTTGCATTCTATTACAAACGAAATGAGGACCAGTACAGCACACCGGCAAAACTGACCGAGTTCCGGACCTCGGCCCGTTACTCGCGCCCGCTTTCCCAGCCGGGCATTGTCGAACAGACGATCCGGCAAAGCATTGTGGCCTCCCTTAAGTATTTCAACGATTTTATGAATCGTGAAGCCAAACGGGACGAGCGGCTGGCCAAAGACATTAAGGTAACCTTTACGGAATATGTGCAGAACCGTGCCGGTAGTGATACTGTGTTTTATACGCCGGAACGCTCCGTTGTCTGGAACGATTTTCAGGCGACGCCACGGGCTATGAGCCGGTTTGCGGCCGAGATTAATCCGAATTTTGCTTATACAGGCCGCAGCAGTGTTGAGAACGGTGTCGTAACTGTCAATCTCCTGATGAAGGTCTACATGCTCAAAAGCGGTTCGTGGGCCCGCGAGGCGGCTAAAAATGCCTATAGCCTCAACCATGAGCAGCGGCATTTTGACATTGCCAAAATTGTGGCCGAGAAGTTCAAGCGTAAAATCATTCCCGACAGCCTTACGGTTGAAGACTACAACAGCATCATCCAGTATCAGTTTATCGAATCATACCGTGAGATGAGTAAGCTTCAGGAACAGTATGATGGCGAAACAAACCACGGCCTGAATCAGGGCGCTCAGGAGCGCTGGAATCAGTGGGTTGAGGGTGAGCTGAAAAAATATGGCATCCGGAAATAGGATACTGCTGGTGAGCCCGGCCCATACGGCAACTGATCCACGGATTATGTACAAGTATGTTCCGGTGCTTTCGCAGCAGGCCACTGTCCGTTGCCTGCTGACCGGCCCGGAACCGGCTTTCCTGCCCGCAACCTGTACTTATATCCGTCTGCGGCGTTTTGCATGGCTTGGCTGGCGGCTTCTGCTCATTCATCCGGTTATCGCCTGGCACATCCTCCGGTTCCGGCCGCAAATCCTTCACATTTTTATGCCGGAGCTGTTACCGCTGGCACTTTGCTGCCGGATTTTCGGCATTCGGGTGATGTATGACGTGCAGGAAAACCTGCGCCTGAAATTTCACCTGAAACCACGCAATAATCATTGGTTGTTCCGGAAAGCGTTTGCCGGTTTTGATTTGATCGCGCGGCGCCATTGTCATTGTATTTTTACTGAAGACAGCTATCTGGCGGAATATAGTTCGTTGCGCCACCCACCGGTTGTCATTCACAATTATCCGGCTCTATCGTATACACAACCGTTTTCCGCCCGCCCGCCGGACCCATCGTATGCCGGTGATTTTGCCTACATCGGGCTGCTTTCTCAGGAACGTGGTCTGGATACGATGATCGAAGCCCTGGCACTGCTGAAATCCCGTTTCCCCTCTGTTCGCCTGCACCTGTTCGGACGGCTGGTTACCCCGCAAACGCAGCTGGAAGGCATCAAGGGCTACGGTGATGTTATTGATCAGGTGATCTTTTACGGGCCAACGGATCATGCCCTGGCCTTACCGGTCATTGCTTCCTGTTGTGCCGGACTGGCTCTGCTGAAACCCGTGGGCGATTATGCGCATTCCTACCCCTGCAAACTTTTTGAGTACATGGCGCTGGGGATTCCGGTTATCACCTCTGACTTTCCACTATACCGGTCGGTAGTGGAAACGGCTGATTGCGGCTACTGCATCCCGCCCAGCAACGCCCCAATACTCGCAGAACGAATGCAGTATCTACTGGAGCAGCGTTCTGACGCAATTTTATTCGGAAAACAGGGACGAAAGGCGATTCAGGAGCAATATAATTGGGAATCTGAGCAGGAAAAACTTTTCCAATTATATTTTAATTATACTAAACCATGATTTTTTATCATTGTTCTTATTTTCAATACCATACCGTCTGTGAAATATTTAACTTTCGGCATTAAACGGTTTCGCCCTTATTTATTGGCGTATGTACATTCATGCAGTTAGTCATTATCTGCCTGCGCAGGTAGTTGGCAACGAACACTTTACTAATTTAAACGGGCTGTCGAACGAGTGGATTATCGAGCGCACCGGTATCGGGGAACGGCGTAAGGCAGCACCCGGTGAAAACACGAATACGATGGCGGTCGATGTGGTCCGCCTTTTACAGGATAAAGTTGATCTTTCGGGTGTTGACTTAATCGTTGGGGCGACCTATACCCCTCACGATACGATTGTTACGCTGGCCCACGTGGTACAAAACCATCTGGCCATTCCGGAAATTCCGGTTGTTTCGATTTCGTCAGCCTGCTCTTCGCTACTGAACGCGATCGAAATTGTTGAAGGCTACTTTGCGATGAACAAGGCCACGCGCGCGCTGGTCGTCGTTTCGGAGCATAACACCGCTTACAACAATGAGCAGGATACTATCTCAGGCCACTTGTGGGGGGACGGGGCTGCGGCACTGCTGATCACCAAAACCCGCCAGAGCGAAAGCGATTTATACATCCGCTATCTGCTGACCGGCGGAGCTGCCCATACCGGCAAAGCAACGATGGCGGTGGTACTGAAGCCGCTGGAAAAAGGAGTGATTATGCCGGCCGGCCGCGATGTCTTTATCAACGCCTGTCTGTATATGCCGAAAGCAACCCAGCAAGTGCTTTATAAATGCGGCATGACGTTGGCGGATGTCGACTATGTGCTACCGCATCAGGCCAACCTGCGGATTTCGCGGAACGTGATGCAGACGCTGGGCCTGCCCGAAGAAAAGCTGATTTCAAACATCGAACGGCTGGGGAACACCGGCTGTGCGGGTTGCGCCATTGCCATGTCTGAGCGGTGGGATACCTTTAAAAAAGGAGAGCGTATTGTTGTAACGGTTTTCGGCGGCGGCTATTCATATGGTGCCATGCTGGTCGAGGCGTAAAACGTTACGCACTTAAACGCAAAAAGGAGAAACCACTTTAATGCGCGGTTTCTCCTTTTTGCATCTATATACAGCCGATACGCTTACTGGGCTTCGGCTTTCCAGACATTGTTCTTCGGATTAATGTCCGGCAGTTTCTCATCGGGATCAATCGTTACCGTCCGGATCGTTGAGGTAGTGTTGGCTTTGAAGGTCCATGTACCACCGCGCTGCCAGACTTCTACCGGCAGACTTACCCGCTGTTTTTTACCATTCGACTCCTGAATTTCAATCTGTACCGGCATTGCCATTTTTTCCAGGTTCTCGATGCTGATAAACGATCCTTTTTCAGCAGCTCCCTCTACATACCGTACATCTTTTACCGCCTGATCCAGCTTCCAGGTTTCATAGTAATAGCCTTTCCAGAACCAGCCAAGGTCTTCGCCCGCCGCATCTTCGATGGTCCGGAAGAAGTCATGCGGTGTCGGGTGTTTGAAAGCCCAGCGCTGCATGTAGGTACGGAAAGCGTAGTCAAAACGATCCGGCCCCAGCACAACATCACGCAGCAATTTCAGCCCCATACCCGGCTTGTAATAAGCCAGAATACCGAGGTTACGGGATTGCTGTACATCCGGAATGGTCATAATCGGCTCTACCGGGCTGAACAAGGCCGGGGCAATGTCGTGCATACTTCCCCGCTCCCGGTAATATTCGCCGTTATTGAAGTTTGCGGTCGAAAGTACGTTAATGAATGTATTGAACCCTTCATCCATCCACGGAAATTTACGCTCGTTGTTGCCGATAATCATCGGGAACCAGTTGTGGCCGAACTCGTGGTCGGTTACCCCCCAAAGCGCATCTTTCTTATCGCGGTGATCGCAGAAAATAATGCCGGGATACTCCATACCGCCTACAATACCGGCGACGTTGGTTGCTACCGGATAACTGAACTCAAACAGGTATTTCGAATAGAACTCAACGCATCCTTTAACATATTCCGTTGAGCGGTTCCAGGAATCCTGGGTTGCACTTTCGGCGGGATATACCGATTGGCCAAGGATCGTTTTCCCGCTTGGCAGGTTGATTTTGGCCGCATCCCATACAAAGGCCTTCGAGGAGGCCCAGGCCACATCGCGGGTGTTGATACACCGGAAACGCCAGGTCAGCATACCCGATGTTTTCGGACGCGTATTCTGATTGGTTACCTCTTCCTTGCTACGGATAATAACCGTTTTATCGCTTTTCCGGGCCTGCTCCAGCCGCTTAATCTGCTCAGCGGTCAGTACCTCGGCCGGGTTAAGCAACTCGCCCGACCCAACCACAATGTGATCCCACGGCACCGTAACGGCATATTCGAAATCGCCGTATTCCAGGTAGAACTCGCCCGCACCCAGGTATGGCAGTACGTTCCAGCCTTCGATGTCATCATAGACACACATGCGCGGATACCATTGCGCTACCTCGTAAATGATACCGTCCCGGCGGGTCAGTTTACCCATCCGGTCAGAACCATACTCAGGAATCGGGAACGAATAAGCAATTTTCAGTTTTACGGTTTCGCCCGCTTTGACCGGCTCTGCCAGCCGCACCTGCATGCGCGTATCCGTAATAATATGGGGCGTAGCATTGTATTTGCCTTTCTGCTCAACCGACACACCGGTTACGGCCACACCACCCTTAAAGTCGGTATTCCCGAAACGGCCGCCGGTTACAGGTGTCGTCTTCGTTGCACGCGATGTATCAGCAAAGGCATTCTGATCGAGCTGCAGCCACAGGAACGGCAGCGATTCAGGCGAGTTGTTCCTGTACGTAATTTCAACTTCACCCTTGATCGTGTTTTGCGGCTCATCGAGGGTCACGTTAATCTTATAATCGGCTTTGTTCTGCCAGTAACGTGGTCCGGGTGCCCCGCTGCCCGTCCGGTAGTCATTACCGGGCTGCATGTTAAATAACGGGTGAAACAATTCTTTGGGGTCATACTTCGACCCGCTGCCAGGTGCGGTCGACTGGGCAACGGCCTGTAAGCCGCTACCGGTTAAGCTCATGGCCAGGAGTCCTATCCAGATGCTTTGTTTGTTCATGAAATCAGTGTTACAATTAAAAAATACGCCTATTTTATGAATGAATAATGGATAATGAACGATGCCGGCTACCTGCATCCGGTTATTCATTTTACATTATCCATTATTCATTCTCAATTAGTCTGTCCTTATACCAGTGCTTCAAACAGAATCTCGGCCGGGTGTTTGGCCTTGCGGCTGGTACCGTCCTTGATCTGATGCCGGCAACTGGTACCGGGTGCTGCAATAATTACGTCTTCCGGCTGCTGCCGGACCGTCGGGAACAGCACCAGCTCCCCGATTTTCATCGAAATCTCGTAGTGCTCTGCTTCATAGCCGAACGACCCTGCCATACCACAGCAGCCCGACGGAATCAGCTGCACGGTATAGTTTTTGGGCAGCGAAAGTGCCTTTTTGCCGGGGACCAAAGACGATACTGCTTTTTGCTGGCAGTGTCCGTGTAACTTTATCAACCGGCTTTCGGTCGTAAACTGTTCCGGGCGGATCCGCTTCGCATCCAGCTCACGGGCAATAAACTCTTCAAAAGTCAGTGCCAGTTTAGCCAGCCGGCGCGTAGCTTCCACCAGCGACTCATCAACCAGGTCCGGATATTCATCGCGGAATGTCAGAATAGTTGAAGGCTCTAAACCCACTAACGGTATTTCTTCTGAAACAATGTCCTTTAATACATTAACGTTGTGTTCGGCCAGTTTCTTTGCCTGCTTCAATAATCCTTTTGACAAAGCCGCACGGCCGCTTTCACCATGCTCCGGAATAACAACCTCATAACCCAGCCGCTCAAACAGCTTAATGGCTTTTTCGCCCACCTCCGGATCGTTGAAATTGGTAAACTCGTCGCAGAACAGGTAGACTTTGCTGACCGGTTTGCCGGTCAATGATTTACCTTTATTTTTCTGCCACCAGCGCTTCACGGTCGTGGCCGCCATCGACGGCATGGTCCGGTCAGGGTGGAATCCAACCACACGGTTGGCAACCCGACGCAGTGCCGGCGTGCCCATCACCCCGTTCCAGGCCCACGGCACCAGTGACGCAATGTTGGATAACGACGCAAAGTTGGCAATCAGACGCGAACGCACCGGAACGCCGTTGGTATCGTAGTAGTGTTGCAGGAACTCGGCTTTCAGCTTTGCCACATCGACATTCGACGGACACTCGGCCTTACAGCCTTTACACGACAGACACAGGTCGTATACTTCCTTGATTTCTTCGTGGTCAAAACGGTTATCCTTATCGGAACGCGTCAGCATCTCGCGCAGGATATTGGCGCGGGCCCGGGTTGTATCTTTTTCATTCCGGGTTGCCATGTAACTAGGGCACATGGTTCCGCCCGATACGTGCGTTTTCCGGCAATCGCCCGAACCGTTGCACTGCTCGGCGTGTTGCAGCACGTCCTGATTATGGTACCGGAAATAGGTCTGGAACACCGGCGTTTGCTGTCCGGCTTCATACCGCAGGAAGGTATCCATCGGCGGCGTTTCCACGATTTTACCCGGATTGAAAATACCGTCAGGGTCCCACGTATGTTTGAGCTGACGCATCAGCGCATAATTCTTATCCCCGACCATCTGCGGAATAAACTCACCCCGCAACCGGCCGTCACCGTGCTCACCCGACAGCGAACCGTCGTATTTTTTAACCAGTGTCGCAATTTCTTCGGCAATCAGCCGGTACTGCCGGTGGCCCTCTTCGGTTTTCAGGTTAATGATCGGCCGGAGGTGGATTTCGCCCGATCCGGCGTGTGCATAATGCACCGAAGACATATTATGCTTCTTCAGGATCTCGTTGAAGTCACGGATATAATCCGGCAGGTCGCGCACATCGACGGCGGTATCTTCAATAACGGCCACTGCCTTTTCGTCACCCGGCAGGTTACCGAGCAAACCAAGGCCGGCTTTACGCAGCGTCCAGATTTTCTTGCTGTCTTCGCCAAACAGCAGCGGAAAATGATAGCCCATGTTCCCGGCCCGCATTTCGGCTTCCATCTCAGCGGCCAGCCGCTGGATTTCGGCACGGTCATCGCGTGAGAGGTCCACCACGAGGATAATCGGGAAATGCCCCGTTGGCGTCCGTTGTACGAAGAAGCTGTTTTTACGTTGCTCCGCATTCGTATCAGCCTGCGCCAGAATAATATCGTCGATCAGTTCGACGGCAAACGGTTTATATTTTAACGCGATCAGCGTTGCCCGAAGCGCTTCGTCCACCGAGTGGCAGTGTACGCATACCAGTCCCGATTCTTTCGGCGGCAACGGAATTACATTCAGCTTAATTTCGGTCAGAAAACAGAGTGTCCCCTCCGAACCAGCAATTAGTTTGCAATAATTAAACGGCTCGCCACCTTCGGTAAACGGCTCACAATCGAGCAACATGTCCAGGGCATAGCCTGTATTCCGGCGTTCGATGGTCTTTTTCGGAAAGTTCCTCCGGATCTCTTCCTGATTTTCAGGCGACGACAGAATGGCATTGGTATTCAGATAAATCCGGTCCAGGAGCGTCGCACTGCCGTTTTTCCGGGCTGCCTGCTGCACCCGTTCATTAAATACTGAGGTGTCTACAGTACTGAACTCCACCTCGGAACCATCGGCCAGAATTGCCTTAACCGATAACAGGTGTTCGCGGGTAGAACCATACACGACTGAATTGGAGCCGCAGGAGTTATTTCCTACCATACCGCCGATCATCGCCCGGTTAGCCGTCGACGTTTCGGGGCCAAAATACAGGCCATACGGTTTAAGAAACACATTCAGTTCATCGCGCACAACACCCGGCTGCACACGGACCCATCGTTCTTCCGCATTAAAATCAAGAATTTTGTTAAAACTACGGGAGACATCGACCACAATACCATTTCCGACCACCTGCCCTGCCAGCGACGTGCCGGCAGTCCGTGGAATGAGTGACGTTTTGTGCTCACGCGCAAACGAAATCAGCTTTTTAAGGTCATCGACCGTTTTGGGTACAGCCACAGCCAGTGGCATTTCGCGGTAGGCAGACGCGTCGGTTGCGTAGAGGGTCCGCATTGTGCGGTCGGTAAAGACTTCGCCCTCTAGTTGTCCGGCAAACTGCCGTAACGTTTCGACATTAATCATGCGATGGGAGGTACCGTACGGCAAACGCTTACGGATAGCTTTTACCGTTTGAGGTAATTGATTTTAGGAGGCGAAAGTTACAACTATTTTTCGGGGCTTGGGATGTTTAGCCGGAGAGATTGGGCGTATCAGGACAGGGCAGGGCACTAATCAGTTATTTTTTGAGGGTCAGTATATGAAATATGAAGTAGGCCAGAGACCTACCCCTATTTTACCTAACCTTAACAACTTACTAAAAGACCTTAAAACGGGTTATCTTATTTGGCGGACGTACCGGATCCGGAGAATACCGGCTGGTCCGGATCACTGAATGACCCATCCGGCTCACGGTCTGCCGGCTCTTTAGCCGGCGCCGGTTGCCCGGCAACTACCTGCCGTGCCTGATCCGGAATGGTGAATAAAGACAGCATCAGGAGAAATGCGACAAATGCTTCTGCTCCGGGAATCCAGCGCCAGTTAACGGTATATACCGGCAGGAACATATAGATCAGCTGAATCGTCAGCACAGCCGTGACTGAAAAAAGTATACTGGCACGGGGCTGTAATGACACCGGAACAGCTTCTATAATATATAGTGGTAAGGTTACAATAGTCCCCCCCAGGCAAATGCCGCCTGCGCCAATAAAAAACGAAAGCAGATACAAATCCGGCGACAAACTACTGCCAATGGCCGTAATCAGATAAAGCGTTGCCAACCAGACCAGTGCCTTCCAGTTTCCGGAACGTCTGGAGAACTGCCAGCTTAAGATAACACCGGTCAGCAGACCGGCAATGGTTAGTCCTCCCGGCAGATACTCACTCACGCTGTCTATTGTAAAGGGCAACCGGAACCACCGGTTTATCCCGCACAGGATCGCCAGTTTGTAGCCAAACAGTATCCCCCCCCATGAAATAATAAGCGCCCTGAAAAACATCTCCTTCTCAATTCATATGACCTTGACAAAAATAGGCGTGCAAATTCTTTCTATAATTTAATAGCGTCTCAAAATAATTTAATTTTATTGCAGTTTTCGCAATTCGTACAGTGAGAAGAGCCTGATCTATACAGGAAAAACCATATACTATCCCTCCATTATAATCCGTTTTATCTATCCGTTAAATACATGCAGATTTATTATCACGCATACTTATAAGACTACATAATTCAAAAAAACAGCTACTTATCTCCTGAAAATCTTAAGTTTTCTTGCAGGTTATTTAATTTTTTTGCACAAACCATTAGAAATACTTACACTTTTTATAGTTTAGATTCTATTTTACGATCTTTTCCTGACCTGGCATCTTATCGGTATTCCGTTTTCAAGTATATGTTTTCATTCGCTTACTATCTTATTCGTAAGAGTATAGCCTCCACACGGATTTTATCAGTTTTACTTACCCTGTTCCTGGCACTGACCAGTACGGGTTGTAAGGAAAACGCGGCAGAAGAGTCGGAATACGTTATTGGTTTTTCGCAATGTACGGCCGGAGATACATGGCGCAAATCCATGCAGGCAGGTATGGAGCGCGAAGTCAGCTTTTACCCAAATGTCACGCTGATTCAGAAAAATGCCCGCGAAGACAGTCAGCTACAGATTCAGCAAATCCGCGAGCTGGTCAGTGCAGGAGCAGATCTACTCATTATTTCGCCGAATCAGGCTGTGCCGGTAACCCCTATTGTCGAGGAGCTTTATGCTAAAGGGATACCCGTCGTTATTCTTGACCGCCAAACGACTTCGAAAAAATATACAGCGTATGTAGGGTCTAATAACCTGGAGATCGGACGGGCAGCCGGGCAATATATTACGACATCACTAAAGGGGCATGGTAATGTACTGGAAATTTTAGGCACCAGTGGTGCATCACCAACGCGGGACCGGCATGCCGGTTTTGTCGAATCGATTGCCCAGTCACCGGGTATTCACCTGATTGATCAGTTTCATGGCGACTGGGAACAGGAATATGTCCTGAAGCAACTTCCGGCTATGCTGGCTAAACACCCCGATATTGACCTGATCTATGCCCACAATGACCGGATGGCGCTGGGCGCCTACAAGGTTTGTAAACAGGCCGGTCTTATTGAGAAGATAAAACTAGTCGGTGTTGATGGACTCGCAGGCCCCGACGGCGGCATTGACCTGGTCGAAAAGGGCATTATTAATGCGAGTATGCTGTATCCAACCGGCGGCGAAGAAGCCATCCGCACAGCCCTCAGGATTTTGCGTAAGCAGCCTTTCAGTAAGGAGAATATTCTGGAGACCATGGTAATAACGCCTGCTAATGTGCATATGCTGAAGGTTCAGTCAGACAAAATCCTCAGCCAGCAGGAAGATATAACCCGTCAGCAGCAACGACTTCAGGAACAAACACATTTGTATCGTAATCAGCGGATTGTATTATATATTCTGGTCTTCCTGCTGATTGGTGCCATTATTCTGGCCACCATTGTATTCATCAGCCTGCGGGAAAACAGGGCAATAAACGCGCGGCTTGAAACACAGAATGAAGAGATTCTGTCGCAGCGTAATCAGATTCTTGACATGGCCGAACGGCTGCGGGAAAGTACAGAGGCCAAGCTCAAATTCTTCACGAATTTCTCACACGAACTCCGGACGCCGCTGACGCTTATCCTGGGCCCGGTTGAAGATCTGCTCACTAATAAAAACGTAGCGCCGAATACACAGCGCAAAGATCTGGAACTTGTCCGCAAAAACGCGCAGCAATTGCTGCATCTGGTGAATCTGCTGATGGATTTCCGGAAAATTGAAGTCGGCAAAATGCCCCTCCGGGTGGCACGGTACGACATTATCTGGTTTATTCAGGAGATTATGAATGTTTTCCGGAATATTGCCCGCCAGCGGCGGATTACCTACCGGCTGACCAGTTCATCGCCCGACATTACCGTTTGGTTTGACGCGAATCTGCTCGACAAGGTCTTCTATAACCTGCTGGCAAATGCCTTTAAATACACACCGGATAACGGCAATATTCTGATTCATGTCGCGCAGGACGACAACAGCGAATCAGTACTGATTACGGTTGAAGACGACGGGCATGGCATTAGTGAAGACGAACAGCAGCACATCTTCGAATGGTTTTACCAGGGGAAATCATCGGTGGGTGGCACTGGCATCGGGCTTGCGCTCTCCCATGAGCTGGTACGGATGCACCATGGCCATCTGAGTGTCCGAAGTGAGGTCGGCAACGGGTGTACCTTTACCGTCCGGCTACCGTTAACGCAACCGGATAAAACTGCTGACAGTCTGCCGGTTGAACCAAGCTGGACTCCTTCGGCCTTCTCCCCGCCAACGTTCGACCAAGCCCCCGTGTTCGAATACAGTACCGGCGCATCCGCCTTGTCAGCGGCCAATGCCGATGCAACAGTACTGGTCATTGAAGACAATGCCGACCTTAGGGCTTTCCTGGTTAGTAAGCTACAGCCGCACTTTCAGGTGCTGGAGGCAGCTGACGGTGATACAGGTCTCAAAATGGCGTTCGACAGTCTGCCGGATCTGTTGATCTGTGACGTCGTTATTCCGGGGCAATCCGGTATTCAGGTGGTCAGTCAGCTAAAAAATGACTGGCGGACGTCGCACATTCCGGCCGTTATGCTGACCGCCCGCAACACGCCCGAACAGATTATTGAAGGGGTTCAGTCAGGAGCCGATTTATATATAATGAAACCGTTCAATCCGATTTATCTGATTGAAAGTATGAAAACGCTCCTGCGCAGCCGGGAACGGATACGCGATCACTTCAGGAGGGAGCTGTCACTGGATACCACAACCCTGGCCCCGCAGCGGACTGACCGTAAGTTTATCGATGAGCTGACAGTTGTAATTGAACAGAACATTGCCAACTCCGAACTGACCGTCGATGGCATTGCACAGGCGATCGGTTTATCCAGAATGCAGCTCTACCGGAAATCAAAAGCCTTACTCGGATGCGGGGTAATGGATTACCTGCAGAATATACGGCTTACAAAGGCCCGTCAGCTCCTGCTGAAGCCTAATACGACAATTTCTGAAGTAGCCTATGATGTCGGCTTTTCTTCGTCGACTTACTTTGCCACAGCATTCAAGCAGAAGTACAACATCTCTCCTTCAGAATTTAAAAATTTACACACCCCAACGCAGAATTAAGAGTAAAAACAAGGACGTTTTCACTTTGCCTGATCTTATAAAATCAATATATAAGTCAACAAAACAAGAATTTTGCCCATACCCTTAATGCCTGATTGACGAATAGTAAGCCTAAATTAACCAATTGTAATTATCCAAATTGCTTCCTTAAAATTGTACTATTCAAGTAACATCCTGTTACAAAACTGAAGCAGCCGCAATTTTTTTGAATGCGTCTCCAGAGGAATAAAATCCATAAATAGTACAAATAAGGCCTGTTTTACCCATTGCTGCTTTTTTTCGGGCCCGAAACAAACTTTAATTATTTTGGGATAAGTTTTAACAAATTGAGGAGCAATTCGGCTACCTTTGCAGCACGATCAATGTTGTTTTTTGATCATTTTATGTAACAATTTGTATTTAACAGTCTAATCATTCTTTTAACCTATGGTGAACATTTTCTCTTTAGTGGGATGGAGAGCCGCAGCCCGGAGCCAAACGGCAATAGGCACCACGCTGCTAACGGCTTTCATGATGATTATGTCGCTGGGTGTTTGGGCTCAGGACAAACAGATAACAGGCAAGGTAAAAGACGCTAAGGGGCTTGCAATGCCTGGTGTCAGCATTGCCGTTAAGGGTTCCAGTAAGGGTACAAATTCCGACGCCGATGGTAACTACAAGCTTGGTGTACCAGACAAGGGTGTTATCGTTTTCAGCTTTGTTGGCTACGAAACACAGGAAGTAGCTGTCGGTAACCGCAGCGTAGTTGATGTAACATTAGCTGAAAGCAGCCAGTCGCTGAACGAAGTTGTTGTTATCGGTTACGGTACGGTTAAGAAAAAAGACCTGACCGGTGCGGTAAACGCAATCGGCTCTAAAGACTTCAACAAAGGTGTGATCATTTCACCTGAGCAGCTGATGCAGGGTCGTGTACCGGGTGTTGCCATTACACAGGGCAACGGTGAGCCGGGCGGTCCGATCAACATCCGTATCCGTGGTACGTCTTCAGTGCGTAACGGTAACAACCCGCTCTTCGTTGTTGACGGTGTTCCGCTGAGCGGCGACGAAACTTCGTCAGGCGGTGATAACTCAGGTATCGGTTCGTCATCAGCCCGTAACCCGCTGAACTTCCTGAACCCGAACGACATCGAATCAATGGACATCCTGAAAGATGCTTCTGCGACAGCGATTTACGGTGCACGGGGTGCAAACGGTGTTGTGTTGATTACAACAAAAAAAGGTAAAGGCGGTAAAGGTACACTGGAGTATTCACCATCAATCGGTATCAGCAGCATTACCAAGAAATATGACCTGCTGAGCCCGGATGAGTACGCTAAATTACAGCCGGCTAACGACCGTGGTGCCCGTACTGACTGGCAGAACATCCTGTTCCGTACTGGCGTTACTAACCAGCAGAACCTGTCATACGGTGCCGGCGATGCAAGCGGTAACTACCGTTTCTCACTGGGTTACCTTGATCAGCAGGGTATCATGCAGAAAAGCTCTCTGAACCGGATCAGCATCGGTGTAAACGGCAACAAGAAGTTTATCAACGACAAACTGAATATCGGTGTTCAGGCAACAGTATCGCAGACAAAAGACGGCAACATTCCGGTAACCGACAACGCCGGTTATCAGGGTGACCTCCTGGCCGGTATCCTGAAGTCTAACCCGACACTGCCGGTTTATAACGCAAACGGTACGTTGTATCAGTCTACCAACGTAGCCGAGCCAAACCCGCAGGCCCTGCTTGATCTGTCAAAAGACAACACA
Source organism: Arsenicibacter sp. R0_47 (assembly GCF_057652235.1). Taxonomy (NCBI): domain Bacteria; kingdom Pseudomonadati; phylum Bacteroidota; class Cytophagia; order Cytophagales; family Spirosomataceae; genus Arsenicibacter; species Arsenicibacter sp. R0_47. Next base: position 174,310 of record NZ_JBYFCJ010000011.1, on the reverse strand, counting down.
AAAACCCTGCGCGCGGTTGGTAACGTCAACTTGGAGTATGAAATCATCAACGGTCTGAAATTCAAGACAGTATATGGTTTTGATAAGTCAATGTCGTCTCGTAAGGCTGCCTTCTCTAAAGACCTCCTGTATCAGGATATCCAGAACCAGGGTCGTCTGTATCTGACAGACATTCAGATTGATAACAGCTTGTGGGAAAACTACTTTACCTATAACAAACAGTTAGGCAAAGTTGACCTGAGCGCCCTGTTAGGTTATTCGTACCAGAGCTTTGAGTATTTCTATCAGAAAGCTTCTGCGACAAACTTCCGTACCGGCGATCTTGACCTGATGATTCAGAATGCAGCATCAGCCAACTTCGATCCGAGCAAAAACCTGATCGGTAGTGTACTGAGCAACACAAACTATACGAAAGACGAATTACAGTCATTCTTTGGTCGTGTTAACCTGGGCTTTGGTGACCTGATCGTAACTGGTACTCTGCGTGCTGACGGTTCTACCCGTTTCGGTACAAACAACAAGTATGGTTACTTCCCGTCTGCTGCTGTTGCCTACAAACTGATCAACAAGGATTTCATCCCTAAAAACATCTTCCAGGATCTGAAAGTACGTTTCGGATATGGTGTAACGGGTAACCAGTCGATTCCGCACAACCTGTTCGTACAGCGTCAGCGCTATGACGATTATGGTATCCAGACAGGTGGTACAAACATCAGCGGTGGTGGTCTGAACTCAGTTGCCTTCCCGAATGCTGACCTGAAATGGGAATCAGCTACGCAGATCAACGGTGGTATTGACTTCGCCATTGCCGGCAACCGCATTTCAGGTAGCATCGACGTATACAACAAGAGTACAGAAAACCTGTTGATTCAGGTAGCGTCTGCACAGCCGGCCCTGACTCCGTTCGTATGGAAAAACATTGACGGTAATGTCATCAACAGCGGTGTTGAATTAGCCCTGAACTTCGTTGCGGTTGACAAAGCTAAATTTGGCTTAGACATCAGCGCGAACGGTGCCTTCAACAAAAACATCCTGAAAAACTACAACGGTATCATCAACACAGGTGGTATCAGCGGTCAGGGTCTGACAGGTGCCTATGCACAGCGTATTGCCAACAACCAGCCGCTGTTCGCTTACTTCCTGCGGGAGTTCGGCGGTTATGACGACCAGGGCAACTCGATCTACATCGGTGGTGACGTTCAGAAGTTCATTGGTAAGTCGCCGATTCCTAAGTTCACCGGTGGTCTGACAGCGAACCTGCGTTACGGAAACTGGACAGCCAGCATGTTCTTCAACGCGGTTGCCGGTAACTACATCTACAACAACACAGCTAACGCTTACTTTACAAAAGGTTCGTACAACAACGGCCGTAACGTAACCCGCAATGTTCCGGGTCTGGCAGAAGGCCCTTACAACGCACCGGACGTATCGACCCGCTTCCTCGAAAACGGATCATTCGTACGCTTCCAGAACCTGAACATTGGCTACAAGTTTAACACCGGTAACTCAGCACTGTCGAATCTTCGTGTATACCTGACTGGCCAGAACCTGTTCGTGATTACGAAATATACAGGCCAGGATCCGGAGGTTAATACGAATAAGTCACTGAACGGCGTTCCGTCATTAGGCATTGATTATACAGCCTATCCGCGTGCACGTACATGGACTCTGGGTGCAAGCTTTACTTTCTGATCCTGATTGACTTTTTTCAATAAAATCAATATGAGCAAGAGCAACTCATTAGCAATACTTAGTGTCGGGGTGGTGGCAGCAGTTGTAACCGCTTGTACCGACCTGAATGTGAAGGAAACTTCTTCAATCGTTGTACCGGCGTCAACATCGGGTACATTTGCCGGCCTGCCGAATGTTACGGATGCCCTTCAGGCATCTTACAACAACCTGGGCAACAACTTCTCTGATCAGGCTAACATCTATTCACTGGGTGTTCACGTAACCGCCGAAATGATCCCGCCAACCCGCGGTGTAGACTGGGGTGATAACGGGGTATGGCGTACGCTTGATCAGCATACGTGGGATGCCACTCACTCAGGGATTCTGTCCTCATGGAATAACCTGAACTCTGAAGTGTTTAAAACAACGCAGATCATTGCCACAACCAGTTCGACAAAGGCACAGGTAGCGGAAGCAAAATTCCTGCGCGCCTGGAATATGTTCCATGTAATGGACTACTGGGGTCAGGTTCCGGTACGGGAGGTAAACCAGGGGGTAAATGACAACCCGAAAGTACTGTCCCGTTCAGAAGCCTTTGATTACATCATCAAAGATTTGACAGAGGCTTTACCTGACCTGTCAGAAGCGAAAACGGCAACGTCAGAAAATCCGACAGCGACGAAAGCCGCGGCTAACTACCTGCTGGCGAAAATGTACCTGAACAAAGCCGTTTACAAGTCATCTAAGCCGGAAGGTCCTTACACGTTCGACAAGGCTGACATGGATAACGTTGTGAAATACGTCGATGCGATCACGGCCGCAGGCTTCAGCCTGAACCCGAACTATTTCGATAACTTCACGAAAAAAGCAACCGGCGAAATTATCCTGACCGGTGCTCAGGGTTCTCCGCAGAACCGCTGGTACATGACGCTGCACTATGACCAGAACCCATCGGGCTGGAATGGTTTCACAACCCTGGCAGATTTCTACGATAAATTCGAGACAAGCGATATCCGTAAAGGTGTCCCTGCGAAAAAAGACGGTACAGAGTTTTCCGGTATCGGCCGTGGTTTCCTGATCGGTCAGCAGTACACAGACAAAGGAGCGCCGATCACCGACAGCCGTCTGAACAAGCCGCTGCAGTTTACCCGCGACGTGGTCTTGTCAGGTTGCCCTACCGACAAAGGTATCCGTGCGATCAAGTATCACCCGGCTGATGCGAACAAGTACATCCTGATCCGTTACGGCGATGCCTTCCTGATGAAAGCAGAAGCGCTGCTCCGTGGCGGTAATGCAGCCGGTGCGCTGACACAGATGAACGCAATCCGCAAAGTACGCGGTGCGTCTGCCCTGACGGCGGTTAAGGAAGATGATGTATTCGACGAAATCGGCCGCGAAACATACTGGGAAGGTGGCAAGCGTACAGTTGAAGTCCGCTTTGGCAAATTCACGACCGGTACAGGCGTTGACAATAAAAATGCATACACTGTACTGTATCCGGTTCCGTCTGATGCAATTGCGTCTAACCCGAACTTAAAGCAGAATACCGGCTACTAATACGGTTTTCTTCCTTTTATTTGTTTAACAAAAATGCTCGACTAGTCGAGCATTTTTGTTAACTTAAGTTTCTGTTTTGTATGACTATTATCCGATTCACGCTTCCGGCGCTTGTTTTCTCCCTGCTGCTCCTGCTGGCAGGCTGTACAGCTGATCCCAACATCGACACCATTTATGCTTCGCTAAAACCGGATCAGGCTCAGATTTTGTTAAGCATCGATGGCAAGCCGTTTTACAGTGAGCAAACCACATTTACCGGTGGCTTCATGGTCAATCCAACCGGATTCCGGGCAAATCTGGCAGATGAGAAACAAAGCAACATTATTATCACATTCAATAGTACAAACTGGTACAAATCGCATCCGGCTCATGTACCGGTCACTATCGACAATCAGGGAGCAGCCAGTATCCTGATCGGTAAGCTGACTGACCCCATCAACAAAATCGGCGAAGGTTACCTGATGACTGACGGGCAGATTTATATAGAATCCTTCAATAAGGACCGTGCCGTAATCCGGCTGGAGGGTAAAATAGCGCGCTACGGCAATCAGAACCAGCGCTCAGACTGGAACACCATGAAAGGCCTCATTGTGTACCGCCAGCCTAAAATCAGCAACGTTGGTATCCCTGACAAGGCATTGTATTACTAAAACAGCTTGTTTTAGCCTACCGAACTAACCTATGAAACGAATTACCATTGCAAGTCTGGCTATCGCCTTTGCCCTGTACTTGTGTGTTTCCTGCTCAACACGAAAAACGGACACGCTCTTTGAGCGGATGGACAACGAGGCTATCGGTGTCACGTTTCAGAATAAAGTCGAAAACCACGAAGACTTCAATATTTTCAGTTACCGCAACTTCTACAACGGCGGTGGCGTAGCCGTAGGCGACATCAACAACGATGGCTGGACCGACATTTTCTTTACCTCCAACATGGGGTCCAACAAACTATACCTCAACAAAGGGGCCGGCACCGACGGAAAATGGCAGTTCGAGGATATTACCGAAAAAGCCGGCTTAACCGGCAAAGGCAAGTGGGCTACCGGCGTAGTGATGGTCGACATCAACAACGATAAACTGCTGGACATTTATGTCTGTAATGCCGGCTATCAGAAAGGCGTCGGGCAGGAAAATGACCTGTACATCAACAACGGCAATCAGACGTTTACTGAATCGGCAAAAAAATACGGCCTCGACGAAGGCGGCTACACCACCCATGCAGCTTTCCTCGATTACGACCTCGACGGCGACCTGGATTGCTATATCCTTAACAACAGCTTTATCCCGGTTAATACCCTCGACTTCGCCAACAACCGTAACCTGCGCGCCGAGGACTGGCCGGTCAAGGACTTTCTGAAAGGCGGCGGCGACAAGCTGATGCGTAACGACAACGGCGTTTTCCACGATGTCAGTAAGGAAGCCGGTATTTACAGCAGCCTCATTGGCTTTGGGTTAGGCGTTACGGTCGGCGATGTCAACGGCGATATGTATCCCGACATCTATGTATCCAACGACTTTTTCGAGAAAGATTACCTCTACATAAACCAGCGCGACGGCACATTTAAGGAAGAAATTGAGCAGCGGATGAAGCACCTGAGCATCGCGTCGATGGGCGCCGACATGGCCGACATCAACAACGACGGCTATCAGGAAATATTTACGACCGAGATGCTGCCCCGCGACGAAAAGCGGCTGAAAACGACCACCTCATTTGAGACCTTTTACCTGGCCAAACTCAAACGCGACCGGGGCTTTTACAATCAGTTGCAGCAAAACTGCCTGCAGCTCAACAACCAGGACGGAACATTCAGCGAGATTGCCAACTATGCCGATGTGGCAGCCAGTGACTGGAGCTGGGGCGCGCTCATGTTCGACGCCGATAATGACGGCTACAATGATATTTATGTCTGCAACGGCATTTACCACGACGTTATCGACCAGGACTTTATCGACTTTTTTGCCAATGACCTTGCCCAGACCATGGCTATGTCTGGCGAAAAAAAGCAGTTTGACGAAATTGTCAAAAACATGCCGTCACGGCCGATTCCGAACAACTTTTTCCATAATGGCAAAAACCTGCGGTTCTCGGAAGAAGGGGAACAGTTTGGTTTTGCCGACCCGTCGTTTTCTAACGGTGCCGCCTATGCCGACCTTGACAACGACGGCGATCTGGATCTGGTGGTCAACAACGTCAATCAGCCGTGCTTTGTGTACCAGAACCATTCCGAACGAAACGCGGAAAACAATCACTATATCAAAGTTAACCTGAAAGGTGACGGAAAAAATACCTATGCCATCGGTTCTAAAATCGAGCTGTTTGCCCCGAATCAGATTTTCAGCCGGTACATTGCCCCGGCACGCGGCTTTCAGTCAAGCACCGAATACATGCAGACCGTTGGCTTAGGCTCCTTAAAGCAGCTCGATTCGGTACGGGTTACGTGGTATGACGGCCGTGTGACCGTTGTAAAGCGGCCTAAAGCCGGCAGTACCCTTACCCTTTCGGTTAACGACGGCAAAACCGGTGTCAGGCCTCCTGCTGCCCCGGTAGCTAACCCGCTGCTGTTGTCCGTGAGCAGCCCGTTTACACCCCATGTTGAAAACAGTTATGAAGACTTTTTCAACGAGCGGAATGTGCCGATGAAACTCTCCAACGAAGGCCCCAAGGCTGCAATCGGCGACGTTAACGGCGACGGCAGACCCGATATTTACATTTGCGGGGCTAAAATGCAGCCAAAGCAACTGTATATCCAGACGGCCACCGGCTTTACCGCGACGGATCAGGAGGTATTCAAAAACTTTACCGGTTTTGAAGATACAGCCGCTGAGTTTTTCGATGCCGATAAAGACGGGGATCTGGATTTATACGTGGGCAGCGGTGGTAATGAGGCGGCGATGGGCTCCCGCGAGCTGATGGACCGCCTGTACACCAACGACGGCAAAGGCAACTTCTCGATCAACGCGCGTGCCCTGCCGCCCAATACGATGAATACCTCGGTTGTGCGTCCGTATGATTTCGACAACGACGGCGACCTTGACCTGTTTGTCGGCAGCCGGAGCTATCCGGGGCAGTATGGCCTGAGCCCGCAGAGTTTCCTGTATGAAAACAACGGCACCGGTGAATTCCGCGATGTAACCCGGCAACTGGCCCCTGCCCTGCTCGAAGCAGGGATGGTGCGGGATGCTGCCTGGGCCGACCTCAACGGCGACCGGAAAAAAGAACTTGTCGTGGCAGGCGACTGGATGGCGCCGCAGGTCTATCGCTTCGAAAACCGTCAACTCACCAAAACCGACAGCAAACTCGGCGACCTGAACGGTTTCTGGGGCAGTGTCGGCGTGCTGGATGTTGACGGCGATAAGGACCTCGACCTCGTTCTGGGTAATATCGGCGATAATTTCTCGCTGAAAGCCACGCCCGATGCGCCGTTAAAACTGTGGATCAACGATTTCGAAAAGAACGGAACCCTCGACAAAGTGATGACCAAAACCCTTAACGGTAAAGACGTGCCGGTGTTCCTGAAACGCGAAATGGCTGAGCAGTTTCCGTTCCTGAAAACGAAAATTCTGAAGCATACAGATTATGCCACCAAGACCCTGCAAGACCTCTTCCCGTCTGATGTCCTGAATGCGTGTCAGGTGAAAACGGTGAATTATAAAAAGTCTGTCATCGCTATTAACGACGGCAAGGGTAATTTTACGGTACAGGAGCTGCCTGATGCCGTACAGCTGTCGTGCATCAACGCCATTGCCTGCGAAGACCTCAATGCCGATGGCCGGAAGGATCTGATTATGGGCGGAAACTTCTCGGAGTTTCTGCCGCAGTTAGGTATGATTGATGCCTGTCGTGGCCTTGTGTTGCTGGGTCAGCCCGGGGGTAAATTTACCGTTGTACCGAACCGGCGAAGCGGATATGTGGCTAATGGCGAAGTGAAGCAAATCAGTCCCATTACGATCAATAAACAGAAATACCTGATCACGCTGGTGAACAACGCAGCCCCGGAGCTGTCTAAACTGGCCAACTAATATGCAACGAATCAGCCAATTACTGGTATCCATACTGCTGCTGGCCGGCCTCTTCAGCTGTCAGCAACCGAAAAATACGACGGCCATGTTCCGGCGGCTTGATGCCGAACAAACCGGACTGGCCTTTTCGAACGACCTGAAGCCAACCAAAGACCTTAACATCTTCAGCTACATGTATTTTTATAATGGCAGCGGGGTTGGTGCAGGTGACTTTAACAACGACGGGCTGGTTGATCTGGTTTTTACGGCCAACCTGCAGGAAAACCGGCTATACCTGAACCGGGGGAAACTGAAATTTGACGATGTAACGCCGAAAACAAACATCAATCAGGGTAAGGGATGGGCAAACGGCGTGTCGGTGGTCGATATTAATCAGGACGGTAAGCTGGATTTATACATCAGCCAGGTTGGTGGTTTTGCGGATTTCAAAGGGCATAACCTCCTGTTTATCTGTAAGGAAATCACCAAAGAAGGGGTACCGGTTTACGAAGAACAGTCAAAGGCCTATGGCCTCGATCTGGTCGGGCTGGGTACGCAGGCTGATTTTCTGGACTATGATCTGGATGGGGATCTGGATATGTTCCAGCTGAATCATTCGGTACATCAGAACGGTACGTTCGGATTCCGTCAGGCCTTTCAGGGCAAAACCCACCCCACGGCCGGCGACCGCTTTTTCCGGAATGATAACGGTAAGTTTACCGAAATCACCGCACAGGCCGGTATCATCAGCGATGTACTGGGCTATGGCCTCGGCGTTGGTGTCGGCGATGTAAATTTCGACGGCTACCCTGACATGTACATCGGGAACGATTTTCACGAAAACGACTACCTGTATATTAACCAGCCGGGTGCCGGCGGCCGGACGTTTAAAGAAGATCTGACGAACGAAATGGCGCACACCAGCCAGTTTTCGATGGGTATCGACATTGCAGACCTTAACAACGACCTCTACCCCGAAATCATCTCCCTTGACATGCTGCCCGCCGACCGCGAGATCCTGAAACGGTCGGAGGGTGAAGATTCGTACAATATTTTTAAGTACAAAATCCGGCAGGGCTATAACTACCAGTTTGCCCGTAACAACCTCCAGCTCAACAACGGCGACAATACCTTTTCGGAGATCGGGATGTATGCCGGCGTACACGCAACCGACTGGTCGTGGTCGCCGCTGCTGATGGATTTTGATAACGACGGCCGTAAGGACATTTTCATTTCCAACGGGATTCCGAAGCGGATGAACGACATCGACTACATTCAGTTTGTGTCGAACGAAGACATTCAGCAACGGCTTGAGCGCAAGGAAATGGACGAAAATGACGAGTCGTTGATTGACAAGCTGCCGGAGATCAAGCTGCCGAACAAATTCTTCCGCAACCAGGCTGACCTGCATTTTCAGGATTTGCAGGATGCCATCGAAAACGATAAACCCTCCTACTCGAACGGAGCCATTTATGCCGATCTCGACAACGACGGCGACCTTGATGTGGTGACCAATAACATCAACGACAAAGCGTTCGTTTACGAGAATCTGGCAAATGCCTACGCGCCTCAACAGACATCGCTTACCATTCAGCTGAAAGGCCCCGCAAAGAACCTGAATGCAATTGGCGCGAAATGTCTGGTCTATAAAAAGAATGAACAACTGGTCTATGAGAAGTTTCCGGTCCGTGGATTTCAGTCAAGCATGGAAGTGCCCCTGAGCGTTGGTCTGGGCAACAAGGCTGATATTGATTCGATACTGCTGATCTGGCCCGACCGCCGCTATCAGAAAATTGCGTTCGACAAACCGGTCATAACGGTTTCCTATCAGGCTGCACTACCGCTATTCGACTATGCCGCGCACCGGCCAACGACAAACAGCCCGCTGACGTTCACCGACATAACGAAGAAAAGCGGTCTCAGCTACCGGCATATTGAGAACAACTATACGGAGTTCGACCGTGAAGCGCTGATTCCGAACATGGTCTCGATGGAAGGCCCTGCCCTGGCCGTCGGCGATGTCAACCACGATGGCCGTCAGGATGTGTTTGTGGGAGCCGCCCGCGATCAGGCCAACGCCCTGTTTCTGCAAAATGCCAACGGCACCTTCAGCCGGAGCCGCCAGCCGGCGCTGGTGGCCGATAGTGTATACGAGGACGTGGATGCGGTTTTTGTCGATGTGAATCAGGACACACACCCTGATCTGGTCATTGCCAGCGGTGGAAACGAATACACCGGCACGTCGGAATACCGGCAACCGCGCGTGTACCTGAACGACGGCAAGGGTAATTTCAGCCGTAAAGCCGATGCATTCCCGAACGTTTACCTGACCGCCTCATCAGTACGGGCCGTTGATCTTAACCAGGACGGCAAGCAGGATCTCTTTATCGGTGGCCGCACCATTCCGTTTGAATATGGCAAATCGCCGGAATCGTATCTGCTCCGGAACGACGGCACCGGCCGCTTTACCGACGTAACCACACAGCTTGCCCCTGAACTGAAAACGGTGGGGCTAGTGAAGAACGCTGAATGGGTAGACCTTGATAAGGATAACGATCAGGATTTGTTGCTCACGCTCGAGTGGGACGGGATCTGCGTATTCGACAACAACGGCGGCCAGTTCAAAAAACGCATGCTGATTCCGAACAAGGGCTGGTGGAACTTTACCTTGCCGGCCGACTTCGACAACGACGGCGATATTGACATACTGGCCGGTAATATTGGCCTGAACAGCCGTCTGAAAGCCTCACCCGAACAGCCGGTCCGGCTCTATGTCGGTGATTTCGATAATAATCAGAAAATGGATCAGCTGCTCAGTTATTACCTCAATAACGAGGAGGTAGTTTTTGCCAATAAGGCCGAAACCGAAAAGCAGTTTCCGTTTATCAAGAAGAAATTCATTTACGCCAAAGACTTTGCCAAAGCAAGTATGAGCGACCTGATCGGCGAAGATGTGCTGGCAAAAGCTACCGTACTGGAAGCCAATTACTTTGAAAATGCAGTTCTGCTCAACGACGGAAAGGGTAATTTTACGGTAAAAGCACTGCCATATAGCGCACAGCTTGCTCCGTATTATACAGCGCAACTGATTGATGCCAACGGCGATAAGCTGCCGGATGTAGTTATGGGTGGTAATTTCTATGGCTGTAATATCCAGATGGGCCGCTACGATGCCGATTATGGTAAACTCCTGATCAACAAAGGGAAAGGCGAATTCGCGGTAACGTCTCTCGGCAAACTGCCGGTGACGGGGCAGATCAAGCGGATGGCTACCCTACAGCTGAACGGCAAACAGGTACTGGTAATTGCCCGCAACGACGATACCGTGCTGGTGGTTGATCCGGAAAAAACAAACCGTGCCACCGGCGCCTCAGGGCTTCAGTGACACGGTATTCATTTTGCGTTAACCTACTTTTTAAAATAGCCGATAAATGCTTTCCGGATGTCGTTGCGCAGGTCGTTCGGATTCGCTTTGTCGGCTTTTTCTATGCCTTTCACGCCCGGATTTTCCGGTGTCAGAAAGCTCATACCGAACTCTTTACCGGTCATCAGGAAATCGCTGATGTCTACTTTGTAAATCTTAGCGGGGTCAATCGGCTGCCCTTTTACCGTCCATGTCTGGCTGGTTTCGTTGTATTGTGCGCCGTCGTAATGCAGGAAACCGCCACGGCCTTTGTTCTGCCTGCCCGTTGTCAGGACCTGCTTCAACAGATCGCCGGTCATTGAAACAGTCTGAATTTCACCGCCAAACGGTAAAATCCGGACAATGTCATACTGGGTAACATTGCCTTTCAGGACATCGTCTACCCGGATCGACCCGCCGTTGTAGAGCGCCACATCGGCGTCGGGACCTGCCGCGTGTATGGCTTTGGCAATCAGATCGGTTAAGACCGTTGTCTGATTGCGTACTGACGCCTCCCGGCCATCCCACGGTTCTGTGGCCACTGTGACTACTTCGGTCTGGTTGAAGCCCATATCGCGGAAGCTCTTATCGGCAATCTGCTGCCATTTCTGCACCACCTGCGCCGTTGCCGGTTCGTCGGGAATGCTGCGGTCAATGGTTTTCAGCTCCGAAACGACCTTTACCTTTTTCGTCCGCTTATTGATCATCAGCCGGTGGATATACGCCGTTTTGGCATTGGCATCTGCTTTGCAGACCGTCAGACTGCCTACCGGAATCCGCATATTGTCGTGATCGTGCCCGCCCATGATCAGTTTCAGCTCCGGCAGCGCTTCGGCCAGCCGCTTATCGTCTACCGCGTTGATGTGCGTCAGCGCTACCACAAAATCGCAGTTCGGTTTCAGACGCGCGTATTCCTGTTTTGCAGCCTCAATCGGGTCCGTAATCTGCACATACGGCTTGTTTACCGGAATCGTTACGGCCAGTACACCGATTCTTGCCGCCGGTGTATTCAGGATAATCGAGGTTGGGAATAACTCCTGCTTACCGTTATGGTCTTTATGAAACGGCACATAGTCAGCCCCCTGTTTTTGTTTGGCATTCGATACCAGCCACTGAAACGCTGACTCATTGATCCGCTCCTGAAGGTTGGCCGGCTGGTTATCGTCAAGGTCAAACTCGTGGTTGCCGAAGGTAGCGTATTGTACACCCGATACATTCATAACCTCCACCATCTGCTTGCCCCGAATGGTTTTGCCGTTGTCTTTGAGTGTCCCGATTACCGAAGGACTCAGGAAATCGCCTGCATGGAAAAAGTACGTCTGCGGATTCTGCTTCTTCAGCTGCTGATTGACCGTTGCCACCCGCGCCATACCCCCAATGGCACCGTTATCGAGCGGGGTAATTTCGTAAACGTCATTGATATGCAGGAAGGTAACCGGCTGGCTGGTCCGGCACCCTGTTAGCCATAAAGTAACAACCAGGAAAATAAGACTGTATTTATGCTTCATAAACAAAAGGTTTCGTACGATGATGATACTATCCGCAAATTAGATTTATCTATGCATTAAGTTATAGTTTACTGATTAATATCACTTCTTTAATCCTGAATTTTCTACGAAAAATGCGATAGAAAGCCTTATTTTTGTTACCGCATTAGTCCACTAGACATACGGTTAAATACTGCTGTAACTTTCTTTTCTTATTATGAAAAAACAATTCCTTTGTGGCTGGCTTGTGATTATTCTGTCAGGCCTGGCCGGTTGCCAGCAAAAAACATCTCCCGAAGAATATAATGCGAAAGCTGCCAATCCGGCACGCTATGCGCAGGCACTGGATAAACTGACGCAGGTTGTTGTGCATGATATTTTCTCGCCACCGGTCGCCAGCCGGATTTATGGCTATGCCAACATGGCGGGTTATGAAGCCCTGGTGCCGTTTGATGCCAACTACGAATCACTGGCCGGAAAGGTTAAAACCTTAGGCCCCGCCCCGAAACCCGATGCCGGTCAGGAATACTGCTTTCCGCTGGCCAGTGCCAAAGCCTTTCTGACGGTTGCCCGTGCGCTTACGTTCTCGGCAAACTTCTACGATGAATTCGAGCCGGCGTTTTTCGGGCAATACAAAAAAGACGGCGTACCGGAAGAGGTGTATGAGCGGTCTGTCGCTTACGGTGAAACAGTGGCCAAGCATATCCTGGATTTTGCCTCGAAAGACCATTATAAGCAGACACGGGGTTTTAAACATACCGTTACCAACGAAGAGGGCACCTGGGTTCCTACACCTCCTGCGTATATGGATGCTGCTGAGCCACAATGGAATAAAATCCGGTGCTGGGTTATGGATACCTGTAGTCAGTTCATGCCGGAGCGCCCGGTTACCTATAATGTGTCCAAAACAAGCCCTTACTTCAAAGAGGTGATGGAGGTGTATGAAACAGGAAAAAATCTGACCAAAGAGCAACACGACATCGCTTATTTCTGGGACGACAATGCCTTTGTGATCAACGTGGCAGGCCACGTAATGTATGCGTCTAAAAAGATGACACCGGGCGGCCACTGGCTGCACATCGCAGCGACGGCAGCAGCTAAGAAAAAACTGAATCTGATGCAGTCGGTCGAGCTCTACACGCTGACATCATTTGCCCTGGCCGATGGGTTTATCTCATGCTGGGACGAAAAATACCGCAGTAAAATGGTACGGCCCGAAACGGTTATCAACAAATACGTTGATCCGAAATGGGCACCATTCCTGCAAACGCCGCCATTCCCTGAATATACCAGCGGCCATAGTGTGATCTCATCGGCCGCCGCTACGGTAATGACCGGCCTTGTGGGCGATAACATTGCCTTTGTCGATTCAACCGAATTCAAGTATGGCCACGGCGTACGGGCGTTTAAGTCGTTTAAAGATGCAGCCCGTGAAGCATCGGTAAGCCGCTTTTATGGCGGTATTCACTACATGTCATCGCTGAACCGGGGCCTTGCGCAAGGCGAAAAAATCGGCAACTGGATTCTCCAGCGGGTGAAAAGTTCGAAACCTACGGTCGCAAAGCGCTAGCCTTCAGCACTCCGGTATCCTGAAAAATCCCGTAATCCTGTCAAAAAAAGATTACCACTCATTGACCCAAAGCTCCGGTTGTCCTGAACACCGGAGCTTTTTTCATGGCTTTGGCTAGATTCGCAGCACATTCTGCTGTTACCATGCTCTCACTCACCAACTTTGCGAAGTCATACCATAACCGGCTGATTATTCAGGTACCCGACTGGCAGCTGCCGGCCGGCATTCACTGGGTTAAAGGCATTAACGGATCGGGAAAAACTACCTTGTTCAGGTCCATCGCCGGTATGCTGCCGTTCGACGGGCAGATTGTCCTCAACGGGCAATGGGATTGTGAAAAGCAGGCGGTTCCGTACCGCCTCCGGGTCAATTACAGCGAAGCCGAACCCACCTTTCCTGATTTTCTGACGGCATGGGAGCTTATCCAGTGGGTAGGTACCGCCAAACAGGCATCCACCAGTCAACGCGACGAACTGATCGACGCCTTTGGTATCCGTGAGTTCATGAAAACGCCCGTCGGTACCTATTCGAGCGGCATGCTCAAAAAAACGTCGCTGGTGCTTGGGTTTCTGGGCAATCCGGTGTTGATTTTGCTGGATGAACCCCTCGTTACGCTCGATCAGCAGGCGACGGAAACGGTCAGCCGGCTGATCCGCCGCTATCACGAACAGGGTGTCAGTTTTCTGCTCTCGTCGCATCAGGATTTTAACCTGAGCAGCCTGCCGGTTCAGTCTGTCTGGCGGGTACAGGACCAAACGCTGACGCAGGAACCCTTAACCGGCCTGCCGCGATGATGGCGATCCTCACCAACGTGCTGACCAAAACCATTGTTAAGCCTTTTTACCGGCAGAATGCCGGTTTACTGGCCGTGGTCTTTCTGATTGCAGGTAGTTTTTTACGGGCCGTTGAGCACATTACGCTGGCGGAGGTGGCCATACGGACGCATTTTGTTCTGGCTATTTATGCCGGTATCTGGGCGCTGTACGGGTTTCATACCACCCGCTTTGCTGCCCGCGTTCTGAATGACGAGACCATCCTGCACCACCTGCGGCTGATTCCGCGCCCTATGCAATGGGTAGTCCTGGTGTTCACTCAGTTTCAGTTACTGCTTCCGGTGCTGGTCTATGCCGGTTTTGTTGCAACACTGGCAATCAAAGCCGGCCTCTGGCTGTCCCTGACGGCTATTCTACTGACAATGATACTATTGGCAACATGGCCGCTACTCTGGTACACCTATATTCTCCGCCATCCGGCCACCGAACGCCTGTCGGGCAGCATCGGCAGCTGGTTCAGCCAGCGGTTTACGACGCCTTACCTCCTCTTTTTCCTGCGGTATTTACTGAGCCGGCAGCCTGTCCTGCTCTTTCTGACTAAAACCGGTACGCTGCTTGTCCTGCTCGGCCTTATGGCCCTCTACCCGACCGACGACTATGATCTGCGTCTGTTCGGACTGGGCGGGCTGTTGGTTGCGCTGGCACACATAACCATCATCTACCGCCTGTATCAGTTTGAACACGAATCGCTCGTACTGTACCGGAATCTGCCGGTATCTCTCCCGCAGCGGCTGTTCCGGTACATGATCCAGACCGCAGTTTTACTGCTTCCCGAAGCAATTTTACTCATCCGCTATCTGCCGCAGGATCAGTCTTTATGGGCTATACTGAGCGTCTGGGCATTTACGCACAGCCTCGTTATGGTGCAGTTCGGCCTGTTGCTCCGGCGCCACCGCCTGCCCGACGAATTATTCCCGACCCTGTTCTGGCTGCTCCTCGGCGGTTTCTTCACGATTATGTATCAACTGCCCGTCTGGCTGCTGGCCATGACGGGATGGCTGGCAGCCAGCGGACTGTTTATGCGGTATTACCCGCGTTCGGTTTGGGAGACGGGTGCCTGATCTTTATTGACTGATATTGATGTAAGCTGGTATTTTTTAAATTATTATGCTTGCATACTATTATTAAACTTTTGTAGTTTTGTACAGACAGCAATATGTACGGACACAAAGGCATGAAGAAGGAGAAAACCGTTGATTTTCACATAAAATGGGGGTGGCATGCCATATCAAGAATGTACAACGCCTATGCCGCGGGGTATGATATGACCATGGCCATCGGCTATGTGCTGCTCAATATTGATCTGGACACCGGAACACCGGCGACTAAGATCGGCCCGATGCTGGGCATGGAACCACGCAGCCTGGTCCGGATGCTGAAAAGCCTTGAGGAACGGGGCTGGATCCGGCGCGAGGTCGACGAAAACGATAAGCGGTTTGTACGCATCCTGCTCACCGATACCGGTAAGGAAAAGCGGGAAATTGCCCGGCAGGGGGTTATTCAGTTTAATAATATGATCCGCGAGCGTATTCCGCTCGACAAACTCGTCATTTTCTTCGATGTGATTAAAGACATCAACCGCATTGTTGAAGAAGAAAATCAGAAAGTAAAATCCAGCGAAGCCGAAGAGCTGCCCCTGGACTAAATACCGATTTCTAATTCCTGACATATGGAGGCAACCCTTTCAAAACCACAGACACAAACTAAAAACCGTACCATCCGGCGTGTAGCCGTTTTGGGTTCCGGTATTATGGGATCGCGGATTGCGGCTCATTTTGCCAACATTGGTGTTGAAGTGCTCCTGCTCGACATCGTACCTGCGGCGCTGAATACAGCCGAAGAGGCTAAAAAGTTAACGCTCCAAAGTCCGGCGGTCCGTAACCGTATTGTGAATGATGCCTGGCAGGCGATGTTAAAGGCCTCTCCGGCTTCGCTCTACAGCGCTAAATTTGCTGAACGGGTGAAACTGGGCAACTTCGACGATAATTTAAAGGACATAGCCACCTACGACTGGGTAATCGAAGCCGTCGTAGAGCGGCTGGATATTAAGCGGTCCGTTTATGAGCGGGTGGAACAGTTCCGCAAGCCGGGAACCCTGATCACAACAAATACGTCGGGAATTCCGATGCACCTACTGGCAAAAGGACGCTCGGAGGATTTCCGGAAGCATTTCTGCGGTACTCACTTCTTTAACCCGCCGCGCTACCTGCGCCTGCTGGAAATTATTCCCGGCCCCGACACCGATCAGGCCGTCATTGATTTCCTGATGAAATACGGCGACCTGTATCTGGGTAAAACAACCGTTCTCTGCAAGGATACGCCGGGCTTTATTGCCAACCGCCTTGGCATTCAGGCCCTGATCCAGACGATACGGATTGCCGAAGACATGGGGCTGACGGTTGAAGAGGTCGATAAACTGACTGGTCCGGTAGTTGGCCGGCCTAAATCGGGGACCTTCCGGTTATCGGATGTGGTTGGTCTGGACACGACGGTGAACGTAGCCAATAACCTGGTAAAAATGCCGCATGATGAGTCACGCGACAGCTTCCAGCTCCCGGGCTCCGTCCAGAAATTAATGGAAAACAAATGGCTGGGCGACAAAACCGGTCAGGGTTTCTATAAAAAGACAAAAGACGAAGCCGGTAAAACGCTCATTCTGGCGCTTGACCTGAAAACGTTTGACTACCAGCCTTCGCAGAAGGTAAAGTTCGCAACACTGGAAAGCACAAAGGCTATCGACAGCCTGAAAAAGCGTTTTCCGGTATTGCTGGCCGGCAAAGATAAAGCCGGTGAGTTCTACCGCCGCACTTTTGCCGATGGCTTCCGGTACGCTACCTACCGTATTCCGGAGATTTCGGATGAGTTATATCGCATCGATGCCGCCATCACAACCGGCTTTGGCTGGCAAATGGGATTGTTTGAAACCTGGGATGCCATCGGCGTCCGCAAAGGTGTTGAACTGATTGAAGCACAGGGCCAGAAACCAGCGCAATGGGTATACGACATGCTCGACGCCGGTTTCGACAGCTTTTATAAGGTAGAAAACGGCGCCCGTAAATACTACGACATCCCGACGAAGAGCTACAAGACCATTCCGGGCACCGAGTCGTTCATTATTCTGGAGAACCTGAGCAACAACGTCGTCTGGAAAAATGCCGGCTCAACGCTGTATGA
Source organism: Arsenicibacter sp. R0_47 (assembly GCF_057652235.1). Classification (NCBI taxonomy): domain Bacteria; kingdom Pseudomonadati; phylum Bacteroidota; class Cytophagia; order Cytophagales; family Spirosomataceae; genus Arsenicibacter; species Arsenicibacter sp. R0_47. Next base: position 156,616 of record NZ_JBYFCJ010000011.1, on the reverse strand, counting down.
CCTTGGCGACGGCATTCTGAACCTGGAATTCCATACGAAAATGAATACCTTCGGCGCGGAAGTGATCGAAGGCATTAATAAGTCGATTGCGATTGCCGAAAAAGACTTCCGTGGTCTGGTTATCGGCAACGAATCGACGGAGGCATTCTCAGCCGGTGCCAACCTGGCGATGCTGTTCATGTTTGCCATCGAGCAGGAATTCGACGAGATCAACCTCATGATTTCACAGTTCCAGCAGACGATGATGCGTGCCCGCTATTCGTCGATTCCGGTGGTCGGTGCGCCGCACTCCCTGGCGCTCGGCGGTGGCTGCGAACTGAACCTGCACGTAGACCGTGTGGTGGCTCATTCCGAAACCTACATGGGACTGGTTGAGGTCGGCGTTGGCCTGATTCCGGCTGGTGGTGGTACGAAGGAGATGGCCGCCCGCGCCAGCGATCTGTACCAAACCGGCGACCCCGAGCTGAACATTCTGCAAAACGCGTTCATGAATATCGCCACGGCGAAGGTATCGACCTCGGCGCAGGAAGCCCGCGAAATGAACTACCTGCTACCGTCGGCGCAGATTGTGCTGAACCGCAGCCGCCTCATAGCCGAAGCCAAACAAGCCGCGCTTGAACTGGCCGAAAACGGTTATGTACAGCCAAAGCAGCGGAATGATATTAAGGTACAGGGCAAAACAGGTATCGCCTTATTCAAGGCAGGTGTTGCGGCCATGCGTATGGGCCGTTATATCTCTGACCACGACGTGAAGATTGCCGACAAGCTGGCTTACGTTATTTGCGGCGGCGACCTCAGCGCCCCGCAGACCGTTACCGAGCAATACCTGCTTGATCTGGAGCGTGAAGCCTTCCTGTCGCTGACCGGCGAGAAGAAAACTCTCGAGCGGATTCAGAGCCTGCTGTCAGGCGGCAAGCCCCTCCGGAATTAACAGCAATTTGATTAATTTTAAGGGCTTCCGAATGGAAGCCCTTTTTTTGTAAAACAGCGCTTCCTATGACAACGACAATCCACTTAAACGAAGCAGAGTTAGACAGTCAGTTTTTGCAGGCAGTTAAAACTTTATTCAAAAATCGTGATATTAAGGTAACGATTGAGGCAGATGATACCGATACAACAGCGTACCTGATGAGTACAGCAACGAACCGATCCCGTTTATTGGAAGCTATTCAGCGGGTTGATGAAGGACAACATCTGACAGAGGTTGATTTGACGCAGTTAAAAGCATTATTACCTGATGCGTAAAGCCATTTTTGAACAGACTGCGCAAGAGGACCTTTTTTATTGGGCCAAAACCGACCTTAAGATTCTCAGAAAAGTAATTGAACTGATTGAAGACACGCAGCGTCCCCCTTTTAGTGGTTTGGGTAAACCTGAACCGTTAAAACATGAACTTAAAGGTTACTGGTCAAAACGAATAACCGATGAGCATAGGCTCGTATATAAAGTTACAGATGAGTCGCTGATTATTATTCAGTGCAGATGGCATTATTAAAACGAATACACACGCATACAAAGCCAAAGGACTGACCCTTTGGCTTTTTTCGTTAAAAAAAACCACTTTCCCTTGCACAATCAAAAAAGGATTATTTCCTTTACAGCGTGATTACACCACCAGCGAAATTTCACTAACAGTATAAAATAAATGTTTTCATCAACCGTCATCGTCATTATTGAGCTAGTCACCTGGTAAACCAGCGTGAGATCGGGACGTTACGATAACGGTTGAGCCCCTTCTCACGCGAGAGGGGGCTTTTTTTCTATCAGATACCAAGACAACAAAACCTGGCTATTGCTAACCCTTGCCAAAGCCATCGATACATAAGACCATGTCACAAACCGAAACAACTAAACTGAACCGCTACAGCAGCACACTGACACAGGAAGTAAGTAACCCGGCTGCTCAGGCCATGTTATACGGTATCGGCCTTACCGAAAGCGATCTGGAAAAACCACAGATCGGGATTGCCAGCACCGGCTACGAAGGTAACCCGTGCAACATGCACCTCAACGGCCTGTCAGTGTATGTGAAACAAGGGGTACAGGCAAATGACATGGTCGGCCTGATTTTTAATACCATCGGCGTTTCTGATGGTATGACCAACGGTAATGCAGGGATGAAGTATTCGCTGCCCAGCCGTGACATGATTGCCGACTCAATTGAGACAGTCGTAAATGCCCAGTGGTATGACGGCGTCATTACGGTAGTAGGCTGTGACAAAAACATGCCGGGTGCGGTGATGGCGATGGCCCGCATCGACCGGCCGGGTATCATGGTCTATGGCGGCACCATCCGCTCCGGCCACTATAAAGGCCAGAAGCTGGACATCGTTTCGGCTTTTGAGGCATACGGCAAAAAACTGGCCGGCAACATTTCTGACGAAGATTACAAAGGCGTTATCCAGAACTCGATTCCGGGTCCGGGGGCTTGCGGCGGTATGTATACGGCCAACACCATGGCATCAAGTATTGAAGCCATGGGCCTGAGCCTGCCGTTCAGCAGCAGCTATCCGGCTACCCACGAAGGCAAGCAGGACGAATGCCGCAAGATCGGTGCTGCCATGAAGCGCCTGCTGGAGCTGGGTGTTACGCCGAAAGACATTATTACCCGCGAATCGCTCGAAAACGCACTGACCATCGTAATGGCGCTGGGCGGCTCAACCAACGCGGTGCTGCACTACCTCGCAATTTCACGGGCAGCCGGTCTGCCAATGACCCTGAACGACATTCAGGCAATCAGCGACCGCACACCGTTACTGGCGGATCTGAAGCCAAGCGGTAAATACTATATGGAAGACGTACTGACCATTGGTGGTGTACCAGCCATCATGAAGTACCTCCACAGCCAGGGCATGATCCACGGCAATTGTATGACCGTTACCGGCAAAACCGTTGCCGAGAACCTTGCCGAAGCGCCGGACCTTGAGTTTGAATCACAGAAGATTGTGTTCCCGCTGTCGCAGCCACTGAAAGCGACCGGTCACATTCAGGTATTATACGGAAACCTCGCACCACGGGGCGGGGTCGCTAAAATTACCGGTAAAGAAGGCCTCCGGTTTGAGGGTATTGCCAAAGTATGTGAACACGAGGGCGAAATCCTCGACTTCCTCGCCAAAGGCGAAATTAAGCCGGGACAGGTGATCGTTATCCGGAACGAAGGTCCGAAAGGCGGTCCGGGGATGGCCGAAATGCTGAAGCCGACATCCGCAATCATGGGTGCCGGTCTGGGCGACAAGGTTGCCTTGATTACAGACGGCCGTTTCTCAGGCGGTACACACGGCTTCGTCGTAGGCCACATTACACCTGAGGCTTGTGAAGGCGGTCCGATTGCGTTTGTTAAAGACGGCGACCGCATTACACTGGATGCCGAGGGCCGCGAAATGACGCTGCACATTTCTGACGAAGAAATGGAACTCCGCCGCAGTCAGTGGGTGAAACCGGCGCCGAAGTTTACCAGAGGAGCGCTTGGCAAATTCATCCGCTCGGTAAAACCGGCCGACGAAGGCTGCGTTACCGACGAAGAATAATAGACAGTAACAGCGAAAGACAACAACTAAAACACCAATAACCGTCATGGAAGCAACGGTTTTATTATCCGAATCGGAAGCCCAACAACCGAATGGGCCTACAACGGTGCCGGCGGCAGCGCCAGCCAGAATCATCTCGGGAGCAGAAGCCCTGATGAAAGCACTCGTTGCCGAAGGTGTCGAAACAATTTTTGGTTATCCCGGTGGTGCGATCATGCCCGTCTACGACGCGCTGTACGACTACCAGGATCGCCTGAACCATATTCTCGTCCGCCACGAGCAGGGGGCCGGCCATGCTGCCGAAGGCTATGCCCGTGTGACCGGTCGTGCGGGGGTCTGCCTCGTTACGTCGGGTCCGGGCGCAACGAACCTGGTCACGGCTATTGCCGATGCCCTGATCGATTCAACGCCGATGGTGTGTCTGATTGGTCAGGTGGGCCGCAAGCTGCTCGGGACCGATGCGTTCCAGGAAACCGACGTGATTGGTGTTACCATGCCGATTTCGAAGTGGAACTACCAGATTACCAGCGCCGACGAAATTCCGGAGATTATTTCAAAGGCATTCTATATCGCACAATCGGGCCGTCCGGGGCCGGTGGTAATTGACATTACCAAAAATGCGCAGATCGAACTGATGTCGGAGCCGTTTGTTTATGAACGCTGCCAGTCGATCATCAGCTATCGCCCACGGGTTGTCCCGAAACAGGATCAGATTGAAAAGGCTGCCGAATTGATCAATAACGCGCAGCGTCCCTATATTTTCGCCGGTCACGGTATTCTGATTTCAAAAGCAGAAGAAGAACTGAAGGCTTTTGTCGAAAAAACCGGTATTCCGGTGGCAACTACCCTGCTGGGTCAGTCGTCGATTTCAACCGACCACCCGAATTATGTGGGCTGGCTGGGCATGCACGGCAACTACGGAGCTAACGTTCAGACTGACAAATGTGATCTTGTCATCGCCATCGGTATGCGTTTCGATGACCGTGTAACGGGTGATGTCAGCGCCTTTATTAAACAGGCGAAAGTGGTACACATCGAAATCGACCCTGCCGAAATCGACAAGATTATCAAAGCCGATGCTCCGGTGGTGGGCGATGCCAAAGAAGCGCTGAATGCGCTGATGCCGCTTGTTCAGCCCAATAACCACGCGGTATGGCTGAACGAATTCAAAAAATTTGACGCGATCGAACACGAAAAAATCACCGTTCCGTCACTGGCCCCTTCGACTGAAAAGATCAAAATGGGTGAGGTGCTGGACCTTCTGTCGATCAAAACGAATGGCGAATCGATTCTGGTAACCGACGTAGGTCAACACCAGATGATGGCCTCGCGTTACTATAAGTTCCGGCGGCCAAACAGTCTGGTTACCTCGGGTGGTCTGGGCACGATGGGCTTTGCCTTACCGGCCGCTTTCGGGGCGCAGGTAGGTGCACCGGATCGTCAGGTGGTTGCCATCATCGGCGACGGTTGTTTCCAGATGACCTTACAGGAACTGGGGACAATTGCCCAGAATAAAGTACCGGTCAAAGCGATCATCCTGAACAACAACTTCCTCGGCATGGTACGCCAGTGGCAGCAGCTGTTTTTCGAACGCCGGTATTCGTTCGTAGAGCTTCAGAATCCGGATTTCATTACGATTGCCAAAGGGTTCGGCGTCGACGGTCACACCTGCAACGTGCGCGAAGACCTGGATGCTTCGCTGGAGAAAATGCTGGCCCACGACGGCCCGTATCTGCTCGAAGTGGTGGTTGAAAAAGAAGAAAACGTATTCCCGATGGTTCCGGCAGGAGCGCCAATATCACACATTCGCCTGGAGTAATCATGACAACTTACACGCTCTGTATCTTTACCGGCAACACGATCGGATTACTGAACCGGATCACGATCATTTTTACCCGTCGCCGTATCAATATTGAAAGCCTGACCGTTTCAGAAACCGAACGTAAAGGTGTATCCCGCTTCACGATTGTCATCAAGCATGACTCCCGCGAAGATGTGGAAAAGCTGGTACGTCAGATCCGGAAAATCGTTGAAGTTATGGCGGTTTTCGGTTACCTGAACGACGAAATCGTTTTCAACGAAATCGCACTTTTCAAGATTTCAACCCCGCTGGGCGCTAAAACGCTCGACATTGAGACCATTAACAAGCAGTATAAATCCTGGGTCGTTTACTGGGGTCTGGACTATGTGGTGATCGAAAAAACGGGCACGGAAAAAGAAATTTTCGAATTTTTCGAATACCTCCGGCAGCACGAAATTCTTGAGTTCGTGCGTTCAGGGCGGGTTGCTGTCGGCAAGACCGAAAAGGGTCTGGTCGAGTATCTCCCTGAAGCTGAGTGGGAATACTATTTGTAGCATTACCTTTACAGTTCATTTTACCATAATTTTTTCATAAAACCAGTCCAATCATGGCAAAGCTCAACTTCGGCGGTCTAGAAGAAGAAGTAGTAACCCGCGAAGAATTTCCTCTTGAAAAAGCCAGAGAAGTCCTCCAGAACGAAACAATCGCTGTTATTGGTTATGGCGTACAAGGCCCTGGCCAATCGTTGAATATGCGCGACAACGGCTTCAACGTAATCGTTGGTCAGCGTAAAGGTAAAACCTACGACAAAGCCGTTGCGGATGGCTGGGTACCGGGCGAAACGCTGTTCGAAATCGAAGAAGCACTGGAGCGTGGTACAATCATCTGCTTCCTGCTGTCGGATGCCGCTCAGATTGAACTTTGGCCAACGGTACAGAAATACTTAACGGCTGGCAAGTCGCTGTATTTCTCGCACGGTTTCGGCGTAACATACAAAGACCAGACAGGTATCATTCCTCCTGCCGACGTTGACGTGTTCCTGGTAGCCCCTAAAGGTTCAGGTACATCGCTGCGCCGCCTGTTCGTAGAAGGAAAAGGCCTGAACTCAAGCTTCGCCATCTACCAGGACGCTACCGGCCAGGCCCGCACAAAAGCAATCGCCATGGGTATCGGTGTTGGTTCAGGTTACCTGTTCGAGACAGACTTCTACAAAGAAGTTACGTCTGACCTTACCGGTGAGCGTGGTACCCTGATGGGTGCTATTCAGGGTATCTTTGCCGCTCAGTACGAAGTACTGCGTTCAAACGGCCACTCGCCGTCAGAAGCGTTCAACGAAACGGTAGAAGAGCTGACACAGTCGCTGATGCCACTCGTTGCCGAAAACGGTATGGACTGGATGTATGCCAACTGCTCAACAACCGCTCAGCGTGGTGCACTCGACTGGTGGAAGCCATTCCGCGATGCGACGAAGCCGGTATTCGAGCAACTGTATAACTCGGTTAAATCAGGCGAGCAGGCCCGTGTATCAATCACACGTAACTCGCAGCCGGACTACCGTGAGAAACTGGAAGAAGAACTGAAAGAACTGCGCGATTCAGAAATGTGGCGTTCAGGTGCTACCGTACGTAGCCTGCGTCCTGAGCGTAACTAATTCCGGACTTCCGGCGACGTTTTAATTGCCACAAAGCCACGAAGTCAATAAGGTACACGAAGTTTCTTTGTGGCTCTTATTGGCCTTGTGTCTTTGTGGCATACCACTATAAGGCCCCTGTCCTTTCGAATTGCTTTTGCCATGGCCTCTTCAACAGACACGGTCGACGCGTTCAGCGCCTTTCCCGACCTCGACAATATCTTTCAGGCCGCCGACCGGTTGCGCGGTGTTGCCACCCATACGCCTCTTCAGGAAAACATCAATCTTTCGGACCACTACCAGGCTAATATCTTCCTGAAACGGGAAGATTTACAGGTTGTCCGCTCCTATAAAATACGGGGCGCGTACAACAAAATGGCCAGCTTATCGCCTGAAGCACTTGCCAAGGGGGTAGTTTGCGCCAGTGCCGGTAACCACGCCCAGGGATTGGCCTATGCCTGCCGGAAAATGGCGGTAACGGGCATCATCTTTATGCCGACCACTACGCCTGCCCAAAAGGTAAAGCAGGTGCGGATGTTCGGGAAAGAGTTTGTCGAGATTGTCCTGACCGGCGACACCTATGACGATGCCTACCACGCGGCGGTTGAGTATGTCAATACGCACGACAGCACGTTTGTCCACCCGTTTGATGACTTACAGGTCATGGAAGGGCAGGGCACCGTAGGGCTCGAAATCTTCAAGGATGCCAATTTCCGGATCGACTACATCCTGATGGCGATTGGCGGCGGCGGGCTGGCCTCGGGCGTATCGACGGTGTTTAAGCAGCTCAGCCCCAAAACCAAACTGATTGGTGTTGAGCCACTGGGTTCGCCGACGATGAAGGCTTCTGTGGACGCAGGTCACGTCATTACCCTTGATGAAATCGACAAGTTTGTCGACGGAGCAGCCGTCAAGCGGGCGGGCGAAATGACCTTTGAGGTCTGCCGCCGGAATCTGGACCGGATCGTGCTGGTACCCGAGGGCAAAGTCTGTACGACCATTCTGCAGCTTTATAACGAAGAGGCAATTGTGGCCGAGCCTGCCGGTGCGCTGAGCATTGCGGCCCTGGATTTCCTGAAAGACGAAATCAAAGGCAAAAATGTGGTGTGTCTGGTCGGTGGCGGCAACAACGACATTACGCGGACGGAAGAGATCAAAGAGCGTTCCCTGCTCTATGAAGGGCTGAAGCACTATTTCATCATCCGGTTTCCGCAGCGCTCCGGCGCTTTCCGTGAATTTCTGAGTGACGTACTCGGCCCGACTGATGACATCTCGCTGTTTGAATACTCTAAGAAGACAAACCGGGAACGTGGTCCGGCGCTGGTCGGCATCGAATTAAAGGCGAAAGCCGATTTTGAGCCGCTTATTGCCCGCATGCGCGACGCCCGCATTGCCTTCGAATACCTGAACGACAAGCCTGACCTGTTTGAGTTTCTGATTTGATTTTAGGTAACCACAAAGACGGCAAGAAGCGAAGAAGCACAAAGATGTAACGTTCTTAAACCTGATTGCATAAGCCTTAATCAGTGAGTGTCTTTTCTCAGAAGAAAAGTCTAATAAGAGACTAAATTCATTAACGTCTTGTAGAAATGGCTTTTCGATCACTAACCGACCATGAGGAACAAATTGCAAAAGGTATTGTCAATGCTGCCTTTGAAGTGCATAAACGATTAGGACCAGGCTTGCTTGAGCGAGTATATGAACTCTGTTTTGTACATGAACTGACTAAACATGGCTTTCGGTGTGAACGACAGGTCACTGTTCCGATCTTTTACGATAATTTAATATTTGAAGAAGCGCTACGTCTGGACGTTTTGGTAAATAACCTGGTTATATGCGAGCTGAAAGCGGTAGAACAAGTTAATGCGGTCTGGGATGCTCAAATCCTGAGTCACCTCAGATTATCCGATAAGCGGTTAGGCTTTTTGATAAACTTTAACGTACCGCTCATAAAGCAAGGAATTAAACGGTTTGTGCTTTAGCAGTAATGCAGGTTAACGTTTCTTTTTCAGAGCTACCATAATACTTAGTGCCCCTTATTGTCTTTGCGGCTTTGTGGCAAATATTTAACAAAATGAAAAAACACATAGTAGTTATCGCCGGCGACGGCATTGGCCAGGAAGTAACGGCCGTTGGTAAACAAGTACTCGATAAAATCGCCGCCCAATACGGCCACGAGTTCACCTACGACGAGGCCCTGATCGGCCACGCTGCCATCGAGGCAACCGGCTCTCCCCTGCCCGAAGAAACCATTACGAAATCGCTGGCCTCTGACGCCATCCTGTTTGGCGCCGTTGGTCACCCGAAATACGATAACGACCCGACCGCCAAGGTCCGCCCGGAACAAGGCCTCTTAGGCATCCGCAAAGCCCTGGGTCTGTATGCGAACCTGCGGCCAATTAAACTGTTTGATGAACTCCTGAGCGCATCAAGCATCAAACCGGAAATCCTGAAAGGTGCTGACATCCTGTTTTTCCGCGAACTGACCGGCGACGTATACTTCGGGGAACGCGGCCGTAAAGACGACGGCGACACGGCCTACGATACCATGATCTACAGCCGCTACGAAGTGGAGCGGATCGCCGTCAAAGCGTTCGACGCCGCCATGACACGCCGGAAAAAGCTGTGCTCGGTCGATAAGGCAAACGTACTGGAATCGTCACGGCTGTGGCGGGAAGTGATCCAGGAAGTAGCAAAGCGTTATCCGGAAGTAGAAGTAGAACATCAGTTCATCGACGCGGCGGCCATGCTGCTGATCAAAGATCCGAAACGTTTCGACGTTGTCGTGACGGGCAACATCTTCGGCGACATCCTGACCGACGAAGCGTCGCAGATTGCTGGTTCGATGGGTATGCTGGCATCGGCGTCGGTTGGTGACACAACCGGCCTGTATGAGCCAATCCACGGTTCGGCTCACGATATTACGGGTATGGGCGTGGCTAACCCGCTGGCCTCAATCCTGTCGGCAGCGCTGATGCTGGACATTTCGTTCGGTATGAAAGAAGAAGCCGACGCGGTTGTCAATGCCGTTGATAAAGTACTGAAAGCCGGTTACCGGACACGGGATATTGCAGATGCCTCAACACCGGCCGACAAAATTCTGAATACGGCCGGGATGGGCGAGCAGGTATTAGCCGCTCTCTAAACCGCCTCAAAGCCCCTGCGACGAAACGTTTCAGGGGCTTTTTTATATCCGGCAAAACCATTTTTCAGCCTCCTTTTCCGGCTGATTATAAAACAGTTAGCATAACAATAAAAATAATCCTGTTTTATACAGCCAATCAAAATATTGACTTTTTCCTATCTAGGATCAATTTATTTGGAGCATCTCCCATACTAAAATAAATCATAATATCTTTTCATCTATACGCCAAATCGTTACCAATCAGCAAGATAACCGCTATTAAGAAGTTGTTAACTTTTTTACCCGGCCAGACTTGACGGATTTCTATTTTTTAATATTTTTGTGGTGTAATTACGCAATCAGCGAAATTTCGCAATGGACACTACGCAATCCCAGCCGCTCAAGAGTACACTACTACGTTGTAGTCAGCAACGTTGAGAGAAGGGATGTATCTGTATAAAACCAGAGGCCCTTTCTCCTGAAGAAGGGCTTTTTTTGTGCCATCGTCAAACCAATCAAACCTAATTAATCAGGCAACATGAGCCAGCGAGTTTACATTTTCGACACAACCCTGCGAGACGGCGAACAAGTGCCGGGCTGCCAGTTAACAACCGAAGAAAAAGTTGTAGTCGCTAAAGAACTGGAAAGGCTGGGCGTTGATATTATCGAGGCCGGTTTCCCGATTTCGAGCCCCGGTGATTTCCGGTCGGTGGTCGAGATTTCAAAGGCAGTAACCAATCCACGGGTTTGTGCCTTATCCCGCGCCGTTCAGGGTGATATTGATGCCGCAGCAGAGGCCCTGAAAAGTGCCAAACTAGGCCGTATTCATACCGGAATTGGTTCATCAGACATTCACATCCGGAACAAATTCAACAGCACCCGCGATAAAGTTCTGGAGCAGGGCGTTGCTGCCGTTAAATACGCCCGGAACCTGATCGACGATGTGGAGTTCTACGCCGAAGATGCCGGCCGTGCGGATCTGGAGTTCCTGGCCCGCCTGACGGAAGCCGTTATTGCGGCCGGTGCTACCGTGGTAAATATTCCGGATACAACCGGCTATTGCCTGCCGGAACAATACGGTGCGAAGATCCAGTACCTGTTCAACAATGTACCGAACATTGATAAGGCTATTATCTCCATTCACTGCCACAACGATCTTGGTCTGGCGACAGCCAACTCGCTGGCCGGTATCACCAACGGCGCCCGCCAGGTCGAAGTAACGATCAACGGAATCGGGGAACGTGCCGGTAATACGTCGCTCGAAGAGGTGGTTATGGCGCTGAAAGTACACAAGGATTTAGGGCTCGAAACAGGTATTGATACCACGCGCCTCTTCCCTGTCAGCAATCTGGTGTCACAAATGATGCGGATGCCGGTACAGGCAAATAAAGCCATCGTCGGCCGGAATGCCTTTGCTCACTCATCGGGCATTCACCAGGATGGCTTCCTGAAACACGCTGAAAACTACGAAATCATGAACCCGCATGATGTCGGCGTTCCTGAATCATCCATCGTACTGACCGCCCGCAGCGGCCGCCACGCGCTGAAACACCGCCTTGAGCTCCTGGGCTTCCGGTATGACAAGCCAACCCTCGATGGCATCTACAAGCGTTTCCTCGACATGGCTGATGTCCGTAAGCAGGTAAACGATAAAGACCTGATGGAACTGGTTCGTTAATACTGAACCGTATCCGTACAAGACAAAAATCCCGGCCTGTCAGGACCGGGATTTTTGTGTATATTAGGGTAAACAAAACGCTTGCACACACGGTTCTCACCCGAAAAACCAACTTGTATGGCACGACCAAACCTTCAGTTAATTGACGCCCTCCGCCGTACGGCCCGTAAGCTGAAAGAGGGCGCTCCCTATCAGTGGGGGCATATGGGCGGCTGCAACTGCGGCAATCTGGCCCAGGAACTCACCCGGCTAAATAAAGATCAGATTCATGCTTATGCTATGCAGCGTTACGGCGACTGGAACGAGCAGGTGGATGACTACTGCACCACCAGCCAGATGCCGATTGACCTGGTCATCAGCGAAATGCTGGGAGCCGGCCTTATGCTGGAAGACTTAAAACATCTGGAAAAGCTCTCGGACCGGGATATTCTGAAGCGGCTGCCGGCCGACCGGCGCTATCTGAAGCATAATCTCCGCGACGATGTGGTGCTGTATATGAATGAGTGGGCCAACCTGCTGGAAGAACAGCTGCTTGCCCGCATTCAGCTCCCGCAAAGTGTGCTGGAACCGGCACCGGTCACCGCCTGACAATCAGCAAAACGCATCCTCGATATGTTTAACTTCGACATTGTTGCCGTTGATTGTGACGGCAATAATGTCGAACCGGACATCGTATTGCCAGTTTTTGGCGAAAATGTAGTGTTCGGCTACCCGCATAATGAGTTTAGCCTTGGTGTAGGAGACAAACTCTTCCGGCAGGCCGTAGCTGAGGTTTGTCCGGGTCTTTACCTCCGCAAAAATAAGCATCTTCCCCTTGCGGGCGATCAGATCAATCTCGGCATGGTGATGCCGGTAATTTCGCTCCAGAATCAGGTAATCCTGCCGTTCGAGGTAGCTGGCGGCAAGGGTCTCACCTTCGCGGCCCGTGTTGTTGTGTTCAGCCATAAAAAAGAAAAAGCCCTCTCCATACCGGTCAGGCACAGAGAGGGCTTGTGTGTATAGGGTTACGAATCAGATTTCTGACTCGCCCGGAAGCTCAGCAGCATCCCCCCCGCAAACACCAGAAAAACGATGCCGGTATACAGGTTGATTTTGCTGCCATCGGCTATTTTACTTTCGCCAAACGAAGCCACTACTACAATCAGTCCAACGATCAGGAAGAACAACCCGATAACAAAGCGAAGGTCGAATAAACTCGGTTTCATGTCGTAATTAATTTTGAATGAGACAATTGTCGGTTATAAAAAGATCAGGTTCAGCGCCAGTGTCAGGGCGATAACGATGGCTGCCAGGAACATCGGGTTCTGGAGTATCGTCTTATAATTCGCATCCGGCTTCGGCGTCAGGCTATAGACCAGCCCGACCAGTTCTTTTTCATCCTTCTTCTCGGTGAACAGACTAATGACATACGTTGCAACGAAGCAAACGATCCAGGCGAGGCTGGCAATCATAAAGTTCTGACTCATAGACGAAGAAAACTCGTGCAGGTTACCCATCCACGCACCTTTTCCTTCAGCCAGTGTCAGGCCGTGGGTGGCAGCGGCAGCCAGTGTACCCAGCAACAGACCCCAGAAAGCACCGTTAGCGGTTGTTTTGCGCCAGAACATACCTAAAGCAAACGTGGCAAACAACGGAGCATTTACGAAGCCGAAAACCAGCTGCAGGTAGTCCATGATGTTGTTAAAAGCCGTGGCCAGATAGGCCGCTCCGATCGATGCCACAATCCCGAAAATGGTCGCCATTTTGCCCATCCGCAGGTAGTGTTCATCGCTGGCATTTTTATTGATGTAGGCCTGATAAATATCAAACGTCCAGACGGTGTTGAAAGCCGTTACGTTGCCGGCCATTCCCGACATAAACGACGCAATCAGGGCCGTCAGACCAACACCCAGCAAACCGGTCGGATAGAAGCTCGACAGCATCGACGGAATCACAAGGTCATAGTTCAGCGAGCTGCCATCGGGCTTCATCGGAATCTGGTAGTCGCCGCCCATGGTTTGCAGGGCAATAGCGATTACCCCCGGCAGGATAACCACAAACGGGATAAACATTTTCGGAATGGCGGCAATCAACGGGGTACGCTGCGCCTCCGACATATTTTTAGCAATCATGGCCCGCTGTACGACAAGGAAGTCCGTACACCAGTAGCCAAATGATAATACAAAGCCCAGCCCAAACAGCATACTGCCAAGGTCTACCCCCATCGGGTTTTCTTCCGGCGAGCCCATATACCGCCACGTACTGGTCATTTTAGGGCTCAGGTTCTGCACAACGCCTTCCCAGCCGCCAATTTTATCGAGCCCGATAAACACGACCGGCGCAATGCCCAGCACAATCAGGAAAAACTGTAATACTTCGTTATACACCGCACTCGTCAGCCCGCCGAGCAGGGTATACACCATCACAATGGCCGCCGCCAGAAAGATCGACGCGTTGAAATCCCAGCCCAGAATCGATTCCAGCAGCAGGGCCAGGGCGTATAACGAAATCCCCGACGAAAAAATGGTCATGGCCGCAAAACTGATGGCATTCAGCCCGCGTGTTTTTTCATCGAAGCGCAGGGCAAGGTATTCAGGCACCGACCGCGCACGGCTGCCGTAGTAGAACGGCATCATAAAAACGCCCAGAAACACCATGGCCGGAATAGCCCCTACCCAGTAGAAATGGCTGGTCATGATGCCGTATTTAGCACCCGAAGCGCCCATCCCGATCAGTTCCTGGGCCCCCAGGTTGGCCGAGACAAAAGCCAGCGACGTGATCCAGAGCGGAATCGAGCGGTCGCTCATCAGGAAATCGTTACTCGTTTTTACGGTACGTTTAATCAGAAAGCCAATCCCCAGCACGAACACGAAGTAGATGAGGATGATCAGATAGTCAAGAAGTCCAAGGTCAATATGCATGAAAAACAAAGGGTTAAAGTGATACAGGTTTATGTTTCATCAAGGTAATGCTGCTTAAGGGTTGACCTGGCTGACCACCGCGTTAATAGCCGGTGCGTCGGCTTCTACGCGTTCATACTCTCCGAGGGAAGCGGAGGCCATCGATACGTTTGGCTGCCGGAATGTCATCGGGCTTTCGTCAATGCGTTTTCCGCTCAGGTGTAACGCATGGACACCGGCCTCTTTTAACAGAGTCGCATTTTGGGCGTTTACCCCTGCACCGGCCATAATTTCAATACGGCCGGCGGCGCGGCTGGCCAACTGTTCCAGCAACGGCAGACCGGTTTTGACCGACGATTGCTGGCCGGAGGTCAGAATGCGTTCGGCGCCGGTGCGGATCACGGCTTCCAGCGCTTCGAACGGCTCAACAGCCATGTCAAAAGCGCGGTGAAAGGTGACGCCCAATGGTTTCGCCTGGTCGACCAATATACGTGTGTTTTCTTCATCGACAGTTCCGTCGGGATTGAGTAGGCCCAGTACAATCCCATCGGCACCCAGTTGCTTTGCCACGTCAATGTCGGCTTTCATTACCTCAATTTCGGTGGCTGAATACAAAAAATCGCCCCCGCGCGGACGAATCATCACATAGATCGGAATCCGAAGCTGTTGCCGGGCTTGCTGAATCAGCCCTGCACTCGGGGTTGTGCCGCCCTCGCTGAACCCACCACACAATTCAATGCGCCCGGCGCCCGCTTCCTGAGCAGTCAGGCAGGCCGAAAGCGAAAAAGCACAAACTTCAATAGTCATTCTATTAATACGCTTATGAGATCGGAAATTAATACGAAACGTGGAAATTATATGAAAAACGACACTTTAACCTTACGTAATCAGACAAATAAACTGGCTCCTACCCTGATTAGCAGCACAGATCAGGTGAAAGGTTCGTTATTCAGCTACGTTTTTTCCGGCTGTGTCGACAACAAAAAAACGCTCCCGAAAGGAGCGTTTCTCATGCTGTATGCTAACTTTTCGGGGCGATTACCCTTGTTCGAGCAAATAGGCCTTAATAAAACCGTCGATATCGCCGTCCAGCACCGCGTCGGTATTCGAGGTCTGGAAACCGGTGCGGTGGTCTTTCACACGGCGGTCGTCAAGTACGTAGCTGCGGATCTGCGACCCCCATTCGATTTTCTTCTTACCGGCTTCCACTTCGGCACGGGCCGCGTTCCGCTTCTCCACCTCAATCTGATACAGTTTCGATTTCAGGAGGCGGATCGCCACTTCCTTATTTTGTAACTGGCTCCGTTCCTGCTGGCATTCGATAATAATACCGGATGGTTTATGGCGCAGCCGCACAGCCGTTTCAACCTTGTTTACGTTCTGCCCGCCGGCACCACCCGACCGGAACGTATCCCAGTCGATATCGGCCAGATTTACCTCAATCTCGATCGAATCATCGACCAGCGGATAGGCAAACACCGAGGCAAACGACGTATGGCGGCGCGCATTCGAGTCGAACGGCGACACGCGCACAAGCCGGTGAACCCCGTTTTCGGACTTCAGGTAGCCATAGGCCAGCGGACCGTCTACTTCAATCGTCGCCGACTTAATTCCGGCTGTATCACCGTCCTGGTAATCGACCTGCTTCACCGTATAACCGTGTTTTTCGGCCCAGCGCAGGTACATCCGGTAAAGCATATCGGCCCAGTCCTGGCTTTCGGTTCCGCCCGCGCCCGAGTTAATTTCGAGTACGGCGCCCAGCTGATCCTCTTCATTGCTGAGCATTTTTTTCAGCTCCAGTTCTTCGAGGGCTACGACGAAACTACGGGCATCTGCGTCGACTTCCTCTTCGGTAACATCCCCTGCCTCGTAAAACTCAAACAGCGTTTCGAGGTCACCCAACCGGGCATCTATCTTGTCATATCCGCCTACCCATCCTTTCAGGGAGCGGACTTGTTTCATGGTATTTTCGGCCCGCTCGGCGTCGGTCCAGAATTCAGGCTGAAACGTCTGCTGTTCCAGCTCTTTCAGGTGTTCTTTCTTGTTATCGTAGTCAAAGATACCCCCTCAGGGCCTCTACTCTGGCCCTCAAGTCTTTCAACTGCTCAGTTGTCATGAACTTGTCAATTAATGAATTGTGAATGAGCCCGTGAGCGGATACTGCCCGCCAAAGGCCCTGCAAAGATAGAACAAAAGAGAGGGCGGTAGTTGTTTCGGGCGAAATCAACTTTTACCGTTACCTTTGTGTTGCTCAAGTATAGCATTGTCCATTTTACATTCTTCACAATACATTAGCTAAAAATGGCTTCACAATACGATGTAATTGTCGTCGGTAGCGGACCTGGTGGTTATGTAGCCGCCATTCGGGCCTCGCAGTTAGGATTGAAAACAGCCGTCATCGAGCGTGAAAACTTAGGCGGTATCTGTCTGAACTGGGGCTGTATTCCCACAAAAGCCCTGCTTAAAAGCGCACAGGTGTTTGAGTACATCAAACATTCTAAGGATTACGGAATCACCGTAGGCGACGCCAATGCTGATTTTAGTGCCGTAATTAAACGTAGCCGGGGAGTCGCCGACAGCATGAGCAAAGGCGTACAGTTCCTGATGCGGAAAAATAAAATTGATGTGATCAATGGCACGGGCAAAGTAAAGCCCGGCAAAAAAGTAGAGGTGACCGATAAAGACGGCAAAGCCACTACCTACGATGCCAAACACATCATTATTGCCACCGGTGGCCGCGCCCGTCAGTTGCCGGCTGTCCCGATTGATGGCCAGAAAGTGATTGAGTACCGCAAAGCCATGTCGCTCGAAAAACGCCCGGATTCTATGCTGGTCATTGGTTCAGGTGCGATCGGCGTTGAGTTTGCGTATGTATACGCCAGCATGGGCACAAAGGTGACCATCATCGAGTTTATGCCGAATATTGTTCCGGTTGAAGACGAGGACATCTCGAAAGAACTGGCCAAGCAATATAAAAAGCTGGGTGTTGAGATCCACACGAAATCGGAAGTAACGAAGGTGGATACCAGCGGCAATGGTTGCAAAGTATTCGTAAAAACGCCGGACGGAGAGAAAACATTTGATGTCGATGTAGTCTTGTCGGCAGCGGGTGTGATCGCCAACATCGAAAACATCGGCCTCGAAGAAACCGGCATCAGCACCGACCGCGGCAAAATCGTTACGGACGACTACTATCGTACCAACGTTGACGGCTACTACGCCATCGGCGACTGTACGAAAGGTCAGGCACTGGCACACGTGGCATCGGCAGAAGCTATCATCTGTATCGAAAAAATCGCCGGGCTGCCACACGTAGAGCCGTTGAACTACAATAACATCCCGGGCTGTACGTACTGTACGCCTGAAATTGCCTCAGTTGGTTATACGGAGAAAGCCGCCCGCGAAGCCGGTTATGAGATCAAAGTGGGTAAATTCCCATTCTCAGCATCAGGCAAGGCAAAGGCATCAGGTGCGCCGGAAGGCTTCGTAAAAGTGATTTTCGACGCGAAATACGGTGAGTGGTTAGGTGCTCACATGATCGGATACAACGTAACGGAGATGATTGCCGAAGTAGTGGCAGCCCGTCGTCTGGAAACAACCGGCCATGAAATTCTGAAAGCGGTTCACCCCCACCCAACCATGTCGGAAGCGATCAAAGACGCCACCGAAGCCGCCTACGACGAAGCGATCCACCTGTAGACTATGATTGGTGTGATTGAATGATTAAGTGATTTCTTTCCACGGACTATGATTGGTGCGATTGAATGATTAAGTGATTTCTTTCCACGGATTATGGTTGGTGTGATTGGATGATTAAGTGATTTTTTTGGGGACAGGATTACATGATTAACAGGATTACCGAAAGAAATCCTGTTAATCATGTAATCCTGTCCTTTTTTCAGGCCGTATTGGTTCCGCTCTGTTATTGCTATCTACAAAAATCACCCAATCACTTAATCACTCAATCATTTAATCATAGTCTTCATTTAATCATAGTAATCACAGTCTCGATGACGTACTGCTGCTCCTCGTCGGTAAGGGTCGGGTACATGGGCAGGCTCAGGCAGCGGGCATAATACTGCTCCGCATACGGAAAATCACCCCAATTCCAGCCGGATTGCCGGTAATACGGCATTGTATGCACCGGAATATAGTGCACCTGGGCAAAAATCTGCTTCGTCCGCAGGAAATCATACAGCCCCTTCCGGTCCTCTACCTGAATAACATACAAATGATAGGCATGCCCCGCCGATGCAGCCGGCACAATGGTTTTCACGGCCGTACCGGCAAAGGCCTCGTCGTAACGGGCAGCAATCTCCCGGCGGCGGGTCAGCATCTGGTCAGCCCGCGATAACTGACTGAGGCCCAAGGCCGCCTGCATGTCAGTCAGGCGGTAATTATAGCCCAGCTCCTGCATCTGCATGTACCAGCCACCCCGTTCCGGTTCACCCGGCTGCAACTCCGTCCACTCCTCCGGCTTATTGGTAATGCCATGCGTCCGTAACCGGAGCAGGTGTTTATACAGTTTTTCGTCGTTGGTCGTGATCATTCCCCCTTCTCCGCTCGCAATGTGTTTTACGGGGTGAAAACTGAAAATAGCCAGATCGGCCAGTGAGCCATCGCCGCAACGGTAGGTTTCCCCGTCAGCGGTCGTCAGGGAGGCACCCGGCGCATGGCAGGCATCTTCGATCAGCCACAGCCCAAACTCGTCGGCCAGTTCCCGGAACGCGGGCA
The DNA here is from genome assembly GCF_057652235.1 of Arsenicibacter sp. R0_47. Lineage (NCBI taxonomy): Bacteria > Pseudomonadati > Bacteroidota > Cytophagia > Cytophagales > Spirosomataceae > Arsenicibacter > Arsenicibacter sp. R0_47. Next base: position 137,243 of record NZ_JBYFCJ010000011.1, on the reverse strand, counting down.
GGTCAACGGGGTAGCCGGCAAAATCAACGGGAATGATGCCCGAAAACGTGCCTTTGGGATGGGCTTCCAGCAGCGCCCGGACCGCTTTCGGGTCGAGCAAAGCTGTTTCCGGGTCAATGTCCGCAAAAAATACCTCGCCGCCGCAATACCGCACACAGTTGGCCGATGCCGAAAATGTAATCGGTGTTGTAATCACTTTGGTACCTGGCCCGACACCCAGCGCCATTGCACACAGGTGCAGTGCTGCTGTCCCGTTGGCAATGGCGACGGCATACTTTGCGCCGATGTACGCTGCAAAAGCCGTCTCAAAAGCCGCAATATTGGGCCCCTGCGTCAGAAAAGGCGACCGCAGGACGTCATTAACCGCCAGAATATCGTCGTCGGTAATATGTTGCCGACCGTATGGAATAGGTTGCATACCGCTTAAACAACAAAGTCAGGATCTACGTGCTGACGAACCTGATCGCGCAGTTGTCCGACCGTCAGCCACTCGGTATTGGTACCGGAATTGTACTTGAAGCCCATTGGCACCCGCGTCGCGTTGAACGCCTTCAGGTAATCTTCTACTTCCCAGATCGGTGTCGATGGCGTGATCACATAATAGCGGTCCGTTTCGATGGTATTCAGCGAGTCGGTTTCGGTGATCATCTCTTCGTGCAGCTTTTCGCCCGGCCGCACACCGACCAGCTTCTGTTCGCAATCCGGGCCAATCGCCGTGGCGACATCTGTGATGCGGTACGAAGGGATTTTCGGGACAAAGATTTCGCCGCCCCACGCCTGCTCCAGCGCATAAAGCACCATTTCTACGCCTTCTTCCAGCGAGATATTGAAGCGGGTCATGTCGTTGTGCGTAATCGGTAAAACACCTTCTTTCCGCTTTTCAAGGAAGAACGGCACCACCGACCCCCGCGAACCGATTACGTTGCCATACCGGACCACCGAGAACCGCAGATCGCGGCTGCCTTTCATGTTATTAGCGGCTACGAACAGTTTATCCGAGCACAGTTTTGTGGCGCCATACAGGTTGATTGGTGCCGCCGCCTTATCGGTCGACAAGGCCACTACCCGCTTAACACCGTTGTCCAGCGCCGCATTGATCACGTTTTCAGCACCGAATACGTTGGTTTTAATGCACTCCATCGGATTGTATTCCGCCGCTGGTACCTGCTTGAGCGCCGCCGCATGTACAATGATGTCGATGCCTTCGCAGGCCCGTTTCAGCCGCTCACCATCGCGCACATCGCCGATGAAAAAGCGAATCGACTTGTAAACCGATGTCGGGTAGTGCTGCGACATTTCGAACTGTTTCAGCTCATCCCGCGAATAAATAACCACCCGCCGTACGTCCGGATAGCGCTTGTAAACCATTTCCACGAACTTCTTACCGAATGAGCCGGTGCCACCGGTAATCAGGATCGACTTATTATTTAAATCAAGCATAGATTATGATGCTGCGTTAGACTTTTTTAACTGCACCCGTTCCAGGGCGTCGATATAACTCTTGCTGCTGGCATTCAACAAACGAACGCCGAGGTAGTCTGCGTATTCCCGCAAGACCTCATAGCCCCGGAAGGCTTTATGGAGCGATAAAAACTGATCCGCCATCGAATGGGTTTTCGTCCGGTGTTTATCGGCGTAAACCGGCACATAGGCCACATCTTTCGGCTTATCGTAAAAATGCATCTGCTGCATCAGCAGCTGATTCTGCTCATCGATTCGGATTTGCTCATGCCACGACTGGTCGGCGCCGAACAGATAAACCGCATCGAATTGCCGGCTCAGCATCAGAAACAGGGCGGATACAATCACCGTCTGCGACTGCCCGATACCAAGCCCGGCCTTATATAAGCGGAATCTGAACCAGCGGAACCCCTTGATGACGCTGTAGTTAAAATACACCGGTTTAATGTTTGGATTGCGCGCCTCAATCGTGTTCATGATGTAGGAACCCTTCGCAAAGCGGGGTACATACAGGTGCATCGGCCAGTCGACTGAGGCCAGAAACACACCAAGCGTCTGCCTGATATCCTCGCGGTCGGTTGTCTGCTCGGTAAAGACAAAGTAATTCGGATCGGCAATCACATAGTCCTGCGGCTTCAGCTGCAGAAAATACGGCGAATGCGCAAAGTTATTGACACAGACAATTTCGGTCTGTAGTATAAAATGGAGGTCTTTTTCCAGGGATGTATTCAGGGAAGGACCATTACCGAGAACCGAGCATACGGCTTTTTGCCGGGCAGGAAGACGAAACCGAAACGATGATTGAACCAGAATTTTTAACAGCGAAATCAGTGAGTTAGCCAGATCGGTTAACCAGGTACTCAGTGACTTATAAATTACCTCTATCATGCAAGCGTGCTGCCCTGCCAGTTTGGATTAACAGGACAAAATAAGCGAAAATTCAGGAAACGGGCATAGTTCAGGGTTCATAGCCGTTTTTCAACAGTCAGCTTAGGTGAGGGTATCCCACCCATATTGCGTTTAAACCGCATCAGGCCGGGTTTGGGCAGTTGCTCCTCATCCAGCGAAACGCCAAGATCCAGCAACCGGATTCCCTGTTCGCAGCAATAGTGATATAGCCCGTGAATCAGCATAACCATCGGGCTGAACCGGCGATACTGTGCGCTGTCGACCGGCAGAAAATGATACAGAATCGTATCACTGACCCGTACGCAGACGCTCATAGCCGCCCACTCACCACCCGCCTCAACCACAAACACCGGAAAACGGTCAGGCATTCCGGTCAGTAGCCGGCGCAATTGTTCCGGCGCAATGGTCAGCGGGTATTGCTGCCCGGCCCGCCGCTGCTGCCAGTAGGCAATTATCAGGCCGGGTTGCGGTTCGGTCAGTTGCCGGAAGGTAAACCCCGCCCGTTCGGCTTTCCGTAACCGCTGCATTTCCTGGGCTGCCATGCGGCAGCTGAGATTTTCATCCGTAACCGGTATATAGTGTGCTACAGGATCTGCGATGATCCGGAAGTCTTTTTTTAACAACCGTTCCATAAAATATGCCGTTTGTTCCGGCGCATAACAATTGGGAGGCTGTTTAATCAACACCGATTCAATTGCCAGCGAACGCATTACCGATTCGATACGCTCAATTAAACTATCCAGTATGCTAGCCGGCAATAAAATAGTACTTTCAAGCGACCCGAACGGAGCCGAAAACGGGCTGTACCAGCGGGACGATTGCTGAAAGAATGTACAACGTGCAACCGGTTGCCCGGTCTGCTGGTCTATGATACAAAAATGATGAAATGCCTGGTTTCCCTGTGTCCGCAGGTGCCGATCGTCATTATACAAAAAACCAGATGCCCCAAATGAAGTTAACACTTGGGAAGAGTCATTTTCGTAATATTGGATAACATAAGAACTAACCATGTAACTATCTCATGATCAGCAAACACAACAACAACAACCCGGTTTACTTACATTAGTAATAAAAACCGCAAATTGTGTATAAAATAGATAATATGGTTGATATTGTTACCCTGCCGGTAAGCCCTCGTCTAATGATCAGGCGCTTATTCTGGTAAGCCTAAAGAAAGTGTAAATAGAGAGAATATGTCGGAAGAAACCCCGGTGATGCTATCGCCGGGGTTCTTTGTTGTATCAAGCAAGTGTCATGCCAAAGCATACTACTTCTTTTTTTTGCATAACTGCTGGTATGCCAGCTGAATAAGTCCGTCTTTTAAGCCCAGATCCGGAACAATAATTTCGGTAGCATCGGCCCACCTCATCGCCGACAGATAAATCTCGGCGGCCGGCAGAATGACATCGGCCCGGTCGGGATTCAGCCGTAGTTTATTAATCCGGTCTTCCAGACTGTATTGGGCAATGTATTCCTTGATCCGCTCAATTTCGGCGATGGTTGTCGATAGCTCAGACTGTTTCGAGGCCAGATTAAACAGCTTGCTGATGTTGCCGCCCGTCCCTACCGCAATGACCTCCTGCGACCGGTCAACGTTCTCCTCAATCCACTCATGCATCGACCGCCAGGCCCCTTTTGATTCTTTGCCTTCCAGCAACCGCACCGAACCAATTTTAAACGAACGTGAATTTATTTTCTCCCGATCCTGATAGAGGTTCAGCTCGGTACTGCCGCCCCCGACGTCGATGTGCAGAAACTGACGGTTATCCAGCGCCTGTACGACCACATTGTTAATCAGCTCGGCTTCCCGCTTGCCGTCAATAATATGAATTTTGATGCCGGTCGATGCTAAAATCCGGTCTGCCACCTCAGGGCCGTTTTCCGACTCCCGCATGGCCGATGTTGCACAGGCCATGTAAGCTTCTACCTCATGCAGCTCCATCAACAGCTTATAGACCTGCATGAGTTTGGTCGTACGCGCTTCGCTCTCTTCTGTCAACGCGCCGAACGAGAACACATCGTGGCCTAACCGTAACGGAAACCGGACGTACTCGACTTTTTTAAAGCTAGTGACATCGCCGTTGTGCAGAACGTTTGAAATCTGGAGACGGGCCGCGTTAGACCCTATATCAATGGCTGCAATTTTCATAAATCGTGAAGTGATAAAGGCATCAACCTTTTACGAAGCCCCAAAAGTAGTCTATTTTTGGCTATGACGCTTACACTGTGTACTTTTGCGGAATTGCTTATCAAGAAAGACCGAGGGACCGGACCCAACGAAGTCTTAGCAACCCTTTTTTAGTATAACATACCTGAACAATAACCAATAAGCCCTGATAATTGATTATTGTCCGGTTGTCTTTTTACTAAAAAAAACGGTGCTACGTTCCACCCCAACGAATGGGGACAGATAAGTTGCGTTACGCTCTCGCCCTTTCTGTTAAGCCTGAAATGCTAGCTTCACCAAACCCGCTGCCTTTAGCAGACGGGTTAATGACAAATGCCGTTTTGAAGAAGATTAACGAACTCCTGCAAAACCGTATTCTCGTACTCGATGGCGCCATGGGTACGATGATTCAACGGTACAACCTGACAGAAGCCGACTATCGGGGCGAACGTTTTTCAGATTGGGCTCACGATCTGAAAGGCAACAATGATCTCCTGTCGCTGACACAACCGGCGATTATTCAGGAAATCCACCGGCAATATCTGGATGCCGGATCCGACATTATCGAAACCAATACCTTCAGTGGTACGACCATCGCCATGGCCGACTACCACATGGAGTCACTGGCCTACGAGCTGAACTACGAATCGGCGCGCATTGCCAAAGAAGTGACAGTTGCCTATACCCAACAGGATCCGGACAGACCACGGTTTGTCGCCGGTGCGATGGGGCCAACCAACCGCACGGCCAGCCTGTCGCCCGACGTTAATAACCCGGGTTACCGCGCCGTAACGTTCGATCAGCTGGTCGATGCCTATTACGAACAGGTAGCCGGGCTGGTCGAAGGCGGATCGGATATTCTGCTGGTCGAAACTATTTTTGACACCCTGAACGCCAAGGCGGCTCTGTTCGCCATTGACAAATACTTTGCTGATAAAGGGCAGGAACCGTTGCCAATCATGGTATCCGGAACGATTACGGATGCCTCGGGCCGAACCCTTTCCGGTCAGACAACCGAAGCATTCCTGTACTCGGTCTCACACCTGCCGCTGCTAAGCGTGGGGCTGAACTGTGCGCTCGGTGCCGAACTGATGCGCCCGTATATTCAGACACTCGCCAAAGAAGCCCCGTTTTTTGTCTCGGCCTATCCGAACGCCGGCCTGCCGAACGAATTCGGCGAATACGACGAAACACCGGCCAGTATGGCGTCGCAGGTCGAAGATTTTATCAAGTCCGGCTTTATAAACATTGTCGGTGGTTGCTGCGGATCAACGCCAGACCACATTGCGGCCATTGCACAGGTTGCGGCGCGTTACCAGCCACGGCCGTTCCCGCAGCCGGAGCCCTACCAGAAACTCAGCGGTCTTGAACCGTTAAAGATTACGGAAAACACCAACTTCGTCAATATCGGCGAACGGACGAACGTAACCGGGTCAAAGGCTTTTGCCCGCCTCATTAAATCGGGTGACTACGACGCAGCCTTGTCCGTAGCCCGTCAGCAGGTGGAAAACGGGGCGCAGGTGATCGATGTAAACATGGATGAGGGCATGCTCGACTCCATCGAAGCGATGACCACCTTCCTGAACCTGATTGCTGCCGAGCCGGATATTGCCCGTGTTCCGATCATGATCGACTCCTCGAAGTGGGAAGTCATCGAAGCCGGTCTGAAATGCGTGCAGGGTAAAGCCATCGTAAACTCGATCTCGCTGAAAGAAGGCGAAGACATGTTTATCGAGCGGGCCAATCTGGTGAAACGCTATGGAGCGGCCGTGATTGTGATGGCGTTTGACGAAGCCGGTCAGGCCGATAACTACGAGCGCCGGATTGAAATCTGCGAACGCGCCTACCGCATTCTGGTCGATAAGGTGCATTTCCTGCCGCAGGACATCATTTTCGACCCCAACATCCTGACCGTAGCCACGGGCATTGAAGAGCATAATAACTATGCCGTCGACTTTATCAACGCGACCCGCTGGATTAAGGAAAACCTGCCGCTGGCCAAAGTGTCGGGCGGGGTGTCCAATATTTCGTTCTCGTTCCGTGGCAATGAGGTGGTTCGCGAAGCCATGCACTCGGTTTTCCTGTACTACGCCATCAAGGCAGGCATGGACATGGGGATTGTCAACGCCGGGCAGCTGGCAGTTTACGACACGATTCCGGCCGATCTGCTGGAGCGTGTGGAAGATGTGATCCTGAACCGCCGCGACGATGCAACCGAGCGGCTGGTTACGTTTGCGGAAACGGTTAAGGCTAAAGGTAAGGAAATTGTTCAGGACAATGCATGGCGCAATGAACCGGTCCGCGACCGGCTGAAGCATGCGCTGGTAAAAGGCATTACCGATTTCATCGACGAAGACGTGGAAGAAATCCGGCAGCAGGTAAGCCGCCCGCTGGATGTGATCGAGGGTCCGCTGATGGACGGCATGAACGTAGTCGGTGATCTCTTCGGCGAAGGAAAAATGTTCCTCCCACAGGTCGTTAAGTCGGCGCGGGTGATGAAAAAAGCCGTTGCCTACCTGACTCCGTTTATCGAAGAAGAAAAAGAAGGCGGCGCAGCAGCAGCCGGTAAAGTCCTGTTAGCCACCGTAAAAGGTGACGTACACGACATCGGCAAAAACATTGTTGGTGTTGTATTAGGGTGTAATAACTACGAAATTATTGACCTTGGCGTGATGGTGGCGACCCAGAAAATTCTGGACGAAGCCCGTAAACAGAACGCCGATATCATTGGCCTGAGCGGACTGATTACGCCGTCGCTGGACGAGATGGTGGGCGTTGCCAAAGAAATGGAACGGCAGGGCTTTACGATTCCGTTGCTGATCGGCGGGGCCACGACCTCGCGCATTCACACGGCCGTAAAAATCGACCCACACTACTCAGGGCCGGTTATCCATGTACTGGATGCCAGCCGGAGTGTACCGGTCGCCGGCCGCCTGACAAGTCAGGATATGGCCACGCGCGAGGACATTTTCAAAGAGATCAAGGCGGAGTACGTCCGTATCCGCGAGGATCACGCCAAGCGCCAGAAAGAAAAGAACTCGCTGTCGATTGACAAGGCCCGTGCGAACCGTACCCAAATCGACTGGTCAACCTTTGAGCCGGTAAAACCTGCGTTTCTGGGCAATCAGTACTTCCACGATTATTCACTGGCTGAAATCGCTAAATACATCGACTGGACGCCGTTTTTCCAGACCTGGCAGCTACACGGCAAGTACCCGAAAATTTTCGATGACGCAACCGTAGGAACGGAAGCGCGGAAACTGTTCGATGATGCCAACGCGCTGCTGAATGAAATCATCAGCAAGAAATTACTGACCGCTAAGGCGGTGGTTGGGTTCTTCCCCGCCAATGCGACCGAGGACGACGTGCTGCTGCATGAGTTTGAAGAAGTTGTACACGAAACCCGTTGCGAACGCCACGGTTCACACCGGCATATCGAATATAAGCTGAGCGGACAACCGGCCGTAACGCCGAAAGAAGCCGGAGAGCTGGTTTACGATACCAAAGCCGTCCTCCATTTCCTGCGTCAGCAAAACCAGAAGGCACTGGGTCTGCCCAACATCAGCCTGGCCGACTACATTGCACCGCTCGACAGCGGCCGCGAGGACTACATCGGCGGTTTTGCCGTAACGGCGGGCATTGGTATAGAAGCGCTGCTCGAAAAATATGACCGCGACCACGACGATTACAACAGTATCATGGTGAAGGCCCTGGCCGATCGTCTGGCCGAAGCCTTTGCCGAACTGATGCACGAGCGGGTACGGAAAGAATTCTGGGGCTATACACCACAAGAGCAATTCTCGAATGACGAGCTGATTAAGGAAAACTATCAGGGGATACGGCCAGCGCCCGGCTATCCGGCCTGTCCGGATCACACCGAAAAGGCAACCCTGTTTGACCTCCTCGATGCCAACCAGATCGGGATCGAACTCACCGAGAGCTTTGCCATGTATCCGGCCTCATCGGTAAGCGGGTTCTACTTCAGCCATCCTGAATCGAAGTATTTTGCCGTGGGTAAAATCACGAAGGATCAGGTGATTGACTACGCTCACCGCAAGCAGATGAGCATCGGCGATGTGGAACGCTGGCTGGCTCCCGTGCTGAGCTACGACGCCTGATAAAACAAAAGGCCGTTTCCGGAGAAACGGCCTTTTTTTATATATCTACAGGGCTGTGTGCCCCGAATACGGGAAGATAAATTCCGAAGGTTCACGCATGATTTTCAGTTGAGTATCAAAATCCGATGCCAACCGTTTCGGAGCACTCCATTTAGAATAAATCCTTGATATTAATCCGACGGTGCAGCTGTTCTTCGTTCTTAAACGGAAGGTGCACCATTACCTTGCCTTCTTCGTACAAGGCTTCGATCTGGTCGGCGTTCACGAAGTCCGGAATATCCAGAACCCGGAGAAACATCGGAACGGCCAGGCGCTGCGGGATAGCATCCTCTGCGTCGTTGTCATCCTCCTGAAAATGAGAATTACTGACCAGCAGCGTGTATATAACCAGTTTATTTCCTTCAACCAGGACGTTAAAAGCAGTGGCTTTCACGCTGGGAGCCGACAGGGTGATGACCAGGCGATCTTCCTCGCGCTGAACATCCATTGTCGTCATGCTTGAGCCGCCGTAAAGCGTATTAAGCAAATCGATCTGCCCACCTGTTCCGCTGAATACATTTTCGATGGCTTTCATGGTATCTGTCGTTTACTGTTCTGTTTATGATTATTCAAATGTCGTGCCGATTGGCGTCGTACCTTTCCTAACAGTCAGGCTGTCAGGAAAATTCATCAAAAAAATGGCTAAATGCGACGTTTTGGCGTATTTTTGCCATTTACCGAAAAAAAACGTCCAAAATGTCCATGTGGATACTGTTGCTCGCCGTGTTGCTTTTTGTGGTGATAGTGGGGCTAATCCTCCACAGACAACAAAAAGGACTACGGGTGCTGATGTACCACAAAGTGGACCCCGTGCGTTCGGACATGCTTACCGTAACACCAGAACAGCTGCGACAGCAGGTACAATACCTGCGTACCGGCGGCTATTCAGTCATTACCATGCCCGATTTACTGGCCTATGTGCAGGGTCAGCGCCCATCGCTTCCCAAACGGCCTGTACTGGTTACGTTTGATGACGCGTATGAAAACAACCTTACCTACGCACTGCCAATCCTCAAAGAACACCAGACGCCGGCAACCATTTTTGTCCCGACCGCCTATATCGGCGATATTAATGCGTGGGACAGCGGTACGCCATCGTTTATTGCCGACAACCTTTTGACGGCAGAACAACTGAAAGGTTTAAGCCCTTCGTTAATTTCCCTGGCTTATCATTCCCACCGGCACATTAATTATAAACATACTGATCCGGCAGGGATCCGTGATGATTTAAAAGAGAATAAGCAAACGGCTCAGGAGATGGCATTACCGATGGTTAGTGCATTCGCCTATCCCTATGGAGGCCGGCCCAAAAAGCCTGTGGTTCGTCAGCAGATGTACGATGCCATGGGGGCGGCCGGCATACAACTCGGCTTTCGCATCGGTAACCGGATTAACCCGTTACCAATCCGTCATCCGTTTGACATTAACCGAATTGATATTCGCGGAACTGACTCATTGTCTGCGTTTAAGCGTAAAGTCAGGTGGGGCAAACTTTTGTAACTACAAGGTAGCTTAATAACCTGAAAAAACAACAAACCATGCATATTAAAATTGGAACAAGGGGCAGCCGTCTGGCCCTCTGGCAAGCCGAACATATTCAGTCACTTTTACAACAGGGCGGCCTGACATCAGAACTTGTCCTGATCGAAACCAAAGGTGATCAGATTCTCGACCGTTCGTTGTCGAAAATCGGCAGTAAAGGCGTTTTTACCCAGGAACTCGAAGACCAGCTGCGCGACGGCAGCATCGATATTGCCGTTCACAGCGCCAAAGACCTGCAGTCATCACTGCCGGCCGATTTACACATTCTGGCCTTTACAGAACGGGAACAGGTGAATGATGTTCTGGTAAGCCGCAATAAGAGCCTGTCGCTGACCAGTGGTCAGGCTTTCGTAATCGGAACCTCATCTACGCGCCGGGTCGCGATGCTGAAGCATTTCTGTCCGCACATTAAGGTGGTCGACATGCGCGGTAATCTGCAGACGCGGCTCCGGAAACTCGATGAAGGCCAGTGTGATGCCCTCCTGCTTGCCTACGCGGGCGTTCACCGGATGGAATACGATGACCTGATTGCGGAGCACTTGCCCCTGCATGAGTTCACTACGGCGGTCGGACAGGGCAGCGTAGCCATTGAAATTGCGGATACACTCTCTCCGGATAAACAACAGCTTATCCGGCAGCTGACCAATCATGAGCCAACCGAAGCCTGCCTGAAGGCCGAACGCGCCTTTCTGCGCCGCCTGGAAGGTGGCTGCAGCATTCCGGTATTCGGGCTGGCGCAATGGAGCGGCGACCTTATTGAACTCACTGGTGGCATCATCAGCCTGGACGGTCAGCAGGTATTGCGCGAAACGTTCAGCGCCCAACCCACCGAAGCGGAGCAACTGGGGCAACAGCTGGCCGAAAGTCTGCTGACCAAAGGAGGTGACGACATGCTTAAAACGATCCGCGAACGGCTATGATCCGCAAAGCGCTTACCCCTGCCGACATCGAACGCTGTATACCGGCTATTCTGGCCCTGCGTCCTCACCTGTCCCCCGACCAGATTGTACCACAGGTGCAGCTACAGCAACAGGAAGGTTTTCATCTGGCGTTTGTTGATAACGCTGGGACAGTACCGGCCGCGATCGGCTACCGTATCATGCATCTGCTTTACAGCGGGAAAACGCTTTATATCGATGACCTGTCGACGCTGCCCGAAGGCCGCGGTAAAGGCTATGCCAACGCCCTGCTTGATTTTGTCATTGACGAAGCAAAGGCCTTGGGCTGCACCTGTGTGACGCTCGATTCCGGCCACGCACCCGCACGCTATGATGCGCACCGGCTATACCTTAAGAAGCGATTTAATATTGTCAGCCATCATTTTCGGTTAGATTTGTAGCGGTAAGCCATCTTTCTCAACAATCTATCTTTTACGTACACACGGCGGTATGAACCTTTTTCGAATCAGTTGGAGTAACCTGAAAGACAAACCCCTCAGCAGCTTTCTAAGCGGCCTGCTGATGACACTGGGGATTACCATTATTTCGTTACTGCTGTTGCTGAATAAGCAGCTGGACGATCAGTTCAAGAAAAATATCAAAGGCATCGACATGGTGCTGGGGGCTAAAGGCAGCCCGCTTCAGCTGATTCTGTCAAGTATTTACCAGATCGACGCACCGGTAGGCAATATTCCGCTGGATGAGGCCGAACGGCTCACCCGCAACCCGATGATCAAAACGGCCATTCCGTTATCGATGGGTGATAATTACCGTTCGTTCCGGATCGTAGGCACCAACAAGAAGTACCTTGACCATTTTGAGGCCACGGTCGGGCAGGGGCAGCTTTTCCGTGAAGATATGGAGTGCGTGATCGGGATCCGCGTTGCCGAAGCAACAGGGCTTAAAATCGGCGATACCTTTGCCGGGTCGCACGGCCTGGATGCCGAAGGCGAAGAACATGCCGATAAAAAATACAAGGTCACCGGCATTCTGAACCCGAGCAACACCGTGGCCGATCAGCTGATTCTGACAAATGTATCCAGTATCTGGGCTATTCATGACCACGGCCATGACGAACATGAAGGCGAAGAAGCGCACGCAGAAGGGGAAGACCACGATCATGACCATGAGGCAACCGCAGAAGAAGATCATGAGCACGAAGAACACCGGGAAATCACCAGCATGCTGATTCAGTTCCGCAACCCGCTGGGCATGATGCTGGCACGGGGCATCAACAGTAATTCGAAGCTTCAGGCGGCTCTGCCCAATATTGAAATCAACCGGTTGTTTGAGCTCCTGGGCGTCGGGGTAGACACCCTGCAATACCTGGCGCTGGCCATCATCATCATTGCCGGCATCAGCGTGTTTGTGTCATTATACAACTCCCTGAAAGAACGCAAATACGAAATGGCGCTGATGCTCTCGATGGGCGCCACCCGTACCCAGTTGTTCGGTATGCTGCTACTGGAAGGCTTAGTGCTGGCCCTGATCGGTTTTGTGCTGGGGCTGTTATTCAGTCGTCTGGGCCTTTGGGGCCTGTCGGCGTCGGTAGCAGGCCAGTATCATTATAATCTGGCCGCATTCGGCGTATTACGCGAAGAATGGTTTATTCTGGTAGCCGCCATCCTGATTGGTCTGGTAGCCGCAGCCTTGCCCGCCATCGGTGTATACCGCATGAATATCTCACGGACACTGGCAGAGGAATAGCGTCTGAATAGTAAAAAGAAAAGGCGGGGAAATGACTTTCCCCGCCTTTTTTATGACTGCATATTGAGCGTTTACACGTTCGTCGACGTCAGTTTTGCACCCAGATACTCGCGGTTCAGACGCGCGATGTGATCCAGTGAAATTGACTTAGGACACTCTACTGAGCAGGCACCCGTAAATGAGCAGGCGCCAAAGCCTTCTTCATCCATCTGAGCGACCATCTTCTCCGCACGCGCCAGATGTTCCGGTTTACCCTGCGGCAGTACCGCCAGGTGCGAAACCTTAGCTGCTACAAACAGCATGGCTGATGCGTTCTTACAAGCCGCTACGCAGGCTCCGCAACCGATACACTGAGCCGCATCCATAGCCTCTTCCGCGATTTCGCGTGAAATGGCGATTTCGTTGGCATCCGGTGCAGAACCGGTGTTTACCGATACATAACCACCGGCCTGTACAACGCGGTCAAACGCAGTCCGGTCAACGACCAGATCTTTGATGACCGGGAAAGCCCGCGCGCGCCACGGTTCCACCACGATGGTATCCCCATCGCTGAATGAACGCATATGCAGCTGGCAGGTCGTAGCGCCGGTCTGCGGACCGTGCGGACGGCCATTAATGTACATCGAGCACATCCCGCAAATACCCTCGCGGCAGTCGTGGTCGAAGGCAACGGGCTCTTCGCCTTTGTGCATCAGTTCAACGTTCAGGACGTCAAACATTTCGAGGAATGACATATCCGGTGAAATATTGTCGAGTTTGTACTCAACCATTTTCCCCGCTGTATTGCTATTTTTCTGTCTCCAGACTTGTAAGTTAATTTTCATGGCTTCTGCGATTAACAGATGGCTGCCGTTTCTGATCCGGCAGCCGATAACTTATTTGTAGCTACGCTGAGTCAGTTTTACGTTTTCAAACACCAGTTCTTCCTTGTGCAATACTTCCGGCTGGTTCTCGCCTTTGTATTCCCAGGCAGCAACATAGGCAAAGTTGGCGTCGTCGCGCTGTGCTTCACCATCTTCGGTCTGGAATTCTTCACGGAAGTGGCCACCGCATGATTCTTCCCGGTTCAGGGCATCATCAACCATCAGTGCACCCAGTTCGATGAAGTCGGCAACGCGGCCGGCCAGCTCAAGCGCCTGGTTCAGTTCGTCGGCATCACCCGTAATCCGGATATTTGACCAGAACTCTTTGCGCAGCTCCTGAATCAGCCCTTTCGCTTTTTTCAGCCCTTCGGCGTTCCGCGACATACCGCAGTAATCCCACATGATCAGGCCCAGTTCGCGGTGAATTTCTTCAGCCGTTTTCTTGCCTTTCAGCGACATCAGGTGTTTAATCTGATCGTTAACCGCAGCTTCAGCCTGCTTAAAGGCAGGGTGGTCGGCCGGCAGTTTATCAGACGGGCCGATTGTTGCCAGGTAATCACCGATTGTGTAAGGGATTACGAAGTACCCGTCGGCTAGCCCCTGCATCAGCGCCGAAGCACCGAGGCGGTTGGCACCGTGATCCGAGAAATTCGCTTCGCCCAGGGCGTAGCAACCCGGTACAGTCGTCATCAGGTTATAATCAACCCACAGACCACCCATTGTATAGTGAACCGCCGGATAAATCATCATCGGGGTTTCATACGGATTGTCGTCGGTGATCTTTTCGTACATTTCGAAGAGGTTACCGTATTTGGCTTCAATCGTTTTTTTACCGTCACGCTTGATCGCGTCAGCGAAATCAAGGAATACGGCCAGACCGGTTGAAGCAACCCCGCGGTTTTCGTCACATACGTATTTTGCATTCCGGGAAGCCACATCGCGAGGCACCAGGTTACCGAATGACGGATAACGGCGCTCCAGGAAGTAGTCACGGTCTTCTTCTTTAATCGCACTTGGCTTCAACTGGCCTTTACGTACTTTCTCGGCCATTTCTACCGTTTTCGGCACCCATACGCGGCCGTCATTACGCAGCGACTCCGACATCAGCGTCAGCTTCGACTGGTAATTCCCTTTCACCGGAATACAGGTCGGGTGAATCTGCGTGAAGCAAGGATTGCCGAACAACGCACCTTTTTTGTGTGCGCGCCATGCCGCCGTTACGTTCGAACCCATCGCGTTGGTCGACAGATAGAATACGTTACCGTAGCCACCTGTACACAGCAACACGGCGTGGCCCGAGTGCGATTCAATTTTACCCGTTACGAGGTTCCGTGTAATGATACCCCGTGCCTTACCGCCCTCAACCACCAGGTCAAGCATTTCAGAACGGGTGTACAGTTTCACCTTACCGGTTGCCACCTGACGGCTCAGCGCCGAGTAAGCACCCAGCAGCAGCTGCTGTCCGGTCTGACCACGGGCATAGAACGTACGCGATACCTGCGCGCCACCGAATGAACGGTTCGACAGCAGTCCGCCGTACTCCCGTGCAAACGGAACACCCTGCGCCACACACTGGTCAATAATATTTACGCTGACCTCAGCCAGCCGGTGAACGTTGGCCTCACGCGCCCGGTAGTCGCCACCTTTAACGGTGTCATAAAATAACCGGTAAACGCTGTCACCATCATTCTGATAGTTTTTAGCGGCATTGATACCACCCTGCGCGGCGATAGAGTGCGCCCGGCGCGGACTATCCTGGAAGCAGAATGCTTTTACATTGTAGCCAAGCTCGGCCAGAGAGGCTGCCGCAGAGGCACCTGCCAGACCCGTACCGACTACAATGATTTCATATTTACGTTTGTTAGCCGGGTTAACCAGCTTCAGACCGAACTTGTGCCGTGCCCATTTTTCGGCGAGCGGCCCTTCAGGAATTTTTGACTCCAGTTTCATAAAGCTAATGAGTGAATTAGCGATTGAGTGATACACTCAATCATTCCTGCATTAAATAATCCCGTTAACTTTTAAATACATGTAAATTGGCATCACGGCAAACAAGGCCGGAATCACAATAGCGAACACGAATGTGCCCAGGAATTCAATCAGCGGTGTGTATTTCTTGTGGCGGACACCCAGTGTCTGGAAACCGCTTTTGAAACCATGCACCAGGTGATAACCCAATGCAATCATGCACACAACGTAAACCGCCACGTACCACAGCTGCGAAAACGCGGCTACGACAACCGTGTACAGGTCCTTGTATTCCTTACCATCATACTCGGCCATCGGTACACTGCCAAAGTGCATTTCGAACCAGAACGTACGCATGTGCAGCACGATAAAAATCAGCAGCACAGTACCCAGTACACCCATGTTACGCGACGACCACGGACTGTTCGCTTCCGGCTTCGCGTAGGCATACTTCACCGGACGGGAGTCCTGGTTATGGCGCGTCAGAATCAGCGCCATCGAAGCATGAACAATGATAGAGGTGTACAACAGATACGAAACGGTAATGATCAGCGGATTGTGCGTCATGAAATACGTATATTCATTGAACGCGCGACCGCCATCACCCTTAAACAACTGGAGGTTACCTGCCATGTGAACGACCAGGAACGAACATAAAAATAACCCCGTCAGCGACATAATAACCTTGCGACCAAGGGAGCTTGAAAGCGTTTGTGTTACCCAAGACATACGGCGTAAAGCACAGTTTATACGGAAAAAGTTTGTAATTAATCCTTCAGGCAACTCCTTCAGGTTGACTACCTATACAGGCGTGCCAAAACTAAAGCACAAACCCGATGCATCCAACTTTCTATGCTTATTTTAGCAATTATGAGCACTTATTTGAAATTGGTACAAACAGTTGCCGGAAACTAAACGGCTAACCGTGCGTTCATTTTTTTTGTTTAACAATCAACCAAAAATCTTAAACAAATTTCACCGGCAGCGCTAACTGTTTAACGTTATACACCAAAAACTAGTTACACAAAACACAGGATTGGTTACTATTTATAGTGAATCGCCACTGCTTTTGGATTAGTTTTTGAATCCCTCTTATTTTGTACTATCTCTTTGCATTACATGCTGCTGATTCATGGCATGGATGCATGCATTTTACCTCAATCCAAGTATGAAAGCATACGTTTTTCCGGGTCAGGGTTCTCAGTTTAAGGGAATGGGCCAGGACTTATATCAGAATTCCGAAAAAGCCCGTCAACTGTTCGATCAGGCTGACGAGATCCTTGGTTTCAGCCTCACGAAAGTCATGTTTGAGGGCACAGACGAAGAACTGAAACAAACGAACGTGACCCAACCGGCGATCTTTCTTCATTCAGTTGCCCTGGCACTGACGACAGATTCCTTCGATGCGCAGATGGTTGCGGGTCATTCACTGGGCGAATTTTCGGCGCTGGTAGCCGCGGGTGCGCTCTCGTTTGAAGACGGCCTGAAACTGGTAGCGCAGCGGGCAGCGGCCATGCAGAAAGCCTGTGAGCTTCAGCCCTCGACTATGGCTGCCGTGCTGGGTCTGGCTGACGACAAAATTGAAGCGATCTGTGCAGAGGTTGCTGCCACAGGTGAGGTAGTGGTTCCGGCAAACTTCAACTGCCCCGGACAGGTCGTTATTTCGGGTAATCTGGAAGGTGTCCGGATTGCGGGCGAGAAACTGAAGGAGGCCGGCGCAAAACGCGTATTGCCGTTACAGGTAGGCGGTGCTTTTCACTCACCACTGATGGAGCCAGCCCGCGAAGAACTGGCCCAGGCTATTGCCGGAACAACCTTCAGCCGGCCTGAATGCCCGATTTACCAGAACGTAAACGCGCAGCCATCGACAGATGTAGAAACGATCAAAGCCAACCTGATTGCCCAGCTGACAGCTCCTGTACGCTGGACACAATCTGTAGAAGCCATGGTAGCCGATGGCGCAACACAGTTCATCGAATGCGGTCCTGGTAAAGTGTTGCAGGGTCTGGTAAAGAAAATTTCGCCGGCAGCTGAAACCGCCGGAATTTAATTTTTTTCGGCCAATAAGGCTTTTGTTATCAATTTGTTAAGCTCAGCAATCCGGTTGAAAACACTTTTTTTTCAGCCGGATTCTTGACAATTCATAAAAAAGTACATTATCTTTGCACTCGCAATTCAGGATTGCCCGATCGTCTAAGGGTAGGACGACAGATTTTGGTTCTGTTTGTGGAGGTTCGAATCCTTCTCGGGCAACCAACCCAGCTAAGAAGCCTGCAAGCTAACGCTTGCAGGCTTCTTACATTTCAGGGGTATTAAATCACGCTACACCGTAACGCAATGCCTCCACAAACATTACGGCCCATATACCTTTCCTACTACCTACATCTTGCCAGTTCCGCTCAATAGTTGCCATTAAGTACAAAACAGCATACAAAACAATAATGTATGTCCATTTTTGGGCCTTTAATTTCCGATTTTACCAATAAGTGTTTACTTTATTCTCAAGAAAGCAAACAAATAGGTCATCTGATTATATTATTCTATTACGAGGGCACTACAGCGATCGTTTACAGGTGTGCACGCAAGCCGTATGCCCGTTTTCAGATCTTTCCAGGATGATTCTTCTCCAATTTTCTCCATAACCTCCCAGAATGATGTACTTAATCTAAAACCATACGCTATGTCATATTAATATCGTGATTTAACAAGTTCCTTTTCCGGGCCTTGGTACCGGCAGTTATCTGCATTGGTACCAGGCTGGCTGTTCGTGCCGCAAAGTGCTTTCGAACAATGGAAACAAGGACTTACGGCTTACTATAAATTTAACCAGGAGGCTGCGGATAGCAATAATTCCGCTTTCAAAAAACTGATTGACACTAAAGAGATCGAACGTTAATCAATTTCGGACTTACCGGCAGCACATCTAACTGGATTGCGGAAAACGGCACAGCGACTGCCGTCACCATCTTGGCAAGTCCTTCGCTTACAGTCTTGTCAGACTCACCCATCACTTTAACGGCTTCCGGTATCGCCGCTCCGCTGGAGCAATGGCTCGACCGCATCATCCATCACCTTTAGTCCGACTGCGCCGACCACAGTTACTATGACAGCGAACGCCAACGGATGCCAGGGAGTTACCACAGCCGCCGCCTTCCGGTGTTTTAGGCCCGAATAATTGTTCAGTGAGTCTCAACGGCAATGGTTATACAGTTACAGGCCCCAATGACTATGTATACAGTGGTGTTTATCGCAGGCTGACTAATTTCTCTATTAACAGACCGAACATTACCGATCCAGGGAGCATCAGGCAAAGGTCAACTACACAGATAACTGCGGACGGACGATTACGCAAATAATCAATTACTTGATTTCAGGTACTGCCTGTAACTAACCATAAGCATTGATACCGGAACATAAAGATTCCGATATGAATTTTTACCGGAAATAGCTGTTTTTTGTTAGTCTCTTTTCAAAATGCATAAATTCCTATTATCAGAATAAAAATAAAAACACAAAGCCCTAAAATTCAATTAATTACAAAAAAATACCTTTATTTATACCAGTTATATTCTTATTATCATTTTTCACTTTATCTATGATAACGAGTACTGATCACTACTTTAGCGTCACTTTTTTTTTACTTTTTTGTTACCTTTTTCTAAAACATTAGTCTCATGTAATATCTGCTTAGTCTGAAAATAGGGAAAACCTGTCTAACAATGCGATAAGTTATTAATTGCCAATACGATAAGTGTACTATTTACTGCAAAGCAGCAGTCTCACCCACTAAACTATATTATTTTAGCTATGGAAAAGATCCGTAGAAACCGAACCAAAACGATTCAGCGTATTGTCGAGGCTCTTGAAGAAGTAATTACAGAAAGAGGTCTTGAAGGAGTTGGCGTTAATCGGGTTGCAGAAAAAGCAGGCGTAAGCAAAGTACTCATTTACAGATACTTTGGAGGTCTTGATGGGTTACTGGAATATTACGTAAAAATGGGTAAGCTTTATCCTACATTTACTCCTGCCGTACTGGAACAAATCCGTCCGCTGAACCAATCTGACCTGGCCCGCATCTGGTATCGTCAGGTCACTCAGACATACCGCACGTTCCGGACATTTAAAGCTGGCCGCGAAATGTTGAAAGCGACTGTGATTGAAGGCGATGTAACAGCCGACATCATCAGCAAAGCCCAGGACGAAGAACTTGTTCGTCTGGTAGATCAGCTTTCTTTCGTAAAAGGAGCCGATGTACATGCCATCTCGGCAATTATGCTGAGCGCCATGTCACACATGACCTTACTGGCTCAGAACAATCGTACTATGATCGGTATCGATCTGCGCAGCGAAGAAGGCTGGAAACGCATTGAGGAGGCCGTTAAAGTGATCTATATTGCGCTCAATAAAGTAGCCGCTCAATCGAAGGAAACAACCGTTGAGTTGCAAACGTCAGCGACTCCTGTTGCCCTATGGTAACGAATGCGTCTATGAGTAGTTAGTCATTTATCCCTCACAGCCATTCGACTAACTACTCATGGCTGCATCATCAATTTCACTACCTACTTGACGGTACCAGTTTCAGATACAGTCTGTAGATTTCTACAGCCATGCCGGCCAATTGACATCTGCCAGTCTGCTTACACGTACTAATACCGAATAATTTTCCGGGTTGTCTGCCGCCCCTGACCAGTAGTTAACGTCAGAAAGTAAATACCGGATTGGGACGGTAACTGATCCTTTTCAAATCGCTGCTCATAGGCTCCGGCTGCCTGTGCAGGCCATGTAAATGCCTGTACGATACGCCCTTCCGAATTAGTAAACCGTAGCTGGACATCCGTACGCTGTGTGAGCTTATACCGGACCAGCAGAGACTCCGCCATCGGATTAGGGCCGGCCACTAATTCCAGCGATTCATCAGTAGCCGGTTCAACGGCCAGAATATCCTCCCCAAAGGGCTTAATGGCCGTATCAAGCCAATCCAGCCGCCAGCGGATCCAGTCTTTCAGGTAGGTGATTTCATCGGCATACGTGCGGCCGACATACCCGTTTGGCCAGACATATACACCCAGTACGGGCCATTTCTGAAAGTTACGGGCCCGGGCCTCGGTCAGCATTGTCGCCATAGAATCAACGTAGGCATGGAGGTGATTCACCGTCAGTACGGTTTTCCGCAGTTCCTGATACCGCGTTCTGACCTTAAGGGCAAACTTCCGGTCCTGCAGCAGCCTGTCCCACCAGAACGGAATGCTGTATGTATCTGTCTGGCAGGTGCGGTTAAAGTTAAACGCCCAGCCAATGTAGCTGTTACCATCGCAGTAATCAGCGTTACCATAAGTCAGGTTATAATCCCAGATCGGGCCCATGGTGAGTTTACCGCCCTTGCTGTCACGATCCTTGTAAAAAAAGGTACTCAGCCGGTAACCGTCTACATTTTTACAGACCTCGGTCAGCAGCAGATAATCAACAAAAGACTGCTCATCAACGTATTTCCGGAAACCATTCAGCGAGTCACTGAAGGAGGCATCCTTGAGCGCATCCTCAAATGCCGTCACATACTTCCGGATATACTGAAACTGAGCCTCCTGAATATCTTCCAGTTTAGGCCGGTCAATCTGCACGGTTATCGCCTTGTTGCTGCTCGAACGGTACGACGACAGCCAGCTTTTGGAGGCGGAGCCTTCCGTTTTGTCGATTTTCAGAATATAACCACCTGTCAATTGATCGCCGCTTACATCTTCGGGTTTCAGGTTGGCAATGTCAACGCGGTTTTTATCGCGTTTAACTTTCTCCATAATTACATAAATGCCCTGATACTGGTCATTGAGTATTACTTCACAGAAGCGGTAGCGTGAGGCATAATACCGGCTGCTTTCCCGGAAAATCTGGTACGTCAACACGTCACGCAGCAGCGTTTTATCATTGTAAACAGCATTCATCACCCAATCGCTTTCGGCCGGCATGCCCAGAATCGACGCATTAACAGAATTAACGCCCGTCGGATCGCGCAGTTCAAAGCCATACGGTTTTTTAGGGAATAACGTACGGGAGGTCGCCCCCCGCTGTTCAATACCGATCACACTCGTGAAGGTCGCCGGGCCGGCAACCTGATTCCGCTTCCCGGGGCCATTGTCCACAATGGTGAGCGAAGCAATAACTTTGGGTTCATCCGGTATGGCAACCCCTTTCGTATTAATCAGTAAAACCGGCAAATCAGACGAGCTCAGGATTTGTCCGTAGGCCTGGCCGGCCAGCAACAACAGGAATAAAAGTTTGTGGATAGATACGCGCATGATCAGGTCAGGAAAGGGCTTTGGAGAATAAACACATCGACGAAGCATTTCTAATGATAGGGCTCCTGTATAGCGGTAGGCCAGAACTGCCGCCAGATACTGACCATTTGCTCAATTAACTATACGTTGCGGCAGCGGGCGGCGTATATTCAGCAGCCACTCTGTTTCAACCAACAACCCTTTTGCCCGTATGCTTTCCTTTTCCAGATTTTTCCTGTTAACAAGTACGCTGTTGCTAAGCACCCTGCTGATCAGCGCTGCGCAGCCTTTTTCCGGCGACTGGCAAGGTCAGCTGAAAAGCCCCGCCCAGACCGTCGCGGCCACGCTCCGGCTTATTCCGAAAGGCCAGCAGCTGGGCGGCCGGCTCGACATCGCCGGCGATACCTATACCCTTGCCGGTACGATCACCGGAAATAAGGCCTCCGGCACCATGACCTATCCGACCGACGGGTCAACGTTTCCGTTTACCATGCAGCTTACCGGTACCACCCTACAGGTCAACATCACCGCGTTTGGAGTCGGGATGGTGGGAGCATTTACCAGGTCAACCGGTACGGGAACCACTACGGCAGCGGCCTCTGATAAGTTGTACCGCGATCCGGCACTGATCGGTGCCTGGCAGACTTCGGAGCAATACGGGGGTGGTGCAAACAGCGGAGGCTTCTACGGTGGCAGTACATCGACCATGATCCTGAACGCCGATGGCAGCTTCGGCGACGGCGGCTCCACATCGTATATCAGCGGCAGCAACTCGTCGGGCATTTCGCAGGGCAAAGACAATCAGGTGATTGCGCAGCTTAATGCTATGGGCGCAAAATGGTTTACAAAAGGTAATATCTTCTATGTCCGCATCCGGCAAAACGGCACCGTACAGGATATTCCCTCCTCAAAATACTACGTTGAAAATAACAATGCGCTCCTGACCGATCTGAAAACGGGGGCCAAAACGCTTTACCGGCGCGTACGCTGACACCTGTAAAACCGGAAAAGCCCTGCACGTTTGGTACAGGGCTTTTCCGGTATCTGATTTTACTATTTCTTCACAATCAGGAATTCTACACGGCGGTTCTTCTGCCGCCCGTCTTCGGTATCATTGGCAGCTACCGGTTTACTTTCGCCGAAGCCTTTGCTGGCAATCCGGTCCGGTTCAATGCCTTTACCAATGAAGTATTCACGTACGGCATCAGCCCGGTCCTGTGACAGTTTCTGGTTAACGGCAACCCCGCCCGTGTTATCGGTATGACCGTTCAGAGAAATCGTCATCTTCGGATTTTCGTTCAGCACGGCAACCATCCGGTCAAGTTCCGGTGCTGATTCAGGACGCAGTTCGGACTTACCGGTGTCAAAGAAAATGTTGTTCAGACGAATGGCTTTCCCCTCTTCTATCGGCACCATCGTCAGCTCTTTACCCTTGATCTCCTGAAAACCTTTCACCTGCGTCAGATCGACGTTTTCGCCCTCCGCAATGAAATTCGGGGCAATGGCCC
The DNA here is from genome assembly GCF_057652235.1 of Arsenicibacter sp. R0_47. Classification (NCBI taxonomy): domain Bacteria; kingdom Pseudomonadati; phylum Bacteroidota; class Cytophagia; order Cytophagales; family Spirosomataceae; genus Arsenicibacter; species Arsenicibacter sp. R0_47. The sequence goes on along the minus strand of NZ_JBYFCJ010000011.1, from coordinate 113,754 downwards.
GCATGCTGTACTTCTGCCCGTAGGGCAATACTATTTTATACTCCCCGGTAATCGGGTCAGACGTGGCCTCGCCGGCTTCGTTGCCATCGGGCAGTGTCTGATAAACAACGCGGGCTTGTACCGGCCGGCCGGTTTTCTGATCAATCACACGGCCGCTGATGATAGCCACCGGATCAGGACGCAGTAAGGCATTCGGATCGTTGTTGGTACCGTTGCCGTTCTGCCCGTTGCCATTGGGATTACCCGAACCGGCTTTAGACGGGTCATTATTGGCCAGTGTCGGCGTTGTCGGTATATCGTCAAACATCTTGATCCGAACGACATCACCCTTACCCAACGTGCCTTTAAAGCTGGTCATGTAGGCATAATCGCCCGCCGCCGGAATGGAGTAATAGGCATCGTAGCCTTCCGTGTTGATCTTCGGGCCTAAATTCTGCGGCTTCGACCAGTGTTTCCAGGTTTTGTCAACACGTTTGCAGATATAAATGTCGTTGCTCCCCTGCCCGCCTTCGCGGTTGCTGGAGAAATAGAGCGTTGCCCCGTCGGCCGCCAGAAACGGCGTTGTTTCCGTAAATTTTGTGTTTACGTCCGGGCCCAGACTAACGGGTTTGCTCCAGCTACCATCTTTCTGACGGAAACTGACGTACAAATCATCTTCCTTGCTGTTTTTCTTTTCGCTGAATGACATGATCAGCACCTTACCGTCGGCCGACAGGAAACCGCAGTCGTATTGTCCCTGGCTCATGCGCTCATACCCGGCAATTTCAAGCTTCTGGGGAACCGACCAGCCATTCGTCGTTTTCTTGCTGAACGAATAACCGCGGGTTTCGTAACGGCCGTTGTTGTAAGCACCTTTGATCAGCATGGTATTGCCGTCGGGCGTAATGCTGTAGGCGCAGTTGTATTCGTCGGTATTCAGCGGATTGCCTAACCGGCGCGCAGGTCCCCATTTATTGCTGGCAACATCCAGTTCAGAATACCAGATATCCTGACTACCCTTATCGCCGTAGGTATTCTGCGGATGGCTGACGCGGGCAAAATAGATCGTTTTCCCATCCGGCGAAATCATGGGGTTGATTTCATTAAATTCTGAATTTACCTGATTACCAAGGTTCTCTACCTTCTGTGCATTAACGGTGCACAGGCTGGCGAGTACAAGTAACGCGGCCGGTAATCCTTTTATCATGATCTTGTTGTGGCTGTGATTCAGACCGTAATCCTGTTTCTACGATTAACGTTGAAGCGATAGGGCTTAGTACTAGTTCTCCCGCTCAATCAGTTGCCGCGTAAACGACAGCAGCATTTCCTTGCGCTCAGGTGTTGCCTGGACCTGCTCAAAATTCGACAGTCCTTTCGCGAAATAATCGCTGATGCGCTGTTCGGTCACCTGCCGGATATTGAGCTTGTCGTAGATTTCTGTAACGGCTTTCACTTTTTCTGCCTTATCAAACTCCTTGCAGCTGAGCCAGCCGTTCAGCTCGTCGAGCAGCGGTCCTCCGGCTTTTTCGAGCGCTTCAATGAGCAGGAACGTTTTTTTGTTGGCAATGATGTCGCCGCCGACCTGCTTCCCGAACTTGGCCGGATCGCCGTAGACATCCAGGAGATCGTCTTTAAGCTGAAACCCAATACCAATGTTGATACCGCCTTCGCGCAGATGATTTGTGGAATCCGTATCCGCACCGGCAATAATACCACCCAGTTCGAGGGCATATCCCAGCAACACCGACGTTTTGAGTTTGATCATCTCCACGTACTCGGCCTCTGTCACATCCCAGCGGGTTTCAAAATTCATGTCCAGCTGTTGCCCTTCGCAGACTTCGGCAGCCGTCCGGTTAAACCGGGCCAGTACATGGCGCAGCTTATCGGGTGCCACATCCAGCAGCAGTTCATAGGCGTTTACCAACATGACATCGCCCGACAGAATGGCAATGTTATGGTTCCATTTTTCATGCACCGTTGGCTGACCTCGCCGCAGCGGAGCCTGATCCATGATATCGTCGTGCATCAGCGTAAAGTTGTGAAAGACTTCGACGCTGATGGCTGGTTTAATGGCTTTTTCCCACTCATCGGTGAAGAGGTAGGCTCCCATCAGGGTCAGCAACGGACGCATCCGCTTGCCGCCAAGACTCATGATGTACTGAATAGGATCGTACAATTCGGCCGGGTGCCGGCCATATTCTGTAGACTGAATTTCCTTTTGAAGTGCCTCAACAAAAACGATTGGATTCATCCGAACGGGTTTTACGCCCAAAAATAAACAAAACCCGGCCACGCACATAAACGTTGGAGCGCCAAAGCACGCTTTTCGTCCGGCATAGCTGGTATTGGTATAACGAAGGCAGGGGGCTGTTTGTCTTTAGCCGTTCCAAAGTTTCATACGGACGTAATCCATTTCCACCGAATCCAGCGGCTGATTTCCGTCGTACGATTCCTGTTCGACCACGTAATATTTGATACCTGCTTTTTTGGCGGCCGCCAGTAGCGGTGGCCAGTCAATTTCGCCATTGCCGAGATACGTACTTTCGTCGCGGTCTTTGGCTTTGTCTTTTATGTGCAGCATCCGGATATGCTTCGGATATTTTTTGATCCACTCAATGGCATTAGCCCTGGCAATTTTCATGTTGCAGGTATCCAGCTGCTGAATGACCAGCTTCGGATCAAGGCGTTCCAGGAAGATTTCGTACAGCAGCTTACCTTCGTGCTGAATGGTAAATTCGTCGTAGTGGTTATGAAAACCGAATTGCAGACCGGCGGCTTTACAGCGTTCTCCGCAGACATTCCACGAGTCCAGCATGCGTTTCACCTCGTCAAGGTTCTTTTTATCCGAATCAATTCCGGGATTAATCAGGAACGTTTGTCCCATCGTCACGGCATCGGCAATCGCTTTTTTGTAGCGGTCTGAAATATCCTTCGTGGATGCATTCCAGTCGTTTTTACTGAACAGCACATGCGAGCTGCTGATCGTCATGCCCAGACCCTGACAGAGTTTCCGGAATTCGGCCGGTGTCTTGCCGTAGCATTTCCCGTCGACGTAGTTTGCCGGTTCAACTTCTTTATAGCCAATGGCAGCCACCTGCTTCAGCGTGGCCACCGGATCAATTTTCATATCCTCCCGAACCGAGTACAGTTGCAGGCTGATATGATCAAACATTTTTTGCGGATTGGCCAGTAATGAGGGCACCGTCCCCAGCGAGAGCGCCGCTACGGAGCTTTGTCGTATGAAATTCCGTCGTGATTGCAGGCTTGACATTACCTTAGGGTTTAGGTTTGTTGCACGCCTAAATCTACTGACCTTCCGGCAAATACTCAACTGCCACAGATTAGAATAAATATAAAATCCGCAGCATCCTGCCTTCGAAAAAGCCAGATACCGCGGATTCTTTATTGGCAGCACCGTGTTGTGCTATGCATTTACTGCTTTTTGCGCGAAATACCGCTTCAGCCACGTCGTCTGCGCCGGCACAATCCAGTCCGACAAAAAGGTAGCTTTGGTGTTAACCAGTGTATTGAAAACAGGTGTTTCCGGCGTCAGTTTACCATCGGCAACTGCCGCCTTAATTGCCGGCAGCGTAACCGTCTGTACCTGCTTATTGTTATCCTGATAGGCAGCCGAACGGTCAAAAAAGTCGATGGATTCACCTTGCTGCGAAAGCGTTGCACTGATCTGCCGCAGAAAACCCACCGACGAATCAATCGAGCAACCACTCGGCAAGTGATGGCCTTCATCAACGGCAATCACCACAAACCGGTTGGCAACGACTTTCGCCGCTGCTAAAAGCGGTTCACCATGTGCGGCCCAGCCACTCAGAGCCGGACGCAGGGCTGCGTCTATCTGTTGCACTTCCGCATCCGTCAGGCTGCGGTTTGCCTGATATACCCACAAACGGGCAGTATCCGTAATTTCGTCAAAATCGATATACATGGCCTTTTCCGGAACATTCAGGCAGACTACAAGCAGCCCGCCTATGTGGTTACAAACCCTGCCCTTTTGCGATCAGTTCCGCCAGATCGTAGACCTTGACGCGATCTTCCTGATTTTTATTTTTCACCCCGTCCGACATCATGGTCATACAGAACGGACAGGCAACTGCTACCGTATCCGCTCCGGTACCCAGCGCTTCTTCAATACGCTCTACGTTAACGTCTTTTTTGCCGGCTTCCGGCTCCTTGAAATACTGCGCCCCACCGGCACCGCAGCAAAGGCCGTTTGCCCGCGACCGCTTCATCTCTACCAGATCAGCATCCAGGGCGGCCAATACCTGACGAGGGGCCTCGTATACCTTGTTGGCGCGCCCCAGATAGCAGGAGTCGTGATAAGTAATCCGGCGACCTTTGAACGACTCCCCGCCTTCTACCTTCACCCGTCCCTCGTTTATCAGCTGCTGGAGATAGGTTGAGTGGTGAATGACCTCATAATTCCCGCCCAGTGCCGGATACTCGTTCTTAAGCGTATTAAAACAGTGCGGACAGGCCGTTACAATTTTTTTGACGCTGTAGCCGTCCAGAACCTGAATATTAGCTACGGCCTGCATCTGAAACAGGAATTCGTTTCCCGCCCTGCGTGCCGGATCACCGGTACAGGTTTCTTCGGGACCCAATACGGCAAATTTGATTCCGACATGGTTCAGGATGCGGGCAAATGCAATGGTTACGCGTTTGTACCGGTCATCGAACGAGCCGGCACAGCCCACCCAGAACAGGATTTCGGGGGTTTCACCAGCGGCCATCATATCGGCCATGGTCGGTACAGTGTATGTTTTTTCAGAAGTCATTCGTCAATGTTCTTTATAGTGTTCATCAGCCGGGCAGTAGTTGAGTGCTACCGGCTGAATCGTTTATTTTTCATTGATCTGATCGGCCCAGTTGAACCGGTCGCCCGGCGAAAATTTCCACGGAGCCATGTTGTTTTCGATATTACTGAACATGGCGTTCCACGATGCCGGGGCCTGTGATTCTTCCATGACACGGTACCGGCGCAGCTGCAGGATAATATCCAGCGGATTGATATTGATCGGGCAGGCCTGTACACACGCCTGACAGGTCGTACAGGCATTCAGCTCCTCGGCCGTGATGTAGTCGCCCAGCAGTGATTTTTCATCTTTGTAGTCCGCACCGTGCTCTTTCCAGCCCTTCTGAATGTCCTCCAGCCGGTCGCGGGTATCCATCATAATTTTCCGCGGTGACAGCTTTTTACCGGTGATGTTTGCCGGACACGCCGCCGTACATCGGCCGCATTCAGTGCAGCTATAGGCATTCATCAGGTTGATCCATTTCAGGTCGTCAACATCCTTTGCCCCGAACCGGCCGATGACCGGGTCCCCTTCCGCAGGTGCTTCGACCGCATCGGCAGGCGAAAGTCCCAGCATCAACTGTACTTCTTTCGTCACCTCAGGCATATTTTTCATTTCTCCTTTAGGCTTCAGGTCCGAGAAATACACATTCGGGAAGCCAAGGAAAATGTGGAGGTGCTTTGAGTAGGTCACATAAACGGCAAACGTCAGGATGCCCAGAATGTGGAACCACCACGAAAACCGTTCGTAAGCCATCAGTGCCCCGTCGCTCAGACCCGAGAACCAGGGCTTCAGAAACTGGCTGATCACAAAATCAGGCACAACGCCCTGTAGTTCGCCGTAATGCCCGATACCACGGTCGCGCAGGATGCTGTCGGCCGCATTCCAGGTCAGGAACGCCGTCATCAGCAGAATTTCGAAGGTCAGAATCAGCGCAGCGTCCAGCCGTGGCCAGGAAGGGCGCATTTCCTCGTGTCGCTCAGGCTGAAAACGCGGTACTTTCGTCACGAAGCGACGCAGCAGGAAAACAACACAGACGATCAGTACACCCAGCGCCAATACCTCAAAAAAGTTGATCAGGAACGGATAAACCGGGGTAATAACCGGTGCAAACAGCCGGTGCGTACCCAGAATACCGTCCAGAATAATTTCCAGTACTTCGAGGTTAATGATAATAAACCCGGCATAAATGACGAAGTGCATGACTGCCACCAACGGATTGGCAAACATTTTTTTCTGTCCGAACGCTACCAGAAGCATCGTCTTCAGGCGTTCATCAGGATGATCGCTCCGGTTTTCGGCACGGCCCAGCTGAATGGCGCGCCGGATAAGCCCTACCCGCTTACTGATCAGGAAGCCCGTAACACCGACGGCTATTACAAAAAGGAATTGCTGAATATACGCCATAACTCTCCTTTACAAGACACTGACTATCAGTGACGTTTAAATTATTTTTATTTTTTTGCGTTTTTTTTAGCCCAAAAACTTGCGCAGTTACCAGTAAGCGCCTACTTTTGCACCCACGTTTGACACCAAACGGACTATCAACTACGGTGATGTAGCTCAGTTGGTAGAGCAAAGGACTGAAAATCCTTGTGTCGGCGGTTCGATTCCGTCCATCACCACCAGGCGACTGCAAGCAATTGCGGTCGCTTTTTTTATGTCCTCTATCGTAAACGGCCAGTCAGCCAGCATCCGGTTGTCTATATACCGGTGACCGCCGGTGCTGCCATCAATTTTCGCTTCCATAGTCTGTAAACTTTCCAGCCGGTTTGTTGGTTTTGCCGTGCGCAAAGATAGTATGCAAGCATACTATTGCAATATTCGTAGTACAATTAATTTGAAAATTATGTTTAAACCGGGAGTAAATAAAAAAGATACGATCTGAAAGTAAAGCATTGGACCGGCAAAACGATAAATGCACCTTTATTTATTCCGTAATGCAATCAAATTCCCGCCCGGACCGGTCATCCAGCGTTACAAAGCCCAGTCTGACATCTTGGTAAAAGACAATTTTCACGGTACACTTCCTGCTATCATCTCCATCTGTTTTCCTTAGTAAATTTATGACAACAGACATCCTGTAGGTACACGTTTCTGCGAAGAAAAGTCGCGTGAAGAAGTAGACATATTGTATTGAGCAAACAGATACATCTTCTTTTACTTTTTATTACATTTTAAAGATAATATCCCTTAAAACCCACTGTTTCTAAAATTTTTTAAAGACAAACGATCCCTAAACCATATTCTGTCCAGCTGAATTTGTGCTCTTTCAGGATAAAGAATAAACTTTCAGATAATATGGCGGATATTCGCTCAAACGGGAAACAGGTAATTAATTTCTTTATTAAATTTCCTAACCTCAATACCAACCTCTATCATGGAAACGTCAAATACGTACGCCCTCCCCGTCGGTGTCACTCTCGACAGATACATCATGCGTCGCCAAAGCGACTTCCCGTTTGCTTCCGGCGAATTATCCCAGCTGCTGCGGGACATTGCGCTGGCCGGAAAAATTATTAATAAAGAAATTAACCGAGCTGGCCTGATCGATGTTACCGGCGATTATGGCAGCAGCAATGTACAGGGCGAAAGCCAGCAGAAGCTGGATGTCATTGCCAACATCCGGTTTATCCGCGCCCTGAAAAACGGCGGCGAATGCTGCGCCATTATCTCGGAAGAAGACGAAGAGATCATTTACACCGGTAATGACCACGCCAAATATGTTGTGGCAATGGACCCCCTCGACGGTTCGTCCAACATCGACGTGAATGTGTCTATCGGTACCATTTTCGCCATTTACCGCAGGGTAACGCCTGTCGGTTCGCGGGCCACACTCGATGACTTTATGCAGGGAGGCCGTAAACAGGTAGCAGCCGGCTATATTCTTTACGGTTCATCGACGATGCTGGTGTACACCACCGGCCACGGTGTCAGCGGTTTTACATACGATCATTCGCTTGGCGAGTTTTTTCTCTCCCATATTGACATGCGCAGCCCTGTTAAAGGAACAATTTACTCCTGCAACGAAGGCAATTTTTCGGATTATCCGGCAGGCGTACAGGCATACATCGACCGCTGCAAGGAACAGCGGTATTCGGCCCGGTATATTGGCTCACTCGTTGCCGATTTCCACCGCAATCTGCTCAAAGGAGGCATTTACTTTTATCCGCCGACCCAAAAAGCCCCTAAAGGCAAACTCCGGCTGCTGTATGAATGCTACCCGCTGGCGATGATTGCCGAGCAGGCCGGCTGCCGCGCATCCGATGGGTATCAGGACATTCTGGATATTGAGCCGGAAAGCCTGCACCAGCGGTCACCAATCTACATCGGCGCAAAAGACATGGTAGATGAAATGACAAATCGGTTGTAAATTTGTCGTATGACAATTGAACAACCCATTGAACCGTCGTTCGAGGATTTTGCGCTGAACCGCCAGTTACTCAACGCCATAGCTGATGCCGGCTACACACAGCCGACGCCTATCCAGCTAAAGTCAATACCGTTGATTTTGCAGAATCACGACGTACTGGGCATTGCACAAACGGGAACCGGCAAAACAGCTGCGTATGTTTTGCCGCTCCTCATGAAAGTGAAGTATGCACAGGGCAACGCACCCCGTGCTATCATTCTGGCGCCAACCCGTGAGCTGGCGATCCAGATTAACGACGCCATCAGCGAACTTGCTAAATATACCGATCTTCGTCATACAGCCATTTACGGCGGACTCGGCCCCAAAACCCAGATTGAGCGCCTGAAAAACGGTATCGACATTCTGGTAGCTACCCCCGGCCGGTTCATGGACCTGTATCTGGCCGGTGAAATCGTTACCAAAGAAATCAAAACCATGATTCTGGACGAAGCCGATAAAATGATGGATATGGGTTTTATGCACCAGATACGGTCCATTCTGGAGATCATTCCCCGTAAACGCCAGAACCTGCTCTTCTCGGCAACGTTTCCGGACAAGGTAGAACGCTTATCGGCTGAATTTCTGGAAGCACCGGTCCGGGTTGAAGTGACACCACAGGCTTCAACCGCCGAAATGGTACAGCAGGTCATGTACGAAGTGCCAAACTTCCGGACCAAAATTAACCTGCTCGAATACCTCGTACTTCAGGAGGGCACTGAACGCGTGATTGTTTTTACCAGGACGAAACAAAGTGCCGAAAATATTTATAAATTTCTGGCACGAAAAGTGGTAAACGAAGACTACATCCGGGTGATTCACGCCAATAAAGGGCAGAATACGCGGATTAACTCGATGGATGCCTTTAAGGAGGGTCAGATCCGGGTACTGGTTGCCACCGACGTTGCCGCCCGCGGTATTGACGTCGCCAACGTGACGCACGTAATCAATTTCGACGTACCGATTATCTACGAAGATTATGTGCACCGGATCGGGCGGACAGGACGCGCCAACCGCAGCGGGAAAGCCATTACATTCGTGACGATGGCCGAAGAATACCATGTCGGAAAAATTGAAAAAATTATCCGGATGAAAGTACCGCGGCTGCCAATGCCTGACAACGTTGAACAAATCGAAACACCGTTCGATGAGCAACAGGCCATGCTAAGGGAGATCGACGAGCAGAAACGGAAGGAAGACCCGACCTTTAAAGGTGCCTTCCATGAAAAGAAAATCAAACCGGGTATGAAGGCAGCCCCCAAGGCACGCGTAATTCCTGGTGTTAAACCGGCTAAACGACCGGCCACGACCGGAAACAAGCCGGTAAACCGCAGCAAAAAACGAAGATAACACGAAGACAATGAGGTATTTTCCAAACTTTTTGACTGATAATCCGTTTGCTGAATACCTCATTTCTATCAACATTTTTTTCCGGCATGTACTAAGCCGGATTGCGATTCGTTTTAGTAAAACACGTACGCGGTCAAGCATCGCCACGTTGTTTGGATCAGGTTTTGTTCAACACTCAGGTAAGTGATGTATGCTATTGTGTGACATTGTTGATCGAAACCACCGAAACAGACGTACAGATTTCCTAAAACACATGATCTTTCGGGTTCATCCTTTTTTGATGGGTTTGCTGTTGATGCTGCCGTTCCGTCTGGTGGCTCAATCAACGCAGCTGATTACGTCAGCGCGGACGGTCGATTCGGCAAATAACCGGAAACCAACAGCCAAACAGGCTTTTGTTGCGGATAAAGGGCTTACAACTGAGGCCGCTACGACGGCTGTAGCTGTGGCTGCCGAATCTAAAACAGCCGCACACCTGCTTCCCCTTTTCGGCGAACGGTCTAAATCGACCGAGCAAATCGAACACGATATCCGTTTTCTGAGTGACTGCGACCAGAATTTTGCGAGCCGTCAGGAAGCCAGTCAGTTCTTTGCCGCCCGTGGCTGGGATTATATTAACGACGGCCAGCTGGATACGGCAGCCTACCGGTTCAATCTGGCCTATCTCCTGAATGAGAAAAATGCGGATGCATACTGGGGGCTGGGCGTAGTGTGTTATCAGCAGGAAAAACTGCCGGATGCTATCCGTATGCTGAAAAAAGGGCTGGCTTATGCGGACACCAATACCGTCCTGATGACTGATCTGGCTACCGTTGAAATTAAGTTCTTTCAGCAGACTAAAAATCAACAGTTACTGACTGACGCCGAAAACATTCTGACTCAAGCCATTACAATCGATCCGGCCAACGCTACGGCTCATATCGAAATGTCTCTGCTCTGTTATACCAAGGGCGAGTACGAAAAAGCCTGGGAAGCGCTTCATAAAGCACGGGCTATCGACCTGTCAGTCGTTGATCTGGCCTTTCTCGGCGACCTGCTGGCCAAAATGCCCGATCCGAAAGGTTTTTTCAAACGATAATCCGGACAGCATTACCGGGCTAACCGTCATTATCCGGCTACACATAAAGACCGGGAATTGGTTTATTTTTGCGGACGGAACGGCTGGTGATCATAACCGCCAGCCTGCGTAACGTCTCCCGGCATGATCAAACTACTTCGTCAGAATATTCTTTTTTTCAGCCTCTATGGTCTTTTGCTGATTGTGGTCGGCGTCTTGCAGCTACTCTATACCAAAGACGAGCTGATGCAGTGGATAAATGCCCGCAACAGTCCGGAAGCCGACTTTCTTTTTCAGAACATAACCTATCTGGGTGACGGTGCCTTTTCGGTGATTATGGCGGTGATTCTGGCGCTGGCTTCCTGGCGCTACGGAATTTTAGGGGCCGCCAGCTTTGCCTTAAGCGGCGGTATCTCATCGGTACTGAAACACTACGTATTTACCGACTCGTTACGCCCGCTGAAATATTTTGAGCATTCGCAGTGGGAATACAGGGTGATAAAAGGGCTCGATATTCACAGCTATAACAGTTTTCCGTCGGGCCATACAATCACCGCCTTTGCCATTTTCTCCCTGATGGCACTGCTGGACGGCCGCAAAGCCCGAAGCTGGTTCTGGCTGCTGCTGGCCTTTCTGACTGGCTATTCCCGCGTGTATCTGTTCCAGCATTTTGTAGAGGATGCCTACGCCGGTTCCGTCATTGGCGTCGGCTCAACGCTGGTTGTCTATTATTTTTTTATGCAGTATTGGGATAAAAACCCGCGTGACTGGCATCAGAAAGGCATCATCCGCCGGTAAAACAAAACAGGATTACAGGATTAACATGTACATTGTTGTTAATCCTATAATCCTGTCAGTAATCTGTGTTTTTGAGACCTACCGGAAACGATCCGATTCACGCACCTTACGCTCATCACGGCGGATAAACCGGTTTGCCAGAGCGTTACCAACGAGGGCAACAATCAGTGCGTAAAAGCCGGGCAGAAATGTTCCCTGATCATCCGGATTGCCAAATGCCTTACCCTTGTACAGCGTCTGGTACAGCGAAATACCCATAATGGCTGTCAGCAGCATGGCATTGATCGCACACATCATCGTCTGACGCAGGCGGTTCCGGTATTGAAACATGGCATAAAGCGCCAATACCGCTACGGCAACCATCAGCACAGCCAGATACCACAGCGGATCAACCTGAGTAGATGATCCGCCCGATGGCAGTGTTGCTATCTTTTCATACTGAAGTGCCGTTAAACGGGCAGACTCAGTTGGCAGGCTGCCTTTTTTTTCCCACAGCGGAGTAAGCAGGGCAAAGCCCATCGAGAGCGAAATCAGGAACAGAAATATGGTCTGAACGCGTTGAATCATAAAATTTCGAGAGAAAATAAATAGCGGGTAGCCGTACATAGGACGCTGCCCGTCTGGACGGCGCAAAGTTAGCCAAATCGCAGGATTTTGACATCCTCCGCGACCCAAAGGTTCAGTGATTCTCCAAGTCTTAAAAACTCAGAGATGGTTCACGATTCATCACAACTTGCCCCACAAGCACTAAGCCTGAGAAGGTCTTACGGTCGCTCCACGCGCTTCAACGCGGTGCCCCCGCGCAAAATTCAGTATGTTTTTAGCCCCATTTTCGTCGCGGTCATGCTCACTTTTGCAATCGGGGCATTGCCAATCACGCACGTTAAGGGGCATCTTTTGAGCCAAAAAGCCGCAGCACGAACACCGTTTGCTACTGGGAAAGAAGCGGTCAATCCTGACCAGCTCTTTCCCTCTCCAGGCCGCTTTGTAGTCAAGCATGGACACGAAACGGCCAAAACCAGCGTCGCTGATATGCCTGGACAGTTTACGATTTCTGAGCATGCCCCGCACGTTCAAGTCCTCCACGGCAATCACATCGAACCGCCGCACCAGGTCGGTCGTGACTTTGTTCAGATGATCAATACGGGCGTCACTCAGTTTTTCGTGAATACGGGCAACCTTAATACGCTGACGGTGCCAACGTCCGGAGCCTTTGGTTTTCCGGCTCAGGAGTCGCTGGGCTTTTGCCAGTTTCTTTTCGTAGGTGCGCGTAAGTCTCAGATTCGGGATACGTTCACCATTGCTGAGAGTAGCCAGCCTGTTAATTCCCAGATCAATCCCGATAGACTGCCCTGTTTTAGTAACTGGTTGTGGCATTTCGTCCAGTACCAGCGAAACGTAATAACGACCTGTCCGGGTTTTGCTAACGGTAACCGTAGTGGGTTTACTGCTGAATGGACGCGACCAACGCACGTTGAGTTTGCCAATTTTAGCCAAACTCAAAACACCATCGGCATATTTGAAAGCGGACGTGGTGTACTCAGCATTTTGTTTATCCCGCTTGCTTTTGAAGCGGGGATATTTAGCCCGGCCAGTAAAGAAATTCACAAACGCGGTTTGCAGGTTTCTAAGACTTTGTTGTAGGGGGACACAACTAACTTCATTAAGCCACGAGTGTTCAGGGGTTTTCTTGAGCGCAGTAAGAGCGGCACTGGATTGATTGTAATTAATCTTTTCGCCGATAGCCCACGCATCGGTCCTGAGTCTGAGACACCAGTTATACACAAACCGGGTATGCCCGAATACCTGACTCAATTCCTGAGCTTGCTCTTGGGTAGGGTAAAACCGGTATGTGTATCTGACTTTCACAAAAAAAAGATACAATTTGTAAAACATAAAAACAATAGAAATCTTGTGAATACAGGAATCGAGCCTACCCGCGCACTGGCCTTGGCGACCCGCCTGCCGCGATTCCTCCCCGCCGTGAACGGACGGGGTTACCTCGCGGGATTATTATGAAAACAGACAGCCGGATCGTCGTTACCGCCGACGGATCGCACTCGCTTTTTAATGAACAGGCCGGACAACACTACCACTCTATTTTCGGTGCCCGGCAGGAATCTGAGCGGGTTTTTATTGAACTTGGTTTGCAGGAAGCCTTGGAGCGGTTTACGGATAGCCCGCTCCGTGTCTTCGAGATGGGATTCGGAACGGGCCTGAATGCCGTTATGACCACCCGCGAAGCCGGAAACCGGCAGCGCTCCATTGCGTATACGGCAGTCGAAGCCTTTCCGGTGCCGCTTGCAGAAGCCCGTCAGCTTAATTTTGATGAACAGCTGGGCACTTCCTGCACCTATGCGCTGCATGAAGCCCCCTGGCATACACCAACAATCATAAGCCCCTACTTCACCCTGACCAAACAGGAGGGTCAGTTGCAGGCGTTCAGTGCCGGTCCTGCCTTCCATCTGGTTTATTACGATGCCTTTGCGCCCGAAGCTCAGCCCGAACTCTGGACCGCAGACATTTTCCAGCATGTTGCCGGCATGATGGTTCCGGATGGTATTCTGACCACCTATTGCTCGAAAGGCTATGTACAGCGAAATCTCAAAGCTGCCGGGTTCCGGGTCGAAAAACACCCGGGTCCGGCCCGTAAGCGGGAAATACTTCGTGCTGTAAAAATTTGAGAAATTCTGTAAGTTTCATAAGTTTGATGCATTAAGTGTAAAAACGACACTATTACGTGTCTGCTAACGATATAAAGAACCTTTTGACTATGTATCTTCTTGGATTTGACGTCGGTAGTTCATCGGTGAAAGCCTGTTTGCTGAATGCTGAAACGGGTCAGGCAGTGGCCGCTGCCTTTTATCCGGAAACCGAAATGGCTATCGAAGCGCCACAGGCAGGCTTTGCCGAACAACAACCTGAAAACTGGTGGAAAAACGCCTGCCTGGCGTCAAATGCTGTACTACAGAAAGCCGGGGCGGCACCGGCCGATGTAAAGGCGGTGGGAATTTCCTATCAGATGCACGGGCTGGTGGTCGTCGATAAAGCGTTCAACGTGCTGCGTCCGTCGATTATCTGGTGCGACAGCCGGGCTGTTCCCTACGGTCAGGCTGCGTTCCATGACCTCGGTGCCGACCTGTGCCTGTCTCACCTGCTTAATTCACCGGGCAATTTTACAGCGGCCAAACTGGCCTGGGTAAAGGCCAACGAACCGGACGTATATGCCGAAGTAGACAAGTTTATGCTGCCCGGCGATTACCTGGCCGCCCGCATGACCGGCGATATTGTTACGACAGCATCCGGTTTGTCAGAAGGTACACTCTGGGATTTCCTGAACGACCAACCGGCCGATTTTCTGTTTAACTACTACGGCTTCGATAAATCACTGATGCCGGCCATTAAACCAACGTTCGGGTTGCAGGGGCATATTTCGGCCTCAGCCGCCGCTGAGCTGGGACTGGCCGAAGGGACACCGGTAACCTACCGTGCCGGTGATCAGCCAAACAATGCCATGTCACTCAATGTCCTGGAACCGGGTCAGATTGCGGCAACCGCCGGCACATCCGGTGTTGTATACGGGGTGAGTGACCAGGCCAAATATGATCCGAAATCGCGGGTGAATACCTTTCTGCACGTCAGCCATACCCCCGAAGCGCCCCGCTATGGTGTACTGCTGTGCGTAAACGGAACCGGCATTCTGAACAGCTGGCTGCGCAACAAAATGTTCCAGGGCTACATCGACTATCCGCAAATGAATGAGCTGGCGGCTCACTCCCCGATCGGTGCCGACGGGCTGGTTTGCCTGCCATTCGGTAACGGCGCGGAACGCATGCTCGAAAACAAAGATCTTGGCGCCACCTTCAAAGGCTTGCAGCTCACCCGCCACGGCCTGCCGCACATGCTGCGGGCTGCTCAGGAAGGCATCGTCTTTGCGTTCTATTATGGCATGGAAATCATGCAGCAGGTGGGCGTAGGTCTGCGGACGATCCGGGCAGGGGAAGCGAACATGTTCCTGAGCCCGATTTTCGGCAGCACGCTGGCCAATCTGAGTGGTTGTGAAATCGAATTGTATAATACAGACGGGGCACAGGGTGCTGCCCGTGGCGCCGGTATCGGTGCCGGCATTTATAAAAATGCAGCCGAGGCATTCTCCGGCCTCAAAGTCGTTCGTACCATTGAACCGGATATGCGTACCCAACAGGCTTATCAGGAGGCCTATGCCAACTGGAATAATGCACTGACGCCTCAGGTCTAGCCCGACATCATTACAACAGCAATACAGGCAGTCCGTATACGGGCTGCCTGTATTGTTTATCGGCTGTCAGATTGGTCAGTTTACGCGGATAGCCGTACCTTTGCGGTTTAATTGACAAACTAATGGCGAATCGTTCTGAATCAGTTTATCTGGACAATGCCGCAACGACGCGGCTTGATCCTGAAGTTCTGGAAGCCATGCTCCCGATGATGACGGAGTTTTTCGGCAACCCATCTTCCATCCATGCACACGGACGTAAGGTGCGGTCGGCTATCGAAAAGGCGCGGAAAACGGTCGCGACACTGCTTAATACATCTCCTGCCGAGATTTTCTTTACGTCGGGAGGCACAGAGGCCGATAATACAGCCATTCGCAGCAGCATCGAGACATTCGGACTTACCCACGCAATTACGTCCCCGCTGGAACACCATGCGGTGCTGCATACGCTGGAACATCTGCACAAAACCGGTAAGGTAAAACTGAGCCTGGTGGATGTGGATGCGAAGGGCCTTATTGATCAGGACCATCTTAAAGCGCTGCTACAAGCCAATCCGGGCTCACTGGTATCGCTTATGCACGGCAATAACGAAATCGGGAATCTGCTGGATCTGGAAGCCACCGGCAACCTGTGTGCTGAGTACAAAGCGATTTTTCATACGGACACGGTGCAGACTATGGGTCATTTCCGGCACGATCTGCAAAAACTACCGGTCGATTTTATCGTCGGAGCGGCGCATAAATTCCATGGGCCTAAGGGTGTCGGTTTTCTGTACATGAATGCTGATCCCAAATCCGGTCGCGGTAAAATACAGCCATTTGTACACGGCGGATCCCAGGAACGCAACATGCGGGGCGGCACCGAAAACGTATATGGCATCATCGGACTGGCCAAAGCGCTGGAAATTGCCTACCGCGACATGGACGCTCATCACCAGCATATTCTGGGTCTGAAAAAGCGGATGATTGAGCAATTGCGCGAAAAACTGGCCGATGTCCGCTTCAACGGCGACTCTGATAACCTGGAAGGTAGTCTGTACACCGTCCTGAACGTGAGCTTACCGTCATCAGATATGAGCGACATGCTGCTCTTTAACCTCGACATTGCCGGTATTTCGGCTTCGGGCGGGTCAGCGTGTTCGAGCGGGTCAAACGTAGGCTCCCATGTACTGGCGGCCCTGCCGGGTATCGACCCTGACCGGGGATATGTCCGTTTCTCATTCGGCAAATACAACACGCCCGACGAAATCGACTACGCCGTCGATACCCTCGCCGGACTGTATCATAAAGACGCTTAGTGTTAGGGGCGTGGGGCAAAGGGCAAGTACTTAGCCCTATGCCCCACGCTCTTTGCTATTTATCTAATCCACCGCTGCCCGATTTTCAACGAGTAGTCGATGAAAGCTTTGGCAGTACGGTCGTAGGTTTCATTGCCAAGGGAGTGGCCGCTCTCATCAAGATTTTTGTGTGTCTCGTGCGATTCATAAATCCGCGCCGATACAACCGAATAACCGTCCAGGAAGTTAATCAGCTTGTTCAGAATGGTTGTCATCTGGATGGCTGGCTGACGACCACCACGCCCGTTTGATACGCCGGCAAAGGCAAAGACCTTATTATCAAACAAGTGCTTAAACGGCGTATCGCCCAGCTGGTGCAGCATGTTGATAAACTGCGGACTCGTGATCCAGTTGTATTCGGGCACGACAAAAAAGACTAAATCTGCCGCAGCCCATGTACCGATCAGCTCCTGCTGAAAGTCTGTCAGATTTTCCGGATCCACCTCGCCCTGACCAACCAGGGGAATATCATAGGCTTCAAAATTTGCCAGACCAATGTCCTGCTGTCCATACGTTTCGAGTACGTTCCGGATATGACGGGCAAAACGCAGGGAATTACTGTTTTTACGGGGGGAAGTAGAAATAACTGCGATTTTCATAAATTCTGTATAGTCGTGATATCAGATTAACACCTAACCCTGAGTTTGGTTTTACAGTCTGACCGCAAAGTCAGTAACATGCCATGCAACGGATTGTATGGAAAATGACTCTTTAGTTCATCCAGTTTAAAAACTCTGTACAATGCGGCTGATTTACATCTTATTATTTGCGGCGACCGGACCGGCACTGGCGCAGGAAAAAGTTCAGGAAGAAAGTATACCGGCTCCGGCATCTATGCCTACTGCCCGCCCGCTGGCCGGTTTCTACCGTGACCCGAAAGACCCGAAAAACGTCATGCGGTCAACGGTCGACAATATGCCGGTGAAGACGCCGGATTCCAGCCAGACCTACTCCATTTTGTCGACACCAACCCTACCGAAATCCCGTAAACTGCCTTTACCCAAAAGCTCACCTGTCATACCGGCAATACCAAAACGATAAACCTTAGGCCAGGCTGTCCAGCGCCTGCGCCAGATCAGCGATCAGGTCGTCTGCATGTTCGAGACCAATGGAGACCCGCAGCAGGTTGACGGGGGTTGCCGTGTTCGGCCCTTCCACCGATGCACGGTGTTCGATCAGGCTTTCGACACCGCCCAGACTGGTTGCCCGCGCAAACAGGGTCAATTTACCGGCGAACCGTAACGCCTCCGGCGCACCGCCTTTGATCTGCACCGACAGCATCGCCCCCGGTGACTGCATCTGCCGGTTGGCAAGGGCAAACGACGGATGATTTTCCAGCCCCGGATAATGAACCGCTTCAACCTGCGGATGCGTTTGCAGAAAGCGTGCTACCTGCCCTGCCGTTTCGGTCTGGGCCCGTATCCGGACCGCAAGTGTTTTAATTCCCCGCATTACCAGCCAGCAATCGAACGGCGCCGGAACCGCACCCGACAAGCTTTGCAGTAACCGTACCCGCTGCGCCAGTTCATCGTCCTGTCTGAAAATCAAGGCTCCGCCCAGGACATCGCTGTGCCCGCTGAGATACTTGGTCGTCGAATGCATCACCACATCGCACCCGAGTGCCAGCGGCTGTTGCAGCACCGGCGTTGCCCAGGTATTGTCGCAGACACAGATCGCCCCGACGCTGTGCGCCAGATCAGCCACGGCCTGCAAATCCGTAATCCGCAGCATCGGATTCGACGGCGTTTCGGTCCAGACCACCCGCGTATTTTCGTGAATGGCACGCCGCACATCGGCCAGATCCGTCATGTCGACTTTTGTATAGGTCAGGCCCCACGGATGAAACACCTGCTCAAGCAAAGCGGGGGTACCGTAATAAGCATCGGCAGCAATAACCACATGGTCGCCGGGGCGCAGTGCCTGAAACAAGGTCATGGCGGCGGCCTGTCCCGACCCGAATGCCATCGCCACGGCCCCGCCGTCAAGCGCAGCCAGTGCTTTTTCGAGCGCTTCGCGATTGGGGTTATTTGCCCGGCTGTAGAGATACGGGCCCGACAGCGCATAGGCCTCGTTCCGCGCAAAGGTTGTCGACAGGTAAATAGGCGGAATCACCGCACCGGTCGCCGGATCGGGCTGATGGGTCGCCTGTAGGGCAAGGGTATCGAAATGCATGATATATAGAGCTGCGGTTAACTACTTATCCGGCAGAAAAAGCTTTCTAAACGGCAAACAGCCAAATTTAGCTAAATCTCCTGATTAGAGGCACAGCAAGCTTACGGCCTGTCCGTATCAATGCCTGCACTTTTTCTGATCTGCCTTTAATCAGCCCCTCCTGATTTAATGAGCGAACGCCGTTGCAGGAAACCGGCGATTGATTACATTTACACCAAATTCGTATGCATGCATACTATACTGAACCCCATGACCTATCAATCCCTTTCTCTGAACCTGACCGACGGGGTAATGACCCTGACATTGCTCGGTCCCGGCAAAGGCAATGCAATGGGCCCCGAGTTCTGGGATGAACTCCCGAAAGCCATGGATAACATCACGGCTATGCCCGATATCCGGTGCCTGATTGTCCGGGGCAGCGGTGATCATTTCAGCTACGGACTCGATGTACTCCGCATGTTTCCGGTCCTCGCCGACATGACCACCGGCATCGTACTGGCCGATAAACGCATGAAACTCATGCGTCAGATCCGGCACATGCAGTCGGGCTTCCTGAAGATGCATACCGCTCCTTTTCCCGTTATTGCGGCCATACACGGCTGGTGCATCGGTGGGGGCGTTAATATGATTTCTGCCGCCGACATCCGGCTTTGTTCCCGCGAGGCGAAATTCAGCCTGCGCGAAGCCCGGCTTGCCATTACACCCGACATTGGTGGCCTGCAATGGCTGCCCGGCATTATCGGTCAGGGGTATACCCGCGAACTGGCGTTTACGGCCAAAGACATTGATGCCGCGACCGCTGAAAAAATGCGGCTGGTGAACCACGTCTACGACACTCCCGACGAGCTTTTCCACGAAGCGATGGCCATGGCCCGCCAGATTGCGGACAACTCGGCCACTGCCGTACAGGGCGCTAAGGCGGTTCTGAACTATAGCCAGGACAAATCCATCGACGATGGCTTACAATACGTTGCCACCTGGAACGCTTCCCAGCTCCAGTCCCACGACTTTCAGGAGGCCATGCAGGCAACTGCCGAACGCAGACAAGCAAGCTTTAATAAAAACAATTAGCGATTGAGTGATTTGTGATTGAGTGAAAAGGGTTGTGCCTACACTCAATCACAAATCACTCAATCACAAATCACTAAACCATGACCACAGGAATGTTGCGCGAGGATGCGCTGAAAGGAAAAACCATTATTGTGACGGGAGGCGGAACGGGCCTTGGCAAATCCATGAGCCGGTATTTTCTCCAGCTGGGTGCCAACGTCACGATTTGCAGCCGCCGGCAGGCAGTGATTGATGCCACGGCCGAAGAACTGGCCACCGAAACAGGCGGCGAGGTGCTGGCTGTACCCTGCGATGTCCGCAATCCGCAGGAGATCGAAAACGTGATTGCACAAACCATTGCCCGCTTCGGCCGCGTCGACGGACTGCTGAACAACTCAGCCGGCAACTTTATTAGTCCGACCGAAAAGCTGTCGTACAAAGCCTTTGATACGATTGTCGACATTGTGCTGCGCGGAACGTACTACTTCACGCTGGCCATAGGCAAGTACTGGATTGAGAACAAAATCCCGGGCACAGTGCTGAACATTTCAACAACTTACGCCACAACCGGTTCGGGCTACGTTGTGCCATCGGCAATTGCCAAGGGCGGGGCACTGATCATGACTAAGTCGCTGGCGGCGGAGTGGGGAAAATACGGCATCCGGCTCAACTGCATTGCGCCAGGTCCGTTTCCGACCAAAGGGGCATGGGAGCGTTTATTCCCCGAGCCACTGGTCAAACTGATGGACCCAACCAGCCGGATTCCGCTCAAACGCGTCGGCGAGCATCAGGAGCTAGCCAACCTGGCGGCGTTTCTGATGTCGGATTTTTCGGGCTACATCACCGGCGAAACCATTACGATTGACGGGGGCGAGGTACTGGCCAACGGCGAGTTCAATCACCTCGAAAAGGTACCGGCTGAAATGTGGGACATGATCGGTCAGAGCATCAAACAATCCAACCGCGACAGCAAAAAAGAAGGACAATAGTAAGGGCGACCCCACGTGGTCGCCCTTTTTTACAAAACGGAATATCATTCCGTTTTACATTATTTCTGAGCGATATAGAAGAAATCGAGGCTGCCGGCCGGATTCTGGCTGACCATATAGTCGGTATACTGAATTTCAGCAGCGAGTCCATCCTGCTGGAGCAGGCGGTTGCGGTTCATCCGGTTCGCGATGTCATACGGAATCTGTAGCATCCAGCGCGGAAGCCGGTATTGCAGGTTCAGAATATCCCAGCGGGTAAATTTCTGTACCGACTGCTTATTCTGTTCGTAGTAGGTCATCACCTTGTTGTTGCCGTGCACGCCTTCGGTTTTTACCGTCGGGAAGTAACGCAGCATCAGGTTTTTCAGCTCATCGGCCAGATACTCGCGCACGTGCCACGGATTGCGCGTCAGCGAGAAGGTTTTGTTAACTGTCGTCAGCAACAGTTTACCCCCCGGCTTCAGCACGCGGAACGCTTCCTTGATAAACAGGTCATCGTTTTCGATGTGCTCAATTACCTGAAACGTAACGATATAATCAAACGTATTGTCGGCTAAACCAGCTAAAGGCGGTATATTTGCCTGAATAAAAGTCGATTGCGGATACGCGTTCTGCAGCGATGCAATCAGTTCCGCGTTTTTGTCGATGCCGGTGTAATGATCTGCCGCCTGCGTCAGCAACTGAAGGCCGCGCCCCCAGCCACAACCGATTTCCAGCACATTTCCCGAAACGATTTTAGCCGCTTCGACGTATGGAAAAAGGAGCCGCTGGTGAACCGGGTTATCCGACGTAATTTCGGCAGAGGTTATTTCTGTGGTTTTATACATAGTTTCGAGCCAGGAAACAGCGCAAATCACAAGGTGTAACCGGTTAATGTCCGTTCGTGGTGATTTGCAAATGAGTCTGTAAAATTACTCTTTTGTAGAGCTAAAGAAAAATCTACGGGCCAACAAGTCTATTTGACATTGTTTTTTCGTTATTGATAAACAGTTGGTTCGGATCGGTAACAGGGTCCGGCAGAAATGGTCTGACACTTTTCTATAATTTATGCGTTTTTATATTTTCTTATCGCTCATCTTGCTCGGCGCTGCCTGCAAATCGGGCAAAACAGCTCAACAAACGCAGGCAAATACCCCTGGCCAGACAGTAGGGTCGAATACCCGTATCAATAGCCGTCCGTCAGGCGGTAGTGCCTCCGACAGCCGCCCGCTGGCACGGCCTTCCTCTGTACTACCGAACAGCACCTCGGCCCCCGCCCCTGCACCGGCAGACTGGGCCGTAACGTCGATTAAAGGTAAATTTCTGATTATCGACTCCACCAGTATCCGCGTTTATCTGAACCTGACCGGCCAGCAACCCGACGGATCGCCGATTAAAACCGCCGATGATCTGGCGTCGCATTTTCTGGTCAACTACGTTATTTATCCCGACTACAATAGCCGCGACCGCCTTGGCTATGGCAATGTCCAGATTACGAACCAGGCGGTGGTACCGAATGGTGACTACCTGACGCTGATGTTCGACGTCAAGCGGCCTTCGGGTGCCATTAACGGCATTCTGCTGACCGAAATCACCGAAACCAATAACGGTAAAAAGGCGCTGAATGATCTGCCGGTCCGGTTCCGGAGCACCAAACTCAGCGACCGCTATGCCCTGTTCGATAAAGATGGCAAACTGCCGCTGCTGCGCAATTACGTTAACCTGAAAGATACCGTAGTACTCCGTGATGTAAACGGCACCGTTAAGCCGTTGTATACGTTCCGGTATCGCCATGATTTTGAGGCTGCTTCGTCGCCGATGAACACGACCACGCGGCCGGCCCCTAAAACACTCACGGTTGATTCATCGCTGGTCGTAACCACCAGCCAGCCGTTCCGGATGCCGTCGGAAGGACTTTATTTCTTTCTGGAAGATTCAACCGAAACCTATGGCATCGGGATGGTCGTTGCCGACAACCGCTTTCCGAAGCTAACCCGTCCGGAGAAGCTGGTTAAGCCGGTGTTGTACATGAGTACCAGTACCGAAATTAACGAGCTGAATAATACAAAAGAGATTAAGAAGGCGTTTGACCGCTACTGGCTGAACCTGATGTCGGGCAATGAGGAAGTGGCCCGCCGGGCAATCCGGGCTTATTTTAACCGGGTCGAAGAGGCAAACCGTTTATTTACAACGTATAAAGAGGGATGGAAAACCGATAAGGGCATGATCTATGTTGTGCTTGGCCCGCCCGACCGCGTACAACGCAGCCGCGACCGTGAGGTGTGGGTGTATAACCGCCGGGCAAACGTTTCCGAAATCAATTTTACATTCAATCGCAAACCGAATCAATTTGTCGAGGACCATTACGAACTGGTACGCTATATGGAGTATCAACCGATCTGGTACCCGATTGTCGAAGCATGGAGAACCGGCGCAATCCGCGAATAAATAAATCAGGGCCGCAAGGTGGCGGTCGCCCCCAGTCCGGCCAACGCCGCTACGAAGAAGAGCGTCCGCCTTCGGAGGAAATGGTGTTTGGTATCCAGTCGGTACTGGAAACGCTCCGGTCTGGTCAGCAGATCGATAAGCTGTTTATGGAAAAAGAGCTGAGTCACCCTGAAATTCAGCAACTGGCGTTTCAGAACCGGGTGACGATCCAGCGCGTACCGACCGAAAAACTAAACCGCCTGACGCGTAAAAACCATCAGGGGGTTATCTGTTTTACGGCCGTGGTGCAATACGTGAAACTGTCGAACGTAATTGCTGAAGTAAACGAAGACGGCGAAACGCCGTTTATTCTGCTGCTTGACCGCATTACGGACGTTCGCAACTTCGGCGCCATCGCCCGAACAGCGGAATGTGCCGGTGTACAGGTAATTGTGATCCCGGGACGCGGCAATGCAGCCATTAACTCCGAGGCCATGAAAACGTCGTCGGGCGCCTTGAATCACATTGCGGTTTGCCGCGAATACGATCTGGCCGATACCATCCGGTATTTGCAGAAATCGGGGATTAAAGTTGTAGCCTGTACGGAGAAATCATACCGCGATGTATTCACCACCGACCTGACGGGCCCGCTTGCGGTCATTATGGGGTCTGAAGAAAACGGGATTACGCCGGAGCTGCTGGCCCTTGTCGACGGCCACGTGAAGATCCCGCTGCTGGGAAATGTCGGCTCACTGAATGTGTCAGTAGCGACGGGAGTTGTTTTATACGAGGTAGTGCGCCAGCGTAGTCTGCCGGCTGTTCAGTAATGAAAAATGGATAATGAATAATGTACAATGGGGCTTTTGCTTTCATTATACATTACTCATTATCCATTTTTCATTATGTCAGATTACTTTTTCTTTCCGCCGCCCAGTGAATTGATCCACTTAGCCAGTTTCAGCGCATCTTCCTTAGGCACTTGCTTCATCGGAGCCATTGGCGGGTAACCCGGCCAGTTTGATGGCTTTGGCTCATAAATCAACGCGATGATCTGGTCGTTGGTATACTTTTTCTTCGCTACGTCTTTGTAAGCCGGACCAACCAACTTCACATCGGGACGGTGGCAGGCAATACACGTATACTTTGTCATCAGGGCTTTCATATCTTCAGGAATGTTGTCCTGAGCCTGGGCATTGAATGAAAACCCGGCAAGTGCAGCCGCAGCCACTAATACGCCAAATGCTTTTTTCATGGTAAGCTTGTAATAGGAATAACTGAAAAGAAACAGGAAAAGTAAGTTAGCAAAAATACATTCTAAATACAGAGACACAAAATTTTGCGGCTCATACCTTTATATTCCCCGTTCATGGTATAAAGACATATTCTTCTGTCTCTTACCCCAAAAACAGGAAAATGTATTGTTTTGCCAACATCGGTTAATCTGTAGAGACGCAACACCTTGCGTCTCATTTTTGCAGCATTAAGACGCAACATAATACATCGCTTTTTGCAGCATTAAGACGCAACATTGTACATAGTACATCTCTTTGGCAGCACTAAGACGCAAAATATTGCGTCTCTACGGTCATTTGACAAAAACAACCGGCTATGGTTTAATGTCTACTAACTTAAGCATACATTTTTTTGGGCTTATGAAACAGCAAACCAGCTTTATCCACAAACTACCGGCGCTGCTAACCGGTATCCTGCTTCTGACGTTGACAAGTGCCACAACCGGGTGGGCACAACCCAAAGGCCGGCCGGAAACCGCTGCCCGGTATGTGCTCACTAAGTCAGATAATACGTTTCTCGACAGCCTGCAACGCGACACCTTCCGGTTTTTCTGGGAGACAACTAACCCTAAAAACGGACTGGTTCCTGACCGGGCGCCAACGCCCTCATTTTCAAGCGTGGCTGCTATTGGCTTCGGCCTGACGAGCTACCTCATCGGCGTCGAACGGGGGTATATCACCCGGCAACAGGCTGTTGAGCGCGTTCTGGCCACGCTGCGTTTTTTCCGGAACGCACCGCAAGGCCCGGCCCCCATCAATGTGGCAGGTTACAAGGGATTTTATTACCATTTTCTGGATATGCAGAGCGGTCTGCGGTTTAAAACCGTTGAGCTGTCGACCATCGACACCGCCCTGCTCCTGGCCGGTGTGCTGAGTTGCCAGACTTATTTTGACCAAAAAAACGCGGCCGAAACCGAGATTCGCAAACTGGCCGATGACCTGTATAAAGCCGCTGACTGGACTTGGTTTCAGGCACGGAAGCCGTTTGTATCAATGGGCTGGCACCCCGAATCCGGCTTTATCAAAAGTGACTGGCAGGGCTACGATGAAGCCATGATTCTGTATGTGCTGGCACTGGGTTCGCCGACACACCCTGTCGGACCGGAAGTGTGGCCGGCCTGGACAAGTTCATACGAATGGATGAACTTCTACAATCAGGAGCACATAAACTTTGAGCCGTTGTTCGGCCATCAGTATTCGCATTGCTGGATTGATTTCCGGGGCATTCAGGATGCGTACATGCGGCAGAAAGGCATTGATTATTTCGAAAATTCGCGGCGGGCGACCTACGCCAACCGCGCCTATTGTGCAGCTAACCCAAATAAGTGGCAGGATTACAGCGAAACAGTCTGGGGCCTAACCGCCTGCGACGGCCCGAGAGACACGCTGGCCAACGGTCGTCAGTTTTTTTCGTACCGCGCACGCGGCGCCTCCGCCCAACGCATTGTCGATGACGGCACCATTGCCCCGACAGCTGCCGGTGGCTCCCTGGCGTTTGCGCCCGAAATCTGCTTACCGGCCCTGAAAACGATGAAAGCCAGATATGGTTCGCAGCTCTATGGCCCGCAGGGGTTCCGGGATTCCTTTAATCCAACGTACCGCTACCGCTCACCGTTTGCCTATGGTTCGACAGACAACGGCTGGTTCGACCGCGATTACCTGGGCATTGATCAGGGACCGATTATCATCATGGCCGAAAACCTGCGGACCAACTTTGTCTGGAATCTGATGAAAAAGAATCCGTATATTCAGCGTGGGTTGAGCCGGGCAGGCTTTACACCCGTGAAATAGTTCAGGATTACTTCTGTTATTCCTCCTTCGTCGGAAGGACAAAAAATTTAAACCAGTTATATGCCAGATCTTTTTTCCGGCCATGCCGGTCTATATACCCAGTACCGGATTGATTACCCGGCCGAATTGTATGACTATCTACTGTCGTTTGTTCAGGGCCGCGAACGGGCGTGGGACTGTGCGACGGGCAACGGACAGGTTGCCGTGGTACTGGCAGAGCATTTCGGACAGGTCGACGCAACCGACATCAGCCAGCCGCAGCTGGATAAGGCGGCGCAAAAGCCGAACATCAGGTATCAGGTTAGTCCGGCCGAACAAACGCCGTTCCCCGATCAGTCGTTTGACCTGATTACGGTTGCTCAGGCCGTGCACTGGTTCGATGTCGGGGCCTTTCACCGAGAAGTCCGGCGGGTCGGGAAACCGGGTGCCGTCATCGCCGAATGGGGCTACGGCCTGCACCGGATTGACGAGCAGTTAGACCCTGTTATTCTGGATTTTTACCGGAACCGCATCGGGCCGTACTGGGACCCTCAGCGCAAACACATCGACGACCGGTATGCGCGGTTGCCGTTTGCGTTCGACAACATACAGACCAGGGAGTTTTCGGTCTACCGCCGCTGGACACTGGAGCGATACCTGAATTACCTTCGTACATGGTCGAGCGTTCAGACCTACATCCGTCTTCACGAAGAAGACGAAGACCGCCACGACCCCGTCGAGGCTCTCGGCGAACGGCTGCAAGCCATATGGGGCACCGGCGAACGCGATATCCGTTTCCCCGTTTTTTTACGATTGGGTATACTGTAGAGACGCAACATCTTGCGTCTCATTGTTTCATTTTATCACTGCGTTTCATTTTATCACTGCGTCTCATTGTTTCATTTTACCCCTGCGTCTCATCTTTTAAATCCAGCATCAGTTTATTCAATCCAACATCCCATTTCAACCAGAATCTACCTATTACTGCATTGAGAATCGACACTTAAACTTTCTCTAAACAGCATCGACAGTTTGCGGGTGGTACCCCAGTGATAACCACCGAGTTCGCCGGATTTGCGGAGCACCCGATGGCACGGAATCAGGTACGCCACCGGATTATCGCCGATGGCCGTACCAACCGCCCGAACCGCGGCCGGAGCCGTTGCCAGGTGGGCGATATCCCCGTAGACGGCCACTTTGCCCTCCGGAATCTGTAGCAACGCCTCCCATACTTTCAATTGAAATGGTGTTCCTTTCAGATGCAGCGCGAGCGGGGCCGGTTGTTGCAGGTTCTCAGTCAGCCGCAGCAGCGCCTGTTTCTGCATCGCATCGGTTTCGGCCATCAGGGTAGCGTTTGGCCAAAGCTGCCGGAGCAGCACCATGCCGGCCGCATCATCGTCGATAAATTGCAGCGTACAGACCCCTTTGTCCGTCGAGGCGACCACCACCCGCCCGAACAGCGTATCGGCAAACTGATACCGGATGCGGAGCGCTTGCCCGCCATCGCGGTACTCTGCCGGCGTCATGGCCTCGATGCTGACAAACAGATCATGCAGCCGGCTCGTGCCCGACAGGCCGGTTTCGTACGCTGTTTCGCTCACCGACAGACGCTGGTTCAGCAATAACTCTTTGGCATAATTCACACTCAGAAACTGCACAAACTTCTTCGGGCTGACGCCTGCCCACTCTGTAAACAACCGCTGAAAATGAAACGCGCTCAGGTGGGCCTGCTCCGCAATCTGGTCCAGGTCCGGCTGTTCGCGGAAATGCGCTTGCATATAGTTAATGGCTTTCTCGATGCGCTGATAGGTGTTCATAGCCTGTTGTTTTTTCTGTAAAAATACAGCCGTGGCGGCCGGGCAGCAATCCGGAAATTGCGGTTTTAAGTACATCTGTGAAGACGGGCATTTTCTGAGAAACACACATTCTATCCCTAAAATCGGGTTTCTATCCCAAAAATTTTAAGAGCGCTAAATAGAAATATAGCTTTGGGCTCATCCAAAAGCAGGCAGCCGAAAATGCTGATCCAGAGTAGGCACCATAAATAATCTGTTTTTATTACGTTGAAACAAGGTCTCATCTTTTCTTTGGCAATGCTGCTCTTAGGAGCGCTTTGCATCGTGCAATTATCGTGTAAAGGTCCACAAGGGGAGGTAGGACCGGCAGGAGCAGCTGGCCCTGCCGGTGCAACTGGCCCTGCCGGTGTGTCAGGAGTTACCGGAAATGCCAATGTGATTCAATTCACGTATACCCCCCGATCATTCTCTAACACGGCAGGACTTATCACCACCTTGTCGCTGCCTAATACCACTACACAGGTTGCTGCCTCCAGTGCTTTCTTTGTTTATTTAGGATTCATCAACGGCGCAAACCCAGTCAACTGGCATGCTATTCCCGGTAGTATTCCTGATGGTGGCTCCTTCAGAACATGGCTATATAATGCAACCACCCCACAAGTGGCAATCCAACGGGAAACGCTTGCTGCTGCCACCGGTTCAATACTTTTCACCCCGCGTGTAGTGATGATTCCGGCTAATGACCTCCGCAATGGCCGCAAAGCCGCTCTTGACTTCACGAGCTATAATGAAGTAAAAGCGTTCTATAATCTGCCCGATTGAAGATTACCAGATCCAGTCAACAGGCAGGGTGCTTGTTGCTTTCATCTTTAAGCAATCCAATTACGTTTACACATGAAAAAAAACACATTCTTATTGATGCTGCTTGCTTTGCTGAGTAACGTGGCTATGGCTCAGTTTGATCCGAACTATAAGGGACACTATCGTCTGAAGACTGTCTACCAGGGAGGAGAAGTATGCTTAGAAGGTAATCAGGCAGCTTCACCAACCAAAAAAGGCTTAGCGTTCATGGACAAACAACAAAACGCTGCCGGCCAGCTCTGGAAAGTAGAAGCTTCGGATAAAAGTGGCTATTACATATTAAAGAACCAGTTTCGGGGCGCAGGTGAATGCTTAGACATTACAAATGCCAACGATGCTTCCAGACCTGGATTACTGGCCGCTCAAATGCGGAAAGCGGAAAAACGGACTGGTCAGTACTGGCTAATTGAACCGGCCGGAAATAATATGTATCGTTTAAAAACACTGTATACGGGTAACGACAAATGTCTGGAAGGAAATGCAGCATCAACCGGAGCTAAGGATGGTGTTGCCTTTATGGATGATTGCAAAAATGTAACGGGCCAGCTTTGGAAATTTGAGCGTGTGCCTTAGTGAACTTTCCCAAAGCACATCGTTAGCAAAAACGCCTGAGCACCTATCCCGGCCCGGTCTGACTATCGAACCAGACCGGGCTTAATGTTGCTGGTTGTGGACTAAAAGTGGTAACCCGGGGAGTTTGTTGTCGTTGGTACATAGTCTAAGAATTTCGAAAACCAACGCTATTGTTGATATTTGAGGGTAACCGGAAAAGCCACGGGGCAATAGTAACAATGGCCAGTAAAGTGCGGCGATTACAAAAACAGCTAATCATGAAATTGCTAGTTGCATTCATAGGGTCAATTCTAATCGGGATAGCTACGCCTGGATGTAGCCAACCGCTCAGTTTAACTACTCAAGAGGTCGGGAAATTGAAGCAGGAATTGGCAACATCTATGGAAGATACCAGCAAAGTGCTCAGCTTATGGCGTCTGGCCAGGTATCATACCATGACTGAGCCTGACGAGGCTGTGGTCTACGCAACAGAGGCAATCACCCTGGCCCGAAAACTTGCTTACACGTATGGCGAATTGGTTTCGCTACAGGCATTAAGTTTTGTCGCAACCATAACCGGTGACTGGCAAACGGGTACTCAGACGGCTTACGATGGATTGCGACTTAGCCAGGCTAAATACCCGGATCTGGTAGTGGTCTTTTATAATTTGATTGCGTTAGTCTACGAAAAACAGCAAGATAGCCGGCACCGCCTGGAATGGCTGTTAAAGGCCTATCGTCACCCTCAGCTGGACTCACTGCCCAATAACGGGAAATGGCTTATTTATCACAATATTGGCGAGGTTTATGAAAACCTGAATGTGCTGGACTCGGCTATGTATTTTGCTAAATTAACCGATGTGCATTGCCGGCGCCTGAACATCCCCATCGAAGTGTCCTATGCCAATGCAATTATGGGCAGAGTTGAAAAAAAGCGGGAAAACTATGCATTAGCGTTGAAGTACTTAAGAGTGGCGATTCGTTTTTCAAGTCAATCCGGTAATCTTTTTTTGGAGTCTGAACAGTCGGTGGATTTAGCCGGCGTTTTTCAGAGAATGGGCCAACCGGATTCGGCTCTGTTTTACGCGGGAAAAGCATTGGCTGGCGGCAGGAAATTTAAAAACCTGGTACTGACAGCAAGCGCCGCCAAACTTTTATCCCAACTTTATGAACCTGTAAATCCAGCAGAAGCAATCAGATACCTGAAACTATTGCATGCTACGAATGATAGCCTTTACACAGCCGCGCGAATTATTCAAACACAAAATATTGTCAAATCCGAACAAGAACGCGAACGGGATTTAGCTGACGCTAAAAAAGAGTATGATCATTCAATCAGGCAGAAAACACTCACTATCCTGCTTGTCTTTTTAGGATTGATTTCAGTAATCCTGTATAAAAACAACCGTCAAAAGAAAAAGGGGAATGCTGTTTTGTTAGCTAAAAACCGGGAAATAAACCGTCAGAAAGATGAGATTGCAAAAACTGTTGAACAAAAACAGATTCTTCTTTCGGAGTTACAACATCGGGTAAAAAATAATTTACAATATGTCATTAGTCTGTTAGAGATTCAGAAAGAGTCCATCAGTTTCAGCACAATCGATGATCTGATTCGTAACAACCAGAATCGGATTCATTCGATTGCGTTGCTTCATAAGAAGTTGAATGTTGACGAAGGCGTTAAGGATGTTGATTTGAAACGGTATGTCACTGAGCTTTCTGAGCTTGTTAAAGATTCGTATGATACCAGGGAGACCCATGTAACCCTGTTCACCACTTGCGAAATCGACACGCTGGCCATCTCAAAAGCACTGCCATTGGGACTGATCATTGTTGAACTGATCAGCAACAGCATGAAACACGCCTTTAAAAACCAATCAAACGGCATCATCAATATTGAAATCCGGCACCAAAACAATGCAAAAATGAACTACCTGGGTTACATTGATAACGGTACAGGCTTTGACTTTAATCAGAAGCAAACTAAAGGGTTGGGTATAGAAATAATAAAAGGATTGATTGACCAGCTCAACGGTAAGATTGAGACCAGGTGCAAAAAGGGATTTGAACTAAACCTATATTTTTAAATGAATTCAGAAGTGATTTTGGTGGTTGAAGATGATTTTCTGAACCGAAGATTAACGAAAAAAATTTTACTGGAACATGGCTACCAGGTTTTAGAAGCTAAAAATGCCGATGAAGCGATGAAGATTCTCCAGAAAGAATTGGTTGATCTTGCCATTCTCGACATTAACCTTGGCGACGGCGAAATGGATGGCATTCACTTGGGAAAACTGATTCATGCCAAACAACAAGTCCCGTTTATATATCTTACGGCTTACGAAAACGCCAGGGTGATCAGCGAGGCGGTTGCTACTTCACCCTATTCGTATCTGACCAAACCATTTAAAAACAGCGACTTAATCGCTTCCGTTAAATTGGCAATTATAAAATCGGCCAAAGAAGACCGAATCAAACCAGCCATTTTAGTAAAGGATGGCGTTTACCAGGTTGACTTGCCGTTGGAAGCAATTAATTATATCGAATCGGAGGGAAATTATCTGCTATTTCACACCGATATAAAAGTTTACAAATCCCGTTCGACGATCTCCTGTATCATCGAATCATTACCTGCTACAAAATTTATTCAAACGCATCGGGCCTATATCGTCAATAAGGATAAAATTCAGAAATATTGTTCTAAAAGTGTGATTGTAGGTAATACAAAAATCCCTCTTTCAAAGAAAAATATATTTGAGTAGCCGATTAAGATGTAATCGTCATAGCCTGTTGTTTTTTTGGTAAAAATACAGTTCCTGCTGCCGGTCATCAATCCGGAAATTGCGGTTTTAAGTACATCTGTGCGGCCTTTCCTGTAGTTGCTCCAAAATTTTTCCCCGCCCGACGCGTTACTTTTTCGGGAACTGCCTGATTATACATCAGGGAACAATTCTGCCACACCATTTTTTATCCTTATGCGCCTTTGGCTACTACTACTATCCGGTACGTTTATTCCCTGTTTTACCCTTGCCCAAACCATTACCATCAGCGGGTTTGTGCGCGACAGCCTTTCCGGCGAAAACCTGTCGGGGGCGGTTGTGCAGATCGGCAATAGTACCCGGCAAACAAACGGCTATGGGTTCTTTAGCCTACGCGTCACCAAAAGCACCGCAACCCGGGCACTGTCTGTCCGCTTTTTGGGATACCAGCCCTATCGTCAGACGCTGGCATCTGCCAACGACACCACCCTAACCATCTGGCTGACAGCGCAGGCCAAACAGCTGGAGGTAGTTACGGTGCAGAGTGATTTACTACAACGCGATGTCGCACCCGGCACCTACCGGCTTCCGCTGACCCTGCTCCGGCAAGCTCCGGCCTTGCTGGGCGAAGCCGACCTGCCCAAATTTGTACAGACGCTCCCCGGCGTTCAGGGAGGCACCGAAGGTACTGCCGGTATGTACGTACGCGGAGGCAGCCCCGACCAGAATCTCATCCTGCTCGACGGCATGCCCGTCTACAATGCCTCGCATCTGTTCGGGTTCTTTTCGGTCTTTAATCCGGAGGCTATTGCTACGGCTGATTTTTACAAAGGAGCCATTCCCGCCCGATACAGCGGCCGTCTGTCGTCGGTACTCGATCTGAGCATGAAAGAAGGCAACCGGCAAAAAACGCACGGGCGCTTTGCCCTGAGCCCCGTTGCCGGTAACCTGCTGCTCGAAGGTCCTTTGGCCAAAAACAAACTATCCTACATGATCTCGGGGCGGCGAACCTAGCTCGATGCGTTTACCAATCTGCTTAGCCTGATCAATAACCGCAACCGGCTTGGCTATCATTTCGACGACATTAATGCAAAAATCAATGCGGAACTATCGCCCAAACGGCATCTGTACGTAAGCTGGTACCGGAGCAAGGACCGGTTCCGGAACGTTTTTACCGATTCGCGCTATAAGTCGGTCTATGGCTATGACTGGGCCAACAGCACCCTCTCGGCACGGTATACGCAGCTGTTTTCTGAGAAACTCTTTGGCCGGTTTCAGCTCGGGCTCGTCAAGTATCACTATACCCTCAATACCCGTTCAGAAACCGCCGAAGGTACGATTCGTTTCGATACCCGCTCGGCCATCCGGGACGTACTACTGAAAACTGATTTTGACCTGTCGGCGGCTTCGTCGGTACAGCTTCAGTTTGGTACGCAGCTTTCGTTACGGCGGTTTACGCCCGAAATCCGTACCGAGCAGGGTAATGTGCCGGTTGACGAAAGCACCGCACCCGCGCAACCCGCCTACAGCCATGAAGCGTCGGCCTATGTCGACGCTACGCTGACCTTCTCCGAACACATGTCGGCCAACGTGGGTCTGGTGCAATCGGTCAATCTGGTTCCTGACCGAACCTACGCCAACCTGCAACCCCGGCTGAGTATACAGTATGGTCTGTCGGATCATCTTTCGCTCAAAGCGGCCTACAACACCCAGGTACAGTACCTGCATCTGCTGACCAACTCTTCGCTGGGCCTGCCCACCGATCTGTGGGTGCCTACCAATGCCGCCATTAAGCCACAAACGAGTCAGCAGTTTTCTTTAGGCATTTATCAGGGCGCCCGAAAAGGGTTTTCGGGTTCGGTTGAAGGCTACTACAAATGGCTTGACAACGTGCTGGAATACAAAACGGGCAGTAACCTGTTTCTGACCTGGGCCAGTGAGTGGACGGACCGGGTACTGGTCGGTGCGGGCCGGTCATATGGCCTCGAAACCTACCTAAAAAAAACAACCGGTGCCTGGACCGGCTGGGTTAGCTATACCCTGTCATGGCATCAGCGGTTATTCGCCGGCCTTAACGGGGGACAATGGTTTCCGTACACCTATGACCGGCGACACGTGGTCAGCGCTGTGGTCACGAAAACGACCCGACCCAAGCAGCAGCTGACAGCCAATTTTCAGTTCAATACCGGCGCAACCGCCACGCTGCCAACCAGCCGTGTCAGCCTGCCGCAGCCCGATGCGGGCATCAGTCCCATCTATCAGGGCAGCTTTCAGCAGTACTTTTCGCAGATAGACGTACTGAACAACCGCAATAATTTCCGTCTACCCGCCTACCATCGGTTAGATGTCAGTTACCGGTTCGATAAGGTAAAGAAGCGGGGCACCCGCAGCTGGATTCTGGCCTGTTACAACGTGTATAACCGGAACAATCCGTTTATTGTCTACCCACAGGACGGTCAGCTGAAACAGTTTAGTCTCTTCACCATTCTTCCCTCAGCTACGTACAGTTATGCGTTTTAAGCTATTCTTTGTTGGTTTAGTCAGCCTTGGTTTGTGGGGCTGTACCAAAACAATTACGCTGACGCCCCCTGCCTTCGTCCGGGAGCCGGTAGTAGCCGCCTTATTGTCGCCCGACAGTACGCTTCAGGTAACGCTCACCTACAGTTACCCAACCACAGCGACTGACGTTACGCCAACGCCCATTCAAAACGCGCGGGTATTCATCGCCGACAACGGGCAACGCCTTGCACCATTGGCGGAGCAGCGGCCGGGTGTCTACCGGCTGAATTACCACCCCCAGCCGGGGCATGTCTATGCCTTAACGGCCATTACACCGGAAGGCAAAACACTCACGGCGCAGGACCGGATGCCGGTTGCTCCGGTGTTATCGGTCACGCTAACCGGCCCGAATGCCGGCAATGTGAACAACAACCCTGACATTATTCTGCAAACACAGCCGCTGCCCGCCAACGAGGCGGTGCAATGGCTTTCGGTCTATTTGCGGACGGAGGCGTTCAGTACCCGACAGCTGACCACAACCATCGAAGGCATTCAGAGCAACAGCCTGTTGCTGGACGAGTTTAACAGTAACCTGTCGGGCTTCAATTACAAACGCTCTTACTGGCCCTACGCCCGGATTAAGTCCATCGTGGCAGACGGCCTGACCCATCCGGCCATTACGTTCAATACCGGCAATCAGGTGGCAAACCTCAAAAAGCCCGGCGACCGCTACCAGCTAACGATCTGGACAGGAAGCCCGGCATTTGACCGGTATCTGCGCTCGGTGATTACGGCCTACCAAAACCGCATCAGCGATGGGGGTGGCATCGGCGATAACCCATTTGCTCAGCCGTCGCCGGTGGCCGGCAATGTCTCGGGAGGCCAGGGCGTCTTTGCGGCCTATGCCACACAGGTAGTGGTGTTGAAGGAAGTGAATTAGTTTAACGCCCCCCCGCTCCAGATCACCCGCATGACCATGCCTGTTACGCCGATGGTCTGGAAAAACTCCAGCCAGTGCAGCTGCTGCGCGCCGAGGTGATCGGTCGGGGATTTGACCTCGACAAACGCGTATTCCCCGGAGTCGCGCCAAACCAGCAGGTCGGGGAAACCGCGTGTATGCTCGCGTACGTTGCGGGCCATTTCCAGCAGAATCAACCGCAGCTGCGCCACATCCAGCACCGCAATCAGCTGATTGACCAGCGCCAGCAGGCTATCACTCCAGTCGAC
Source organism: Arsenicibacter sp. R0_47 (assembly GCF_057652235.1). Taxonomy (NCBI): domain Bacteria; kingdom Pseudomonadati; phylum Bacteroidota; class Cytophagia; order Cytophagales; family Spirosomataceae; genus Arsenicibacter; species Arsenicibacter sp. R0_47. The sequence continues at coordinate 77,385 of NZ_JBYFCJ010000011.1, read as the reverse complement.
CAGCACGTTGGCCATCCCGAATTTAGCGTTGAACATCCGGCCGACATGCACCCGCCAGTCTTCTTTTGTTGCCAGTTCGGCCAGCCGCTTTTTGATCAGTTCTTCCCGCTTCAGGTAAAAATCGGGCAGGTACATGTCCGACGGGGCTCGTTGCAACGGGTTATGAATCGCCTGCACGCTGGCATCGTAGATAATGTCCCAGAAGACAAGCCCGAACAGCCCGCGCCAGGGATAGTTTTCCGTAAACGCCGCCTGATAACCCGCAGCCATGTAGTGGGCAATAACGCCGGCCTCGACATGGTGCCGGAAACCCGCCGGAATCTGCACCGATTCCGCATCCGACAAAAACCGGGTTGTTGCTTTCCGGCTGCGTTTCTTCAGACCGGTATTCAGTATCTTTTCTTTAAAATCACTGGCAAAGTAGCGTTCTTCGGCATTCTGCGGCGTCTCGGCGATTTCATCGCACAGAGCCAGCGCTTCGTCGACCAGGCCATTTTTGAACAGCAACCGCACCCGCCGCTCACGAGCCGGCACAAGGTCCGACAGCTCGTAGACCGTCAGCGCCTGATCGGGTAGTTTCTGCCGTTCCAGATACGCGCCGACCCGGCAAACCAGCTTCTGATAACTCTGCAGCGCGATGTCGGCCAGATCGGGCTTGTTCTCATTCCAGTTCAGGAACCAGTTGTAAATATCCTCAGGCGGCGTCTCGCTGTCCCGCAGCTCATAAAACGCCTCATTCGTCAGCGATACCATGAGTTTATCTTCTACCTCCTTACGGGTCTGGAAACGGGCCGTCAGCTTACTTTCGTCATAGCGTTCAAAATTGACCATGCCCAGATCACGGATCACAAACTCCGTCATATCGGCTCCGCGATGACCAAAAAACAGGTATTTGATCATCATGACCTCCACCTCAAAATTAACCTTTACGACCGGCTCTGCCGCCGTCAGACTCCGGACCACCTCCGCAAACGACAGTTCATGCAGCACATACCGGACAATATCTTCCTTTTTGAGCTTTGCCAGCAGTTTTACTTCTTCGGCCGAAAGCGGCAGTCGTTCCAGTAGCTCAGCTTTTGTGAAAATGGTCAGGATGTCTCCTGCCATGGACTCGTGTGCGACCGATACGTACTCTGCAAAGCCGTTCGCCAATAACTCTGCACCGGCTGCCGTTAAATCAGGGATTTCGGCATAGTGTAGTTTATTTATCCGGAAAAACAGTCCTTTGCGATTGCTGAACCGCACGAAAAGGCACTGAGCGTCTTCGGATAAGGCACCCAACCGGAGGATAAAGTCTTTTTCGGCCTCGTTTAACAACCCGCCGTACAGTCGTTTGACAAAATCAACGACGTACTGAAAGTTGTTGAGGTAATATCGGGGTGGCAAGATTATTTTCATCGCGGACAGCCTGTAAACCGGACCTGTTTCCGGTTACGTTCGGGTATAGTCGTCATGGAACGAATACCGTTCCGTTGTACAGGTAAATAACAAAAAAATACGCATATATGTCCCCACACGACATTCTACAGGCCCTTTCTCAGCAGGGTCTGATTGCCGGCAATCAGGCGGATATTATCCGCGATATTGAGGATAAAAAACCCTTTTCGGTGCATTGGGAATTACGGGCGGTACTGTATGCCGGTGTCGTTTTACTGAGCTCCGGCCTTGGCCTGCTGATTTACGAAAACTACGACCGGATCGGCCATGGCTTCCTGCTCGGCGCCATGGCTATACTGTGTCTGGCGTGTTTTGGTTTTGCAGCGTATTACCGCGCGCCGTGGTCGCCCGAGCAGACCCGCAGCCGGTCGCCCTTCGGCGATTACGCCTTGTTGCTGGGCTGCCTGCTCTTTCTGTCGCTCGAAGGCTATGCGCAGTATGAATACAATGTGTTCGGCACCCGCTACGGGTTGGTCACCTTCATTCCGGCGATGCTGTTTCTGGCACTCGCCTATCTGTTCGATCATCGGGGCGTACTGAGTATGGCATTGACCGCCCTGATTTCGTGGGTTGGCCTGACGGTTCGCCCGCTGGATTTTTTCTTTAAGACCAATTTCTTTGACGAGCGCATTACGCTGTCAGGCATTGGCCTGAGTCTGCTCCTGATTGCGGCTGCCTTTCTGCTTGAACGCCGTCGGATCAAAGCCCATTTTACATTCACCTATCTGCTCATGGCCGGTAACCTGTTGCTGGTAGCCCTGGTAGCCGGCATGTTCAATTTTGATACCTGGCGGTTTGTTTACATCATCGCCCTGTTTGGTACCTGCGTGGCCTTTGACCGGTACGCCCGCAACCAGCGGTCATTTTTGTTTTTACTGATGAGTGCGGTTTACGGCTATATCGGCCTCACCTACCTCGTTTTTCATTTTGGGAAACCAGGCAATTACCTGGCCACGTTCTATTTCCTGGTCAGCGGCATCGGGCTGGTTATCTACCTGCTCTACAACCGCAAGGCCGTTAGCTGATCGCCGGCTAAACCCGGATCGCTCTTTCTCTCTTTCACTTTCTATGCAAAAGGCTTACAACATACAATGGATATATAACAAGGTAATCCGGTTTCAGACCGAACGCTGGCAGGCGCAAGGACTGCTGACACCGGAGCAATGCCAGACTATTTACAAGGCGTACCCGATTGGGTTCCGGCAATCAAATGCCTTCGTCGAAATCGGGGCGTTTTTGTTTACTAACATTGCCGTGGCAGGTGGTTACGCCTTACTGGCGCTCGTCATGAGCCCGGCTAATGCCACCGGTAATGCCATCTTCAGCTGCCTGTTTGGCATAGGACTCGTTTTTCTGAATCAGTTTCTCATCAACCGGCAAAGCCTGTACCGCAGTGGTATCGATAATGCGCTGGTAGTGTCATCCGTGGCGCTTATATGCCTCGGCATCAATATCGCCCTGCCCGACCAGACCAGCCTGTGGGCCCGATGCCTGTGGTGCCTGCCGGCCATGATACTGGCCATCTGGTACTACGGCGATACCATCATCACGTTTGTGGCCTGGCTAACGGTATACTGGGCCGTTTTCGACGGGTTGCTGAAGCAGGATTGGGGCAAAGCGGTTTTACCCTTTTTGTTCATGGCGCTGTCCCTGTGCATTTATTTTCTGTGCCATTTTGCGTTTATCGTTCCGACGAGAGGTCCCGGCAGACGGGCAGGTGTGTTCAGCCGGACAGCAGGCCGGAGCGCCGGAAAACCCGCAACGGAAGCCATCATGCAGAATCTGGTCTATTACGACGACGCGATCACGATCACGCAATGGATTGCGCTGTCGATGCTGCTGATCAGCAGCAATTATTTCATGGTGCGGGAGCTCAATGCGCAGTTGCTGCGGCCGGTACCCGCCGTTTCGCCGGATATCAGCCTTCCCTGGTTGTTCTGGCTCTTTACCTTTCTGATTCCCCTTGGTTACGCCTATATCGGACTTCACTACCGCAACCGCGTTTTTCTGATTCTGGCGGCAATCGGCATTGCCGGTGCCCTAGCCACGTTCCGGCATTATCACGGGTTCCTGCCGCTGTCGGTTCACCTGACGTTATGCGGTGTGTTCACCATCGGGTTTGCCGGTTTCCTGATCTGGTTTCTGCGACGGCCTGGCCATGAGACCAAACCACACGGGTTCACCGACGTTCCCGACGAGGATTCACCCCGTGAATTCTTCCTGAATGCCGAAGTACTGGCCACGATTCAGGCCTCGGCGTCGGTCCACCATCCGGACCCGCTGCGCTATGGCGGCGGTGATTTCGGCGGCGGCGGGAGCGGTGGCAAATACTGACCGGCAAAGTTGGCAAATAGACTGATGTTCATGTACCTTGCAGCCTCATCATTAACCAACGACGAATCCGATGAACAAACTTCTTTTACTCTTTTCGTTACTGCTTACGGCGCCGGTTTTTGCCCAGTCAACGGACGAAACGGCCGTTCGCGCCGCCATCGATCAGATGTTTACCGGCATGCGTAAATCCGATACCACGCTGGTTAAATCTGTGTTCGCGCCGGCTGCCTCCTTACAGTCGGTAGCCAAAAATAAAGAAGGAGCGGTCAGTGTACGGCAGGAATCCATCCCCGGCTTTATCACCTCTATCGGCAAACAAACCGCCGGTGACCTTGACGAACGGCTGACGGGCTATGAGATCAAAGTTGACGCCGAACTGGCCATTGCCTGGACGCCGTATACATTTTACTACAAAGGTCAGAAAAGTCACTGCGGCGTAAACGTCTTTACGCTGGTAAAAATCAACGGTAGCTGGAAAATTCAGTCGATTATCGACACCCGCCGCCGCGACGGGTGCTAGCATTTACTGACCAGTCCAGGCCGGCGGGCGCTTTTCCAGAAACGCATTCATCCCTTCTTTCGCATCGGCCGTCTGCTGAATTAACTGAAACTGCTGGTGTAAAAAAGCCTGCTGCTGATCCGGTGGCAGGCTTTTCAGTTGCTGATAGGCGCGTAAACCAAACTGTATGGCAGCAGGCGAATACTGCTTTAATTCCGTTACCAAATCCGCAACGGCAACATCCAGTTCCGGAAAACGAACAACCTGCGTTACTAAACCTAACCCGGCAGCATCCTGTGCCGATAGTGTCCGGGCACGCAGGCAAAGGTCCAGCACCGCACGGGCGGGCATGATCTCCATCAGACTAGCCATCACCTGAAACGGGAAAAGGCCCCGCTTTACCTCCGGCAGGCTAAACGCAGCGTTTTCTGCGGCCACAACATAGGTACTCCCCGCCACCAGCAAAAAACCACCGGCATAAACCGGCCCCTGCACCCGCGCAATACAGGGTTTATGCAACCCGGCCATCAACTCCCCAAGCCTGACCGGCCCCGACGGCTCCGGCACACTTGACTCCTCCATATTACCGCTCACCAGACTTTTCAAATCCATCCCCGCACAAAACGTATCGCCCTCAGCCGCCACAACAACCAGCCATACGTCAGTCAGGTAATGCGCGCAGGCCACGGCATAGGCCAGTTCATGCAGCATGGGCGGGTGCAATGCATTCTTTTTTTCCGGCCGGTTCAGCGTAATGGTAAACACATGTCCGGCAAGCGTTGTCCGGACAAACCGCAGTTGTGTCAGCCGGCCGGTATCTATCTGATTCTCTGAATAAAGCATGGGTTTTAGGCAATATAGTTACCAAACTATTTATGTAACGTTTCAGATAATATAATTAACATTTTTCAGTTAAAGAATCAGAAACTTCCACGTAATAAACACCGCATGCCATGAAATTTCTTACCACTACCTTTCTTTTTCTATGTCTTGCTTACCACGCCTCAGCTACACACCTGCTCGGGGGTTATATCCAGGCAAAGCCCGTCAATGGATTACAGTATGAAGTAACGGTTACCCTGTTTATGGACGGGATCAGAGGCGCGGAAGCCATACGCGCGTCTTCTGAAACGAGGGTATGTTTTGGGGACGGAACAACCGGAACGGTTCCCAGAATTTCGGTCACCGATTTTAGAAATGACCCGGCGATAAAAGTCAATGTTTACCGGACAATACACACTTTTCCGGGAACCGGTAGTTATTACCTGACTATTTCGGAACAAAACAGGACCGTAACAATGAACTTCCGCGACGGAGAGATGGTACCGTTAGGACTTAACACCACATTACGTATTGATAACCAAACCAATACGACTCCCCAAATCGCATTACCTGACAACATCTTTCAGGCAGCGGTCAATCAACGGACCATTTTTAACTTCCCCGTTACCGATACGGAAGGCGATAGTCTGGCCTACGTTTTAATCCGGCCGGCTGCCAGCAAAAATAACTGTGAACAGGCTATGCAGACGGTTTCCAGTTATTTATATCCGAATGAATTTTCACGTCAAGGGACGTTTAAACTCAACAGCCGGACGGGACAACTGATCTGGGATGCCCCTACTGCACAAGGGAGTTATACCTTTGCTATGCTGGTGCGGGAGTTCCGGCGAGGTGTTTTTCAGAGTGAGACGCGGTTTGAAATGATCATGCAGGTGACGGATAAACAGCTGACCCCGCAACCATTGCCACCCTATGAACCGGTTGTTGAACAGGCGCTTGTGCTCGGTATATCGGAACTGAGTCCGGAAACGCCCCTGACGCTTCAGGTATATCCCAATCCCGCACAGGATCAGGTAACGGTTCGTCTCAACTCACAAAAACCATCGAAACCCCGTTTCCAGCTGATAAATCAGAACGGACAGTTGTTAGATGATGTACGTATTGAGACGCCCCGCAACGAGCACGATCAGCGGTTTGATATTAAGCATCTGCCCGCCGGTTTGTATTTTATTCAGGTCGAAAGCGACGGCCGGTTTGTGCGGCAGAAACTAATCCGGCAATAAAAGCAAAAGGGGCTTTCGGAGCCCCTTCTGCTTTATTGAAGCATTTTCAGTAAGCTTGTCAGCTTGTCTTTCAAATCTTTACGATCGACAATGAAGTCGAGGAAGCCGTGATCAAGCACAAACTCGGCGCTCTGGAAGCCTTTCGGCAAATCCTTCCCGATGGTTTCGCGGATAACCCGCGGACCGGCAAAGCCAATCAGCGCACCCGGCTCGGCAATATTAAAATCGCCCAGCATGGCAAAGGAAGCCGTAACGCCACCGGTTGTCGGGTCTGTCAGGAGCGACACATACGGAATCTTAGCCTGGGCCAGCAGCGCCAGCTTAGCCGATGTTTTGGCCATCTGCATCAGCGAGAAACCAGCCTCCATCATCCGCGCCCCACCTGACCGTGAAATCATCAGGAATGGCTGCTTGTGTTTCAGTGAATAATCGATTGCGCGCGCAATCTTCTCACCGACAACCGACCCCATAGATCCGCCGATAAAGCCAAAGTCCATACAGGCGATGGTGATATCGAGGTCATTCATTTTACCATAACCCGTCCGGACAGCGTCTTTCAAGCCGGTTTTGGCAATAGTTGTTTTGATCCGGTCAGTATAGGCCTTAGTGTCCCTGAATGTCAGCGGGTCACCGGAGATCATATCCGGATCCAGTTCCGTAAAAATGTTGTTATCAAATAAAACGGCGAAGTACGCGTCTGAGCCAATTTTTTCGTGATAGTTGCAATGTACACAGGTATAGGCGTTGAGCTTATGCTCCCGTGTGTGCATCACTTTTTTGCAATTCGGGCATTGGTACCATAACCCGTCAGGGGCCTCCCGTTTCATTTCGGTCGGCGTTTGAATACCCTTATCTTTGCGGATGAACCAAGACATATCTTAGTTTTCTTGTTTTCGTTTGTCGTCAATCAACTAGGGTGGAATCAAAATAGCGCGTAAAGATACGACAAAATGTATCCCACAGCACATGCTTATGATGCAGCTACGCAAATCGGCCTGATAAAGACTGATTTAGTCTCAGTGTTGATAAGCGTTCGGGTATGCCTGTATGATTGCGTTGCATAAAAAAAGTCCGTTTTCCCTCAGATAAATTACCCAGGTTTTCGAAAAAAGTGTTAAGATTGAGTAAGAATTCAGTCCGCAACCGTCTTCTGACAAAACACTATGAAAAAAAGTTTACTGTTTTCCGCCGCCCTATTGATGGGCATTAGTGCGGCCTTTGCACAAGAATATCCTGTTAGTCAGGAGATTGCTCGTTCAATGAAGTCTGGAGCCGCTATCCAGGAGAAGGCGGTTGAATATATTGTAGCCCGCAATGAAGTACAATCAGGTGCTTCTGTCAGCTACGAAGCCGGACGTTCAATTGTACTGCAACCAGGGTTTACGGCTCAGCCGGGTGCGGTTTTCGAGGCAACAATTGCCAATGTTGTTTCGCGTCCGGCCAGTCCGGAAGCGAATGCGGTTATGACAGTAGCTGCAGCACCCAACCCGTTTGCCGATCAGACAATCGTTGAGTACCGCCTGCCGGAATCATCCCGTGTAAGCCGTACACTAACTGACTTAAGAGGAAATATTATCGAACAGACCAGTACTGAAGATGTTCAGGCAGCTGGTCAGTATAAGGTAAACGTACGAGGAGGCAACCTTCCAACCGGTATTTACATTTATCAGATTCAGACTGACAAGGGTACCAAGTCAGTACGACTGATGAAACAGTAAGCGTTCAGTTTTTTGAGAAAGGCTGATGCGAATGCCAGCAAGTAAAGCCACCTCCCGAAGGTGGCTTTTTTATTGCCTCATTGATACAACTAAAGCATGGTAAAAAAGGCGTAAGTTTGCGCCGTTCATTGATAAAGCGCGCTCATTTTTAAATGTCTAAATTGTCAAAGGTAGCTTTATGGCTCTGTGCATCGGGCTTATTCACACCATTCGCTAAGGCACAAATTCAAACGGTGAAAGCGCCGACTCAGTACAGCGGAGAGCTTGGCAGCTATTTTTCATCGTCAACCAGAACCCCTTTCTGGCTCCGGAGTAATGAATACGGCATCGTTCCGCTGAAGTCTCCCGCCGCCACTGCGCGTTTGGGTCTATACAGTGATTATGATTCTGCAAAAGTCATCAATCGGAAAACGGACTACGGGTATGGCATAAATCTTGTGGGCAACATGGGACCCGATGGTAACATTCTGTTACCTGAGCTATACGCAAAAGTTAGATTCAATATTTTTGAAATTTATGCTGGCCGCCGCCGTGAGCATTTCGGCTTGTCCGATACGCTGCTAACCTCCGGCTCCTACGCCTGGTCAGGGAATGCCTTGCCGATCCCAAAAATTCAGATCAGCATCCCTCAGTTTACGCCTATCGGCTTTACAAAAGGCTGGCTGTCGGTAATGGGTTCATTTGCGCATGGATGGATGCAACCACAAGGCTACGTTAATCACTCCCTTTTACATCAGAAAACGCTCTATTTCAGGCTAGGACGCCCTCATGATGTCGTTCGTCTATATGCCGGATTTAATCATCAGGCTGTATGGGGCGGGGAAAGCAAAGAACTTCAGAAGCTCGGACTAACCGTAGGGCCTACACTGCCCTCATCTTTCAGGGACTATATTTATGTAGTTTCAGGACTACTTAATAAAAAAGACACAACAAAACTGACCAATTTCGATATTACTAATCGGGTAGGTAATCATCTAGGTACAATTGACCTTGGAGCAGAGATTGATCTGGTACGATATTCGCTCTTTTTATACCGGCAGAATCTTTATGAGGATGGCTCGCTTTTTTATTTAATAAACATTGCTGACGGTCTGAACGGTATCCGGCTACGAAACAATGATACTAATGCCTTCTTCCGGGAAGTTGTGTTTGAGTTGCTGAATACAAAGAGCCAGGGTGGACCTGAGTTTATTCTGGAAGATCCATTAAAGCGGGGGAAAGATGATTATTTTAATCATTCGCAGTTCCGGGATGGCTGGGGATATTATGGTCGTGGCATCGGTACTCCGTTTATTCCGCCGAATATGGGGCCAAACGATGCTAATCCCAAAGATCCATTTACGTTAAATAACCGGATTACAGTCTGGCATTTGGGTATTTCAGGAGCATTGTCACCACTTAAGGCTTCATTTCTGGAAGGACCAATTACTTACCAGGCAAAACTGTCAATAAGTAATAACCTGGGAACCTATAATTTCCCGTTTGCCCGGCCCAAAAACCAGTTTTCGGGTATCGTATCACTGATTGCCCCGACAGACTGGCTTGGCGGTTTGACTATCAGAGGTTCTGTAGCAATTGATGCAGGTGATTTATATCCTAATAGTGTTGGTGCCTATATCGGTTTGCAGAAAGTATGGCGAAGCAAATAATGTCCTTGACAGAACGTGTTTAAACACGAAATAGTACAATTTCGCAGTTGCCTTTTTTCAGCAAGAATAGCTTACTTTGCATTTCGATAGTTAACCACACCGTTAGCTAAATATAGCGTGTATGGGACCGGTTTATTGCCGTACTTTATACGCCTTTGACCGTAACTGTCTCCTAATGAAGCCTTACAATGGTTGTAAGAGCATTTGAATGCTGTTTTTAATGTAGGATGAGACACCGATACTCAATATTGTTTTTACCATTACATGTCCTGTTTGATTTCCTGTGCCTCAATGTGTCTTACGCAAGCGCTTACTGGCTTCACTTTAAGGAAATCGACGGTGCGCTGCAGCCACCACATCTGACATTATGGTACGTCTTTAATTTAGTATGGGCTATTCTCGTTATCCTCCTTAAACCCTACACTTTCCCACGTCAGCTATTTAAAATCAGGCATTTAATACCAAAACTAGGTCTTCTTACTACTTTACATATTGCCGTAATTTCGCTTTATCTGGTGTTTTTTCAGGAGTCATTCTATTCGAGGGAGCACTTACTGATTACTTATACGTTGTTCTTTATCCTTGGCTCGGCCTATCGGGTCGGTGGCTTATTGTTTTTACGGGAATTCAGGGCACGCGGTTATAACAACCGCCGCTTTATCGTTGTCGGTTATGGTAATCTGTCGAAAACAATTACCCGGTTTTATGACATTCACCCCGAAATGGGTTTTCGTTTTGCCGGATACTTTGATCATTTTTCCGACGAAAACCGCGATATCATCACCGGTAATTATGAACAATTACCTGATTTTATCCGCAGAAATCGTATCGACTGCGTTTATTGCTGCCTGCCCCATATTGACAATACGCGTCTGCACGGGATTGTAGAAGATGCAGAAATAGCTGATTATCAAGTCAAGTTGCTTGTTGACTTTCGTGGCTTTCTGGCGAAGGGAGCATCTGTAGAGTATCATGATATTCTGCCGGTCCTTAATCTGTCTTCGCAGATGCTTGCCGATTTCCGCGTGAATACGCTAAAACGCGCTTTCGACATTACCTTCTCGCTGAGCGTTATTTTCTTAGGATTCCCGGCTTTTCTTCTTGTGGGCCTGATTACCAGACTTACTTCACGGGGCCCTGTTTTGTATGCCCAAGAGCGCATTGGCAGGGGAGGCGTTCCTTTCCGGATTTACAAGTTCCGCAGCATGTATGTTGATGCAGAAGCAGGCGGGCCATCGCTTTCGCAAGGGCTTGGTGACTCGCGTATTACCCCTTGGGGCCGCTTTATGCGCCGGTCGCGTCTGGACGAACTGCCCCAGTTTTTTAACGTATTGAAGGGCGATATGTCTGTTGTAGGCCCTCGTCCGGAGCGGCAATATTTTATCGATCAGATTGTCGAAATCGCGCCGGAGTACAAAAACCTGCTTAAAGTAAAACCGGGTATTACTTCCATTGGTCAGATCAAATTCGGTTATGCCGGCAATGTGCAGGAAATGGTAAAACGTTTGCGCTATGATGTGCTTTATCCCGAACGCCGCTCATTCTGGTTCGATGCCTGGATTATTCTTCAAACAATCCGGGTAATGATGCAGGGCCGGGGCCGCTAAGCGCTTTTTCTGCCTTCATACCCATTTTCCTATTGCGTTCGTACCCTAAATCAATATTTTTGTAAATAGTTAGGTTTAGTCTATTTAATTAATAGTGAAGGGACGGATTGTGTCGAGACAGCTTATTTACCGTTGGGTTATCATTACGGGTATTATTATTACCAGCCTTGCCTGCAACCAAAGCGGGCAAAATCAGTTAAACCGCTCGGCCAAAGCCATGAACAATTGTGCAGATGGCCAGAAGTTAAGTGCAGATGAGGAAGCCGCCATCCGTCAATCCATTCAGGCGGATGACAAAATTCAGAAAATAGACGAAATCATCCGGCAAAAAGTCAGGGGCGGCTTTAACGGGAATGTATTGATTGCGCAGAAGGGCGTAGTGCTGTATCAGCAATGCTTTGGCTTCGGACACTTTGAAAAAAGCTGCCGCGACTCACTGATCCCTGACTCAAAGTTTCAGCTGGCTTCCTTATCGAAAACCTTTACGGCAGTTGGTGTTTTAAAGCTGATTGAAGCAAAAAAACTGTCACTGGAAGATACCATTCAGAAGTTCTACCCCGATTTTCCCTATCATGGCATTACGATCCGCGATTTGCTGAGCCACCGGAGCGGCCTGCCTAACTATGCCTACGCGTTTGACGACAGCATGAAGGTGAACTTTTATAAAAAAGAAAAGCCTTATCCGACTAACGCAACCATCATGCACTGGTTTGCTACCGTACAACCAACGCCAAGGCCCTATAATATTCCCGGCCGTACCTTCAGTTACTCGAACACCAACTACATGGTACTGGCGTCGATTGTTGAGAAAGCGACCGGCCAGGCTTTTGAAGCGTTTATCCGGAAAAATATATTTGAACCGCTTGGCATGCGAAACACATTTGTGGCAACCACAAAAAATGACTCCATTAACCAATACCGGACCGCAGGCTATCAATGGAACCGGCGCCTTCCGAAAGACTATTACGACGACGTAGTAGGCGACAAGGGGGTTTATTCGACCATTAGCGACCTTTTCCGCTGGTATCGGGCGTTAAACGGGGATTGTGTACTCAACCATAAAACGCTCGCTGAGGCCTTTATTCCGCGTAGTTTTGAAAAAAAAGGTGCCAAGAATTACGGATATGGTTTCCGGATGCAGTTAAATGACCTCAATCAGCCGGAATATATCTACCATACCGGCTGGTGGAAAGGGTACAACACCATGTTCTGGTTTAGCCCCAAAGACGAGTATGTTATCATCATGCTGGGCAACAAGTACAATAAAAGCGTCTACCGTGTGAAGGAACTGGTTGATGTGCTGCACGGAAGCCCGCACAGTGTAAATGAGGAAGACGGCGAAGTAGAGTTATAAAAAAGGCCCCTTTCAGGGCCTTTTTCGTATAAATTACATATCGAATAATAACCGTGAAGGATCTTCAAGGATTTGTTTTACACGCACCAGGAAGCCTACCGATTCTTTACCGTCGATAATGCGGTGATCGTATGACAAGGCTACGTACATGATCGGGCGGACTACGATCTCACCGTTCACAACAACCGGGCGCTCTACGATATTGTGCATACCTAAGATCGCCGACTGAGGCGCATTAATGATTGGTGTCGACAGCATTGAGCCGAAGATACCACCATTAGTAATTGTAAACGTACCACCCTGCATCTGATCAATAGTCAGCTTATTGTCACGCGCCAGACCTGCCAGACGGATGATTTCTTTTTCAATCTGTGCGAAGCTCATCTGCTCGGCGTTCCGGACAACCGGCACAACCAGACCACGCTCTGTAGATACCGCAATTGAGATATCACAGTAGTCGTTGAACACAATCTGATCTCCGTCGATCATAGCGTTAACCGCAGGGAAATCGCGCAATGCAATGCAGACAGCCTTGGTGAAGAACGACATAAAGCCCAGGCCTACACCATGCTTCTCCTTAAACTTGTCTTTGAACTTGTTGCGGAGATCCATAACCGGCTTCATATCTACCTCGTTGAAGGTAGTCAGCATTGCCGTTTCGTTTTTCACCGCTACCAGACGACGGGCGATTGTTTTCCGCAGCGACGTCATTTTTTCACGACGCTGACCGCGCGCACCGGCAACCGGAGCAACAGCAGGAGCCGGCGCCGGAGCAGCAGCCGGTTTAGCTGGTGCCGGGGCAGCCGCTGGCTGTGGTGCCGGAGCCGCTGCAGGCTGCGCGTTGGTCGCATCTTCTTTCGTAATCCGTCCGCCAACACCTGAACCCTGCACCTGCTGCGGATCAATGCCTTTTTCAGACAAAATCTTGGCAGCTGCCGGAGACGGGTGGTTGGCCGCATAACCCGCCTGACCATTTGTTGGGGCAGGAGCAGCAGCTGATGTTGCCGGAGCAGGGGCTGCGGCAGGCTGTGATGCAGCAGCGCCGACTTCAATCCGCGCAATCACTGCACCAATTGGCAGGGTGGCACCCGCTTCTGCAACGATACGCAGGGTACCGGCCGCTTCTGCAGGCAGTTCAAAAGTAGCTTTATCTGACTCCAGTTCGCACAGAACTTCGTCAAGCGCTACCTGATCGCCATCCTTTTTATTCCATGACGCGATTGTAACTTCTGTGATTGACTCACCAACCGCAGGCACCTTCATGTCGATAACCTGAGCCGCTGCTGCCGGAGCAGGGGCAGGAGCCGCTGCCGGTGCGGGAGCTGGTTCGGCAGCAGGAGCCGGTGTTGCCGGAGCCGCTGACGGTGTTGAACCACTTGGTTCGATGGTACAAACAACAGCACCGATTGGCAATACATCGCCTTCCTGAGCCAGAATGTGTAAAGTCCCTTCTGCTTCGGCGGGTAGTTCAAAGGTGGCCTTATCGGATTCGAGGTCGCAAACAACCTCGTCCACTTTTACATAATCGCCTTCTTTTTTACGCCAGGCGCCGACAGTAACTTCCGTAATTGACTCCCCTACCGAGGGGACTTTTATTTCAACGGCCATATTGTTTAGTGGTTCGTGGTCCAGACCTGACGCTGTCGGCTGACAGCGCCAGGTCATTACTCACTTACATTTATTCAAACGCTTTGTTAACTAATTCAGCTTGTTCTTTGGCGTGCATTTTCGAGTATCCCGTCGCTGGTGACGCAGCCGCATGACGCGAAACCACGCGCAGCTTCAGATCTGAGGCCACACGCAGCAGATACGTCCAGTAGCCCATGTTTTCCGGCTCTTCCTGAACCCATACCAGATCAGCTTTCTTGTACTGACCTAATACCGCTTCCAGTTGCTTTTTCGGCAGCGGAGCGATCTGTTCCAGCCGGACAATAGCGATGTCATCACGCTTATCGGCCTGACGTTTTTCGTTCAGTTCGTAATAGATCTTACCGGTACACAGTAACACCCGTTTTACTTTTTTCGGATCAGCCGTTGTATCGCCGATAACTTCCTGGAAACAGCCTTTTGTCAGATCTTCCAGCGGTGAAATTACCTGCGGATGACGCAGCAGTGACTTTGGCGACATAACCACCAGCGGCTTCCGGAATGTCCACGTCAGCTGACGACGCATCATGTGGAACAGGTTAGCCGGGGTTGTTACGTTGGCGACGATCATGTTGTTTTCGGCACATAGCTGCAGGTAACGCTCAGGACGGGCATTTGAGTGCTCAGGTCCCTGACCTTCGTAACCGTGCGGCAATAACAGGACCAGACCATTCATGCGGTTCCACTTCGTTTCGCAGCACGAAATAAACTGGTCGATCATCACCTGCGCACCGTTTGAGAAATCACCGAACTGGGCTTCCCAGATTACCAGTGCATTCGGGTTAGCCAGTGCATAACCGAATTCAAAGCCCAATACGCCATACTCAGACAAGAGCGAGTTGTAGACGCTGAAGCTCTCCTGATCCTGCTGGATGTAGTTCAGGCTGTTATAGGATTCGTTGGTATCAACATCGTGCAGGACGGCATGACGGTGCGAGAATGTACCCCGCTGAACGTCCTGACCACTTAACCGGACAACCTTGCCTTCTGTCAGGATCGATCCGTAAGCCAGCAACTCGGCTGTACCCCAGTTAACCTGTTTAGTATCAAACAGCATGGTCTGGCGGTCTTTCAGCAGTTTTTCAATCTGCTTCAGCGGTTTGAAGCCTTCCGGCACCTTCACCAGCGCCTGACCGATTTTTTCCAGCTGCTCAAGCGAAACGCCTGTTTCCGGCGACTGATCAAAGTCGGCAGGGGTAGCCCGTTGCAGACTCCGCCATTCCTGCTCCATTTTCGGATACTTGTAAGGCAGTGCTTTCTGCTTCACCAGATCCAGGCGATCCTGGAGCATCGCCTTAAACTCCGAGTCCATTTTACCGGCCAGTTCGGCATCTACCTCACCGCGCTCGATCAACTGTTTGTTGTACAGTTCGCGTGGATTCTGGTGCTTGCCAATCAGGTTATAGAGCGTCGGCTGCGTAAATTTAGGTTCGTCCGATTCGTTATGTCCGTGGCGACGGTAGCACACCATATCAACGAAAATATCGCGGTTAAACTGCTCACGGAACTCAACGGCCAGTTTCATACAGAACACAACCGCCTCCGGATCGTCACCGTTGACGTGCAATACCGGCGCATCAATGATCTTGGCAACGTCTGAGCAATAGATCGATGAACGGGCATCTTCCCAGTCCGTTGTAAAACCAACCTGGTTGTTGATCACAAAGTGGAATGTACCACCGGTGTGATAACCGTTCAGCTTCGACATCTGGGTTACTTCGTACACGATACCCTGACCGGCAAAGGCCGCATCACCGTGGATCAGCACCGGCATGACCTTGTCGTAATCGCTGCCGAAGTGTCCGTCGGCGCGGGCCCGTACGAATCCTTCAACCACCGGATTTACGGCTTCGAGGTGCGACGGGTTCGGGGCCAGCTTCAGGTTAATGGTTTTGCCGTTCGGCGTTGTCTGCTGGCTGGAATAACCGATGTGGTACTTCACGTCACCATCACCGTATACTTCTTCCGGCAGGTTTCCTTCAAACTCGTTGAAGATCGCGTCGTAGGTTTTACCAAGTGTGTTAGCCAGCACGTTCAGACGGCCGCGGTGGGCCATACCGATCATGATTTCCTCCACGCCCATATCAGCTGCCTGCGTAATCATCGCGTCAAGGGCTGCGATGGTCGTTTCACCACCTTCCAGTGAGAAGCGCTTCTGACCGAGGTATTTTGTGTGCAGGAAGTTTTCGAACACAACGGCTTCGTTCAGTTTCGTCAGAATCCGTGTTTTCTCATTGATCGATGGCTTATACGTAGGCCATTCCTTCTCGATCTTATTTTTAAACCACTCCAATACGGCCGGTTCCCGAATATACATGTATTCGAAGCCGATGGGGCCGGTATAAACAGTCTTTAAGGTGTCAAGGATTACCCGCAGCGTCGACGGGCCGATACCGGTCCGCAATTGCCCTGCGGCTTCAAATGTGGTGTCCAGATCGGCTTCTGTCAAACCAAAATCGCTTAAATCAAGCAGCGGCTGACGATCTTTCCGTTCGCGGATCGGGTTTGTTTTCGAAAGGAGGTGACCACGAGAGCGGTATGCCAGGATCATGTTACGAACCTTCAGCTCTTTCTCTACGTGTGCTTTATCAACTGTACCAGAGGCAGTTGCAGCGCCGTTAGCGGTTACCGCAGCCTTGCCGTTGCCATTCCCGTTTGTGAGCCCTGACGGAGCGTTTTCCCCGTAGGTAAGCGAAAATTCAAATCCTTCAAAAAATTTCTGCCAGCTTTCATCGACCGAGGCCGGGTTCTGCTTATACGCCTGATACAACTGATCGACGTAAGCAGCTTCTGAGTTAGCTATATACGAAAATTTATCCATAAAAAACAACGCGTCAGTATTCAACTCGCAAAGTTACGGTATACGTCCGAAGTAGTTCGCAAAAATTTTGCCTTTTTATGCAAATAAACTATAGACGAATTCATTGCTTCTCAGGCACAACAAAAGTTTTGGCGGATAAGTTGTTTTACATAAAGTAAGCTCCTGCCGGCGGCTGTCAGGAGTTAAGGCAAAAATCCGTACACTTGCACCATACAGACTCCGTTACCCATATGCTGAAGCGCGTTTCCATTCAAAACTTCAAAAGCCTTAAGAACGTCTCCCTCGATCTTCAGAAGGTGAACCTCCTGATTGGGCCTAACAACTCAGGTAAAACGAATTTCCTGAAGGCGCTGGAGTTTGTTAAGGAAAGGTATAATGACTTCCCAAAAGCAGGTGATCAATCGCTGACGTTTAACCGAAACGGGCAGGATATAAACTTCTTAATTGTAAGCGACAACCAGGATCCTGTTCATATAGAGAAAAAGTACATATTAAAGTCCGGAGGAGAAAAAGCATCTCTTGTGTATAACAGCAAAGTTCAGTTTGCCGGAAATGGAGTGGTGCCTTTTATTGAAGGCGAAAAGGAGTTAGAGAGTTTACTCAAAAGCGTAGTTATCTATAAACCTGACCCCAATAAACTAACACAGCCTGGCCCTGTAGGTTTAAAAGAAGAGGTCGTAAGCACTGATGCATCTAATTTAGTTGGGTTTCTTGATTTGATGTTAAGCAAGTATCGAAAAGCTGTATTCAGTCAGATCGAAACGGACATACAAACCTGCATTCCTGAATTTGACGAAATTAATCTCGACGACGCACAACCGACCGAAGAATTAAAGAGACTATTCGGCGATAAATCATTCAAACGTCTGGGTTTAGGAAACAGCCGGCAAGGCATTACTTATTGGGCTGACGAACTTTCAGAAGGGACTCTTTACTTCCTCGCTCTACTCTGCATCATCCATCAGCCTAACCCACCTAAACTACTGCTGCTTGAAGAACCGGAACGTGGCATCCATCCGCGGCGGATACGGGAAGTTATGGATTTTATTTTCCGCTTAGCAGACGAGAATGATATACAGATCATTCTGACCACCCATAATGAACATGTGCTTGACGACTTTTCCACACGCCCTGAATCGGTTTTTGTGTTTGATAAGGACGTAGACGGTGCTACTTACGTGCGCAACCTGCAAAAAGACATTATTGAGCCAATTAATCAGCATAACAGGGAGCACGGATTAGACGAGATAGACTTAACAACTAACCTTAGCGAGAATTGGCTTTACGGGCTGTTAGGAGGAGTCCCTGACATTCTGTAATATGAATAAACTTGTTTATACCCTCATAAGTGAAGGGTTTGCCGAATACCAGTTCCTGCCGGCTTACCTTGAATGGATGGCCAGACAATCCGGACAGCTTCAGGTCGTCCGGACAAAAATTCAGATTGCTATTACCAGGAACCCCAGTGTTTCTAAAGTATTGCAGGAGGCCGGTACTTTGTGTGCACAAACATTTGCCGATAAGCGGAATCCATGTCATTTATTCATCGCCGGTATCGATTTGGATAAGCCTGATTTTGACGATGATCTTCCTCTACATACCAAACGTCTGGAAGAGCTGAAAGGGAAAATGGGAAAAGTTCATACACATTATGCAGAAAAAATTATCCTATATGTCCCTATTCAGGCAATTGATTATTGGATAGGCTATGTTCAATATAATGCTACCCCCAATAGTCTTGAATCATTCAGTAAAGATGAGATAAAAAAGAAAGTCTACGGAGATAAAAATCCTGATCGCCAACGTATTGAAAAAACAGTGCGTGTTATTGCCGCTAATGCAGATTTTAAGCGCCTTGCCAAACAATCCAGAAGCTTTAACCATTTTCATAGACAGGTGGAGGCTTTCTTAATACACTTCATTCAACAAAACCAGCAGGAACCATGAATTACCATGCGTCAATCATTGATACCATCGGCAATACGCCGCTGGTTAAGCTAAATAAAGTCACCCGAGGCATTCAGGGCACAATTCTGGCCAAGGTCGAATACTTTAATCCGGGCAACTCGGTCAAAGACCGCATCGCCATCCGGATGATTGAGGACGCCGAAGCACGCGGTATCATTAAGCCGGGCGGTACCATCATCGAAGGGACAAGCGGTAATACGGGCATGGGGCTTGCCCTCGCTGCCATCGGAAAGGGCTATAAGTGCATCTTTACCATGGCCGATAAGCAGTCGAAGGAAAAAATCGACATCCTGCGGGCTGTCGGCGCAGAAGTCATTGTCTGCCCGACCAATGTCGCCCCCGACGATCCCCGTTCGTACTACTCCGTGGCCAAACGCCTGAACCGCGAAATTCCCAACTCGCTTTACCCGAACCAATACGATAACCTGTCGAATGCTGCCGCGCACTATGATACGACCGGTCCCGAAATCTGGCGCGATACCGATGGCCGCATTACGCACCTGGCCGCCGGCGTCGGTACGGGCGGGACACTCTGCGGTACGACAAGGCTCCTGAAAGAGAAGAACCCGCATGTCGTTTCGGTCGGGATAGATACCTACGGGTCGGTGTTCAAAAAATACAAGGAAACCGGCGTTTTTGATGAAGGCGAGATCTATCCGTACCTGACCGAAGGGATCGGCGAAGACATTCTGCCACAAAACGTTGATTTCAGCCTGATTGATCATTTCGTGAAAGTAACCGATAAGGATGCGGCTATCATGGCCCGCCGGTTATCGCGGGAAGAAGGATTGTTTGTCGGCTGGTCGTGCGGCTCGGCAGTACATGGTGCGCTCGAATGGGCCCGCGATCACCTGACCGCCGACGATGTAATGGTCATTATCCTGCCCGACCACGGTACCCGTTATCTGGCCAAAATCTACAATGATGTCTGGATGAAAGACCACGGCTTTCTGGAAGACCGGACGTTTAAAACCGCCCGTGACATCATTTACAGCAAAACGCACCGCGGCGGAGAGCAACAAGCGATGCTGACGACGCTCGGTAAAGACGTTACGGTTGCCCAAGCCATTCAGGTTCTGAACCGCCACAGCATTTCGCAGCTGCCGGTCGTCGACGAAAACGATCACATTGTCGGTAGCCTGACCGACTCTACGATTCTTAACAAACTCATTGACGACCCGAGTATCAAGGACCGGACGGTAGAAGAGATTATGGACAAGCCCTTTAAGTTTGTCGGGCTCGATAATACCGTCGATGTCCTGTCATCGCTGATTGACCGCGAGAACAAAGCCCTGCTTGTTCGGGATGAAAACCAACAGGTACATATCATCACGCAGGCCGATTTGCTGGCAGCAATGACGGTATAAAAAAAGCGGACGACAGAGTTACTGTCGTCCGCTATGCTATTCTGCTGTATACTCTTAGTTCTTGTTCAGGTTACTGTGTTTACGGCCATAGAGGAAGTAAACGATCAGCCCTAACGTACCCCAAACCACGAATGCGATTTTTGTATCGACACGCAGGTTCCACATCAGGTACAGGTTGGCCAGAATACCCAGCGTTGCTACAACCGGCAGGGCCGGTGTTCTGTACGGGCGTTCCAGATTAGGCTCCCGAACGCGCAGCAGCCATACCGCACCGCAAATCATGGCAAATGCCAGCAGGGTTCCTGATGAACACAGCTCGGATACTTTATCAATCGGCGTCAGCGCAGCCACAACCGACACAATACCGCCCACCAGAATCGTGCTTTTCCAAGGCGTTTTAAACGTCGGGTGAACAGCACTGAAGAAATTAGGCAGCAGCCCGTCTTTGGCCATACCAAGGAAAACCCGTGTCTGGCCCAGCATCATTACCAGCATAACGGATGTCAGACCGGCAATGGCAGCAATCGTGATCAGATAAACCGCCCATGTCAGACCGGCATCGGCAAACGCCTGCGCTACCGGCGCTTTGAGGTCAAGATTGGTGTATTTCACCATACCTGTCAGTACCAGTGAAACCAGGATGTACAACAGTGTACAGATAATCAGGGAAGCAATGATCGCAAACGGAACGTCTTTCTTCGGGTTGATGGCTTCACCAGCCTGCGTTGATACCGCATCAAAGCCAATGTAAGCAAAGAACACGATACTGGCTGCCGTTACGATACCATTAAATCCGTAGTGGATCTGACCCGACTCATCTGTTACCGGCGACGGAATAAATGGCGTCCAGTTAGCCGTATCTATGTAGAAAGCACCTGCCACAATCACGAAGATTACGGTAGCTACTTTAATAATCACAATCAGGTTGTTTGTACTGGCCGCTTCCTTGATACCTTTGACAAGAATGTAGGTTACCACCCAAACGATCAGCAGGGCCGGCAGGTTAATGGCAAATGCAAAGTCCGGTACCGATTCGCCCGCAGCCCGCAGCTTCTCAGCTTTTTCCTGCGCCGTTACCGGGTCATTCATTAACCAGATCGGCAGATCGGCATGGAACAGGTGCAGGAGTTTTTCAAAATAACCTGACCAGCTCACAGCCACCGTAGTGGCCCCCATCATATATTCCAGAATAAGATTCCAGCCAATAAACCACGCGAAAATTTCACCAACTGTACCATACGAGTAAGCGTAAGCCGAGCCTTCTACCGGCAGGATAGAAGCAAATTCAGCGTAGCAGAGCGCAGCAAACGTACAGGCTACACCCGCCAGTACGAATGCCAGTGCCAGCGCCGGACCTGCCCAGTCGTGTGCTGCAATCCCCGTTAATACGAAGATACCGCCACCGATTACGGCACCGATTCCCAGCGAGGTCAGCCCCCAACGGGTTAATACACGCTTCAGCTCACTCTTTTTCATGTCGGCCTCATAAGCCGCAAGCGGTTTTTTCCGCCAAACACTCGTGTCTTTGGGTTTCAATTGGGTTTCCATATAAGGGAAAGATAGTTAGGCTTTTTGCTTAGTCAATGAAATTATTAATTGATTTTACCAGACAAGGTACGTAATTATTTCGGACAAACATAAATAGGGTAATCAGGGAAGTGAGAAGAAAGTAAAATCGTACAGTACTTTCTTCTCATTAACCTAATTACCCTATTTACTTACTCTTATGCTCAAATTACGCTTGTGACGGACGGATTTTTGGTTTCGGAACCTTCACCGCAGGCTCACCTTCTGCAACCGCCAGCGGGTCAGGCGTTACTTTAGGACCTGTACCGGCAGCTGGTGTCGATGGCTTGTCCTGATCCTGTGTCAGCGAGTCAACCACGATTGGTGTTGCCACGAACAGGGATGAGTACGTACCTACGATAACCCCGATCAGCATCGCAAATGAGAAACCACGGATAGTAGCACCACCGAAGATGAACAGGATAACCAGTACCAGCATGGTCGACAGACCCGTTACGGCTGTACGGCTCAGGGTACTGTTCAAGGCGTTATTAATAACTACTGACATGCTTTCCTTCTTACCCTTGTTTTCAGCCAGGTATTCGCGGACACGGTCAAAGACAACGACGGTATCGTTCATTGAGTAACCCATGATCGTCAGCAAGGCACCAACAAACGCCTGGTCAACGTCAAGCGAGAATGGCAGCCAGCCGTTAAAGATCGAGAACACCGCCAGGATCACCAGTACGTCGTGGAAGAGGGCAACCACCGCACCGTAACCGAAGGCCAGTTTCTTAAACCGGATCAGGATGAAGACGAACACAACCGCAACTGCCAGCAAGATTGACCACAGGGCCGAGTAGATCAGGTCTTTCGCAATGGTAGGACCTACTTTCTGCGAGCTCTCGATTTTCGCCTTGTTGCCGCTGACTTTGGCTAAGCCTTTGTTCATCGCTGCTTCTACCTGCTTATCGGCATTGGCATCGTCGTTATCAATCATGTAGTCAGTCGTCACCTTCATCTGGTTTGAGTTAACGCCTGTACCACCGTATGTTTTCACTTCCGGCGCATCGCCACCCAACGCATCTGTCAGCGCGCTGCGTACATCTTCCGTACCGATCGGCTGCTCAAAACGAACAACGTATGAACGACCACCTTTAAAGTCTACACCCAGACCGAAGCCTTTGAAGATTACCGAGATGATACCCAGACCGATAATTACCGAAGAAATTGTGTAGTACAGTTTCCGGCGCGATACGAAGTCGAAGTCAGAATCCTTGAACAGGTTCTTCGTCCATGGTGCCGAGAAGCTCACCGTCTTGCCGTCTTTTGTATAGGCTTCCAGAATCAGGCGGGTAATCAGAATGGCTGCGAAGAGCGATGTGAAAATACCAATCACCAGGGTTACGGCGAAGCCACGGATCAGACCGGTACCGAACAACAACAGGATGAAACCTGTCAGTAAGGTAGTGATGTTCGAGTCAAAGATTGACGAGTATGCATTTTTGAAACCATCGGCTACCGCTACTTTAAAGCTTTTTCCGAGGGCAAGCTCTTCTTTAATCCGTTCGAAAATCAGTACGTTCGCATCGACTGCCATACCGATTGACAGTACCATACCGGCGATACCCGGCATTGTCAGTACCGTACCCGGTACCGCTGCCATTACGCCTAACAGGAAGAATGTGTTCACTAACAGGGCGGCATCGGCAATAACACCCGCACGGTTGTAATAGAAGATCACAAACGCAAGGATCACGAACAAACCGGCAACCGATGAAAGCAGACCATCCTGAATCGCTTCAGAACCCAGGGTCGAACCAACGATGCTTTCTTCCACAATTGTTGTCGGAGCAGGCAGTTTACCGGCTTTCAGGACGTTGGCTAAGTCTTTTGTCTCTTCAACCGTGAAGCTGCCGGAGATGCTTGAACGACCGTTAGGAATTTCATTCTGTACGTTTGGTGCCGTATAAACCAGGTTATCCAGCAAAATCGCTACCTGACGGTTTACGTTAGCAGCCGTCAGTGAACGCCATTTACGGGCGCCTTCCGGGTTCATGCTCATCGTTACTTCCGGCTGACCGCGGTCGTCGTAATCGTTAGCCGCATCCGTGATTACATCACCTTCCAGTGGGGCTACGTTACCGGCTTTTTTCAGGAAGTAAATCGGCAGAATTTCCTTGTTATCCGTTGTCGGGAATGACTTGCGGTCCCAGGCATAAATCATGTCACCAGGGAACATCGCCTTCACCTGCGGATCATTCAGCGTAGCGTTGGCACGGGCAGTATCTTTCAGGTAAACACCCAGCTGGTTTTGTGAGATCGGCACAAACAACTGTGTCAGGGCCTGACCGGCAGCGGCCGTATCTTTTTTCGCTGAATCAGCTTTGCTCGACAGCTGAGACGCCAGGTTTCCGGTAGAGCCGGAAGCAGGCGCAGTCGGTGATGCTTTTGCAGCCGCTTTACGGGCAGCTTCCTGCTCAAGTAAGAAGGCACCTAAGCCTTCCAGACCGGTTGAGATTTCGCCCAGCTGGTATACTTCACAGAACTCCAGTTTCGCAGCACCGGTCAACAGGCGGCGAACCCGCTCAGGGTTATCAACGCCCGGTAATTCGATCAGTACGCGGCCTGAGTTCGGCAGGCGCTGGATGTTAGCGTTCGATACACCGAATTTATCCACACGGGCCTGAATGATTTTGAAAGCACGGCCAATCGCCCCTTCAACCTCATCGTTCAGTAACCGGCGGACTTCCGTATCCGTCGACTGATAGTTGATTTTACCGCGGTTGGCGCTTGTAGCAAACAAGCTGGCCAGACGGGCATTAGGCACCAGGTCCTTATACGCATCAATAAACAGGTCTACAAAGCTTGACCGGCTCGTCTTCTGTGCTTCAGCAGCAGCCTTCAGTGCCTGGTTGAATTTCGGATCACGGGTATTACCGGCCATACCTTTCAGGATGTCGGCTGGAGCAACCTCCAGAACTACGTGCATACCACCCTGTAAGTCAAGCCCTAAGCCTAATTCGCGTTCGGTTACTTCCTGTAATGTGTTACCCAGATAAACCGGCTCTTTCCAGAGAGAATCCAGATACCGTTGTTTTTTCGTCAGGTCAACAACACCCTGCTTATTCGTTGCATACGCCGTTGCATCTTCCTTGATGCTGCGTGAAACGAACGTAAACGACAGATAATAAATGCTCAGGAGCGCAATTATCCCTGTCAGAATCAAAATACCGTTACGATTTTGCATAACAATGGTTTTCGCCCGAACGCGTACTTAACGGTTCAGACGGATTGAAAAAGTAAACGATTGGTAATAAAGACTGGTAGTAAGAAAAACGGAGAGATTGGAAAGCCTGCGTTTCCGGAGACTGGAATCAGGGTGCGTTGGGGGCAATGAAATGACCAAAAACGTGCCTGAAGTAACTGAAATAAAAATATGGTATTGTAAAAATGCGGAGGAGGGATGCTGCAACCAGTAATAAAAAGACAAAAACCGGAGCCGGCAACAGGTAAATAGCCTGTGTAAAATCAAATGAAGAGGCTGGTGTAACAACCGCTTCAAACGAGGCTGCCTGGATTTTTGCTTCGGCCGGCGCGCCTGTTTTTTTACCGCTTTGCTGTTGTGCCGTTGTCTTTTTTGTTGTTCCCGACGTCAGTGACGTCAGTTCGTGGCTCCATCCAGCCAGGAACAGCATCAGGCTTGCCAGAAGCAGGCTTGACCAACGGACCAGTATGTTGCGCGAACTTTTCATGGAAATACAAAACGGATGACAAATTTCGTACCATTTTTGCAGTAATGCAAGTGCTTTTTTTAGCCTGTGGTCAGGCAGTAAGCGAGGTGGTTCTGATTCTTTTAGAACAAATACGCTACGTCATGAAACTGCCGAATGTTAATCGCCGGGAATTTGCCCGCCAGACTACCTTAGCCGTTGGAGCCGCACTCGCAGCACCCGGTACCCTTTTCAGTAAAAACCGGACTGCCGAACCAGCGGTTGTCGGGCATAATTCGCATAAGTACCGTGTCGTCCCGAACTGGGGCGTGCTGGACGCCGGCAAAAACCCCGTCAACGACTGCCATGAAATGGTGCAGGATGCCAAAGGCCGTATTTTCCTGCTGACGAATGAGACCCGTAACAACATCCTGATTTATGATAAGTCAGGTAAGTTACTGGACGCGTGGGGTACAACCTATCCGGGCGCTCATGGCCTGACGCTGTCTAACGAAGGCGGTGAGCAATTTCTGTTTATCTGCGACCCGAACCGCCATCAGGTAATCAAGACTGACCTTAAAGGCAAGGAGCTGCTCAAACTCGACTACCCGAAAGAAACCGGCGTCTACGACCATCCGGCCCAGTTCCTGCCAACCGAAACGGCCATTAATCCGGCCAACGGTGATATTTACGTGGCAGACGGTTACGGCGCCAATTACATTACGCAGTATGACGCCAAAGGCCGCTACATCCGCCACTGGGGCGGAAAAGGGGCAGACAACGGCCAGTTTGACTGCTGCCACGGTATTGTCGTAGATAATCGTAACAAATCGAATCCGACGTTGCTGATTACCGACCGCCGGCACAACTGTCTGAAGCGCTTTACCCTGGATGGCAAGTACCTGTCAACCATTGCGGTGCCGGGAACGTACATCTGCCGGCCGGTCCTGCACGGCGACTATATTTTTGCCGCTGCCTTCCGGAGCACGTCGGATGCTTATCCGGATTCGGGATACGTACAGATTTTTGATAAAAACGACAAGGTGGTTTCGACGCCGGGCGGCACCGAGCCTCTTTACCAGAACGGACAATTGCAGGAACAGCGCAAAGACCGGAGTTTTTCTCCTTTTCTGCACCCGCATGATGTCCTGGTCGATAGTGATGAAAGCCTGTATGTAGCCCAGTGGGCCTCCCGGAAAACCTATCCGATCAAACTGGAGCGCGTCGGATAACAGCCGGGCGCTGCGCTGGTCAACAACCCTTTTTACTCAATTGCTATGCTTTTAGTACAGGCATCATCTGCCCCTCAGGCTTCTGACTGGGTGCTTTTCTTTGGTCATTTTCACCCGTTGATCGTACACCTGCCGATCGGCTTTCTGCTGATTGCCGGCATACTGGAAATTGGCCGGCGGCTGGGAAAAAGCAGTATTTCCGACAGCGGTATTGCCAGTATTCTGTTCTGGTCGGCGGTAAGTGCCACGTTTGCCTGCGTATTCGGCTATATGCTGTCGCTGGGTGGTGGTTATGAAGCCGAAACACTCTCTGCTCACCAGTGGCAGGGTATCGGCGTTGCTGTTTTTGCGTGGCTCGCCTGGCTGGCCAAATCCAGCCGTTTCGGCGAAAAAATTCCGTTCGGATCGCTGGTTTACAGCCTTTCGCTCATCGCCGGTGTCGTACTGCTTATGTCGGCCGGGCATCTGGGCGGTTCCCTGACCCACGGTTCCGATTACCTGACACAATACACGCCCGAACCGATCCGTACCCTGGCAGGCATTCCGCCGCGCGAGCAGGAAGTGGCCATAAAACCGATTGCCGACGTAAATCAGGCGCTGGTATACGATCAGATCGTGAATCCGATTCTGAAAAGCCGTTGCGTACAGTGTCATAATCCGGAAAAATCGAAAGGTGACCTCCGGCTGGATACACCGGCCATGCTGCGCAAAGGTGGTGAGGATGGTCCGGTATTCGTGGCCGGAAAAGGCGGCGAAAGCGAGCTGATAAAACGTTGTCTGTTACCGCTTGAGGACGACAACCACATGCCGCCTAAAGGCAAAACCCAGCTTACCGACAGTCAGGTAGCGATCCTGACCTGGTGGATTGACCAGGGCGCGCCGTTTGACAAAAAAGTAGCGGACCTGACCATGACCGATGCGGTGAAGCCTGCACTGGCATCTCTGGGTTCTGGCGGCAGCCCGTCGGCCAGCCCCACAGCCAAACCATCCATACCGGAATCACCGGTCTTAAGCATGAAACTGTCACCGGCCGGCGCTTCTGCCCTGGATGAGCTGAAAAAACAAGGCTTACTGGTGATGCCCTTATCGAAAGAGCAGAATCAGCTGGAAGTCAGTGCGGTTAACAACCGTAGCTTTACCGATCAGCAGGCGGCCAGCCTGAGCAAAGCCGCCGAACAGATTGTCTGGCTGAAACTGGGAGACACCAAAATTACGGATGCGGCACTTTCTCAGGTTGCGCAGCTGAAAAACCTCCAGAAACTGCACCTGGAACAAACGGCCGTAACTGATGCCGGCCTGAAGCAACTTACGGCCTTACCTTATCTGGAATACCTGAACCTGTATGGTACCAAAATCACCGATGCCGGCCTGAAACAACTGGCAGGTATCAAAAGCCTGCGTACCGTCTATATATGGCAGACCGGCGTGACTGAAAAGGGGCTGGCCGAAGCGAAACAGGCCATGCCGGGCGTTGAGTTTATCGGGGGTCTCAGCGAAGCCCGCATTGCTGCGTTTATGCAGACAACAACGGCGGTGGCAGACGGGAAAAAATAAAAGAAGCAGGGTGCTGCCTTCATTGTTAAGATGGCTCAGCATCCTGCATCTCTTTTTCGGCCCGGTGTTTTCTGGCGTATTCCGAAGGCGATACGCCATGTACCTGCTGAAAAGCCTTACGGAAATATTTCAGGTCTTCAAGCCCTACCAGCGTACATACCTCAAACACCCTGAGCTGGCTGGAGATGAGCAATTTAGCGGCCCGTCTCATCCGGATATCGTTAATAAATTCTACAACTGATTGCCCGGTAATGCTCTTGATTTTCCGGTAAAAAACCGACCGGCTCATGGCCATGGCCTTTACCAGCTCCTGGACTGAAAAATCAGGCTCCATCAGATTCTTTTCGACAATAGCCATGGCTGTTTCCAGAAACACCCTGTCGCCGTCCGGAATGCTGATGTCGGTGGGTTCCAGCAATATTTTCTGCTGATAATACTGCCGGATTTTTAAGCGGTTATACACCAGCGTATTGACTTTGGCGGTCAGCACATCGGGGTTAAACGGCTTGCTTATATATTCATCGGCCCCCAGCTCCAGCCCTTCAATCTCATGAATAACCGCCGCCCGCGCCGTCAGCAGCAGCACTGGGATATGCATGGTTTTAGGGTCTTGTTTTACTTTCTTACACAACTCAAGGCCGTCGCTTTGCGGCATCATGATGTCGCTGATGATCAGATCCGGTACAAGCCGGGTAGCTTTCTCCCAGCCTTCCAGGCCATCGGCGGCGGTATGTACGTCAAATTTTGCCGCAAACAGCTGCGTAATATACTCCCTGACATCGCTGTTATCTTCGACAATCAGCAGGCGCAGGCTAGCCGGCATCAGCACCGATGGGTCCACGATAAACGCGTGATCGGACGGTACAAGCGCCGCCGGCGACGGATACGCTTCCTGCGTCAGTAAATCAGCCGGTGTCAGGTGCTGCTTCCCGAAGGGGAGGCGTATGGTAAACGTAGTGCCGGCGTTGATCCGGCTCGTAAGCTGCACCTCGCCGCCATGCCGCTCAATAAACTGCTTTACCAGCGAGAGCCCGATACCGGTCCCGACCACCCGCATCGAGGCCGAGTGCGAGGCCTGATAATATACATCAAAGACTTTTTCCAGCTCTTCCGGTTTTATACCAACTCCTTCGTCCACAATCACGATTTCCAGAAAATTGGTCTGTAGTTTACGCTGCTCGTCATAACGGGCATCCTGCGACGGATCTCCGACGGCAACCACCCGCAGGTGTACGCCCCGTTCTGCCGGTGTGTATTTGAGTGCATTCGACAGCACATTGATGATGGCCACCTCAAGTTTGTTCCGGTCAAAATATACAGGCACAATAGCCGGCGGAACATCAATCGTATAGTGCAGCCGCTGTTCTTCTGCTTTCAGCTGAAACATCAGAAACAGCTCTGTCACAAACGGAATAATATCATGCTGCGAGGCCTGCAAGGTGATCTGCTGCGACTCCATCTTACGGAAGTCCAGTAGCTGGTTAATAAGCGACAGCAACCGGCGGGTCTGCTGGTGAACGAGCAGCACCTTATCTTTCATGCCGTTGAATTTCCAGGCCGATGCCGCGAGTTCTTCCATCGGCCCCAGAATCAGCGTCAGTGGCGTACGGATTTCGTGCGATACGTGGGTAAAAAACTCCAGTTTGAGGTGGCTTAGCTCTTTTTCTTTTTCGTACTGAAAATGTTCGAAAGCCACCTTATTTTCCAGTGCCTGCTGCCGCAGCAGAATATGCCGGGCCAGCAGCAAAACGGTGATCAGCACCAGGGTGTAAATTGCGTAGGCCACCCATGTTTTCCACCAGGGCGGCAAAATCGTCAGTTGCAGTGTAGCGGGCTTATGTGTCCAGACGCCTTCACCATTATCGGCTTTTACCTGAAAGGTGTAATCACCGGCCGGTAAGTTGGTAAAACTGACCGTGCGCTGGTTGGCCGAAAGCGGAATCCATTTGTCATTATAACCGACCAGCTGATAGGCGTAATGGTTTTTCTGGGGATTGGCAAAATTCAGGCCGACAAATGAGACGGAAAAGTCATTTTCATTGTCCTTGATCTCCAGCCCCTGCGTGTGGTTAAGCGACTCCCGGACCAGTACCCTGCCGTTAATTTCCTGCCCGACATGAACCGGCTGGTTCTGAATGGCAAACCCCGTTAACTGCACAAAGGGCGGGTAAGGGTTCGACTGAATCAGGCAGGGCTTCAGAAAGGTAATGCCGTTGATGCCCCCGAAAAACAGCGTTTCGTCACTGGCCCGGCAGGCCGCCCCGATTTTAAACGAATTACTCTGAATACCGTCGGCAACATTATACCGCAGTACCCGGTGTGTGGCCGTATTCACGCGGATCAGGCCTTCGCTTCCCAGCCAGAGGTTACCTTCGTTGTCTTCCAGAATACTCTCTACATCGCTGTCGGGCAGCCATGACGTGCATCGGCTGACCACTTCCCGGCCATCTTTGCCGGTCACAATCCAGTGCAGACCACCGCCAATGGTGCCAACCCAGATAACGCCATGCCGGTCTTTGAGCAGGGGCCAGGCATAGTTAACCCGTAAACTGCCCGGATCATGCGTATCATGCTTAAACTGCCGGAGTACTTCAATTCTGTCAGGCCATACCTTCAGTTTCAGCACACCGGCATTCTGCGTACTGGCCCAAAGAATATTTGTGGGCTTATCATAGAGTAAGAATGTAAAGCGATCCGTTGGCAAGCCGCTATTCTGCATGGTATAGGTCGCCAGCACCTTGCCTTCATGATCCAGACGCGTCAGGCCATGATCAAAGGTAGCGGTCCAGATGGTACCAAATTTATCTTCGACTATACTTTCGACTTCCTTAAACAGATCACCCTGCGGATTATAGGTTGTGAACCGGACCTGCCCATGCCGGCGGCGCAGCGCAAGCAACCCGTCATTCTGCGTACCAAACCACAGCGTACTGTCAGTATCCTGAAAAATGCAGGCAACATCCATACCGGTCACGTTTCCCGGCAACGGGCGGCTGAAATAATTCTGATACACCTTGTGCGTAAGGTCGTAGCTGGAAATTCCGTTGCGGGTAGCAATCCAGAGCAGGTTTCTGGCATCTTCCTTATACAAGGCATTGATGTAATTATTGGCCAGCGTAGGCTGCTGGCTTGGCTGGCGGGACAGGTGCCCGAACGGCTTTTGGCGCAGATCAATTTTGTTGAGTCCGCCTGCCGACGCCGCCAGCCAGAGCACCTGAAACCGGTCTTCAAAAATGCAGTGAATCCGGCCGGAGTTAATACTGAACGGATCGGTATCCAATGGCAAATAGGTTGTTACTTTATCGGTCACAAGAGGCGTTTTGCCTTCCTGCACCTGTACCGGCAGCATCAATAAACCGAAATTGGTCCCAATCCACAACCGGCCGAACGAATCCCGGTGCAGACAGTCGATACTGCGGAACGTCTGCGGCAACACAAAAGGATCAACAACCTGTTTGGCCCGCGTACCGGCCGGCATCCACATGACCTGGCTATCGGTCGCTACCCACAAGCCATTCCGCCGGTCAGGTGCCAGGGCCCGTACATATTTTCCGGTAAATGCAGTAACTACACCGGCCACTGCATCGGGCTGCCTGGCAGGTATGGTAAAAAGCCCGTCTCTTGCCGCTGCAATCCAGACCGTGCCCGCCTTATCAATAATGAGATCCGTGGTTTCACAA
This sequence comes from Arsenicibacter sp. R0_47, assembly GCF_057652235.1. NCBI lineage: Bacteria > Pseudomonadati > Bacteroidota > Cytophagia > Cytophagales > Spirosomataceae > Arsenicibacter > Arsenicibacter sp. R0_47. The sequence goes on along the minus strand of NZ_JBYFCJ010000011.1, from coordinate 45,233 downwards.
AAACGGCTTCGGGGCGTGGCCAGTTTAATCTGCTTAATCCACTGCACCTCGCCGTTCGTACCCGCCTGAACAATAAACACCCCATGCTGCCTGGTTCCGGCCCATACACGTCCCTGGTTATCCACCGCCAGCGCCGCAATTTCAGACTGGTTTACCAGTTGCAGGAGGTCGCTGCCTGACGTACCGGGTTTCATGTGTAAACACATAAACCGGTCCTGATTCAGGTTATAAACATTCAGGCCGCCGCCTTCCGTACCCGCCCATAACGTTCCTTCCGGACTGACATGCAGCGACCGCACACGGTTATTAGAAAGCCCGTTTTCATTATCAATCGGCAGCAGATAGGGTTTTATTTCGTAGCCGTCATAGCGGTCAATGCCTTTATTGGTAGCCACCCAGATAAACCCCTGCTGGTCCTGAACAACTGCCATAGCATCGCTGTGCGACAATCCTTCATTAACCGTAAGGTGTTCAAACCGGAACTGTACCGGATCCGTCTGGGCAAATCCACATATATACAGCCCTGAAAAGAAAAGAATAACGATCAGCCTACAAGTAAACATTTTTTCCATATATGGTGAGTAATCGTCAAGTGGATAAATGTAACTGACTATGAACCTAATAAATCGTTAACGGCCTGTGCGTTTATTTCTTTTAAAAGCTACCGGAGTGGTCATTTTACCCCCCTATATTGATCATTTAGCCCCTCGCCTAATTGTGTTATACCAACATAAATTTGCAATAACCCCTGCGAAACAAATTCAGTCAAATTAAATCTATCTATCCTCCTTCTTCAACACATCCCTTCTCTGATAATACCCGACAGCAAGTGCAACATCCGGCACACCATATCTGAAGACATCCATACCAGTCTCTTGAAAACAGTTTCTTATACCCAGTACCAGTTAATTAATACCAAAACAAAGCTTATGCAAAAAACATGTACATGCCAGAGGGTCTTGCCGACCCGCAGAAATGGCGCCTCTTCACATGCCCCGGCTTCATTACGGCTCATGGCACGCGCTCTGTTTCTGTTTTTGCTGCTTACGTCAGTGGGGGCATTTGCGCAGACGAAGATTTCCGGTAAGGTCGTTGATGCACAAGGAATCGCACTGCCGGGGGTAAGTATTGTCATTAAAGGCACATCAGTAGGCACCATTTCGTCAGCGCAAGGTACCTACTCGCTGAATGTACCGAACCGGAGTGGTACGCTGGTCTACTCGTTCATCGGCTTCACTACGCAGGAGATTCCGATGAATGGCCAGACAGAAATCAACGTCACGCTGGCATCTGATGACCGGATGCTGAATGAAGTAGTGGTGGTTGGTTACGGCGAACAGAAAAAGGAAACCGTAACCGGTGCGGTAGCCACCGTCAAGGGCGGTGACCTCGTAAAATCACCGGCCGTGAACCTGAGTAACTCCATTGCCGGCCGGATGCCAGGCGTTATTGCCACCAATGCAAGCGGTGAGCCTGGTTATGACGGATCGGCTATCCGGATCCGTGGCTCAAACACGCTCGGGAACAATGATGCGCTCATCGTTATTGACGGTGTTCCGGCACGGGCCGGTGGTATTGACCGCCTGAACCCGAACGATATCGAAAGCATTTCGGTCCTGAAAGATGCCTCAGCAGCCATCTATGGTTCACGGGCAGCCAACGGGGTTATCCTCGTGACGACTAAACGCGGCAAGACAGGAAAACCAGAAATTTCATATAGCTTCAACCAGGGCTTTTCGCAGCCAACCGTTATCCCGAAAATGGCTTCAGCGGCACAATATGCTGAGCTGAACAACGAAATTAACCTCTATAACCTGCCGTCGCAGTACTGGAAAGATGCATCCGCAGCCTTTAAGGCAACAGGCAGCTATACCCGCCCCGACAACGGCGCCATTGCTAAAGCGGCCTTTACGCCGGATGACATCAAAAAATTCCAGGACGGTTCAGACCCGTGGGGCCACCCGAATACCGACTGGTTTGGGGCAGCACTGAAAACATGGTCGCCTCAGACACGTCACACGCTGCAGTTAGTCGGTGGCGGCGAAAATATCAAATACCTCGCTTCGGCTAACTACCAGAATCAGGATGGGTATTACAAAAACTCGGCAACCGGCTACAAGCAGTATGACTTCCGCCTCAATCTGGACGCTAAAGTCAACAAATACATCAATACGGTTGTCGGCGTAGTAGGTCGTCAGGAAAACCGTTTTTTCCCAACGGTCGATGCCGGGTCTATTTTCCGGATGCTGATGCGCGGTTATCCGAATAAGCCTGCGTTCTGGCCGAATGGTCTGCCGGCTCCGGACATCGAAAACGGTCAGCAGCCCGTACTGGTGACTACCAGCGCAACCGGCTACAATAAAGATACCCGGTATTATGTGCAGAGCAACGCCAGTGTGAATATTACCAACCCATGGGTACCAGGCCTGAAGTTTACCGGCAGCGTTGCCCTTGATAAATACATCCAGCAGGGGAAAACCTGGCAGACACCATGGTATGTATACAGCTGGGATTATACCTCATACGATGCCAACAAGCAGCCGATTCTGCAGAAAGTAGCGAAAGGTCCGGCGCAGGCAACCCTGAATCAATACACAAACGATCAGTTCAACTCACTGTTGTCAGGCATCCTGTCCTACGATCACACCTTTGCGGGTAACCATGCCATCACGTTGTTAGCCGGTATTACGCAGGAGCGCGCCAACTCAAACGGCTTCTCGGCTTATCGTAAATATTTCGCGTCAACCGCCATTGATCAGCTCTTTGCGGGTGGTAACGCCGAGAAAAACAGCAACACAACCGCCGCCTGGGAACGCGCGCGGATGAGCTATTTCGGCCGGGCCGGTTATAACTACAAAGAAAAGTACCTCGCCGAATTCCTGTGGCGGTATGACGGTTCGTATATGTTCCCTGCGGCCAGCCGCTGGGGCTTCTTCCCCGGCGTAACAGCCGGCTGGCGTATCTCGGAAGAAAGTTTCTTCAAGAAGAGCGTACCAGCTATCAGCTCACTGAAACTACGGGCGTCATGGGGTCAGCTGGGTAACGATCAGGTGTATTTCAATGGCTCCCTGCGTGAATACGATTACCTGCCAACCTATGCCTACGGCGACGTAGTGAACTCCAGCTGGGGTTATGTAATGGGTGGTCAGGTAGCGCAGACACTGTATGAAAACGGTGTACCGAATACAACCCTGACCTGGGAAGTGGCCAACAACTCAGACATCGGTCTGGAAGGCTCGGCGCTGAACGGCAAGATTTTCTTCGAATTCGACGTATTCCAGAACAAGCGCTCAAACATCCTGTGGCGGAAAAGTGCTTCTATTCCGCAAACAACAGGTATGACCCTGCCGGCAACCAACATCGGTAAGGTGACTAACAAAGGCTATGAATTCCGGGTGGGCTACAACGGTCAGGCCGGCCAGCTGAAGTATAGCGTCAGCGTGAATGGCGGTTACGCGAAAAACCAGATTACGTTCTGGGACGAAACACCGGGCGCTCCGGAATGGCAGCGGTCAACCGGCAAGCCGATTCCGACCAACGTAAACGACCCGAATCAGGCAAACGGTACACTGATGTACCAGTATGACGGTATCTTCTCGACACAGGCCGACATTGACGCCAACAAGGTAGATTACAGCGGTGTAGGTGCCAGCGTACTGCGTCCCGGCGATATGCGCCTGAAAGACATCAACGGCGATGGTAAAATCAATGGTGACGACCGCGTGCGGGCCGACCGCAACAACCAGCCTCGTTTCCAGGGTGGTCTTAACGCCAACCTGCGCTGGAAAAACTTTGACCTGAGCTTACTCTTCCAGGCATCAACCGGCGGACAGATCTTCCTGCAGACTGAATCAGGTACGATCGGTAACTTCCTGCAATGGAGCTATGACCACCGCTGGACCGTTGACAACCCAAGCACCAAGGATCCGCGTATTGTTGACCGGAGCAATCAGTACTTCTCAAACGGCAATACCTACTGGCTGAAAAGCACAGACTACATCCGTCTGAAAAACCTGGAATTTGGTTATACGCTGCCAACCGCTTTATCCAGCCGGATTGGCCTGAATAACCTGCGGGTTTATGTCAGCGGCCTGAACCTGCTCACGTATTCACCGACAATGAAGGGCCTTTTCGACCCGGAATCAACCAGCGGCAGTGCACAGTACTACCCGCAGTCGCGTCTGTTAAATACCGGCCTGTCAGTTAGTTTCTAAACGATCCATCTGAATCTTATGAAGAATATTATTATAAATTATTGTTTGTTGCTTCTGGTCGTAGCAGTAACCCTTAACGCCTGTAACTCTGACTTTCTGAACACAAAGCCGCTTGACAAAGTATCCGGCGATGCGGTTTGGGGAGATCAGGCACTTTCGGAAGCCTTTATTAACGACGTCTATAACGGAATCCGGGACGGGATTCTGGATCAGATGAGTATGGACTGCCAGACCGACAACGCGCTGTACAGCTTCGGTAAACAAGATGTGAACGAAGCCAACGTAAGTCCGTCAAACTTAGGTAATATCAAGAATACGATGGAGTGGAGTAACATGTACCAGCGTATTCGTGCCGCCAATATTGCCCTCGCTAATTTAGCGAAACCTAAATTTGATAATAAGACCGTTTCTGACCGCATGAAAGGCGAAATGTATTTCCTGCGTGGTTATTATTACAATCAGCTGGTGCGTTACTACGGTGGTGTTCCGATCATTAAATCAGCCTATACGCTGGATAATCCGGACTTTGGTATCGCTCGTAATACCTACGAAGAATGTGTGAATGCGATTGTCAGTGATCTGGACTCTGCTGCCTTACTGCTTCAGGGGAAAACGCTGGATGCCGGCCGTGCCACACAGGGAGCCGCCATGGCGCTCAAAGCCCGTGTCCTGCTCTATGCTGCCAGCGACCTGCACGACATTCCGACGGCTAAAGCGAAATCAAGCATTATTGCCGGCTTCAGTAAACCTGAATTGCTGGGCTACACCAGCGGCGACCGCAAAACACGCTGGCAGAAAGCCAAAGACGCCGCTAAAGCGGTTATGGATCTGAATAAGTACGGGTACAAACTGAATATGACCAGTCCGACAACCGCCGCCGACGGTCAGCAGAATTACATCAACCTGTACCTCTCGCGCAACGGCGGTGAAACCGACGGTATTTTCCTGAAGTATTACATCCGGGCTTCTCCTGATGACTGGGGCTCGTGGTATCCGCGCAATAACATGCCGAACGGCTATCATGGCTGGACATCCAGCCAGCCAACCCAGCAGCTGGTCGATAGCTATGAGATGATGGATGGTACTAAATTTGACTGGAACAACCCGGCTCACGCAAGCTCACCTTACGAAAATCGTGACCCTCGTTTCTACGCATCTATCCTGTATGACGGCGCGCAGTGGAAACCACGTACGCCGGACGGAGCCGGTATTGACCCGGCCGGTCAGATTCAGATGGGCTTCTATGAAGTCGGAACCGGTGGCGGGGCAACCACGCCTTATGCCGGTCTGGACACCCGCAACAGTACCATCGAAAACTGGAACGGTACGTGGACAGGCTATGGCATCCGGAAGTTCATGGATCCGGATCCAGCCCTGGTCGATATGAATATCCGTCAGGAAGTGCCTTCGATTCAGATCCGTTTTACCGAGGTTGTGCTGAACTACGCTGAAGCCTGTCTGGCACTGGGCGAAGAAGCCGAAGCCAAAACATGGATCAACCGGGTACGCTACCGCGTTGGTATGCCGGCCATTACAGAATCCGGCGCAGCGCTGGTTACCCGGTATCAGAATGAACGGAACGTCGAAATGTTGTTCGAAGATCAGCGTTTTTACGATGTCCGCCGCTGGATGATCGCTCCGACAGCACTGGGTAAACAGGCGAAGATTATTGTAATCACCGGTAAACTCAAAGCGGGGAAAACAGTAACCACCTATAAGTATAGCAAAGACAACTATACCTATAGCTACAGCGTTCAGGATCTGGGCACGGGCAAGGAAAACCGGAAGTGGGATGATAAAATCTACTTCCTGCCGATCAGCCGTGACGAAGTGAACCGGAATAATAAGTTAGTTCAGAACCCGGGATACAACTAATAATAGTATATTATGGGGTGGTTGGAGCGGGCATACTTTTTTGCCTGCTCCAACCACCCTATTTTTGTTGAATAGTAGTATACCCTAAGCTCATTATTTGTGAAACTCCGTATTTGTTCAGGCCTGTTGCTCATTGCGCTGGGCCTGGTTGGTTGTCAGTCCGCCGATAAATCATCCGATAATACATCGCCTCTTTTCACCTCTTTATCGCCGGAACAGACCGGTATTACCTTCGCCAACAACCTGACCGAAGGCGTTAATACCAATGTGCTGATATACGAATATTTCTACAATGGGGGCGGGGTTGCCGTTGGCGATCTGAACAACGACGGATTAGATGATATTTACTTCAGCGGCAACATGGTCCCGAATCAGCTGTATCTCAATAAGGGACAGATGAAGTTTGCTGACATAACCGGTGCGGCGGGTGTTGCCGGCCGCGAAGGTCCCTGGCGTACAGGCGTTTCGATGGCCGATGTCAACGCCGATGGCCGTCTTGACTTATTTGTCTGTTATTCAGGCAGCATGCCTCCCTTCAAACGTACACCTCAGCTCTTTATAAACGACGGGAACGACGCACAGGGCGTGCCGCACTTTTCGGACCAGACCATGGCATGGGGACTGGCTCTGCCCGGCCAGACCACACAGGCGACCTTCTTCGACTATGACCGTGACGGCGATCTGGACCTGTTTATGCTTAACCATAACCCGCGTTTATTGCCGGTATTAGACCCTGCGCCGACCGCGGCCCTGATGCAGCGCAGCAATCCGGAAATCGGCGTACGGTTGCTGCGGAATATGGGGAATCATTTTGATGACGTTACCGAAAAAGCCGGCATCAGCAGCTCGGTCCTGAGCTACGGTCTGGGTCTGGGTGTATCGGATTTTAATGGTGACGGCTGGCCGGATTTCTATATTTCCAACGACTACACCATCCCTGACTACCTCTACATCAATAACCACGACGACCGCGGCAACGGCCCGACGTTTACTAATCAGTTAAAATCAAGTATCCGGCACACGTCGCATTTTTCGATGGGTAACGACGTAGCTGACGTAAATAACGACGCCCGGCCCGATATTTTTACCCTTGACATGCTTCCTGAAGATAACCGGCGGCAGAAACTCTTGATGGCACCGGATAACTACGACAAGTTTAACCTTGCCGTTTCGTCAGGATTCCATTACCAGCATATGCGCAACATGCTGCAACTCAACGTCGGGACAGAACCGGTGGCCGGAAAGCCCGGCAATACGCCTTTATTTGCCGAAGTAGGGCAGATGGCAGGCATTTCAAATACCGACTGGAGCTGGTCGCCCTTGCTGGCCGACTACGATAACGACGGCTGGAAGGACTTGTTTATCTCCAATGGCTATGTCCGCGATTACACCAATCAGGACTTCCTGAAGTACATGACCGACTACATGCAGAACCGTCCGGCCAACTTCAGCCGCGAGGATGTGCTGGAACTGGTCCATAAAATTCCAGCGTCGAATGTACTCAACTATATGTTCCGTAATCTGGGCGCCGACTCATCCGCTCAGGTTCGCTTCGAGAATGTAGGACAAGCCTGGGGCCTGAATCAGGCATCGAACAGCACAGGCGCCGCCTACGCCGACCTCGACAACGACGGTGATCTGGACCTGATTGTGAATAATACCAACCAGCCCGCCTTTGTTTTCCAGAATGAAACCAACCGCGAGCGCAAACACCACTACCTGTCCATCAAACTGGTGGGTATGGGCGGCAATACCCAGGGTATCGGGGCGAAAGTAACGGCTTATCAGGCAGGTAAACAGCAATACATTGAGCAGATGCCGATCCGTGGTTATCAGTCCAGCGTTTCGCCGCGGATGCACCTCGGTCTGGGCAGTAACCCGGCCATTGACTCCCTGCGGATTGTCTGGCCAGGCAGCGGGAAACAGCAAGTACTCAAAAACGTAAAAGCCGACCAGTTGCTGACTTTGCAGGAAAAAGACGCACAGACTGTTTATCAGACGCCGGCAGGACCACAGCTAATCTTCGGCGAAATTAAATCACCGCTGGCCTATACCGATCCCGCCGACCCTTCTAACGACTTTAAACAGCAGATTCTGCTGGTAAATGCCCAGTCATTTAACGGCCCTGCCATGACCAAAGCCGACGTAAACGGCGATGGTCTGGAAGATGTTTTCGTGGGGGGTAATGCCGGACAGGCGGGCAGTTTATACATGCAGCAGCCGGATCATCAGTTCCGGAAACTACCGCAACCGGCGTTTGAAGCCAACAAAGGCGGACAGGATACGGACGCGCTTTTCTTCGATGCCAACGCCGACGGCTTTCCTGATCTGTACGTATGCAGTGGTGGCTACGGCACCCTCCAGCCTAATGACCCAAAACTACAGGACCACCTGTATCTAAATAACGGGAAAGGACAGTTTACGGCAAGCTCCGGTGCCTTGCCGGCCATGCTTACCAGTAAAAGCTGCGTCCGCGCCACCGACGTAAACGGCGATGGAAAGCCCGACCTGTTCGTCGGCGGACGGGTGGTGCCTGGCCGCTATCCGGAAACACCGCGCAGCTACCTGCTGATCAATAACGGCAAAGGGCAGTTTACCGACCAGACGGCCAAACTGGCGCCAATGCTGGCAAGCATCGGCATGGTTACCGATGCTGTCTGGACGGATCTGAACAATGACCGCAAAGCCGAGCTGGTTTTAGTAGGAGAGTGGATGCCGGTGACCGTCCTCGGCTGGGCAAACAACCAGCTTACTGACCAGACGAATACCTATTTTGACAAGCCATATCGGGGCTGGTGGAATACGCTGCAAGTTGATGACCTTAACGGCGACGGCCGGCCGGATCTGGTTGTGGGCAACCACGGTATGAATGCCCAATGCCGGGCCAGTGATAAGGAGCCTGCCGAGCTGATTTACAAGGACTTTGATAAAAACGGCAAGGTTGACCCTATTCTGTGCTTTTACATTCAGGGCAAAAGCTATCCGCACCCTACCCGCGATGAGCTGCTTGAACAGGTTGGTATGCTGCGCCACCGGTTTACGAATTACGACAGCTACTCGAATGCTACACTAACCGATGTTTTCACCAGCGACGAGCTGAAAGACGCCTCGAAATTAACCGCCAATGAGCTCCGGACAGTTTGCTTTATGAGCAGTACGGCCGGTAAACTGACTGAGAAGCCCTTGCCGCTCGCAGCCCAGGTATCACCGGTATTTACGATTACACCGCTGGATTACGATCAGGACGGCCATAAAGATTTGCTGCTGTGTGGTAACACCAATCAGGTACGGCTGCGCTTCGGCCGATCTGATGCGAACTACGGGGTGTTGCTCAAAGGCGACGGGCGGGGCGGTTTTGCGGCCATTCCGCAGACACAAGCTGGTTTCCGGCTAACGGGCGATGTGCGGCGTGTTTTACGTGTCGGCAATACGTTGTTGTTTGGCATCAATCAGCAGCCGATCCGCGCCTATCAGCTTCAGGCTCCGGTACAGCGGCCGTTACTGTCACAGGCGAAGCGATAGACGGTTACACTTTCTATAAAAAAGCCCGGTACGGAAGCTGGTACCGGGCTTTTTATATTTTAGACTGATTACAACTACATCTCCAGAAAGGCCTTCCGGCGTTTCGGCTCGAAGCGCTCAATGGCATAGCGAAGAGTTGTGCGGGGCATCTGGTGGACATGATCGGTCAGAAACTCTTCCAGCGCCAGTTCGTCTTTTTTGCCCGCCTCACGCAACATCCAGCCAACCGCTTTGTGAATGAGGTCATGCCGGTGGGGCAATAACTGTTCAGCCAGTGCAAACGTGTCAGCAAACTGCCCTTTGCGAATGAATGTCAGCGTTGAAACCATCGCTATCCGCTGGCTCCAGAGGTGATTTTCAGCGGCTAATTCATACAGTACCGACCGGTCATTCTGAAGCAGATAGCCCCCCACAATCGTCGGGCAGGTAACATCAACCAGATCCCAGTTATTGATAAACTGCCGGTGTTCGAGGTAGCTCATATAAATCGCTTCTTTGCCATACGAACTCGTTGTCCGGCTGCGGAACTGATTCACCCAGATGACCAGCCCTACCATCCGGCATTCGTGGTATTCGTCCTGTACAAGTTTCTCCACTTCAGTGAATGCTAAATCCGCAAACTGATAGGCAATCTGGCGCTGCTGAGGCATTGTCAGTCCCAGAAACTGGTCACCTTCACCATACTGACCGGAGCCTGTTTTAAAAAAACGGGCAAGAAGCACAGCCCGTTCCGGCTGCATCAGGTCAAAAATTGTTTCTTTAACGTGTTCTGCCGTCATGAATTTCCCGAACTTATTCGACAATGGCTTGTTATCACAGCAAAAGTAACAAGTCAGGTACAGATTAATTCATAGATTGGGGTCTTTACTGAAACATGGACAATTTTGACAGTCATCCGATAACGGATCAGACCATTCTGATTATCGTCGGAACAAACCGCCGTAATTCACTTTCCCGACAAATTGCTGATTATTACCATAGCCTGCTGACTACCTATCACGCCGATAGCGTGATTATGGACCTCAGCGGCCTGCCTGCTGATTTTACATCATCAGCCTTATACGAAAACACGGGTAAGAACCCTGCCTTTAACCGCTTTAAAGATGTTGTTGAGAAGGCGCACAAAATGGTGTTTATCGTTCCCGAATACAACAATTCTATTCCGGGCGTATTGAAGTCATTTATCGACGGTATGAGTTATCCGAGCGGGCTGGCGAATAAAAAAATGGCGCTGGTAGGGCTCTCTGCGGGTCACCAGGGAGGAGCGCTGGCGCTTAGCCACCTGAATGACATTTTCAGCTACCTGGGGTCTAATACGCTGGCATTACGGATAAAACTAGCCCAGATCCGGTCATACTGGAAGGATAACCGGCTGGAACATGATCTGTATAACGAATTGCTGCATTCGCAGATGAAGCAGTTTATTGCTTTCTGACCAGGCTAAAAAAGAACAGGAGCCAGTGCTTACCGCCCGGCTCCTGTTACCCGCTACTCTCTGTTTTACCCGCTACGTTAATCTTATTAATCATTGAGCCGGATCCGGATCAACTCATGATCCGGAACGAGCATCATATCGTGCAACACGGCCTTATGTCTTAAATAAGCCGGTGTATCCATATCAAAATCCTGATAACGGCCCTTCGCCTGAATAAACAAACCCAGCATACGCTGAATCTGTTCATTTGCCTCCTGTTTATCTTCAGGTACAAATACATCACTCAGAACAGGCTCCGGCGGTGCAACGTTCCCTTTCGGCGACGGCTGTGGTACATAAATTCTTGTACCACCGTTTGTATCGGTTACCGGTTGCTTCGTACCGGCTAATTCAATAACCGGATGCCCGTTAACCGGCTTCGGCTGCTGTGCGAGCGGTGCCGGCTCATGCATCATAACCGGAGCAGCTACCGGTTCAGCGATTGCCAGTTCTTCTTCTGCAACAGGTTCCGGCTCTGGCTCAGGTTCCGGCTCAACAACTATCGGTGTAACGGGGATAGTTATATCACCGTTTGTATCAAAACCAGCCGCAATCACCGTCACCCGCAGTTTAGGTCCCAGATTTTTATCAAAAATGGCACCCAGTTTAAACATACGGGCTTCAGAACCGATTTTCTCAATGATGTAATTGGCAATAACTTCCTGCTCATCGACAGTTGCCTCATACTCTTCGATTTCACTTGACGCAATCGTCAACAGAATCCGTTTCGCCCCGCGAATGTCACGGTCGTTCAGCAACGGCGAGTTGAGTGCATTCTGGATCGCCAGTAATGCACGGTCTTCACCTTCTGCTTCGGCCGCTCCCATTACAGATTGCCCTGCTTTTTCAAGGACCTTCTTCACGTCCATGAAGTCCGCATTGATATCACCACGGGTGGTTATGATCTCGGCAATACTTTTCACGGCCGTTGCCAATACGTTGTCAGCATGGGCAAATGCCTTACGCATAGGCAACTTACCATAAAGTTCGGCAAGTTTATCGTTAAGTACAACTAAAACAGTATCGCAGCTTTTCTTTAATGCCTCGATACCCCTCATTGCCTGCTCTTTTTTATCAAGGCCTTCATAGCGATTTGGTGCCGTTACGACTGCAACGGTCAGCAAACCCATTTCACGGGCCAGTTCGGCAATGACAGGAGCAGCGCCGGTACCGGTACCACCGCCCATACCGGCCGTGATAAACACCATTTTAATCGGCTCCCGCAACAGATTCCGTAGTTCCTCAATGCTGCTCAGCGCCGACTCTCGGCCGACTTCAGCATCGGTCCCGGCCCCAAGGCCCTGACCCAGCTGAATCCGTGTCTTTACAGGGCTGCTCAAAAGCGCCTGCCGGTCTGTATTACAGATGGCAAATTCAACGTCAGCTACGCCCATTTCGACCATGTGCTTAACCGCGTTGCTACCAGCGCCCCCCACTCCGATTACCTTAATAATCGGGAGATTATCATTTGGGATGTCAAATGTATATCCGTGATCCAGCATATATCAATAAAGGCGTAACCCTTTTATTTTAAGTGTTAATGTTCTGTCAAACATTTGACATTGTATTTCTTCTACTGTTATTCGTAGCGATCTGAGTCCGGATTATAGTTATCTCCCGTCAAAAAATCGCGTATCGCCCCAAAAAGCCCTCGCTTTGGTGGTTCTTTTGGTTTTTCCTTTGGTGTAGGTTTCGGAGTTGGCGTCACAATCCGCGGCGGCTCCTCTACAACAATACGGCCCGGATCACTGAAAAACGAGATCCGCTCGTCAACTTTCTTAAAGCCTGCCCATACCAGTCCTAACGCCGTCGCATAAGCCGGGTCACTGACCAGGTCAGCGCGGGAATTGCGTTCCAGCTGATCCGGATAACCGATGCGGATATCCATACCTGTAACACGGTTGAACACCCGCTCAATGCCTGGTGTTGCGGCTGTACCGCCTGTCAGTACAATTCCGCCGAGTAGTTTATGTTCGTAACCTGCCCGGATAATTTCAGCCTGAATAAGGGCCGCCAGTTCTTTCAGCCGCTCTTCAATAATAATTGACACGTTTTTCAGCAACACATCCTTTGGCGGCCGGTTTACCAGCCCCGGCACCGAAACAACCTCATTGAACTTGTAGTCGGTGGGATCGGCTGTTCCGAATTTAGTTTTCAGGATTTCAGCCTGGTTAGGCAGTACTTTACATCCCATCTCAATATCATCGGTCAGGCTACGGCCTGCCCACGGCAGAACGGATACAAACCGAAGCACATTCCGGTGATATATAGCGATATCGGTTGTTCCCCCGCCAATATCTACCAGAGCAACTCCTGCCCGTTTTTCATCCTCTGTCAGTACGGCCATTCCGGAGGCCAGCGGTGAGAGCAGAATCTGCTCGCGCTGTAGCCCACCCGAAGCTCTTTCCAGGCACTTACGAACATTGATAGCGGCAGCTACAGGTGCCGTAATTATCTGAAATTCAGCACCTAACTTTACTCCATTCCGGCCGACAGGATCTTCAACGCCCGGTTCGTTATCAACTGTAAAGTCCATCGGCAGTACGTGCACGATTTCTTTACCGGGCGAAACAGGATTCCGGTACATATCACCTAACAGGTGATCAATATCCAGCGAGGTCACCTCGTCACCGGGGGAACTCCGCGTGATATTACCGTTTTGTTTTTTGGCTTCAATATCCTTACCGCTAAAGCCGACGTTGACGGCACCAATATCAATATCTGACTGGTTACCGGCTTCTTCAATCGCCCGGTTAATTGCTTCAACAGTTCTGTTAATATTAACGACAGCCCCTTTTGCAACTCCTTCCGACTCCACTCTACCAACACCTAAAACCTCAAGAGTTGCGTGATCTTTATGACGAACCATCCGCCCGGCAACGGCACAGATTTTTGTGCTGCCGATGTCGAGCCCTACCACGATCTTATCATCCATCAACGTTGTCATTCGCACACAATTTGGTTACGGTATTGAACATTTACCCGCTTATATCCTTCAGCATTCTTTAACGAAAGAACGTGTTTGTAAAATAATTTCAGCTTTTCCAGCTTCATCGGAACGTTCGTTGGCGGCCCCAGTTCAAACTGCTGGTTGCCATACTGAGGCCACATAATGATGTTACGCGCCTCATCGACCGATATTTCAGCTATTAACGCACGCCAAAAAGGATCCTCCTTGAGTGTAATCAGCAAATCTAATACTGGTTTACTCAATGAATCCTTTAACGCACTTCTGCGGCTAAAGTATGCTCCTTTCAAGAGCGGTACTCTGGCTGTATAATTCATCGAAACCGGAAACAAACTGCCGGCTTCGCTTACATAGTTACCGTCAATATACCCGTTGCTGCCGTTAAACGTTAAAACTCTCGCAACCGGTACAGGTTCAGTTATAGTGACTATTAAATTTCCGAAAAGGTCACGTGATACCTGACATTTTTCTATAAACCCGTGCTGCAGCAGCCGTTTTTCCAGTTTTCTAAAATCTATGCTACTGTATGGCTCCTCAACAATCTGGTCTGTACCCTGATTAGTTAAGTAGCCCATCACGTCACGTTTAGTGATAAACCGTCTGGCACTTTCGCCGGCAAATTCAATAACAATCGATTTGCAGACTTTCTGATCCTGCCTGATCTCCGTAAAAGCGATCAGAAAAAAAAGTGCAATTAATCCCGCTAAAGTGAACAAATAGCCTGGTTTTAGCTTAAATGTAGAAAACATCTGTAAATAAGCTAAGTAAGGAGTCCAATATTTTTATTTATTGGCTCGTTAATATATCCTTTAGATCTGGTAACATTTGATCTATATCCCCCGCGCCTATAGTCACTAAAAGGGATGGCTTTTCACCTTTTATGATCGTTAACAACTCATTTTTACCACATAGTTGTTTTGTCTCTGCGGTAATTTCAGCAAAGATAATAGCAGATGTAACGCCTTCAATTGGTAATTCCCGCGCAGGATAAATATCCAGTAAAAATACGCTGTCGGCAATTGACAGGCTTCGGGCAAAATCCACGGCAAAATCCCTTGTTCTCGAAAATAAGTGGGGCTGAAAAACAGCCGTCAGTTGCTTGTCGGGGTACAAGGCTTTTACCGATGATAAAAAGGCTTCGACTTCTGCCGGATGATGCGCATAATCGTCGATCAGTATGTGCGGGCCGTCCTGAATGATATATTCAAACCGCCTTTTCACTCCACGATAGGTACTTAATGCCTCACAGACAGTATCAGGTGCCACTCCCAATGTAAGGGCAACCGCACCAGCCGCAATTGCATTTTCGACATTATGAAATCCCGGCACAATCATTCTGATCTCCGGTATAACACCACCAGGATACACTAAATCGAATACAAACCGCGCATTATCAATACGCAGGTTCCGGCTCGTATAGTCCTCTTCGTGCAGGGAATACTCATAAACGGTTGCCTTTGTTTTATCTTTTAATGATAATCCTTTTTTCTGAAACAGAATACCTTCCGGCTCAATCTGGCTTACATAAGCACTGAATGATTCGAGAACTGCGTTTTCATTACCGTAGATATCCAGGTGATCTGCATCAGTCGATGTAACAACCGCAATATTCGGATATAAGGTCAGAAAAGATCGGTCAAACTCATCAGCCTCCACTACACAAACGACAGACTTCAGGTCATCAGTCGGTTCATTCAATAAGAAATTCGTGCCATAGTTCTGGGTAATACCACCCAGAAAAGCTGCACTGTTAACCTGCGCAACCTGAAGAATATGGGCGACCATTGACGAAGTTGTTGTCTTGCCATGAGTACCGGCAATTCCTACCGTCCGCATCTGACCAGCCAGCAAACCCAGCACCTGCGACCGCTTTTGCAGCGTAAATCCGTTTGCGGTTAAATAGATCAGTTCCTGATGTGTTTTCGGAATAGCAGGCGTGTAAATTACCAGCGTTTCGTCAGGGTTTGCCAGAAAATGAGCAGGAATTAACGTAATGTCATCCTCGAAGTGAATCGACATTCGTTCTTCCTGCAAGGTTTTTGTTAAGGCGGTCGGCGTCCGGTCATACCCGGCAACTTCGAAGCCGTTAATACCAAACCAACGGGCTAAGGCACTCATCCCGATCCCGCCAATTCCAAGGAAATAAACGTATTTAATTGTATCCAGACTCATTTGGCTAATTTGATTACCTCCTCCGCAATTTCGCGTGCAGCGTTTGGTTTACCTAATTGCTTGATATTATTCTTTAACTCAGCGCATTTGGTACTATTACCCAGCAATTGAATTGTTTCTGTCACCAGTTCTGTACGCGCAACTTGATCTTTGACAAGCAGGGCCGCATTTAGTTCAACCAGACTCATGGCATTTTTTGTCTGATGATCTTCTGCTGCCGTTGGCAACGGTACCAGAATGGCTGGCCGGCCAACCAGACACAGCTCTGAAACCGACAAAGCACCAGCCCTTGAGACGACAACATCCGCAACCGCATAGGCTTTATCCATCTCATAGATAAAGTCGTACGGCTTGATCAGACTGGTACCCGCATCCGTAACTGCTTTGCGGGCCCGGTCGATAAAACCGGTTCCGGTTTGCCAGAGTACCTGTATTCCGGCATTTACAAAGGCAGATAACCCCTGTTCTATACTTTCGTTCAGGGTTCTTGCGCCCTGGCTTCCGCCGATTACCAGCACCGTTGGCTTATCCGCGCTAAGGCCAAAAAACTGCCGGCCGGCATCAAGCTGCTGGTCGGCAAACTGAATATCTTTCCGTACCGGATTGCCGGTTACTTTGATTTTACCCGCTGCGAAAAACGCATCCATTCCAGGATAGGCGACACAAATCCGTTTGGCCCAGCGTGCCAGCGCCTTATTGGTTAATCCGGCATATGAATTCTGTTCCTGAATCAGTGTCGGAATACCGGCTAATGATGCCGAGAGTAGTACCGGTCCGCTGGCATAACCGCCGACTCCGACCACGACATCAGGTTTGAAGTCACTGACTATGGACTTTGCTTTAAGTAAACTCCTTCCTAATTTGACGGGGAAAACCAGATTAGTAACTGTCAATTCTCGCTTTATACCTACAACCGGCAATCCTATAATCGAATATCCGGCTTTAGGTACTTTCTCCATCTCCATTTTCCCCTCGGCGCCGACGAACAGGATTTCCGTTGACGGGTCAATGTATTTCAGCTCGTTGGCAATAGCAATGGCAGGATAAATATGACCACCGGTACCGCCTCCGCTTATGATTACTCTCATGCGCTTGCTATGGTTTGTCGCTGAATCAGCTGTTTAAATTTTACTTTCATCCACTTCATCACGGCTCACGCTGATCACAATGCCGATTGCGATGCCGGTGAAAATCAATGACGTTCCCCCCATACTTAACAGGGGGAGCGGCTGTCCTGTAACCGGAACTAACCCGACGGCTACAGCCATATTTACCATAGCCTGCAAAACTAAACTAAATGTTAGTCCTGCGGATAATAATCCGCCAAAAGGACGTGTACTTATCCGCATAGCCCTCATCCCGCGGGCCAGCAGCCAGACGTAGGCCGCTACTGTGAGTAACCCTCCCCAAAGGCCATATTCCTCAACAATAATGGCAAAAATAAAATCGGAGTAGGGGTGAGGCAATGTATTACGCTGATGGCTGCGTCCCGGACCCTGTCCTTGAATGCCGCCGTTTGCCAGCGCGATAAAGGATTGATGGCTCTGAAAAAGCTGTCGTTTGGCTTCCGCACTCTCCTCCTTGCTCATCCGCTTGTTGGTCTCGCCGAAAAACGTTTTCACACGGTTGATCGCAGTTGGTAAACGCTGACCGACAGCCAGCGCAATACCGCCGACCACAATACAAAAGGCGACCATGCCCATCAGGTAGGTGAACGGAACACGGCCGATAAACATCAGCAGAAAACAGGTTGCGCCCAGCAGCAAGGCCGTTGAGGTATTGGTCAGGATAATGAGCGCACAGATAATTCCGATCCAGCCGATCATATTGACCAGTACTTTAGGTTCGTATTTTACCCGCTGCCGTTTCGCCAGCATAGCCGCCAGGTTGGCAATCAGCGCCAGTTTGGCTAAATCCGAGGGCTGAAATGTCTGATTAATGATCGGAATGGTAATCCAGCGCGAGGCGTCATTGGCATTTACACCTTTAAAATAAGCCCATAAAAGCAGCGGAACCGATAGCCACATCCCGAACTTTGACAGCCTTGCATAATAGACATAGTTGACTTTATGAGCAAAGTACATACACACCAGCCCCAGGATTACCAGTGCGGAATGCTTCAACAGATACGATTCTGTATTACCCTGCATTTTCTGAAAAGCAATCGTCCCCGTTGCACTATATACGACCAGCACACTCATGATAGACAGGAACAGTACAATCCACCAGATCTGGCGATCGCCCTTCAGGTTAAATTTCAACCAATCTCCGATTGAGAACGTCATACGTTTATTCGCTTACAAGCTGCAAGTACCCTTTATTGATTTATACCTTCATTTGCGGCCTTGAGAACCGCTTCCTTAAACTGATTACCACGATCTTCGTAGTTTTTAAACAAATCAAAGCTCGCACAAGCCGGAGAAAGCAGGACAACATCTCCGGGTACGGCCCAAAGTAATGATTGCTTAATGAGGTCATGTATATCCTGTGTTTCTGTAATCTGCGGAATTTTACCGGTATAATAATCGATGAGTTTCCGGTTATCTTTTCCCAGACAAATCAGTGCTTTTACTTTTTGTTTTACCGGCTCGTCAAGCTGGCTATAGTCATTGCCCTTATCCTGGCCACCTGCAATCCAGATTGTTGGGGCAGTCATGCTTTCAAGGGCATAATACACCGAATCAACATTGGTCGCTTTGGAGTCATTGATGAACTGAACTCCGTCAATTGTTGCCACCGGTTCCAGACGATGTGCAGCATTTTTAAAGCTAAGCAAGCCTTCTGCAATCGTCTCCGGTGCTACTCCGGCCGTTAATGCTGCCAGAGAGGCCGCCAGCATATTAATAACATTGTGTTTACCCTTTAGCGGCAATGTTTTTAGATCAATTGATACTGGGTTGCCACCTGCTGACGCAAGTAACTGCTCTCCGGCCATATAGCCGCCGGTAGTAAGCGCCTTTGTCAGCGAAACGGGTAATGTATTCACCTCAACAGAACGCTCAGCCAGCCCTTCAGTAATCACCGTACTATCCTCAAAGTAGATAAAGTGATCTTTCGGGGACATATTTTGCAGAATACGGAATTTTGAATTCACGTAATTCCGGAAGTTATACCCATACCGATCCAGGTGATCAGGCGTAATATTCAATAAAACTGCGGTATGCAGGTGAGTTTCAAACATCCCGTCCAGTTGAAAACTACTCAGCTCAAGAACGTAATAATCGAACTGATCATCGATCACCTGTTTCGCAAAGCTATCGCCGATATTACCGGCTAAACCTACATTCAATCCTGCTTCCTTCAAAAGATGGTACGTCAGCAGCGTCGTTGTCGTTTTTCCGTTGCTGCCTGTGATCCCAATCAGACGGGCATGGGTATAGCGGGCGGCAAATTCTATTTCGGATATAACCGGAACACCTGCCTGCAGCAGTTCAACCACCAGTGGTACCGTATCCGGTATACCCGGGCTTTTTACCACAACATCAGCTTCCAGGATACGGTCTTTGGTATGGGTACCTTCTTCAAAATCAATGGAGGCTTGTTGTAATGTAAGCTTATAGGAATCTTTCAGCAGGCCCCGATCGGATAAAAAAACGCTGTAGCCTTTTGCTTTTCCCAGCAAGGCCGAACCGACTCCGCTTTCTCCGCCACCCAGAATTACTAATTTCTGCTTTTCCATACCTGACTATGCTGTACACCGATGAATTAATAATCGCCAAATAGCTGTTTATGCTAAATGCGCACCAAAATTAATGTAAATAAAAAAGCCCCATCGCAAAGAAGGGGCTTTTATCATGAAGTAATTAATACTATTATTTCGGGTCCATCGAGTTTGAGAGCCTCATTTTGTTGGCGGCCTTTACAATCAGGAAAATTACCCAGGCCAGAATAACAAACTGAATCACCTGGTTCAGGAAATTACCATACCGTATAGCAACCTCGGCCTGGCCATCTGCGGCGTCTTTCAGAACAACCTTTAACTCGCTGAAATCAACCTTACCTAAGATCAGGCCCAGGATAGGATTAATAACGTCTTCAACCAATGAATTCACAATTTTTCCGAAAGCCGCACCAATGATAACACCGACGGCCAGATCAAGCACATTACCCTGTGCCATGAATGTACGAAACTCCTTAAGCATAGTTTTTCAAGGTTTTAAGTTACTATGGAATAGATTGTAAGTTATACACTTATAAATATGTATACAACTTCGGCACTATTTTTTTCGGAACGTACTAATGTTGTAAGAGAGCCCTATAGCCAGCGTTTGCTGTATTTGAAGTTTAGTGGCAAAGTCTTTATCGTACAGTAAAATCAAACCAAATGTTGTACTTAAATACTTACTCACTTTAGCTGTCAGGACAGCATCCAGACGATGATCAATCGCATTCAGTTGCTTATAGTTGGCATACAGCTGATAACGGGCATTAATACTCACATTTTCACCCAGCTTTTTACTTACTGCAGCCTGTAACTGCAGCGCCAGCCACTCGATCCGTGTTGTTTTACCCGGATTCACGCCATATGCAACTACATTCGGATCTTTTACATAAACGCCGTTCACTTCTTTAATCCGGACATCCGGATCATTGACGATGGTAAACCGGGGCGAGAAAGGGCTCAATCGAAGCGAAAACCAGTCATTAGGCCGGAAAGCTACACCCCATGCAAAGGTGATCTGTGCAGGTGCCAGAAAATTAGACACTAACAGGCGCTTCTGATCGCCGGGAAGTTTGTCATACCGATAGCCAGGCGCAAAAAAGGTATTGAAGGTACCCGAGCCGAAAATATCCATTTTCTTAGATACTTTATGACCTAAAACAGAGTTTACGAAAACCTGATCGGCTGCCTTCCGGGTGTCGCCACGCTGCGTCACATAGCCAAGCTGTAAGTCTGCAGTATTGTCCCATGAGGTACGCCCTTTCTCATATAATGCACGGGCATTCATAACCATGCCCAGGGCAACTGAATTGACACCGCCTCCGACCCAGTTACTAAAGGATGCCTGGTTAAAGTTGACACCACCAGTAAAGGACTTCTGCCAGTAGGTAGTATCCTTTCTGACGCTCACTGTATCAGCAAAATTAGTCGTTACTACGGGCGAAGTCTGAGCGTTGGCAAGTGATGTAAAAGCAAGTGTAAGTAGTGTAATGGGCAGGTAGAAAAGTTTCATTTTAAGCAATCGGGTCAGTTACGTTCGTTGGTGGATCAGGAAATATATCAACCCGTTTTGACTGGAGTGCCTGAAGCGGAAAAACGGACGTTGATACATCAGTCCGCAGGGTAATTGATGTATTGTCCATTTTAACAATTACTCCTTTGACATCATCAATCTGAATGGTCTGGCCTTCCTGAAATTTATTTTTAGAGTAGAATGATGACAAAATATTTGCCATAACATCCCTGGATGCGTAGCCGTATCCGGCAGCGAAAGCAAATATGATTCCGCCAATCAATAAATTAAAGCTGGATTCGAGTAATTCCGTATTAATTCCGGCCTGGCCAAGTGAACTGATAATAGTAATAATCAGGAAAAAGAAAAAAACAATCATGCCAAGTAATTTACCGGACGCAATTTTAAAGGTCTGGCAAAGCGATACAACTGCCTTTTTCATAGCATCAGCAACCAGGACGCCAATCTGAAGCATGATTGCCGCAGCAATAACTTTGGGAATAAAATTTACCAGCGACAGGACCATATCCGAAATGGCTTTAACCCCTAAGGTTTCGGTTGCCGCAGTAATGAATACCAGCAAGATAAAGTAATACAGTACTTTAGCAACTAGCTCACTAAGTTTGATTTCAGTCTGTAATTGTTTGATAAAATCAATTTCATTCAGCTTGTCACCGATTTTATCAAAACCAATACGCCCTAGTATATTTTTGACAACAATTGACGTTACTCTGGCTACCAAAACACCGATTAACAGCACAACACCGGCACCAATCAGTTTCGGGACAAAATTGATAAACTGATTAATCAAAGTACGGAAGGTATTGATTAAAATTTCAGTCAGATTAGGCAGTTTATCCATTACGCAGGCGTTTGAGTGATTAATCTTCCAGAGGATTCGTCAAAGCAGATAAAACGCCAAAGAGGTCACCGGCATACAACTCAACTACCTGCAAAGCATTTCTGATCAAATCTATTTCAGAAATGATTTCTGTTTTCAAATGGGCAGGACAGCTATCGTCCGATTCGAGCTGTTTAAAAACGTTTTCTATCATTTTAAAACCATCGTACCGGAAACTTAGCCGAAATCCATCTCAGTGCTACTAAAATTCCAAACACAACGCTTTCCAGGTACCGTTTTTTAAGTTTGTCTTTTGCACGCTTCAGGCGCATTTTGACAGCACTATCGGTAAGATTCAGGATTTCGGCCATATCACGGATCGTGACATCATCCTGATACTTGAGCATCAACAGGCTCCGTTCTTCAGTTGTCATTTTCTCCATAGCTTTCCGTAACCCCTGAATAGACATTTCTGAAAAGTCAAGTTCATCGTCATCATCGCTGAAATTCAGCAGATGTTCATGATCGTCATCTACCAGGACTTCTACGTTTTTCTTGCTTCTGACATGGTCCATACAGTGATTATACGTCACTGAATAGAGCCACGTTGAAAACCTCGACTGTTCCTTAAAGCCACCTAACTTGACGATCAGCTTCAGAAAAATATCGTGCGTGAAATCTTCGGCCCGCGCAGGGTCTTTAGTAAATGATAAGCACTTGCGATAAACCTTATCACAATAGCGGCTGTACAGGACCTCGAAATATTGATTTCGCTGTGTCTCTACGTACAATTTTACGAGTTCTTCGTCAGTGTATGCTTTCATAGGACAAGTTCTCCTATAAGACAAGAATTTATATAAAAAGTAACGCCATGCTTATGTATTCTTTTCAGAATTATTAAAAATATAAAAATTTATCTACTTCATATATTCATACGCCAAAAAGAAAGCCCGGACTGCTGTGCAGTCCGGGCTTTCAATACTATAAGGGAGTCGTTCCGGCTTAACCGATAGCAACACGTTTAAACACAGAAACTGTCAGCCCTTTGGTCGTTTTGTCAAGTAACTGAGCAATTGTCAATGAGTTATCCTTAACAAATTCCTGATTTAACAAGGTATTTTCCTTGTAGAATTTGTTCAGTTTACCCATAGCAATTTTTTCCAGCATAGCTTCCGGTTTACCTTCAGCACGTGCCTGCTCTTTACCGATTTCGATTTCGCGGCTGATGATGCTGGCATCAACACCGTCTTTATCGATAGCAACCGGCTTCATGGCAGCTACCTGCATCGCTACATCGCGGCCAACTTCTGAAACGTCGGTACCGTTTGTATTAACAAGGCCAACCAGTACACCTAATTTGCCGTTTGAGTGGATATAAGCTACAACCTGATCAGCTGTAACAACTTCAAACGACACGATATCGATTTTCTCACCGATTTTACCCATCAAATCCGTGATGTGATCCTGCAATGTACGGCCGTCTGCCTGAGCAACAGCTAACAGTGCGTCTTTTGTAGTTGCGCCTGATGCAGCAGCTGATTCCAGTGTAGCTTTTGCCAGTGTCTGGAAGTCGGCAACTTTTGAAACCGGTTCAGTTTCGCAAGCCAGAGCGACAACGATACCGCTCTTACCATCTTCGCTTACCTGTGCCAGAACGGCACCTTCTGCAGTTGCATTGTCAGCACGCTTGTCAGCGATTTTCTGACCTTGCTTACGCAGAATCTCTTTTGCTTTTTCGAAATCGCCGTCTGCTTCGGTCAGAGCCTTCTTACAGTCCATCATACCGGCTCCGGTTTCTTGCCGAAGTTTGTTAACGTCTGCTGCGGTGATTGCCATATTAAGTTTTATAAATAAATAAATTGTCGAAATTAACAATAAGCCAACAATAGGCTTTAAATTATAATGGAATAGCCCATAGCGGCTGGCTACGGGCTATTCTCAGAAGTTTTACGATAGAATGTTCATTTACAGAAAACGAAACACTACCGGTAAACTCAGATTATTCTCCCTGCTCAGTAGCTACAGGTTCTGAACCTTCAGAAGCTTCAGCTACAGGTTGAGCAGCTTGACGAACATCTTCAGCACGCTTTGCTTCTTCTTCTTCCTGCAAACGCTGATCGTCTTTATCCTGCTTACGTTCCATAAGACCTTCTTCGATAGCCTTACCCATAGCAAGAGTGATCAGAGCGATTGACTTATAAGCATCGTCGTTAGCCGGGATCGGGAAATCAACCATATCCGGATTCGAGTTCGTATCGCACATTGCAAATACCGGGATGCCCAGGCGCTTAGCTTCTGCAACAGCAATATGTTCCCGCTTCACGTCAACAATAAACAGTGCTGCCGGTAAACGAGTCAGGTCAGTAATACCGCCCAATACACGCTCCAGCTTATCTTTTTCGCGAGTCAGCGTTAAAAGTTCGCGCTTGGCAATGTTACCTGCCGTTGCTTCATCTTTCAACATTTTCTCAATAGTCTGCAACTTCTTCAACGACTTGCGGATCGTCGCGAAGTTAGTCAGCATACCACCTAACCAGCGATCCGTAACGAATGGCATTTTCAGACGACGTGCTTCTTCAGCAACGATCTCCTGAGCTTGCTTTTTCGTAGCCACAAACATCACTTTACGGCCCGAACGAACAATACCACGGATAGCATTCTGAGCTTCCTGCAGGCTCGCGAGAGTTTTATTCAAGTCAATGATATGGATACCGTTCTTCTCCATGAAGATGTACGGAGCCATACGAGGATCCCACTTACGCGTAAGGTGACCGAAGTGCACACCAGCGTCGAGTAGGTCTTTATATTCCACTTGTGCCATTTTCTGTTAGTGAAATTGATTTTTTGAAATTTGGTTACGCAGCACCGCCCGTCGGCAACATCTAAGGGCAGTCTGGACGACTTTAAAATAATTAATTCAGAATGAGCAGAATAATCCGGCCCGAGAATGAGACCGTTTGCCCATTCCGGTGATTAACGTTTAGAGAACTGGAACCGCCGGCGAGCCTTGGCACGACCGTATTTTTTCCGTTCAACCATACGTGAATCCCGTGTCAGGAAGCCTTCTTTCTTCAGGGCAGGACGGAACTCAGCGTTTACTTCGCACAGAGCCCGTGAGATTGCCATACGAGTGGCTTCAGCCTGACCGGTAACACCACCGCCACGAACGTTTACTTTCACGTCGTAAGCGCCCATACCGTTAACTGTAGCAAACGGCTGGTTGGTGATGATCTGCAGAACTTCTGATGGGAAATACTGTTTGTAGTCTTTCCCGTTTACCGTGATGGCTCCGTTACCAGCTGTCATGTATACACGTGACACGGCTGTTTTCCGGCGGCCAATGGCATTAATTCTTTCCATGTGTTTTGCGCCTGTTAGAATTTAATTTCTTTAGGTTGCTGAGCTGCATGCGGGTGTTCGCCACCAGCATAAACATACAGGTTTGTGAACAACCGGCGGCCTAAACGGTTTTTAGGCAACATGCCACGGATGGCGTGCTCAAGAACACGCTCCGGATGTTTTTCCAACAGCAGGCGCGGCGTCGCAAAACGCTGACCACCAGGGTAGCCAGTGTGACGTACGTACACTTTGTCTGTCAGTTTCTTGCCGGTCAGACGAATCTTGTCAGCATTGATAATGATCACGTTGTCTCCGCAGTCAACGTGTGGTGTAAAATTCGGCTTGTGTTTGCCGCGAATCATGAAGGCAACCTGGCTGGCCAGCCGACCCAGCACTTGTCCTTCTGCGTCAATCACAACCCAGTCTTTTTGCACCGTCTCTTTGTTAGCGGAGATGGTTTTATAACTGAGTGTATTCACTGTTTGTATTGATAATTGGTTGATTTCGAATTAATTGCTAAGAGCAATCCGTCCCCGCCCAAAAACGGGAGTGCAAATATAGAGGTTATCGTGCTGAGAAACAACTAATTTCAACTTTTTCAGTTATGGATTGTTGTTACACCAAAGAACCAGTAACTTCTTCGCCGATATGGAATTTGGAAAAACCACCAATCTGGACGCTGTAAGCCCCATACTTCCGCCCGATCCGGCATTTAATACCAGGATATGGACAGCAGTCGAACGGGCCGGTCATCCTGAGGTTTTCATCGGAGGTCCGGTCTGGGCAAACAAGCAATACGTTGGTAAAATTTATCCTTCTACCGCTAAAGAGAAGGATTTTTTACACCATTATGTGCAGCAGTTTAATACCATTGAGCTGAATCTCACCCATTACCAGATTCCGACGGAAGGCATGCTTGAGAAATGGAAAACAGAAGCCGGTACGTCGCCTTTCCGGTCCGGATTCACGTTTTGCCCTAAATTTCCGCAGTCGATCAGCCATGAACGTATGCTGCTCGCGACGGAATTTATCACCGAAGAATTTGTTAATGCCATTCTTGCGCTCGAACAGTTTCTGGGCATGTCTTTCCTGCAGTTGCCACCGGCTTTTTCGCCGGAAAAATGGCCGGTACTGGCTAATTACCTGAAGCATCTGCCCGATGAACTGAATGTCGCGGTCGAATTCAGGCATCCCGACTGGTTTAAACACACGGAAATCTGGCAGTCAACGCTCGAAAAACTACATGGTTTACACCGGCATGTTGTCATTACCGATGTTGCCGGTCGGCGCGACGTGCTGCACATGGGTCTGAGCAGTCCGGTCCTCACGCTGCGTTTCATTGCCAATGAAGGGCATGAATCTGATTATTCGCGAACTGATGCGTGGATTCAGCGGTTAAAGACATGGTTTGACAAGGGATTGCAGACGGCCTATATCTTTGTTCACGGAGGTGGCGATGACAACGATACCGCCCCGGAACTGATCCGGTACTGGGTGCGCGGGCTGAACAAACATTGTGGCCTATCCCTAAAAGAACCAACTTTACAACCGCAAGTGATTCAGGGGAATCTGTTCTGAACAACATTTCTCTGTAATATAGGTTAACTTTTTGCCGCGTAGATCAGGTCTCCGCGGCTTTTGGTGCGTTCGTTATCACATTAACCAAAGGTATTTTGAAACCGGAAGAATTAATCGGGCTTTATTCCGACGACAGCTTTATTCAGCTCCTTGCCGAACCGCTGCTACATCGTGCCGGAGAGCCTATGCGGTTACAGATAAAGGGCTTAGTTGGTAGTATTGATGCTGTTCTGGCCTCGGCAATCGGCAACCTGACAACTGGCAGTCAGCTGTTTATTTTAAATGACCGTGACGAAGCTGCTTATTTTTATAACGACTTACAGAACCTGACGGGGAAGGATGTGTTGCTTTTTCCGATGTCCTATAAAAAGCCCTATCAATACGAAGAAGTTGAAAATGCAAATGTGTTGATGCGGGCCGAAGTCCTGAATAAGCTTAACTCAACAGCCACCAAAAACCTGTTTATTGTTACGTATCCGGAGGCCTTGTCGGAAAAAGTAATTAACAAGCGTTCACTTCAGGCAAATACCTTAACCATCCGTGTTGGCGACCGGCTTGATACTAACTTTGTATCAGAACTGTTGCAGGACTACGAATTCGAGAAAACAGATTTTGTCTACGAAGCCGGCCAGTTTTCACTGCGGGGCGGGATCATCGACGTGTTTTCCTTTGCCTCCGAATTTCCGGTCCGCATTGATTTATTTGACGATGAAGTGGAAAGCATCCGCTTTTTCAGCCCTGAAACGCAGTTATCCACAACCAACGTCGACTTTATCAACATTATTCCCAACATTCAGACTAAACTGATTCAGGAAAGCCGTGAACCCTTCCTCGACTTTTTACCGGAAAATACGGTTGTCTGGCTGAAAGATGTGGATTTCACGCTCGACATTGTGGATAAGTGCTTTGAGAAAGCCGAGCAAAGCTTTGAAGCGGTGGTGGCCGGTAGCGGTGGTGTAAAGATCGTTTCTGATCCTAATCAGCTTTTTGAGACCCGCCGCTCAGTGTTGAATCAGCTTAAACAGTTTACAACGGTTGAATTCGGGCGTAAGTTTTACTTTAAAACCGAAACTAAACAGCTCTATCAGGCTAAAGCCCAGCCTTCCTTTAACAAGGATTTCAAACGGCTTGTCGAAAACCTGGCTGAAAATCAATCGAAAGGCTTTACCAACATTATTGCAGCCGAGTCTTTCAAGCAGTTGGAACGATTACGGATGATTTTTGAAGAACTGGATCCGTTTGTCAGATTTCAGCCGATGAACATAGGTCTCCGTGAAGGCTTCATTGATGAATCCCTCAAAATAGCCTGCTTTACTGATCACCAGATTTTTGACCGCTATTTCAAGTACCGCGTTCAGGATAAATTCTCCAAATCAAAAGCACTTACACTCAGAGAGTTAAAAACACTACAGGCTGGTGACTATGTGACTCATATTGACCATGGTATCGGTCGGTTTGCCGGTCTGGAGAAAGTAGACGTTGGTGGTAAGATGCAGGAAGCAATCCGTCTGATTTACCGCGATAATGATGTGTTGCTGGTCAGTATTCACAGCTTGCATAAAATTGCCAAATATAGCGGCAAGGAGGGCGGACCGCCAACCATGAGCAAACTGGGCTCTCAGGAATGGGAACTCAAAAAATCACGCGTTAAGAAGCAGGTCAAAGACATTGCCAAGGAGCTTATCTCGCTCTACTCAAAACGTCGTCAGGCGCCCGGGTATGCGTTCAGCCGCGACAGCTTTCTGCAGGCCGAGCTCGAATCTTCCTTTATCTACGAAGACACACCGGATCAGGCCAAAGCTACAGCGGATGTAAAGGTTGATATGGAACAACCTCACCCGATGGACCGGCTTGTATGCGGTGACGTTGGTTTTGGTAAGACTGAAGTAGCCATACGCGCGGCATTTAAAGCTGTTTCGGACAATAAGCAGGTTGCGGTTCTGGTGCCAACTACCATTCTGGCCATGCAGCACTACCGGACGTTCTCCGAGCGCTTGTCTGACTTTCCCGTTAAGATTGAATACATCAACCGGTTCCGGACGACCGGTCAGATCAAAGATATTCTGAAAGGAACGGCTGCCGGTGAAATCGGCATTTTGATTGGCACGCACCGTATTGTAAATAAGGATATTAAGTTCAAAGACCTGGGCCTGCTTATTATTGATGAAGAGCAGAAATTTGGTGTTAAAACCAAAGACCGGCTTAAGGAAATGCGCGTTGAAGTAGATGTCCTGACGCTGACCGCCACGCCGATTCCGAGAACATTGCATTTCTCATTGATGGGTGCCCGCGACTTATCCGTTATTGCCACCCCTCCGCCAAACCGCCAGCCTGTAACCACAGAAGTGCATACCTTCAGCGAAACGACTGTTCGTGATGCGATCAGCTATGAGCTGCGGCGGGGAGGTCAGGTATTTTTCGTCCATAACCGCGTCGGTGATATTGAGTCAATCGGTAATCTGATTTTGCGGCTGGTGCCCGATGCCCGTGTTTGTGTGGCCCACGGACAGATGGAAGGCGAAAAGCTGGAAAAAGTCATGACCCGCTTTATTGAAGGCGAGTACGACGTTCTGGTGTCTACTAATATTATTGAGTCGGGG
This sequence comes from Arsenicibacter sp. R0_47, assembly GCF_057652235.1. NCBI lineage: Bacteria > Pseudomonadati > Bacteroidota > Cytophagia > Cytophagales > Spirosomataceae > Arsenicibacter > Arsenicibacter sp. R0_47. Next base: position 15,476 of record NZ_JBYFCJ010000011.1, on the reverse strand, counting down.
CTGGATATTCCCAACGCCAATACCATCCTGATTAATTCAGCACACATGTTTGGTATGTCAGATCTCCACCAGATGCGGGGTAGGGTAGGGCGTTCAAACCGCAAGGCGTTCTGTTATTTACTGACACCTCCTCAGTCGTCTCTTACCTCGGATGCCCGTAAGCGGCTGCAAACACTGGAAGATTTTTCTGATTTAGGGGAGGGCTTCAAAATAGCGATGCGTGACCTTGACATCCGTGGGGCAGGTAACCTGCTGGGTGCCGAACAAAGCGGCTTCATTAACGATCTGGGCTACGAAATGTACCATAAGATTCTGGACGAAGCCGTACAGGAACTGCGCGAAAACGAGTTTAAAGACCTATTTTTACCGGATTCGAATCCGTTCAAAGCGGCTGTGCCGGATACGGTTATTGAAACCGATTTACAGGTTGTTATACCGGAGAAATATGTATCGAATATATCAGAACGTTTGTCGTTATATACTCGGTTAGATAATATCAAAAATAAGGAAGAGCTGGCAGCATTCCGTAAGGAAGTCGAAGATCGTTTCGGCCCGCTGCCGGAAGAAGTTGAAAACCTGATTAAGATGGTGAACGTTAGGTGGAAAGCTGAAAGCCTTTACCTCGAAAAACTAACACTGAAGAATAATATCCTGAAGGGGTACTTCGTTTCTTCCGAGAATGGTTCCGGAACAGCAGAACGTTTCTTTCAGTCAGAGCAGTTTGGCAAAGTTATTGATTACATCAAGCTGAATCCGCTCAGGTGTTCGCTGAAAGACGTGAAAAACCGGCTTATTTTTACACACAGCAATGTTTCGTCCGTTATACAAATGGATGAAGTGCTGACAGCATTAACGGATTAGTTATCAATATTACATACTTTTGCAATTCCGACTTACACAGATACAGCGATGATTAAAACGTATCACTTGCAACGAGCGGCTTATGTCCTGCTGGCTACCTTGGCACTAGCAGCTTGTAGTAAACAAAAACACCCGACCAGCGTGAAGCCAGGAAAGAAGAGTACGGCTACGGGTATAGCATACAACCAGAAAGAAGGATTTCAGGTAAAATCGTTCAAAGCGCCTAATGGTGGGCCTAACCTGGTTTTCATCGAAGGTGGCCGTTTTACAATGGGTGCTTTGGAAGAGGATGTAATGAACACCCGCGACAACCGCGAGCGGACAGTCAGTGTTCAGTCCTTCTACATGGATGAAACAGAAATGGCAAACGTACACTACTTAGAATACCTTGACGCGCTCAAGCGCGACTCGTCTGAGGAAGTTGTCCGTGCGGCATTGCCCGATACAACAGTCTGGGCTAATCCGCTCTCGTTTAATGACTCGTATGTAACGCAATATTTACGCTACCCTGCTTTCCGTTATTATCCTGTTGTTGGTGTTTCATGGGTTCAGGCCAATGACTATGCTGCATGGCGGACAAATGCTGTTAATACAGAGTTAGCTAAAGGTGGTACCAGCACTAAGAAAAAAGGCGGCGGATTCTCGCTGAAACGTAAGTCTAAGAAAGACGATGCAGCGGCGGCGGCTGTTGCTGAGGCTTCATCTGCCCCTGCGCGTCCGGGCATTGAAAGCGGCCTGATTCTTCCTGAATATCGTCTGCCGACAGAAGCAGAATGGGAATATGCAGCAAAGGCTATGATTGGCACCCAGTATGTTGATGAAAATCAGGCTAACCAGCGTATTTACCCATGGGATGGATCATCGATCCGAAATCCGAAGAAAGGGCGTAAGCAAGGCCAGATGTTAGCCAACTTTAAGCGTGGCCGTGGTGACTACGCCGGTATCGCCGGTCGCTCAAATGATGGCGCCATTATCACCCAGGAAATCTGGGAATATCCGGCCAACGACTTTGGTCTTTATAACATGGCAGGTAACGTAAACGAGTGGGTATATGACGTTTACCGTCCGCTGTCATTCAGTGATGTGAGTGATTTGAACCCAATCCGCCGGAATGGTTATCTGGACGAAGCCAAAAACTATAACACGAAAGAGTCACTGATTAATGATAAACTTCGTGTGTATAAAGGCGGCTCGTGGAATGACGTTGCTTACTGGTTATCACCAGGTACGCGTCGTTTCCTTGACCAGGATTCAGCAACTGCCTCAATCGGCTTCCGTTGCGCTATGATCGGTCTGGGACGTAACAAGTAATTAAGTTCTTTTTTACAGGAAGCGGCTGTTCTGATCCGGAACAGCCGCTTTTTATTTTGTTATTGCCAGAGTAATTACGGCAACAGATGCACACCCTGCCTGTAGCAGAGTTTGAGCGCAGGCCTCCAGCGTTGCCCCGGTTGTCAGTACATCATCCACCAGTATAACCCGCTTTCCGGAAAGGCGGCTGTTATCCGTCACCGAGAATACAGTTCTTACGTTTTCCCAGCGCTCTACCTTACTCTTTTTCGTCTGAGATCCCTGAAAAGCATGGCGCTGGAGCAGGCTGGTTGAAAAGGGTATATTCAACGCATCAGAAAGCCCTTCAGCAATCCAGTCAGCCTGATTATAGCCCCGCTGTTTTAAACGGCTTTTGTGCAAAGGTACCCCAACCAGTAAATCGGTTTCCAGTATCAGATCCGACTCATCTTTCAGCCTGTTTCCGTACCAGAATCCTAACTGCCGGGCCGTCTCCTTTTTTCCCCGGTATTTGATCTGATGGATCAGTTTTTGTGCAATGCCTCCTTTAGTAAAATACAGATAGGAAACTGAAAAATCGACGGGCACTTTTCCGGTAAATTTGGTTATAACAAGAGGCGTACTATGCAGATTTGTTTCGGGTAATTTTAACCGGCATGAAATACAAAGCAACGCTTCGCCTGTTTCCAGCGTCTTTTGACAGGCAAGACAGGAACATGGTAAAAGCAGATCAATAAAATCAATTAGTACCCGGCGTAGTAATCGAATCATACAAAATATTCGTTATTAATTGACTTATATGTTGTAACTTAGAGAGTCTATGGATACATCTCACGAACTGACGGCTAACTCATTAGACGAAAACTGGGAAGATTTGATAGGGCATCTGGAAAAATTTGTCGGCAAGCGTCCGGCTGATCTTAATGGTGTCTTATTTTTAATTGGCATGCAGGAGCTTGGCCGCGGACCTAAACGTTTTTCCAAAGAACAAAAACAAGATTTGCTTCATATTGCTATCTGTAGTGTTCTGAGCCTTCAGGGCTATTATCAGTTTGATGGATTTGATCTGGATGGGTGGCCGCAATATTCCTTACAAAAGCCACTTCCGCTGAATGACTTGTTAGCGCAGGAGGCATTTCTAAAGGAGCATGTTATTTCTTATTTCCAGCATCATCAGCTAATCTGAGCCTGTTTACCTATACACCTTTGACAACCGTTTTTTTATATGGAGTCTTACAATATTCTGCTGCAACGGATCGAAGAATATAAAAAACGCTTTTACTTAAATCAGCTGGTAAAAGGAAGCTTATTCTTCTTTGCCATTTTAGGTACCTTATATCTGCTCATAAACACGGCCGAATTTGTCGGGCGGTTTAGTTCAACAGGGCGTGGCGTCTTATTCTTTTCCTTTGTGCTGACGACTTTTGTCAGCCTTTTCCTTTTTATCATAAAGCCGTTGCTCAGCCTCTACGGGCTCCGGAAATCACTGACGGATGATGAAGCCGCTGCTCAGATCGGTCGTTTTTTTCCTGAAGTGGGCGATAAGCTGCTGAATACACTTCAGCTGCGCCGGATTAGTCTTTCTGAAAGTGATCTTCTTCAGGCCAGCTTACAGCAAAGATCTCAGCAACTGCTGATAAATCGTTTTGCTAACGCAATACAGATTGATAAAAACCGGCAGTTTTTAAAATATGCCGTTCCGCCGCTTGCGTTAATTCTTTTTATTTTTCTGGTGAATCCGGCTTTTTTTTCAAAACCATCTGCACGGATTGTCAACTACAATAAAGAGTTTGCCGAAGAAGCACCGTTTAAATTTGTGATTCAGAATAAGTCGATGAAAGCCTTCCGTAATGAAGATTTTCCGCTGACGGTAAAGCTCACCGGCGATGCCCTACCCCAATCTGTTTACCTGGTTGCCAATGGTACACGCTTTAAACTTGAACAAACGAACGGACTTTACCATTACACGTTTGACAATGTTCAGCGCGATCTGGATTTTCATCTGGAGGCATCCGGGTTTAATTCAGACCAATATACATTATCGCTGATTGACCGGCCGGCCGTGCTCAATTTTGATGTTAAGCTCACTTACCCGGCTTACCTCAACAAACCAGCAGAACAATTGTCGAACGTTGGTAATCTTCTGGTACCGCAAGGCACTGTTATTGACTGGAATTTTACGGCGGACCATACTGACTCCCTAGGCTTGCGGTTCAATTCAGAATCGATTACCGCCTGGACTAAATCAGCCGAGACCAATGAGTTTGCCATCTCACGCCGCGTTATGCAGAATGCGGTTTATACTGTTTCTCTGAAAAATAAGGAAGTCGCTACACCGTCTAATATACAATACAATATCCAGGTTATTCCTGATCGTATTCCGACAATCTCAATTGAGCGGGTTCAGGATACAGTTACGTATAATTACATAGCGCTGTCAGGTTTAATTTCGGACGATTATGGCTTTACAAAGCTTAAACTCAATTACCGTATACAGAAAGGAGGTAAATTTTCGCCTTTGTATTCAAAAGACATTCCTGTCAACAGAAATACAACATCGCAGAATTACTCTTACAACTGGTACCTTGATAGTTTACAGCTGGGACAGGAAGACCGGATTGAATACTTCGTTCAGGTTTGGGATAACGATGGTGTCAACGGCCCGAAATCAGCGCGTTCAAATCCGCTGAATTTTGCGATCCCGTCTAACAGCGAGGTACAAAAGCAAATTGATGAGTCAGCGAAGAAGACTGAACAGCAGATTGACGAAGCGCTCAGTAAGACGCAAAATATTAAAAAGGAGCTGAATCAGATGGAAGACCGGTTGAGGACGAAGAAAACTTCCGACTTCCAGGACAAAAAGCAACTCAATGAAGTACTGCAAAAGCGGGAAGAGTTGTTGAAGGAAATTCAGCAGTTGCAGGAGCAATTCCAGAAAACGAATGATACACAACAGCGCTTTAACCAGAAAGATCAGCAGCTACAGGAAAAAATGCAGCAGTTGCAGAAGCTCTTTAATGAACTGTTAGATCCTGAATCAAAAAAGCTGTATGATGAGCTGAAGCAGCTTCTTGAACGCAAACAGGATGATAAAGCATCAGAGATGCTGGATCGCCTGAGCCGCAAAGAACGCAACATGGAACGGGATTTAGAGCGTGCTCTCAAATTATTTAAGCAAATGCAGCTAGAGCAAAAAATCTCAAACACAATGGAAGAGCTTGAAAAACAAGCTCAGCAACAGGAGAAAGAAGCTCAGGAGAACAATAAAGCAGACGAAAAAAATAACAAAGACGGTAAGCAGGATAAGCAGGACGGTAAACAAGATAACCAAGACGGCAAACAGGACAACAAAGACGGCAAGCAGGATAAGCAGGACGGCAACGAAAAGACTGATCTGGAACAGCAGAAGAAAGATCAGGAAAAAGCAATGGAAGATTTTAAGAAACTCCAGGAGCAACTTAAAGACATCCAGAAACAAGCCGAGAAGGATAACCTTAAAATGCCGGATCAACAGCAGGATGAGCAGCAAAACATCGAACAACAGATGCAGGATGCCAAGCAGCAGTTGAATCAGAAGAAAAGCAAGAATGCATCATCATCGCAGAGTAAGACAGCGAAGGCTATGCGCAAGATGAAACAACAGATGCAGGAAGCAATGGAATCTGCGGAAATGGATGAAGCGCAGGAGAACATTGATGATTTGCGCAATATTCTGGAAAACCTGATTACACTGTCTTTTTCACAGGAGCGGATTATGAAGGATTTTAAAGGCATGACCTTGCAGGATCCGCGCGTTGTTAAGCTCTCTCAGGAGCAGCTTAAATTACAGGATGATGCTAAAGTAATTGAAGATAGCTTGAACGCATTAGCAAGCCGTGTGGTCCAGATCCAGTCTTTTGTAACCAGAGAGGTTAATAATATGAAAGGCTATATGGATGAAAGTGTGCTTCAGATCCGTGAACGCCGGCTCAATCAGGCGGCCTCTAAGCAACAGTATGCCATGACATCAATGAATAATCTATCCTTGATGCTGAGCGATGCGTTGAAAAATATGCAGCAGCAGATGAACGCAATGGCTATGCCGGGCGCTAGCGGTAAAGGTAAGAAAGGCCAGAAGCCGGATGGGGACATGGGAGAGATGCAGAAGAAATTGAATGGCAGAATGCAGAAACTTCAGCAAGGTGGCCAATCGGGCCGTGCTTTATCAGAAGAACTTTCGCGTTTAGCTGCTGAGCAGGCGATGATCCGTAATATGCTGAAACAGCTTCAGGAAAAGAACAAAGGCACTGAGGCGGGTAAGCAGATGGACAAGCAGGTGAATGAGTTAATGGAAAAGATGGATGAAACGGAAACAGATCTCGTGAATAAGCGTGTCAATCAGAATACAATCAATCGTCAGAATGAAATCATGGTTCGGTTGCTGGAATCTGAGAAAGCCTTGAAGCAGCAGGAAGAGGATCCGAAAAGACAGGCTGAGACCGCAAAATCATCAAAACGCAGTACGCCTCCGTTTTTTGACTCATTAACGAATAAACAACAGGTTAAACAAGTTGAAGTGTTACGTTCGGTAACTCCGAATTACAATTCTTTCTATAAAAAGGAAGCTAATCAATACTTGCAAAAAGTATCTAAGTAATTGATCATTAGCTTTTTTCAAAAGGTGCTACATTATGTGTGGCACCTTTTTTTTATACCTGTTGTTCCTCATAAGTTCTTTTATTTTCCACGAATTCACCAACTTTGCAAAAGTTTCCACGTGAAACATTTTACAAAATTCGCAAAAATGTTCGCTTCATACGATATAATAGTAGTAGGTGCAGGGCATGCAGGGTGTGAGGCAGCACATGCAGCAGGCGCAATGGGCTCTAAGGTATTGCTGATCACAATGAATATGCAAACCATAGCGCAGATGTCCTGCAATCCTGCAATGGGGGGAGTCGCTAAAGGGCAGATTGTTCGGGAGGTCGACGCACTGGGTGGTATGTCAGGTATCATAAGTGATAAGAGCATGATTCAGTTCAGAATGCTGAATCGCTCAAAAGGCCCGGCCATGTGGAGTCCGCGTTGTCAAAGTGACCGTATGGTGTTTGCCAATGAATGGCGAATGGCACTGGAACAAAATGTGAATGTTGATTTCTGGCAGGATACAGTCAATGAAATACTCGTTGACAAAGGACAGGTCACAGGTGTAAAAACGAGCATGGGCATTACGTTCCACGCAAAAGCAGTTGTGCTGACAAACGGGACATTCCTGAACGGACGGATTTTCATCGGTGAAAAAGTATTTGGGGGTGGGAGGACTGCGGAGAAATCAGCTACTGGTTTAACCGAGCAATTGATTACGCTTGGTTTTGAATCAGGGCGTATGAAAACCGGTACACCTCCGCGGGTTGACGGCCGCAGCCTCAACTATGCAGCTATGGAGGAACAGAAAGGAGATGAAAATCCTGACAAGTTTTCGTATATGGATACACCTGCGTTAACAAAACAGCGGAGTTGCTGGATCACGTATACAGATCAGCAGGTGCATGATATACTTAAAACCGGTTTTGAAAAATCGCCGATGTTTACAGGCCGCATCAAAGGCCTTGGTCCAAGGTACTGTCCGTCTATAGAAGATAAAATCAATCGGTTTGCCGATAAAGACAGGCATCAGATTTTTGTAGAACCGGAAGGCTGGGATACTGTAGAAGTTTATGTGAATGGATTTTCAACATCTCTGCCGGAAGATGTTCAATATGAAGCATTGCGTAAAATCGCCGGATTTGAACAGGTAAAAATGTTTCGTCCGGGTTATGCAGTCGAATATGATTTTTTCCCGCCAACCCAATTAACGAATACACTTGAAACGAAACTGGTCCACAATCTCTTCTTTGCAGGACAGATAAACGGAACCACCGGATACGAAGAAGCAGCCTGCCAGGGACTTATTGCCGGTATCAACGCGCATCAGAACGTAACAGAAAAGGATCCGTTTACCATTTCCCGGTCTGAAGGATATATCGGTGTACTGATCGATGACCTGATTACAAAAGGTACAGAAGAGCCCTATCGTATGTTTACGTCGAGAGCAGAATACCGAACGCTTCTCCGGCAGGATAATGCAGACCTCCGGCTAACAGAAAAAGGGTATGCTATCGGATTAGCCAGCGAAGAGCGTTATCAGAAATTGCAGGACAAACGTACATTGGTAGCCAATCTGATTGATGATATCAAAGTAACAAAAGTTAAACCCGACGAAATCAATGACTGGCTATCGACAAAAAGCAGTACAGCAATCCGGGAAAAAAGTCCGTTGTATACACTGATTAAACGACCGGAGATTGGATTCGATGATGTAACAGAGCTATTGAAATGGCTACCGGAAAATGAACGTTATATCGAAGTACCACAAAAGGCCGTTGAACAGGTAGCAATTGAAATCAAATACGAAGACTATCTGAACCGTGAAAGGCTAAATGCGGAAAAGATCACTAAATGGGAGGGACTGGAAATCAATCCTGCTTTTGATTATGACCGGATACACGCCTTGTCGTTTGAAGGAAGAGATAAATTGAAACGTTTGCGGCCGGCTACTATCGGGCAGGCGATGCGGATAAGTGGTGTCAGCCCATCTGATATTTCCATTCTTCTGGTGTACATGGGCCGGTAATTTTAAAACTGACAATCCCCTGATAACGGGAACAGCACCTGTTATCAGGGGATTTTTGTAACATATCGATTTAACCTTTTATGAGTACAGAAACCCTAACGGCATGTCCGGTTTGCGGATCCGGTAAACTCCGCAACTTTATTACCTGTAAAGATTATCTGGTCAGCCACACAGATTTCGACATTCAGGAATGCACGCAGTGCAACTTTCGTTTCACCAACCCAAGACCAGACCAACAATCTATTGGCCGTTTTTACAAATCGGAACAATATGTTTCTCACAACGACGAAAGCAAAGGACTCATAAATTTTTTATACCGTACAGTCCGGCAGTATACCCTGAAAGGAAAAGTAAATCTGATTCACGAGTTAAATAAAGGAACAGGCAGCATTCTGGATATCGGATGTGGAACAGGCAGTTTTTTAGAAGCCTGCCAACACAGCGGATGGACTATTCAGGGAATTGAACCTGATGCAGATGCCCGCAGTGTTGCAGCAGCGCGGTTAAACAGTAGGGTAGGGGAGAGCTTGCAGCAGTTAGATTCAACTCAGAAATTTGATGTCATTACGATGTGGCACGTACTGGAACACGTTGCTGAGCTTGATCAGGCAGCCGCGCGGTTAAAGCAATTGTTGAAGCCGGAAGGTACGTTAATCATAGCTGTACCAAATAATGCATCAGCAGATGCTGTTTATTATAAAGAGCACTGGGCAGCATATGACGTCCCACGACACCTGCATCATTTCACTCCCGCTACGATTAAACAGCTAATGGCTAAACATGCCCTAACCCTGAAAGAGCAGCGGCCAATGTATTTTGACTCCTTCTATATTGCCATGCTCAGTACTAAATATCGGGATGGCCGTACCAATCTGATTGAGAGTTTCTGGCAAGGCATGAAATCTAACAGGGCAGCCCGCAAGTCCGGTAATTACTCCAGCGTGATTTACATATTCCGTCATTAAGGCATAACTGTGTGCTGTGATGCCTGCCCTTTACTTATCCACGCCTGAGAACTCATTTAGCGTTTCTGGATAAAAGGTCAATGTAAAATAAAAAAAGTGAAAATTTTCTGTGGATAAGGCTGTGTATAACTCCGGATTGACCGTGGATAACTATAATCTTAACCATGGTCAGAATGTGAATAACTTTATAGATATTCACTTTTTGACTTATCCACATTGGGCTGTCGGGAAAAACGACAATTCATAAACATAGAAGACACACGTTATACGCATAGGTCAATTGTGGATCTTCTAACCTGGTGGATTTGTTAATAAAAAAACCGGCAAAATGTGGACAACATGTTAATTCACTTAAAAACAAGCAATTATAAGTGGATAGCTTACGTGGAAAAAGGGGATAACTATGTTGATTACTATTTGTTAAATGTGTATAATGTGTGCATAGTCAAGTAATTCACATTTCCACACAGCTAAATCTTATAATAACGTTATTTAAAAAAGATATTTATAAAATGAAAAATAGGGTTGTTAATAATCTGTTAGGATTGTTGATGCTTGTGGGTGGAGCAGCAGCAGGGCAGTCTGTGTCGGATGAGCTGGCAAATGAGTATTACAAGAAAGAGGAGTATGCAAAAGCAGCTGTGGAATACGCAAAGGTGCTTAAAGAAAAAACGAGCTGGCCGGTCGGGTTTCGTTATGTGAATAGTTTGTTGAAAACAAAGCGTGACGAAGAGGCATTGAAATTCCTGAAGAAGCAAACCCGTTCCGACGAAGTAAACGCACCAATCTTTGAAGTCCTGACCGGAATGGTCTATAATCAGCAGGGGGACACAACCGAAACGCAAAAGCATTTTCAGGCAGGCCTGGATCTGGCAAAAAAATCACAGGTAAAGCTGGAGCAGGTAACTATCGCATTTAACGACATCGGCGAAAGCCGGTGGGCAATTAAAGCGCTTGAAATGGCCCGCACGCAAAGTGGTAACCCAAATGCCTACAATGAAGAACTATCGAAGCTTTACCGGGGAGCGGGTCAAACGGAGAAATGGATCAATGAATTGATTTCACTGAACCGGCAGATTGACAAAAAGGAAGTCGTCTTAGCCGGATTACAGGGGCTTATTAATTCAAAAGAAGAAGAGTTACTGGAAAAAGTCCTGTATAGCCGGATACAGCAGGAGCCCATGGAGCTTGGACATAGCGAGCTGTTGACATGGTACTTCGTTCAGAAACAAAAATTCAGCAGGGCGTTATTGCAGGAAAAAGCGACTGATAAGCGGCTTAAGCTGAACGGAAGCCGGGTTTATGATTTAGGGGTAATCGCGCTCAACAACAAAGAATATAAGACGGCTGCCGATGCATTTGACTATGTAGCCACGACTTATCCACAGGGGCAATTATATGCATTTGCCCGGCGGATGGTCATTAATGCACGGGAGGAGCAGGTTAAAAACACGTATCCTGTGGATAAATCAGAAATACGTAAGCTGATTACAGATTATCAGAAAATGCTTCAGGAGGTAGGTACAAGTGCTAAAACATTGGAGGCACTACGAAGTACGGCTAATCTGTACGCGAACTACCTGGACGAAAAAGACACGGCGTTAACCGTCCTGGATCTGACGATCAACTTAAGCAAAGGCGATAAAAACTTCATAGACCGGTGTAAAATTGATAAGGGAGATGTATATCTGCTGAAGGCAGAACCGTGGGAAGCAACGCTGCTCTATGCACAGGTGGAAAAATCGCAGAAGGAAGAGCCACTAGGGCACGAGGCCAAGCTGAAAAATGCCAAACTGCATTACTATAGCGGAAACTTTGCCGTGGCAAAAGACATTCTGGACATCCTTAAACTGGCTACATCGCGGGAGATCGCAAATGACGCTGGATCCCTGAGTCTTCTGATTCTGGATAACACAGGTCTGGACAGCAATGAAACGGCACTTCGTGAATATGCTGCTATTGAACTGATGTTATTTCAGAACAAAACAGAGGAAGCTGTGGATAACCTGTCAGAAATGTTGAAAAAGTATCAGAATCACATGCTTGCTGATGAAATCCTGTGGTTACGTGCCAATACGTATTTCAAACAAGGTAAAACGGATGAGGGACTGGAAGATCTGAAGCAACTGTTAAGTCAGTATGCGCAGGATATACTTGGCGATGATGCTCTGTTCCTGCAGGCAAAAATCATTGAAGAGCGTAAAAAGGACAAAGCTGCGGCGATGGCGTTGTACCAGAAGTTATTGACTGACTATCCGGCTAGTATTTATGGGGCTGAAGCCAGAAAGCGGTTCAGAGCACTACGGGGCGATGTATTGAATTAACAAAAAGGCCGGAGAGTAAGTCTCCGGCCTTTTTGTTATAAAGTAGCAGAAAAGGCTTCTCTAAAGCTTTCGTAATCCGGATCAATCAAAAATGATTTTTTTTCCCTCGCTGATAAAACAGCCAGACGTTCAGGAACATCAACCTCTATACCTAACACTTGCTCAACAAGTGGTTTAAATTTAGAAGGATGGGCTGTAGCCAAAGCAATATGATAGAAGTCTTCGTTCGTCTGCTTTTTGTCTTCCTGAGCCCCCATAATGCCGATAGCAGTATGCGGACAGGCGACATAACCATATCGGGCATAGATTTGCTGCATGCCTGCTTCTGTGGCAGCATCATCAAAATAATAACCTTTAACCTGCCGGGAAACATTGTCAAACTGATCGCCGTATAAGTGTGTCAGACGCACAAAATTACTTGGGCTACCGACATCCATTGCATTGGAGATGGTGGCAACAGACTCTTTAGGCTGATACGCTCCGGTATGCAGATAATCAGGAACAACATGATTCAGGTTTGTTGCCGCGATAAAGTGATGTACAGGCAAACCCATACGCTGCGCTAAAACACCGGCGCTGAGGTTACCGAAATTTCCGCTTGGTGTCGAAAATACAATTGGTTTACCAACGTGCTTTGACTGGCCGTAAGCACTCACATAGTAAAAACTTTGCGGGATTAACCGGAATATATTGATAGAATTGGCTGATGAAAGCGCAACGCGGTCGGTCAGGGTAGGATCGAGGAACGCCTGCTTGACAATTGCCTGACAATCATCAAATGAGCCTTTGACTTCAAAAGCCTGAACATTGCCGCCTAACGTAGTCAGCTGTTTTTCCTGCAGATCGCTGACACGGCCATTAGGATATAAAATGGAAACCCGTACGCCCGGAACATTATGAAAGCCCATCGCAACTGCTCCGCCGGTGTCGCCGGATGTTGCAACAAGAATATGGACCTCCTTATCCGTTTTACCGGAAAAGTAAGACATTAAGCTAGCCATGAAACGGGCTCCGACATCCTTGAAAGCAAGAGAAGGACCATGAAATAGCTCCAGAACCCCCAGATTTTTTTCTGTAAGATTGATAACCGGTGTTTCAAACGGAAAGGCCTGATGAGTTATTTGCTGAAGGTCAGCATCGGCTATTTCACCCGCGAAAAGCGACTTACAAATTTCGTAACCTACATCGGCAAGTGAACCACCTGCAATCTTATCAAAGAATGAAATGTCCTGATAAGGAATCGAAACAGGCATATAAAGGCCTTTATCCACAGGCATGCTGTGGAAAAGTGCTTGTTTTGTGGAAACCCTTGAAGAGTTATTATTCGTACTGTAAAACTGCATGATGATTGACTAAAACGCTGGCAAGTTACAGGAAATCACCCAAAAGCCCCTCTTGTAAAAGTAATTAGGTAGCGCCGGCGGCATAGCATAGTAATGAAAAAGTTAGAGGATGTACTAAATTTGAGAAAAAAAGCACTTCAGTTATGTCTTACGGAATCAGCAAAGTTCCAACGCCAGCAAACGAGCAAGTAAAAGAATACCGCCCCGGTTCACCGGAACGGGAAGCATTGAAGAGCGCGATCAACGAGTTGCGGGCAACAGAAGTTGACATCCCGATGTATATTGGCAGTGAGCAGGTATTTACCGGTAATAAAATCCGGTTATCGCCACCACACGATCACCAACATACACTCGGTTACTTTCATGAAGGTGACGCAACGCATGTCCATCAGGCAATTGATGCCGCACTGTCGGCCAGAGAAAGCTGGGCCAATTTATCGTGGGAAAACCGGGCGGCTATTTTTTTAAAAGCCGCTGAGTTAATCGCCGGACCCTATCGTGCTAAGATTAACGCTGCTACCATGCTGGGGCAGTCTAAAAACGCATACCAGGCCGAAATTGACTCTGCCTGTGAGCTGATCGATTTTCTGCGGTTTAATGTAAGCTACATGACGCAGATTTACCAGGAACAACCAAATTCATCACCCGGCATATGGAACCGGCTTGAATACCGTCCGCTGGAAGGATTTGTATTTGCATTGACACCATTCAACTTTACGGCTATTGCGGGGAATTTACCTACATCAGCTGCTTTGATGGGAAATGTTGCTGTGTGGAAACCCGCCTATACACAGGTATATTCCGCTCAGGTAATCATGGAAGTATTACAGAAAGCGGGATTGCCTGACGGTGTAATCAACCTTATCTATGTAGATGGTCCGGTAGCCGGTGACATCATATTCAGTCATCCTGACTTTGCCGGAATTCACTTTACGGGTAGTACAAAAGTGTTTCAGCAAATCTGGTCAACTATCGGTGCAAATATTCACCGGTATAAAACCTACCCGCGGATAGTTGGCGAAACAGGTGGAAAAGACTTTGTTTTAGTCCATAATTCAGCTGGTGTTGATGAAGTAGTTACCGGCTTATTGCGGGGGGCTTTCGAATATCAGGGGCAAAAGTGTTCAGCCGCTTCCAGAGCGTACATTCCGCAGTCGCTGTGGGCAGCAATAGAAAGTAAACTACAGGCACAGCTGGCAACGCTTAAAATGGGCGGTACTGAAGATTTCTCCAATTTCATAAATGCTGTCATTGACGAACGGTCGTTCCGGAAAATAGCCGCCTATATAGACGAAGCCAGGGCAAGTAAAGACGTTTCGGTCGTAGCAGGAGGAAATTATGACGACAGCATCGGTTATTTCATAGAGCCAACGGTTTTAAAAGTAGAGGACCCTGCCTATCGGACTATGTGCGAAGAAATATTCGGACCAGTGCTATCAGTGTATGTATATGATGACAATGCATTTGATGAGGTCCTGACTATTATCAATACTACATCCCCTTACGCATTGACAGGGTCAATCTTTGCGAAAGACCGGTATGTTGTAGAAAAGGTCACAAAAGCACTCGAAAACGCTGCCGGCAACTTCTATATTAATGACAAACCAACCGGTGCTGTAGTGGGTCAGCAACCATTTGGAGGGGCCAGAGCATCCGGAACGAACGATAAAGCGGGATCAATGTTAAATTTATTTCGGTGGATTTCGGCAAGAACAATTAAGGAAACGTTCTCTCCTCCAGTTAGTTACGAATATCCTTTCTTACAGGCCGAATAAAAATTTAACTTTTTTTTGGCAGAGGTATTGACAAACGTAAAAAATGCCCCTACCTTTGCAGTCCCAATCAACAACAACGGGCTAACAAACGGTTAGCCGCCATCCTGAAAAGGAACCAGTTCTTTGACGTATTGATATCAGTAATAAGCACTAAATTTGGCTAGAAAATTGTAATCTTCGGATTACGCAAATTATTTACGATGGAGAGTTTGATCCTGGCTCAGGATGAACGCTAGCGGCAGGCCTAATACATGCAAGTCGAACGG